>JADKIH010000014.1 GCA_016721305.1 Bacteroidota bacterium
ATTCTGCCAAGCCGACTCAGTTACAACACGAATGTTGAGACGATGTTTCGGGTCCGCGCATGCATAGGCATCGCGTACATAAATAGTTTTACTTTGAAGATATCCGCAAACGCGATCATATAAACGATCGAATTTTGCAGGATCAAATTTGATGTTGATATCACCCCACCAAACTGATTTCTCAGTCAGATCATCACAAACAATGAACTTGTCTTTTGGTGAGCGTCCGGTAAATTTACCTGTATCAACTGCTAATGCTCCGGTGTCGGTAAGCATTCCTTCTCCGCAAAGAATTGTTTCTTCAACTAATTCTGCAGGATTAAGATTCCAGTATGCATCTGCAACATGTTTGAGACCCAGGTCAGCAATGGTTGCATCCTTGGCTTTAAGGCCGAATTCGTTCATGGGAAAGGGTTTTTTTAGGCAGCACAAAGAAAATGAAAATTTGTCAAATTGCCATGATTTTAGCGCTTGCCTTTATGTCGACAAAGCTGATTTTCATTAATATGAACCCATTTTGCGTCTTTCAGGTAATTTCGGGTCATGGTAATAAATTCATCTTGCTCAGCCTTCGATAGTTCGGTAAGGCGGAGGCAGAAATCGGTCTCACCCTCCCGGCCCCAGTGTGATTTTTCATAATCAATGTTTTTTCCCACTTTTCCTGCGAATGATCCAATTTTATCCTCAAATCCGGTGATAAACTCATTCTCCGTACCCGAACCAATCGAGTAAAAAGATACTGTAAGCCGGTATAAATCGGCTTTTAATGAGTCTGCGATCGGAGCGGAGCCTAATTGTGCCTCAGTTTCGCTTTTTGCTGTCGAGCTTCCCTCAGTCGCTTTTTTAGTCGATTTGCATGCTGTCATCGTGATCACAGCAATGAGTGCCATGTGAATTATTTTCATGTGTGTATTATGATTTTCTGATTCCTAAATAAAGAAATAACCAACCGGCAATAAAAGATAAACCGCCAATGGGTGTAATAGGCCCGATAATTTTTTGAATCGATGTCAGGCCGGTCAATTCCATCGTCGATAGAATATAAAGCGATCCCGAAAAAAAGATCACTCCTGTTAAGAAGAACCAACCTGCATAATTGATGTAGGAGTTAGTGTACTTCTCTGCAAGAATTCCAACTGCCAATAATGCCAATGCATGAAAGAATTGAAAGTGGACTCCTTTTTCAAATACTTCCATACTGCGTGGCGAAATTTTATCACGTAACTGATGTGCGGCCATTGCTCCGATAATTACTCCCAGTCCGCCCAGCATGGCACCAATCGATAAGAATGTTTTATTCATTGTGTTACTCTTTTTGTTTTTCTGAATCGTTTCCTTTACGATCAGAATTTGGTTTGTTGTCTCCTGTTTCAGATTTTAAAACAAAGAGGCTATAAAAAAAAGAGCCCCCGAAGGAGCTCTGGTCGATTATTTTCTTGTCGATATATAATTGGTAAGCGATTCTGTTGAACTTTCAAATTCGAATGCATCGTTCACTTTGTAGTAATTGCCTTTGTCGTATGTATGATCGTAGGCGTATTTTGCATACTCTAATTTTGTGTTTTCGAAATCAAACAAGCCCATTACTTCTTTCACTTGTTGTGCAGTTAAGCAGTTGTTTTGAAGAACCTGCTTAGCAATTGTAAGCTTTGTGTTTTCGAAATCTTTTGAACGAATAGTCTCCTTCATTTGCTCGAAGTCGCCGCCATTCATTGGAACAGGGCAGCCGATTGGACCATTGTAGCCTGTTACATAAACTATGGTTGCAGGTTGCGATGGAGGAGGTGTGTTCGATACCACTGTTCCGCTGCTGCTGCTAGTAGTTGTAACTGTATGAGAAGTTGTAGTAGTTGTTGTACTTGAAGATTCTGAACCCATATCACCATCCATGCCTGAAGCGTGAATACTGATGTTTCCACCGTCGCCTCCTACATTCATTCCGATATTCAGATTGACATCATCGCTTGATCCGCCTGAAGTCGTAGTCTGAGTTTGGTGAACCGTAGTTGTAGTTGTTGTTCCGCTTGGAGGAACTGCAACTGCTACCGGTGTAGCAGAATAAACAACCACTGTTTGTGTCGGTTGTGAAGGTGGAGCTTGTGCGATTGGAACTGAACTTACTCCGCGAGTTACATACTCACCTTTTTTGTTTTGTTTGATGTTCCATGTAACCTCTGAACCCATTTCAGTAAAGTACATGTTGAAGTCAACGAAGCCGAGCTTGGCATCGGCGAAAAGAATTCTGCATTTGTAATGGTCAGCAATGAGGCCGGTCATTTTCACATTCGTTTCCGGACTTGCATTCTGAAGAACGCCATTGAGGATAACCTGAAACTTCTCTCCGTTTTCCGTGAAGAGAATTGCATTGTTTGATTGGGCCACCGCTGCTGCAGTCATGAAAAGAGCGAGGCTCAGTAAGTAGACTATTTTTTTCATAATGGGTAGGGTTTGTTTTTTTTTTCGGAATAAAATTTTGTCGTGCTCCTTAACTAAAAGCATGCCAAACGGCGCAAAAATAGTAAAAAATCCTTGCCCCGGAAGCCGGTACGCCGGCTTCGGATCTATAGTCTCCACCATTAAATTGTTCATTATAAAGTCGTCCCAAATCTGACTTCAAAATATCCAAAAATGATGAAACGGCGTCCCCCAACCTAATCGTTGGTTGATTAATAAAATCAACGAGGAATGGCCTATATTCGCACGATATTTCAGTTTCTATGCGGAATTTGCTCTTAATCGGTGCCGGACGCTCGTCATCCAATCTTATTCAATACTTGCTTCAACATGCTCAAGCCGAAAACTGGACATTGACAGTTGGCGATGTTTCTGAAGAAAATGCAAAAAGTAAAACAGGCGGTCATCCGGCTGCCCGGGCAATCCGCTTCGATATTCAAAGTGAAGCCGACCGTAAAAAGCATGTGTCGGAAGCTGATCTGGTGATCTCTCTTTTACCGGCTCACATGCACTTGCCTGTTGCAAAAGAATGCTTGGCTCAAAAGAAAAATCTGGTCACTGCGTCTTACGTTTCTGCCGAAATGATGGAATTGCACGAGGACGCAAATCGCGCAGGTATCATTCTCCTGAATGAGTGTGGTCTCGATCCGGGTATCGATCATATGAGCGCCATGCAAATTATCGATGAGGTAAAAATGCAGGCGGAACGATTACTTCTTTCAAATCATTTACCGGTGGATTGGTTGCTCCTGAATCGAACGACAATCCGTGGGGATATAAATTTTCCTGGAATCCTCGCAATGTAATTCTCGCCGGACAAGGTACTGCACGCTATATCGAAAACGGACAATACAAATACATTCCTTATAATCGTTTGTTTTCTTCGGCTGAATTAATTCATGTCGATGGACACGCGAGCTACGATGGCTATGCGAACCGCGACTCTCTTTCTTACCGCAAGCATTACGGACTTGAGAATATTCCGACCATGGTACGTGGTACGCTTCGTCAGCAAGGTTATTGTCTTGCATGGAATGTTTTTGTGCAATTAGGCCTAACCGACGATACATATATCGCCGAAGGATCTTCTTCTTTGACTTACGCACAATTAGTCGAAGCTTTTCTTCCGTCATCTGCAAAAGGAAAAAATACAGCTGAGCGTGTTGCTGATTTTATGCAAACGAATGTTAATTCACCGGAAATTGAAATGGTGAAATGGACAGGAATACTGAGCGATGAAAAAATAAACCTGCCCGATTCTACACCGGCACAAATTCTTCAGCACTTACTCGAACAAAAATGGAAGTTGCGCGAAACTGACAAGGATATGATTGTCATGCAACACTTGTTTGAGTATACAAAAGGAGGGAAGAGAATCCTGCATTCGTCTTCACTGGTAGTAGAAGGTGAGAACTCTGTTTATACGGCAATGGCAAAAACGGTCGGACTACCTGCAGCAATTGCAGCGCGTTTAATTCTGAATAAGAAAATAAATCTAACGGGTGTTCAAATTCCAACGCATCATTCAATCTATGAACCGGTGCTGAAAGAGTTGGCGAATTATGGTGTTAACTTTAAGGAAAAACAGACGGAGCTGATTTAAGCTGAATGTAATATTCGCGTGTTAGCGCTACGTACTCTTTCGTAAAGGATCCGTCTTCTTCCTGAATAACAATTTCCTCTTCTGTAAGAGTGCTGAAGCGATAGCCGAATTTCATGATTAGTCGTTTCTCCTGCTTGTCGGCTCTCGTCTTTATGCGAACAAGATGATGGCAGAACAAACCTTTTCTCTGCGCCTTATCCATGAATTCCATTCCTTCTTTACAAGGAAGAATGAGAATGAAATCGCCATATGGCTGCAGTAATTTTCTCACTCCATCTAACAATTCATCAAAAGTCAGTGAATCGGTGTGTCGTGCGTTGAGTCTCGATTCTTCGTTGGGTTTTGATGCATGGGCGAAGAACGGCGGATTGGAAACTATCAAATCATACTGCGCCGTTGTTTCATTTGCAAATTGCTGAAACGATTGATGAATTGGATTCAGTCTGTAAAACCACGGAGAAATGCGGAAGTTCTCTTTTGCCTGCTCAAAAGCCTTTTCGTCGATGTCGATCGCATCGATTTCTGCATTTGATTTTTGTGCAATCATCAACGCAATCAAGCCTGTGCCCGTACCGATATCGAGAATTTTTTTTGCAACTCCGGGATCAACCCATGAGCCCAACAGGACAGCATCGGTGCCTACCTTCATTGCACACTTGTCCTGATGAACAGTGAACTGACGGAAACGAAAAGTGGTGTCGCTCATACATTTGGATACCCTAAGGTAGTAATTATCTATCAATATTCATCGTACGAAAAATAACTGCCAATTTAAGGATCGCCCGAATTCCTTATCGTTCCAAATTCAAAACCGGGTTCAGTTGTTAAAATAGGGCTTAGAGATGGTTTTCTTTTCTATAATATCACAAAGTCATTTTGCTTATTCTTCCTCTTCGTCTGCGTCCTTTTCCTCTTCACCCGAATCACCCAAATAGATATCCAAAAGGCCTTCAGGGAGGTTGAGATAAATGCGTTTATTTTCTTCGTCGATGTCGAGGATCACATCTTCATTGAGTGGGAAAAGCACTTCACGTTCGCCGACGATACATCGGGCGATGTACTGCATAGGGTATTCAGCTACCTCAACGATTTCGCTTAATTCTCCGTAATTTTCATCTTCGGCTGTGAATCCGGCTAAATCGGTCCAGGTCAGAAACCGACTTTTTTTCTTCTCCTTAATCTTTAAAGCATAAATATCGAGTCCGGTGATCTTCTTCGCATCAGCATCACTGTTTACATCTTCCAGCTTTGCATGAAATTCATTTCCGTAAACCTGCATGTCTTCTACTAAAAAAGGAACGGGCAAGCCATTGATGAGTATGAAAAGGTATTTGGCTTTTTTCAGAGCTGTAGGACTCGACAAATCGGTAATGCAATGCACCACGCCTTTGTAGCCGTGCGATTTATTTATCACACCTATTCGGGTCAGATCTTCTTTGGAAAGTGTTTTCACGGCTATGCTATCATTTGGTGTATTTGCCTTCTGGAAATGGCATTCTACAATCGCTCAAAAATAAAAAAATCCGCCCTGATCAAACAGAGCGGATTTTTATGCTTTAGTGAAGAAAGCTTATGCTTCTGCAGGAGCTTCAGCTTCGCCTTCAGCTGCAGGAGCCTCAGGAGCTGCTTCTTCAACCGGCGGAGGAGTATTCTTCGCGCGAACGGCTTCAGCAATTGCTTCTTTACGTTTTGTTTCTTCAGCAAGACGTGCTTCTTTTTCCTTCTCAGCAGAAGTAGAGAGACGCTTCTTTTTCTCTTCGATCTTACCGGATTTCGACTCTAACCAAGCAGTGTATTTAGCATCTGCCTGCTCTTGAGTAATTACTCCTTTCAGAACGCCTTTTGCAAGGTGGTTTCTGAACAGAACTCCTTTGTAAGAAAGAATTGCACGACAAGTGTCAGTTGGCTGAGCACCTTTTACAAGCCATGATAAGGCTTTGTCGTTGTTTAATTCAATGGTCGCAGGGTTCGTGTTTGGGTTGTAGTTACCGATAACTTCGATGAACTTACCATCCCTTGGAGCACGAGCATCTGCTACCACAATATGATAATAAGCGTTGTGCTTTTTACCATGACGTGATAATCTGATTTTTACTGACATTTTTCTATCTTTTTGATGGTTATCTTCCCTTTTCCGCTGACCTAAGCGGAGTGGCATTCTCCTATGCCGTTTTAAAAAGGGACGCAAAGATGCACTTTTCTGCTTAACAATCAAAGCCTGATGCCATTAATCCGCTTAAAAAACTCATCGTTTTGATAAGAATTTCAAAAAAATGGAAAATCGACCTTTTTTGTTGGTATTTTTGAAGACTCAGGACCGGGAAAACCGGTTTTTTTGTGGCTTTCCCCATTAATCCGAATGAAAGAGAATTATCTCGAAGAATTGAATGACGCCCAAAAGGCTGCTGTCGTCCATGCGAATGGGCCGGTCATGATTATTGCCGGCGCAGGGTCGGGTAAAACGCGTGTGCTTACTTATCGAATCGCCCACCTTGTCTTCGCGAAAATCCTTCGCATCGAATCGGAAAAGTTGGGTTACCCGTCGAACTTTACTATTTACGATACCGACGATTCAAAATCGCTCCTGAAAGATATTATTCGGGAACAAGGTCTCGACGATAAAATCTACAAACCGGATGTTGTGCTGAATCGTATTTCAGCAGCTAAGAATAATTTGTACTCATGGCAGGAATATCAGGCCAACGTGCATTTTGTGAGCGATGATCATTCGTCGGGCCGACCAAAAATCGGGCAGCTCTATGAAATTTATGCAAAGCGCTGTTTCAAAGCATCGGGAATGGATTTCGATGATTTGCTTTTCAATATGTATGTGCTGCTTACGCGTTATCCTGATCTGCTTCACAAGTATCAGCATAAATTCAAGTACATATTAGTTGATGAGTTTCAGGATACGAATTATGCTCAGTATGCCATCATCAAAAAACTGGCGGCTGCTCACGAAAATATTTGTGTAGTTGGCGACGATGCACAATCGATCTATGCTTTCCGCGGAGCTAATATTCAAAATATTCTTTCTCTTCAACGTGATTACCCTGATTTACAGGTTTTCAAACTGGAGCAGAATTATCGTTCAACAAAAAACATCGTTCATGCTGCTAATAGTGTGATCGAAAAAAATAAAAATCAGCTGAAGAAAGACGTATGGACGGACAACGACCATGGCGAAAAATTAAGCTGATGCGTGCGCTGAGTGATAACGAAGAAGGAGTGATGGTGGCCAATGCCATCTTCGAAACGAAAAATGAATTTTCAGTTTCATAATAAAGACTTCGCTATTCTTTATCGTACAAACGCTCAGTCACGTTCAATGGAGGAGGCCTTACGGAAGATGGGAATTGCCTATCGGATTTATGGCGGACTTTCATTCTATAAACGAAAAGAAATAAAAGACTTGCTTGCTTATTTCCGTCTGGTGATCAATCATGACGATGAAGAAGCATTTAAGCGAATTATCAACGTGCCTGCTCGTGGTATCGGTAAAACTACGGTTGAAAAACTTACCGTTACAGGCGCTGAAAACGAAAAAAGTTTGTGGCAACTGATCGAAAATCCACATGTAAATCCGTGTGCATTTAACTCAGGGACACTTGGTCGATTAAACGATTTTGCGACCATGATTCGCAGTTTCAAAGTGAAGCTGAAAATTGATAATGCGTTTGATCTGGCAACAACGATTGCCACATCAACCGGATTACTGCGCGAATTGTATCAGGATAAAACGCCGGAAGGTTTGAGTCGTTACGAGAACGTTCAGGAATTGCTCAATGGTATAAAAGAGTTTGTTGAAACAGGCAGAAGTATAACTCCGGCCGGCGACGAAGAATTGAATCAGGATCCGGATGCAGTAAGAACATTGGATCAGTACATGCAGGATATTGCATTGTTAACGGATGCTGACGACGATGAGGATGGAGATAACGATAAAGTTTCGTTGATGACGATTCACGCTGCGAAAGGACTTGAATTTCCGACGGTGTTTGTTGTCGGGCTCGAAGAGAATTTGTTCCCTTCGCAAATGTCGATGGATTCTCGTGAGGATTTGGAAGAAGAACGTCGTTTGTTTTATGTTGCTATTACTCGTGCTGAGAAGAAATTGTTTATCAGTTACGCGAATTCTCGTTACAAGTGGGGCAATCTGATTAATTGCGAACCCAGTCGTTTTATAGAAGAAATAGATCCGGAATTTATAGAGGACACGAGCCCTCGTCAGCAGAAGAGTAATTTCGTTTTTGATGAAATGCCTTTCGATCGATGGGATCGTCCGGCACCAACTAATACGCTGAGTAATATTCAGCAGAAAATGAATGTGCCAAAGAATCTTAAAAAGGTTACCCAGTCTGCCCCTTCGAATTTTGAAGCAAGCGATACCGCCGGAATCCAAGTCGGAATGGAAGTAGAACACTCAAAATTCGGGCTAGGCAAGGTCGTTTTAGTCGAAGGAAATCCCGGCGATCTAAAAGCAACAGTCTTTTTTGAGGGTTTTGGCAACAAACAGCTTCTTTTGAGGTTTGCAAAGCTCCGGATTGTTGGCTGATAACGTTAGATTCGATATATTTGCATCAATACCGTTTAAAACGGCTTAGCGGAGCATTTCGCATTTTACAGCATCCGCAAAATCCAAAATTATTTACATGGCAGTTAAACCAAAAAAGCAGGCTGCAGAGATCGCACATTCTGCTACAATTGAAAATCTCGAATACAATACTCAACGCAGTCTTTTGCTCGTACCTGAGTACGGACGTGGAGTCCAGAAAATGGTGGAAGCTGCACTTTTAATGGAAGATCGCGAGAAGCGTACTAAGGCAGCCAACACGATCGTTTCCGTGATGGGCTTACTCAACCCTCAGGTTCGTGAGATCACTGATTACAAGCAAAAGCTTTGGGATCACCTGCACATCATGGCTGATTTTAATCTGGACGTTGATAGTCCGTATCCAATGCCTGAGCGTGCAGCTATTCAAGCTAAGCCAAACAGAATTCCTTATCCTACCAGCGATATTCGTTATAAATATTATGGCAAGGCGATGGAAGATATGATCCGTAAAATTTCTGAGTTGGAAGACAGCCCAAATAAGGATCAGATCACTCAGAACCTGGCGAACTTTATGAAGATGTCATATCTGACATGGAATAAAGATACAGTTGATGATACAACGATCTTTAAGCACATGGATGAGCTTTCTACCGGTAAAGTTAAATTACACGAATCGGTACGACTGAATCATACTGCAGAAATTCTTGCGCTGAGTAAAGAAAAGCAACGCGACAATGCTGTAAAAAGTAAAATGCGCAGCAATAACAATAACAAGAATAACAATAACAATAAACGCAGAAAGAAGTAATTCAGTCATTACACTCGAATAGACAATGAGCAAAAATTCATTTCGTTACTCCTCCGAACCGGAACCTCACAAAGGCCGAACCAAACAAATTCTCCAGCAATATCCCAAGGTAAGAGAGTTGATTACCAAAAACCCGATGACAATCGTTCCTCTTGTTGGAATCGTTGCCGGAATGGTTATCATTTCTTACTTGCTTAAAGACAGTTCATGGTGGCTTGTTTTCTTAGTTGCTTATACTGTCGGTGCTTTTGCAAATCACTCTCTGTTTGTGATGATTCACGAGTGCTCGCACAATCTTCTTTTTAGAGGGAAAGTGCCGAATTACCTGGCTTCAATTACTGCGAACCTTCCACACATTCTTCCAAGTGCAATTTCCTTCACTCGTTATCATCGTATGCATCACGTGCATCAGGGTAATCACGATCTGGATGCCGATCTTCCTGATTTCTGGGAAGCTCGTTATTTGGGAAATAATTTTTTCAGCAAAGCACTTTGGCTTTTATTCTTCCCGTTCATTCAATTGAAACGAACTTTCCGTTTAAAATATATTAAGCCGGTTGACAGCTGGATTGTTGCCAATTGGATTATTCAGTTCACATTCGATTTTCTTATCGTTTATTTCTTCGGTTGGAAAGCACTTGCCTACATGGCATTGAGTTTCTTCTTCTCTGTAGGTCTTCATCCGCTTGGCGCTCGCTGGATTCAGGAGCATTATCTGGTGCTCGACCAAAATCAGGAAACATATTCTTACTATGGTTGGCTCAACACTCTTTCATTCAACGTTGGCTACCATAACGAACATCACGATTTCCCTTCTGTTCCGTGGAATAAATTACCGGAACTTAAACGTCAGGCTCCTGCGTATTACGACAATCTGAAATCTCACAACTCGTGGGTGAAATTATTCTTCCGCTTCCTTTTTGATAACAAGATCACTCTCCACTCACGTATTCTCCGCGATGAAAAGTCGAAAGAGAAAGTTTTGAGTGCGGAGGAGCAGGCGGTGAAGTATTATTGATTTGGAATTCAAAATTTGGAATTCAGAATTCAGAATTTTGAATTTTGAATTGAATAGAAAAGCCTCGCCCCCTCATGCTCCCGCTCAACACCCGGCAAGGATTAAGCTAAGGAACATAAGTTGGGTTGCAAGGTTGATTCTTACGGGAATCATCTATAGGGAACAGGCAGGGACCTGTTGAACTTTCTGTTTTGTGTAGTGATTGCCTGAAGGAAATAAATTCCCGGACTCAGCTCTTCTGTGATGAGGTCGAATGAAGCTTGATTTATATTTTCCGCTTTTCGAATAATCCTTCCTGAAACATCATAGAGCAATATGCTCGAGAGTAATTCGTCTTCTTTTATTCTGACATTTATTCTCCCAATTGCATCGGGCACGATAGTCATTGGGTTCAAGTTCCGGATCTGACGACTGATTGAATGATCGCGCAACATCGTGTACGTGTACCATAGCGACCCCGTACAGCGATTCGCAGGCAGATTGGTGGTAGAGTATTGATTGTCGTTATACGAGTAGCAGCTGCAGTCTGCGCAGAAGTAAGAAGGGTTGTTCAGCTTGTCGACATAATTCTTTTCCACCGAATACATATTCCCCGAGGTAGTCGCGCTTCCGTCCAGATATTCGCCAAGATGATTCTGCGGAATATCGCTCGAATTACAATAGCTGTAATTCGCGCTCTGTGCACTCAGGCCGATGTAGAATGTGGTGCCGTTTTTGGTGAAACGATCGGAAAGCAAATGTGCATTGCGACACGATATATCGAAACCGTTTGACGGATCGGAGCTGTATGCAGGAATCATCATGCGATCGATCAACGGATCTGCCGAAGTGATCTGATCTGTCGCCGTCCATCCCAGTAAGCGATAATAATCGGTGGGCTGAAAAGTGCTTTCGACAGAAGTGATGCAGCTGAAATTGCATTTTAGCATCTGCATGATTTTAAAATCGACGTGTAATTTTCAAACTCGGCCTGCATGTCGGAAAGTGATGCGGTTCCTGCGTCTTTCCAATAGGGATAGTCGAGGTAGAGCACGTCAAATGCAGCTTTGCAACGATCACTCACACGTTCGTTTTTGCATCTGTTCAGTCCGGCTGCACGAAGAAAGAACTTGCATAGCTCCGTTCGTTTCAGATTCCTCATTTGTGCATTGTTGTTAATGATTGAATCGGCCTGACTCAAAGTCATTCCGTATGCACCGGGGAAGCAGTTTCGACTGAAGTAATCGTTTGCCCTCAAATAGCGTGATGTGCTGAAAAAGCCTTCCGAACTACCGACGGCAGCAATGCGGAGGTCGGGGAAGTTTTGTCTCAGATTCGAAAGAAAGACCCGGAGTGTTGGTTCCAGAGTCGGATTGCCAATCACAGCGGAATGATCCAAACCACTCAGTGCAATAAAGCTGATGTAATTGTCGTGAATATATTGCTTCAATTCCTGAAACAAGCCTAGTACATTTCCTCCGTACATATCACTGATGATGTCGGCGGAACAGTCGACAAACATACCGCGGGAAAAGCCATTTGGCTGCGTTGGCGGAGCCTGAGGCTGATGAGAACCGGTATTTTGAGCCGGCAGATTTAGTTCGGCCAGCAAGAGAAGTAGGATGAGAGTTATATTTTTCATGTGTTTGATTTAACAATGCAAAGATGAAGCACGATTTTCTCTTTTGCATCCAATAAAAGCAGGGACTTTTAATATCCTTATTGCAATGAAATTTAGTCAGGCACATTTGGTCTTATTACATTCTTCGTGTTCAAAACTTTCGATACCTGTCTATAGAAGATTCACGTAAGTGTTTTTCCTTCGTTATGCCTTTAAACAGACGGCAAAAGCAAGATCTTATGAATAGTTTTGAAGTAACAGGTGGACTCGAATTGAAAGGGGAACTCGTTCCTCAGGGCGCGAAAAATGAAGCATTGCAAATACTTTGTGCAGTACTCCTCACTCCCGATAAAGTTGTTATCCGCAATATTCCGGATATCCGTGATGTAAATAAGCTGATTGAATTATTGCAGCATTTAGGAGTGCAGGTCGAACAGACGGGCGTTCTTAAAGGGGAGTTTACTTTCCATGCAAAAAATATCAATATCGATTATTTGCAAACGGAAGAATTCAAGAAACAAGCTTCTGCATTGCGCGGCTCGATAATGATTGTCGGACCACTGCTGGCTCGTTTCGGAAAAGCCCGCATTCCTAAGCCGGGCGGTGATAAAATCGGTCGTCGTCGTCTCGATACGCACTTCATCGGTTTTCAAAGCCTGGGTGCAACGTTCGACTACAACGAGCAGGATAGTTTTTACAATGTAGAGGCGAAGAAACTGAAGGGTTGTTACATGTTGCTCGACGAAGCATCGGTAACAGGAACGGCGAACATCATCATGGCCGCTGTTCTTGCCGAAGGCACAACAACGATTTACAATGCAGCCTGTGAACCATACATTCAGCAGCTCTGCAATATGCTGAACCGAATGGGTGCAAAAATTACAGGCATCGGTTCTAATCTTCTCAATATCGAAGGAGTAACTTCTCTCAAAGGAACAGAGCATAAACTCCTTCCCGATATGATTGAAATCGGATCGTTCATCGGTCTGGCTGCAATGACGAAATCGGAAATCACCATTAAAGAAGTTGGCTATCCTCATTTGGGTGTTATTCCTGATGTCTTTAAGCGTCTAGGTATTCAGATGGAATTGCGCGGAGATGATCTTTTCATTCCTCGTCAGGAGAGCTACGAAATCGAATCGTTTATCGATGGTTCAATTCTCACAGTGGCGGATGCAATCTGGCCGGGCTTTACGCCCGATTTGTTGAGTGTCATTCTCGTAACTGCTACACAAGCGAACGGAACGGTTCTCATCCACCAGAAGATGTTCGAAAGCCGTTTGTTCTTCGTCGATAAACTCATTGATATGGGTGCACAGATCATTCTTTGTGATCCGCATCGTGCCACCGTGATCGGACTGAACCGAAAAGTTCCTCTTAGAGCGATATCGATGACTTCGCCGGATATTCGTGCCGGAGTAGCCTTGTTGATTGCAGCTATGTCGGCTAAAGGAAAGAGTATTATTCACAACATCGAACAAATTGATCGTGGTTATCAGCGAATCGACGAGCGATTAAATGCGATTGGAGCGAAGATAACGCGCGTTTAAAGCGTTTTCTGAGGATATTTCAGATAAACAGGGTGGAAGGGCAAACTTTTCACCCTGTTTTTCGTTATATTTGCCTGACTTCTGGCAGGATTCTTGAGAATTCGTGCCGTCCAAAAAAACATATCCAAATGAAGAAAATTATTTTCGCCTCAGTAATTCTACTCTCTGTTTTCGCATTTACACGTCCTGCTGATAACGGTTCAGCCGTTGTAGGTTTGAACATCGGAAACAAAGCTCCTGAATTGAAATTTCAGTCGCCGGAAGGAAAAGAAATCGCTCTTTCCAGCCTTAAGGGTAAAATGGTACTTATCGATTTTTGGGCTTCCTGGTGTGGCCCTTGCCGTCGTGAAAATCCAAATGTAGTAACGGCCTACCAAAAATATAAAGCCTCTAAATTTAAAGGAGGAAATGGTTTTACTGTCTATAGCGTGTCGCTCGATAAAGACAAAGCTTCATGGCAACAGGCAATTAAAGCAGACGGTTTAGTGTGGCCAACTCACGTAAGTGATCTGATGTGGTGGCAATCTAAAGCAGGTGCTTTATACGGAGTTCAGTCTATTCCGACAAATTGGTTGATCGATGGTAATGGAATTATCGTCGGTCGCGATTTAAGAGGCCCGGCTCTGGAGCAAGCATTAGATGACCAGTTGGCGAAGTAGTTTCCGGCAAACAATTTTGAATTCTATAGAAGAGGCTTCGGCCTCTTTTTTTTTTGCCTTTTTTCGATCGGCAGAGAAGCATATCGGCTATTCTCATTTAGAATTCGCTACTTTTGCCTGCCAATTTGGCCCGGGAACCCTATCTGGCAAAGTTGTTGACTAATGCGAAATCGCTTGAAATTCCCCGGTTTTACTAAAAAATCATCAAAAATGAAGTCAAAAGAACATTCTGCTGACACAGAAAATAAGTTAGAAACTGAAAATTCGGCTGAGGAGACTCAACCGGTTACTGAAGCTTTGCCTGATGCCTCCACTGAGGAAAATGATCCAATCGCTAAGATGGAAGCTGAGCTTTCGGAGTCTAGAGATAAATATTTGCGACTCTATTCTGACTTTGAAAATTATAAAAAGCGCGTTTCCAGAGATCGTATCGAACAGTCGAAAATGGCGGGCTCGGATATCTTCCTTTCTATCCTTCCCATTATCGATGATTTCGAAAGAGCTTTAAAATCGTTCGAGACGGCTAAAGAAATAGGGCCGGTTAAAGAAGGATTGAATTTGATTTATTCAAAATTGAAATCATCAACAGAAGCCCGTGGTTTAAAAGCAATGGACGCAAAAGGAAAACCATTTGATGCAGATCTGCACGACGCAATTACGAATGTGCCTGCACCATCCGAAGATCAAAAGGGAATGGTTATCGAAGAAGTTGAACGCGGATATTTTCTGAATGATAAAGTAATTCGTCACGCCAAAGTTATCGTTGGAAATTAAGAAGAGATTTAGTCTATGTCGAAAAGAGATTATTACGAAATTTTAGGAGTGGCGCGAAATGCCGGTGAAGCTGAGATCAAAAAAGCTTACCGACAGATGGCGATTAAATTCCATCCCGATAAAAATCCGGGCAACAAAGAAGCGGAAGAGCATTTTAAAGAAGCTGCTGAAGCTTACGAAGTGTTGAGCAACACGGAGAAACGTCAACGCTATGACCAACTCGGTCATCGTGGTATGGGTGGTGCTGCCGGTGGCGGCGCTGCAGGTGGAATGAATATGGAGGATATTTTCTCCCACTTCGGTGATATTTTCGGTGAAGGAAATCCTTTCGAAAGTTTCTTCGGCGGTGGCGGAGGAGGAGGCACACGTGGTGGCCGACGAGTAAATCGTGGATCCAATCTTCGAATTAAAGTCAGTCTCACCCTGGAAGAAATTGCCAATGGTGTCGAGAAAAAAATAAAAGTAAACAAGTTCGTTTCCTGCAATTCCTGTAAAGGTTCAGGAGCGCAAGACGGCGGATCTTTTACTCGTTGTTCTACTTGCCAGGGTAGCGGTCAGGTGCATCGGGTGACGAGTACGTTCATCGGACAGATGCGCACGACTTCTACTTGCCCGACATGTAGCGGAGAAGGACAGATCATAGCTAATAAATGCAAATCATGCCATGGTAGCTGTGTGCAACATGGAGAAGATACAATTACCATCAATATTCCTCCGGGTGTCGGAGAGGGTATGCAATTGACGGTTAGTGGCAAAGGAAATCTGGGAGAAAGAGGAGGAGTACCCGGTGATTTAATTATCGTAATTGAAGAAATCAAGCACGCACATCTGATGCGCGATGGCAATAATTTGCTGTACGATCTGTATATCAATTTTGCAGATGCAGCTCTCGGAATCAGCACAGAAGTGCCAACAATCGAGGGTAAGGCAAAGATTAAACTCGACGCCGGAACACAGAGCGGTAAAGTACTTCGCATGAAAGGTAAAGGCTTGCCTTCGGTAAACAGTTATGGCAAAGGCGATCTCCTAATCAATGTAAACGTGTGGACTCCACAGCACCTTTCTTCAGAAGAGAAAAAGCTGTTAGAGCAATTGCGCAACTCAGCCAACTTCAAACCCAATCCCGGCAAAGGCGACAAAAGCTTCTACGACCGAATGAAAGAATTCTTCCATTCCTAATCTACTCCCTCCAAAAAATTAACCCTTTCTTAACCCCCGGTCAACTTACTACTTTCAGCTTACTAATTACCAATTTCCACTTACTAATTACTAAAAAATATTTCCCCGTTTGGCCACCATACCAACGGGTTTTTTACTTTACGCATCTTCTATAACCTATGAATATTCTTGAAATTTCCAATGTGTCGAAAAACTATGCCTCGCACAAGGCCTTAGATAATGTTTCGATTAACATCCCCGGACAAAGTGTCTTTGGATTACTTGGACCTAATGGTGCAGGTAAAACTTCACTCATCCGCACCATCACACAGATTACAGCTCCGGATAGCGGGCAGATTAAATTCAAAGGAGAAATTCTTACTCCGTCGCATGCTTTAAAGATGGGCTATCTTCCGGAGGAACGTGGCCTTTACAAAAAGATGGAAGTTGGAGAGCAAGCGCTCTATCTCGCCCGTTTAAAAGGTATGTCGAAGCACGATGCTCTTGTGAAATTGAAATACTTGTTTGAAAAATTTGAAATTCAAGCCTGGTGGAAAAAGAAAATCGAAGAGCTTTCGAAAGGAATGGCGCAGAAAGTGCAGTTCATCACTACGATTTTGCATAATCCGGAGTTTTTGATTCTCGATGAACCATTTACCGGCTTCGATCCTATTAATGCTGAGTTAGTAAAAAACGAATTGCTTGAACTTCGCAAGAACGGAACGACGATCGTACTCTCAACGCACCGAATGGAAAGCGTTGAAGAGCTTTGTAGTCATATTGCCCTTATCAATAACTCGCATGTTATTCTCGACGGTGCTGTTAAGGAAATCCGAAAAGCATACCGAAGTATGACATACGATATACGATTCCGGGGAACGAATATCGGCTTTACTCATGCATTATGGACAGGTTATGAATTAATTGACTTGAAGCCTGAAGAAGATCATCATGTTGCCCGAATTAAAATGATTGCTTCTTCCTCTGTCAATGATTTATTGAAAGCAATTTTGCCTCATGTGGAAATACTCAGCGTGCAGGAAGTCATTCCAAGCATGAATGATATTTTTATTATGAAAGTGAACGAAAATAATCCTGTAAAAAAATAGTTTCCGCTAATCACATTTGAATTATGAATAAAATACTTTTAATCATACAACGCGAATACCTTTCAAGAGTTAGAAAAAAGTCATTTATCATTATGACCTTTTTAGGCCCTCTCTTAATGGGTGGTGTATTGGTTTCAACTCTTCTGATGAATAAGGTGGACAGCGAAACTAAAATCATTGCCGTGAAGGACGAAACACATGCTTTTGAAAAGGTGTTTAAAAATTCTGAGCGACTTGTTTTTAAACCAATCACGGATAATATTGATTCGGCTAAAAAGAATTGTGAAGACAATGGATACTTTGGAATTCTCTACATCCCTCCTGTGACAGATCCGAAAATGCTTGAATCAGCGGTTCAGTTTTTTTCGAAATCACAACCCGGATTTGATTTAATTTCTAAAATCGAGTTTGCGATAGAGAAGGAAGTGAATGCGCAGAAGTACATTGACGCAGGAATCGATGAGCAGAAATTGTCTACGATTAAAACCAATGTTCGTGTCGCTACGAAGGATCTGGATAATAACGATAAGAATGTAGGAATTATCACTGCTCTCGGATTCGGAAGTGGACTGATCATCTATCTCTTTATTTTTATCTATGGTGCCATGGTCATGCGTGGAGTGTTGGAGGAAAAGACAAGTCGTATTCTGGAGGTTATTATTTCATCGGTGAAGCCTTTTCAAATCATGATGGGGAAAATCATCGGAGTAGCTATGGTCGGATTAACGCAATTGGTGCTCTGGATCGTTCTTACTTCCGGAGTGTATATGGGTGTAGGTGCAGCAATGGGCATTAAAGATGGTAGCCCGAAGATGATGCCAACAACAAGAATAAATAGTGAGGCAGTAGTCGATGATCAGGTGCCACAGAAAATGGATGCTCAATCAGCAGCTTTCAGCGAAATCTCCGGCGCCCTTAGTCAAATTAATTTCACATTTCTGCTTTCCATGTTCGTCTTTTATTTCATCGGAGGATATCTTCTGTATAGCGCCTTATTTGCCGCTGTAGGAGCTGCCGCTGACGCAGAAACCGATACACAGCAATTCATGATGCCTGTTACTATACCGCTTATAATTGCGTATGTGGCTTCGGTGAATGTTATGTCAAATCCGCAAGGGAATATCGCGTTCTGGTTCTCAATTATTCCGTTTACTTCACCGATCGTTATGATGGTACGATTGCCATTCGGAGTGCCTGCATGGCAAATTATGCTTTCAATGGTAATGTTGGTTTTGGGGTTCATATTTACAACGTGGATAGCCGGTCGAATATACCGTGTCGGAATTTTAATGTATGGTAAAAAAGTTTCGTACAAGGAATTGTGGAAGTGGTTACGCTATCATAACTAATCTGACTTAATTTTGAGAGTTGCCATCCTCGATCTTGGAACCAATACTTTCCACCTTTTGATTGTCTCTGTGAGCGCAAAGGGTGAAAGAAGAGTTGTTTTCAAATCGAAGGTGGTTGTCAAATTGGGGGAAGGAGCTATTCATCAGAATGAAATTGCCCCGATTCCTTTTCAACGTGGCATTAAAGCGTTAAAGCACTATCGTGAAATTATCGATAAACATAAACCCGAAAGAATATTCGCCTTTGCCACTTCGGCGATTCGGAGTGCGGTAAACGGAAAAGATTTTGTGAGGGAAGCAAAAGCGCAAGCTTCAATCGACATCGAAGTAATTTCAGGAAGCCGTGAAGCGGAATTGATTTGCTATGGCGTACGTCAGTGTGTCGACCTCAGTGCCGGACGCTCGCTCATTATGGATATCGGTGGAGGAAGTACGGAATTTATCATCTGCGACCATCAAAAGATTTTCTGGAAGCATAGTTTCAATATCGGAGCAGCCCGACTGCTCGAAATCTTCAAGCCGTCCGATCCGATTACAGCTTCTGAGATTGGTAAATTGCGGAAATTTTTTGCGAAAGAACTGGAAATCCTCTTTCAACAGACTGAAAAATGGAAACCGACTCAGTTAGTCGGCTCTTCGGGGTCATTCGATACTTTCGCTGAGATGATTGGCTATAAGTTTCATGCAAAAAATGTAATCAAAAATGCCAATCACTATGAGTTTAATATCGAGGAATTTTACAAGCTCCATGGTATTCTCGTTTCCTCAACTACCATGAAGCGAATGAAAATGAAGGGGCTCATAAAAATGCGTGTTGACATGATTGTGCTTGCCTCTCTTTGTACTACCTTCGTGCTCGAGCGATGTAAGCTCTCAAAAATGAAGATGTCGAAGTTTGCTCTCAAAGAGGGAGCGCTTTGGAACATCCTTCAAAAGAACAACTAATCTTATTGGCTATTATGGCGAAAATTCTAATTATTGACGACGAAAAAGCGATTTGCAACACGCTTAAAGATATTCTCACTTACGAAAAGTATGAAGTAGAAATTGCCAACGATGGAGCCGAAGGTGTAAAAAGGCAGAGACAGGAAATTTTGATTTGGTTTTATCCGATATCAAAATGCCTAAAATGGATGGTATAGAAGTCCTGGCTAAACTGCAGGAACTGAACCCCGATCTTCCCGTTGTTATGATCAGCGGACATGGTACAATCGAAACGGCTGTTGATGCCATCCGAAAAGGGGCATATGATTATATCTCCAAACCACCTGATTTAAATCGTTTGCTGGTTACAGTTCGTAATGCCTTAGACAAATCTTCCTTAATTACCGAAACCAAGATCCTTAAACGGAAAATATTTAAAACTCGCGAAATGGTAGGCGAGTCACCTGTCATTGCCGAGATAAAATCCATCATAGAGAAAGTTGCTCCTACAGAAGCTCGTGTTTTGGTTACGGGTGGTAATGGAACAGGAAAGGAACTTGTGGCTCGATGGATACATGAGAAAAGTAATCGCGCCGGTGGACCGTTGGTAGAAGTGAATTGCGCGGCTATTCCTTCGGAGCTGATAGAGTCTGAATTGTTTGGCCATGAAAAGGGCGCGTTTACGTCGGCTATCAAACAACGAATCGGAAAGTTCGAGCAGGCAAGCGGAGGGACTCTCTTTCTCGATGAGATTGGTGATATGAGCTTGTCGGCACAGTCGAAAGTTTTGCGTGCATTGCAGGAAAATAAAATCACCCGTGTAGGTGGTGAAAAGGAAATCAGCGTCAGCCCGCGCGTTGTCGCTGCAACCAACCGTGATCTCAAAGCTGAAATTGAAAAAGGAAACTTCCGCGAGGATTTATACCATCGTCTTTCGGTGATTCTGATTCATGTTCCTTCTCTCAACGACAGGAAAGATGATATCCCTGTGTTGGCAAATCATTTTTTGAAAGAAATTTGTGAGGAATATGGCATGCCTTTGAAGACATTCACTGCTGAGGCTTTAAAGGAATTTCAGAAAATCAACTGGACAGGAAAACTTCGTGAACTTCGAAATGTAGTGGAGCGATTAATAATTTTGTCAGATAAAAAAATTACTGAAAAGGAAGTGCAGCAATTTGCCAGCAAAAAATAATTATTATGTCAAAGATCAAAACCATTCATCGTTTCAACCAAAATTACAAGAGCTTCAATTTTGCTGACCTGACTCCTGAACCCGAAGAAGAATTTCTCGAAGCAAAAATTGAACTTGATAGCGAAGGACGTATCTTATCAGAATTAAAATATCTCGACTCCGGTGAACTGGAAGAGGAGAATACGTACACATATAATGCTGCCGGCAAACTGATGTCGCATGTACTCTATTTTGCTACCGAAGATGTGACCGAACGTCGTTTAATGGATCGCAATGAGAAGGGTGATCTGATCTCAGAAACAAAAATGTACGGTGATGATGCCGGTGAGAAAACAGAATATCAGTATGATGAGAAGGGAAATATCACTGCTATCGTTCAATATGACGAAGAGGGGGAATTTCTTTCCAAGGAGGAAATAAAGTACAACGATAAGGGAAATGTTACGGATCGTATCCAAATGGATTCCGGTAACAAAGTTACAGGCCGCACATCATATACTTATAACGGAGAGCTGGAAATTGAAGAATGCGAATACGACGGAAACGGAAGTATGATTACTAAAACTGTCGCCAAATTCAATTCGGAAGGGAAGGAGTTGTCGTCGGTTCAGACAAATCCTCAGGGAAAACTCATTAGCGCCGTACAGAATGTATTTGATGATCGTGGTAATGTGATTGAAAAGATCTACAAAGATTTCTATTCGAAGAAAGTTCTCTTTACGTACGATGAACAGAATCGTATGATAGGGCAGGAGGTTTTTGACTCAAGCGGACTTTTACTTCGAAGAAATACATTCGTTTTTGATGAAGAAGGAAATGTAGCTGAAGAGCAAACGTACGAAATGGATCCTTCACGCGGAGGAAGAGATAAACACTTCGGTACGCGTTATGAATATATCACGGCTTAAGTTTATAAAGCTTGTAAAGAATCAAGTTCAAGGGCAGCTCTTCAGTATTTTCAGGAGCTGCTTTTGTTTTTCTACCTAAGTAGTAATTAGATTCCTCGCCTGTCTGTGTGGTGGTAAGATCAATGTCGTAATATCTTTTCATGTATAAATGAAGGCTCCATTCTTGAAATTGATCCGATGCAATATGAAGAGTGGTACCCGGTGGTATTATTTTGCCAATAACACGAACATCGTGAATCATTTCCGCATCTCTTTTTACGCTCCCTGCTTTCGAGATGGATAAGCCGGTTCCAAGTGCAAAAAGCAGGAATGCAAGGTACATTGGGTAGTTTTGTTTCATTCTTCCTGCCAGGTAGTGTATGATTGAATTCAGATAGCCTGCGGAAAGCGTAGCAAAGGCTAGCGCGTATAAAGGAAATGTCGGAACCAGATAAAATCGACGTTGTTCAGATGTTACCATAAGCGGTACTGTACCGGCTAATGCTAAAAGTAAAAACCAAAGAGCCTGCTTTTTGGTCTGACTATCTAATTTGATTCCTTTCGAAATACGTTCTCCGGATAATCTTATAATCCCAATCAATACAAGAGGACCGATCATTTCCGACATCAAACGGAGAAGTAAGTAAAAACGGGTGGGAGTCGTTGATGAATCAGGATTGGCAAATGTATTCAGGATTCTTTTCTGGTAGTATAGTTCGAAATAATGTCTTGCGGGTTCATAGAAGTACAACGATACAGATCCGATGACTATTACAGAAAGCAAGATGGCAGTTCGTCGAATACTCTCGGAAATGGATATATTGCCAATAGTTATGAATGTAAGGATGCCCGCGATAATTGGGAAGATTCCTTGGATACCTTTAGTCATTGCTGCAAGAAAAATGAACGCAGAAGAAAATGCCAGTTGCATGAAATCACGATTATTTTTTTCGAAGAGAAAATAAGACCGGATAGACAATAGAATAAAAACACTCATCGTGTTTTCCTGCATGTTATTGGCAAATGACCAGAAGCAAGCAGGAGGGATGATCCAAAGTAATACAGGAAGCCACCAATATTGTTTTCTTTCGCTTTGCCTTGAGTTGGCGATTTTCCAAATTGAGCGAATTAGTAACAAATTTCCAATTGCCATACAAAGGGAGTAGATTCTCTCAGTGTATATCGAATTGCCAAATGCTCTAAAGAAAAATGATGTGATCCAAAGTGTCAGAGGCGGTTGGTCGTTATAGGTATCTGACAGATGTTTCGCTAAGTGTAGATTCCACCACGATCCTTGCCCTTCTGCCAAATTCCTGGCGACAGTTGAATAGATCATGCCATCCATAAACATTCCATCGCTTATGAGCCACGGAAGTATGAGAAGTAGAAATACACTAATCGTAATAAAGATGAAAGACGAATTAAGCTTTGCGGAAGTCATCAAATTTTTGTGCACCTAAAGAATCATCGGTGCAAGATATGCAATTCGCTTAATTTCTGAGAATATTCAAGCCCGCCAATGGAACCGACACCTTTATTTCTGTGCCATGCCCCGGATTACTTTCTATCGAATATTTTCCGTTCATAAGGATCACACGCTCTTTGATGCCAACTAGTCCAAGTGATTTACTATGTTTAAGCTCCGATGTATCAAATCCTCTTCCATCGTCTCGCATGATGAGTCTCAATTCATGTTTATCGATCTCAAGCAGGGCCTTAGCATTTTTGCACCCGAATGTCGGGCAATATTTGTAAGCGATTCCTGGAAGATTCGGAAAATGGCTCTGGAAATATTCTTGTCAATCGATTTTTCGCTGCTATGGTCAATGAAATCTGTTTTGATACCGGTTCGTATTTCAAACTCCTGTGCCTGCCACTCCAAGGCTGCTACTAAACCTAAGTCTTCGAGAATACCCGGATGTAAGTCGGTAGAGATGCGTCGTATCGACTTAATCGTTTCGTCGACCTGACTCATAGCAGATTCTATTCTCGTCATCGTAGCAGTATCGTTCGGATCGCATTTCTTTTTGACATAGCTTAAATCTATTTTTAGCGCAGTCAGCTGTTGTCCCATTTCATCATGAATCTCACGGGCAATATTGGTTCTCTCTTCCTCACGAATATCCTGTAAGTGAGCTGCCAATTGTCGGAGTTGAGATGTTGTTTGCTCTAAAAGTTCTTTTTGTTCAATTTCTTTTGAGACATCATTTGCAAGAACCAGCCAGGCAGGTTGATCATTGTACTGAAGTTTATGTGTAAAGATTTCCACCTGCATCACTTTTTCGTTCTTGGTGAGGTGATTCCAGAGTCCGCCTTTTTTTATGGCCTTTCCTTCGATAATGGCTTTAGGGAATTTCTCACGATCTTCAGGAGCAATAATTTCCTCAACCTTCATGTTTAGCAATTCTTCCCGTGAATAGCCATAATGGTCAACAGTAGCATTATTTACATCAAGAATGTTGAAAGTGTTTTCGTCGAAAACAAATTTAGGTAAAGGGCTTAAGTCAAATAATAAGCGGTATTTCGACTCACTCTGACGAATAGCATCTTCTGCTTTTTTACGATCAGTAATATCGATGAATGATCCGAAGAGGCATATAGGTGCACCTTTTTGATCAGTGATAATATTGGCAGAGAATGCAACATTGAATAATGAGTTATCCGCTTTCAAGCCGATATCTTCGCCATGATCATAACCTCTTACCTGAAGATTGTGAATTGTCTCGTCTATTCGATTTCCATGGAAAACTTCGGTTAAGTGTTTTCCCAATAATTCCTCGCGGTTGTTGAAGCCCCACATTTTCCATAATGTGTCATTAGCGTAGGTAATTTTACCTGTTAAATCAGCCAATCCCATTCCACTGATAGAGGTAGCAATAGCTTTTTCCATCAACCTTAATTCTTCTTCAACTTTGATTCGGGAAGTAATATCAACGAATGAGCCCACTACAGTTCCTTTTGAGCTTTCATCTATTCGGGTGAGAGTACATCTCTGAAGCAGGGTTCCATAAGTGTCTTCAGCGGTCAGGTACCGAACTATTGCGCTTGAATTGATCGCTTTTCTATTCAATGCATCATCTAATTGTTCAATGAGTAAATGACGATCGTCGGGATGTATCTTTGAAAGCCATTCCTCTTGAGATGGAATCGGCTTGTGTGGATCAAAACCAAACATGAGGAAGTGACTTTCACTCCACCAGATTTCGTTTGTGTCCAAATTCCATTCGTACAATGCGTCATTCGTTGCATTTGCAATCAAATTAAATCGGTCGTTAGATTTGCGAATTTCATTTTGCGCCTTTTTGGATTCGGTAATGTCGCGCACGAAGGCAAGGAATCGGGTTTCAGTGATGAATTTAGCTGAAAGCTCTACGTCGACAATACTTCCATCCTTTCTTTTCATCCTTCGCTCTGAATGAACAATTTTTCCCTCATGCATTTCTGCAAATCGGAACGGTCGTTTCTTGAGATCTTCCGGAAGAACTAAATCATAGAGACTCATGTCTTTCAATTCTTCGAATGAGTATTGAGACATCCGGCAACCGCTTGGATTCACGACAATAAATTTACCGCTCTTGTCGGCGATGAAAATTCCGTCGTTCGCTTCTTCTACCAAAGTTCGGTATTTCTCTTCACTGGCTTCCATCTCAGCTTTGGCTTCGATTTGATCTGTTACGTCCTGGAGAATTTCTATGACTTCGAGTATTTCGCCATCCGTGGTTTTAAGAGGAAACATTGTAGGGATGATCCAACGGCTTCGGCCTGTATTTCCGATTCGTGATGGCTCATACAGGAAAGGTTTCGATTGCATTAGTTCACCTCCAAAGGCACGGTGAGCATCTTCCATCAGGCCGGCTTCGACGACCAATGGATCTTTCAGCATGTTATAACCTTCAAAGTCTTCTCTTTGCGATTGCCATAGAATTTCCCATGCTTTATTAATTGAGAAAAGGTCTCCATTCGTATGATAGTTTGCTACCGGGAATGGGAATTGTTCGATGATCGACCTAAAACGGGCTTCACTGGCAGCCAATTTCTCTGCTGCTTTTCTCTTATCGGTTACGTCCAGTGAAACGCTTAATACTGAAATTACCTCTCCGGCTGCATTTCGTAATGGTACAGACTGTGATTCGAAAATTTTATGGAGGCCTAAGAAGGTTATAATTTCAAAGTCGAATTTCACCGACTTGCCTTTGAAAACTTCTTTAGCCATTTTTTTATATTCGTCCCTATATTTCGGAAGAACAACTTCTGCTATACATCGGCCTTTTATTTCCTCCAGACTGTTTGCCCCTAGCATAGTAATACCGGCAGGATTCATGCTTATGAGATTGCAATCTGCATCCATTACTTTTACACATTCGGGCTCTGATTCAAATATTGCCCTGAATTTGTTTTCACTTTCCTGAATAGCTCTTGCAGATTCGATTTTTTCTGTAATATCCCTGCAGAAACCCAGGAAGAGACCATTAGGCATCATCTTCGCGCTAATACTGATTATAATGTTCTTGCCATCCCTTGTTCTTGCATTTCGAGTCGAATCAACCTTGATATTGTTCAGCAGTTCCTTGTAGCGAAGTGGTTCTTCCTTTTCAGCAATAACAATAAAATCTTCCAAACGATAATTGACTATCTCAGCAGTTGTTATTCCGAAGATATTACAGAAGGCCGTATTTGCCTGAATAAATTTCCCTTCCCGAGAACTTATTGCGATTCCATCATCAGCCTGGTCAAAGAGCATTCGGTATTTTTCCTCACTGGTTCTTAAGCTTTCTTCATACTGATGTTGTTCTGTCACATCCTGCATCACACCAAAAGCACGGAGTAGTTTATTGTCTGATGAAAAATAAACTTCCAGACTTGAGTGAATGTACCTTGTGACACCATCGGAAGTAATAATTCTGAAATTATGAGAATATACTCCCGGTTTCTTGTAAATAGCTTTAATGTCTTTTTCGAAATTATCTCTGTCGTCCGGATGCACCAGTGCTCTGAATTTCACGAGCGAAGTTTGCTCTTCTTTTGGCAAACCGGTGAGCGCATAATAGGCATCAGAACATTCGGTGCGATCAATTAAAAAGTCGGTTTCCCAGCATCCAAATTTCCCCATTTGTTCAGAACGAGAGAGTAGGGCGTCGTGAATCAGTAGTTTTTGTTGCGCCTTTTTCTGTTCAGTAATGATTTGAGAAAAGATGATAATGCCACCAATTTTTTCGTTTACATCATACCAAGGATACAAGTCCCATCGTTTCCATTCCAACTTTCCGTCATTTCTTACGAAAGTATCTTCGTTGCCTACGATAATTTCTCCGTTTAAAGCTCTTTCGTGAAGGTCTTTCCACCATTGCTTCATCGCAGGGAAGATGTCGTAGTGAGATTTTCCTAACAGGGATTCAGGGCCAAGGTTAAAATCATCGGACCATTTCTGACTGGCAACAAGGTATTTCATTTCGTTGTCAAACATGGCCAGGCTGCGGACTGTGTTCAAGAAATAGATCGAGTTGATCATTCTTTTCTCTAAGTTCGGCGGTCTTCTGATGCACATGCTTGCTCAACTCTTCATTAAATGTCTGTAATCGTTTCTCTAACTCGTTGCGCTTTTTTAAATCGAAAGTGATTCTAAAATATAGAAGAAGAAGCGCAATTAAAACGATCAGCCCAAAGGTTCTGAATAATTTGTCGGCATGGTTGGAATTTGCCTCTTGTGCCATTGCTGAGATACGGAGGAATTCCCTGCCATCGTTCTCAAGTTTTTTAATATAATTTCTTAATTCAAGTATTTTATTAATACCTGCTTCGGATTGCGATAATTCTAATGCTTCTTTGCTTCTTCCACTCAATTTAAAATTCATACTTCTTTCCAAATAGGAAGTGTAGTCATCAAGCATCTTTGTAAGTATCGGGATGCTTTTTGCAAGATGATTGTCTTGCTTATCGCCATGCCCTTCTTTAATTTGAAGATTGTTTAATTCGTTGATATGAATTATGCATTCTTCATAGCTGTTCCTGAATGCTTTCAGATGTGCAGAATCTTTTGTGAGGATAAAGCCTCTTTGACTCACCTCCAATTCTTGGATATCATCCAATAACCCCTCAAGGTTTCGCATGACTACTAAATTCAGCGAATCTGCATGGCTGCTCTCAATAGTCGTTTTTACAGACTGATATGTGATCGAATAAAATATCAGAATGAAAAAGAAAGTCAAAAACAAAAAGGCAAATACCAATTTGGATACCGGTAATTTGAACATAGAGATTTCTAATGTTTAGTTTTATTCAAAAGAAGTACTTCCTGAAGTGAAAATTCAATTCAGGTAGTACTGCCAAATCTAAGAGGTATGTGCTTCTTAACAAATGACATAATGCAGGTATTTTGCTGTCATCTGTTTCGCAGAAAGACGACGGCATGCCAGCCTCTTCGGTCCGGAAGTATGCTAATATGCAAAAAAAACCTGCAAAAGTGTTGCTTTTGCAGGTTTTGAAAGGTAATACGATTTGCGAATTGAGAATTAACTTAAGAATGAATCCGCTTTTTTGAGAGCAATCGAAAGTCCTTCAGGATTTTTACCTCCTGCCGTCGCATAAAATGGTTGGCCTCCGCCGCCGCCCTGAATATCCTTGGCCAACTCCCGAATAATCTGTGTGGCATTCATTTTCTTATCACTTACTAAATTGTCAGATACTATCAGACTTAACAGTGCTTTCCCGTCAACGGTTGTCCCTGCTAAAAAGAATAAGTTGTCGATCTGATTTTTCAATTCGAAGGAAAGGTTCTTCAATGCTTCAGCCGATGGAATTTCAATCTGCTCAACAATAACATTGATGCCATTTACTGATCTTACTTTTCCAATGAGTTCTTTCTTGATCTGCTGCGTCTTTTCGTTTGAGAATGCATTGATCTTATCCTGCAATTGTGTGTTCTCGTCAATAAGCGACTGCACACGTTGAACTAAATCTTTCGGATTCTTCAAAAGTTCACGTAAAGCATCTAATTGCTTTTGTTGCTCTTCAAAATAGCTTTCAGCTTTGTCGGCAGTGATAGCTTCTATGCGTCGTACGCCTGCGGCAACTGCTCCTTCTGAAACAATTTTCATTAAACCGATTTCACCTGTCGCCTTTACGTGAGTTCCTCCGCATAATTCGATTGAATATTTCGGATCAAAAGTGATCACGCGAACAAACTCTCCATATTTCTCACCAAACAATGCCATCGCTCCCATATCCATCGCTTGCTGGACAGGTACGTTGCGCTTTTCATCGAGAAGAATGTTCTCGCGAATTTTCTCATTCACGAGCTTTTCAATTTGCTTAACTTCTTCATCAGTGACTTTCGTAAAGTGCGAAAAGTCAAACCGTGTCTGATTTTCATTCACGAGCGATCCTTTCTGATTCACATGTGTGCCAAGTACTTTTTTCAAAGCCGAGTGGAGCAGGTGAGTGGCAGAGTGATTATTGGTAATCATTTTTCGGCGCGATTCGTTTACACGACTGTAAAAAGAGGCGCTTACGTCTTTAGGGAGTTTATCTGTGAAATGAATAATCAGATTGTTCTCTTTCTGTGTGTCGGTAATGTAAATTTTTTCACCGTCAAATTCGAGCACTCCCGTATCGCCAACCTGACCACCGCTCTCTGCATAAAATGGAGTGCGATTTAAAACTAACTGGTATTGTTCTTTTCCTTTTGCTTTCACTTTGCGATAACGGAGGATCTCCGATTCGCAGTGCAATTCATCGTAACCGACAAATTCAACCGCTTCTTCATCACGGACAATTACCCAGTCATCTGTATCAACTGCTGCCGCTGCACGGGAGCGTTCTTTTTGTTGCTGCAGACATTTGTTAAATCCGTCCATGTCGACTTCCATTCCTTTTTCTCTCGCCATCAATTCGGTGAGATCGATTGGGAAGCCATATGTGTCGAATAATTCGAAAGCAAATTCACCTGCAACGGCTTTGCCTTTGTAATCTTCAAATTTGCGAATACCTGTTTCAAGCGTACGAAGGAAGGCTGATTCTTCTTCCTGTATCACACGGATGACAAAATCTTGCTGAGCTTTCAATTCCGGGAACACATCTTTGAACTGCTCAGCCAAAATCGGCACGAGCTTATGTAAAAATGGTTCTTTGAAATTGAGGAATGTAAACGCATAACGAACGGCACGACGAAGAATTCGTCGAATCACATAACCTGCTTTGTTATTACTCGGTAATTGTCCGTCGGAAATCGCCAGTGCAATAGCACGAATATGATCCGACATTACGCGCATCGCGATGTCAGTCTTTTCATCTAAGCCATATTTAACACCTGACGTAACAGCAATGAATTGAATCATCGGCTGAAATACATCAGTGTCATAATTCGAAGTCTTCCCCTGCATCGCCATACACAAACGTTCGAAACCCATTCCGGTATCGACGTGTTGCGCAGGTAATTTTTCCAGACTACCATCGGCTTTGCGATTGAACTCCATGAACACATTGTTCCAGATTTCAATCACCTGAGGATGGCTTGTATTCACCATCGTTGCTCCCGGGATTTTTTTTCTTTCTTCCTCAGAACGTAAGTCGATATGAATTTCTGAGCACGGACCACACGGACCTGTTGCACCCATTTCCCAGAAATTGTCTTTTTTATTTCCACGAAGAATTCTGTCTTCGGCAATTACCTTTTTCCAATGATCATGACTCTCCTGATCGAAAGCCAGATTTTCTTTAGCATCGCCTTCGAAAACCGTTACGTAAAGGCGATCTTTCGGAAGCTTGTATACCTCCGTGAGCAATTCCCAACTCCAGGCAATTGCTTCCGTTTTGAAATAATCGCCAAACGACCAGTTTCCTAACATCTCGAACATCGTATGGTGATACGTGTCGATTCCAACTTCCTCAAGATCATTGTGTTTGCCTGATACACGGAGACATTTCTGGGTATTGGCTATGCGTTTGTATTTTGCCGGGGCGTTTCCGAGAAAAATATCTTTGAATTGATTCATACCTGCATTGGTAAACATCAATGTAGGGTCGTTTTTTACTACCATTGGGGCAGAAGGCACAATATGGTGGCCTTTACTCTTAAAAAACTCAAGGAATGCAGTACGGATTTCAGCCGAAGTCATCATGATAATAGAATTGTGAGAAGTCGTTACCTGGTGTATATTTGCATGCACAATCAGGCTGGGCGAAGATAATCAGGAATAGCGAATTTTATCATTCTTATTGCAAAATACGAGTGAGAAAGCTCTTTCTAAGTGGTATTTTGAACCGCTTCTTTCTTATTGTCAAAACCAATTAAGTACAACTAATGCCAAACGTAAAATATCACTTTAACACGGCGACGCTGAAATATGAGCGTGTGATCGTGAGCTGGAAAAAACGGCTCCTGAGGTGGTTTGGCTGGTTGGCTACTGCGGTGGTTTTTGGTGCGTTAATCATGCTCTTTGCTTACAACTTTTTTGATTCGCCAAAGGAAAAACGATTAAAACGTCAGCTGGAAGAAACTTCGTATCAACTCGAAATCCTTAAACAAAGAACCGATCAGGTTGAAGATGTTTTAAGAGATATTCAGGAGCGCGATAATACGATCTACCGTGTCATATTTGAGACTGAACCAATCCCTGCATCAGTTCGTGAAGCCGGCTTCGGTGGAGTAGACCGGTATAACAAACTGCGTGATTACTACGATGCCGATTTAGTAGTTGATGTTTCTAAACGCGTTGATCAAATTTCAAAACAATTGTATGTGCAGTCGAAATCATTCGACGAGGTTTGGGACCTGGTTAAAAATAAAGCCGCCATGCTAGCCGCTATCCCTGCTATTCAGCCTGTAGCCAATAAGGATTTAAAACGCGTGGCTTCCGGTTATGGCTGGCGTATCCACCCAATCTACAAAACCGAAATGATGCACACGGGAATGGATTTTACAGCACCAATAGGAACTGAAATCCATGCTACCGGTAATGGCGTAGTCAGTAAAGTGGAAATGGACGGAAGAGGCTATGGTAACAACGTAATCATCAACCACGGCTACGGCTATGAAACGCTTTATGGACACATGAGCAAAATTCTCATTCGTCCCGGTCAAAAGATTTCCCGAGGTGATCTCATCGGCTACGTGGGAAATACCGGCTCCTCTACCGGACCTCACCTGCATTACGAAGTCCGCAAAAACGGTAATCCCGTGAACCCGGTTAACTTCTATTATAACGACCTCAGTCCTGAAGAATACGCTAAGATGCTCGAAATTTCTTCGAAGGCGGGACAGGCGTTTGATTAGACGATTAGACTGATTAGCTGATTAGCTGATGAAGGCGCTCTGAAATTTCGTCACCATACATCGAACTATTTGTTTTTATACCGTCAGTAGGTGTAGCTCAATCATTAGCTAATCAGCTAATCGTCTAATCAGCTAATCGATTCGGGGCCAACGTTATCAACCCCTCCCGGTTATTAACCCAACGGCCGATGCGAAAATATTCTTTGCCAAAATCTGAAATCATCGTATATTCGTCAACAAACCCTCAGAGTTATGCCGTACAAAGAGAAAGAAATCGAAAAACTGTATTTTTCCATTGGTGAAGTGGCTTCTATGTTTAATGTGAACACTTCTCATATCCGTTTTTGGTCAAAGGAATTCGACGTTATTCGCCCGGCTACCAATAAAAAAGGTAACCGTATGTACACACAATCTGATATCGAGAACTTCAAGAAAATTTATCATCTCGTGAAGGAAAAAGGGTTTACTCTGAAAGGTGCAAAGACTGAATTGAAAGATAACAAGCTTTCAAAATTGCGCCAGGAAGAGGTGATGACGGTTCAGGGTGTTGAACTGGCTGACAATCCACTCGAACTTCCTCTTTTTACTTCCGCAAATTCATATCAGGATTCTTTCGTCGACAAAATTGCTCTCAAGAATTCGCTTTCTAAAATCAAATCATCGCTGCTTGATATGCAACGTGAGTTGAGTTTGATGGAAGCTTAAATTGAATTAGCTAATTAGCTAATTAGCTAATTACTTTTCATGAAACGTCTCCTCTCCCTCTTAGCCTTCCTTCCTTTACTTGCGTTCTCCAAAGAAGGAATGTGGCTGCCTCATTTACTTGAACAAATCAATCAATCGGATATGCAACAGTTAGGTTTGCAAATTCCGGTTCAGGAAATCTATAGCATCAATCAATCTTCGCTGAAAGATGCTGTCGTACAATTTGGTGCAGGTTGTACGGGCGAATTAATTTCACCTCAGGGATTGCTGGTTACAAATCACCATTGTGGCTTTTCACAGATTCAATCTCTTAGCACGATCGAAAAAAATTATCTCGAAGATGGTTTCTGGGCAAAAAGCTTTTCCGAGGAAATGCCATGTCCCGGGCTATCAGTTACTTTTATTCGTGAAATCCGCGATGTAAGCTCTATAGTTCTAAAAGATATTTCAAATGATACTCCGGAAGATATTCGCGCAAAACAAATTAAAAGTCGAAGCGATAGTCTTGAAAAATCCCTTACTGTAAAATCGGTAAAAGGATTGGTTCGATCTTTCAATTCCGGAAATGAATATTATCTTTTTATCACCGAAGTTTTCAAAGATATTCGCTTCGTAGGAGCGCCGCCTTCACAACTGGGGAAATACGGCGGAGAAACCGATAACTGGGTATGGCCGCGTCATACGTGCGATTTCTCTCTCTTCCGGATTTATGTCGATTCAGCGAATCATGCTGCCGATTATTCTCCCAAGAATGTTCCTTTCAAAGCTTCGCGCTTTCTGACAATCAATATCGGAGAAAAGAAAGAAGGCGATTATGTGATGGTGTACGGCTTTCCGGGACGAACAAGCGAATACCTTTCTTCCTCTTCCCTCGATATTATCTATTCTTGCAATACGCTGCTAAATTCAGAACACTCGAGAATTATTATAAGAAATGGAAGGGCGAGATCCTTGGCCTGAAAAAATTTAATGTCGGTCAAGTGAAGACTGACTACGAGTCAGCAATGACGAAGAGTAATCCCGCCATTCGCCCGATTCTCGATAGCCTGAGTTTTTACAACGAGCAATACAAGCCACTTGCTTTTGTCAGTGACTACTACACAGAAGCTTTATCAGCCGTCGAACTGCTCGGCCTCGCAGGGCAATACAAGAATCTCGTTGCTCTATGCAATTCTGATACTATTCCGGATTCGCTCATTACTGCTGAAATAAATAAAATTAAAAGCGGTCTTAAAGGTGCTTACCGGAATTATTCACTTACCACTGATAAAAGCGTTGCACATTCTTTAATCGCAATGTCGCTCGTGAAGTTAAAGAAGGAAAATTTGCCACTCGACCTTAAGCAATTTTCGTACGACCACTCAGGCGTTACTTCGTATATAGAAAAGATGTATTCAAAATCGATTTTTCGCGACTCTGTTTCGGCGTCCGATTTTCTCTCGCATTTTTCGCGACGAAAGGTTAAGAAACTGAAAAATGATCCTGCTTATCGTCTCTACGCTGAGTTGAACTTGCTTACCATTGACTTGCAGAATTCCATCGATAGGCTTACTTCCTCACTTAACCGATTCCAGCGAATGTACTTTGCCGAGCTTCGAAAAACTGATTCTTCCCGTCGCTTTTATCCCGATGCAAATAGTACGCTGCGTTTGTCCTATGGCCAAATTCAATCTATGTCTCCTGCCGATGGAAAAATTTACAATTGGTTCACCACAGCCGATGGTCTGCTTGCAAAATTCGACAATTCAAATCCGGATTTTAAAATGCCTGAAAAAATGGTGTCTCTCCTGAAAGCGAAAGACTATGGCCGATTTGCAATTAAAGGTGTTCTCCCCGTTGCTTTCATTTCATCGCTTCACACAACGGGTGGTAATTCGGGTAGCCCTGTACTTGATGCTAAAGGACAACTGGTCGGAATTAACTACGATCGTGTCTGGGAAGGAATCATGAGCGACCTATATTACGATGTAACCTATTGCCGAAATATCGCTCTTGATGTTCGCTACTTTTTATTCGTGATTGAAAAATACGGAAATGCCACTCGACTTACCGATGAAATGACTATTGTCGGCAATTGAGAATTCAAAATTCAGAATTTTGAATTATAAATTTTGAATTTAAAAGTAACGTCCGGGAATCAAGTACTCCTTCACGTAGTCAGCAACGCCTTCTTCCAATGTGTGGAATGGTTTTGTATATCCGATCGATTGAAGTTTTTTCATATTCGCTTCGGTGAAATACTGATACTTATCGCGAATATCTACAGGGGTGTCAACAAACGAAATGTTTTCTTCCTTGCCCATTGCCTTAAAAGTGTTTCTGGTCAAATCTAAAAACGTGCGTGCTTTGCCGGAGCCTAAATTGTATATACCTGAATTTTTACGGTGTTGCATTAAGAACAGGCAAACGGAAGTCACGTCTTTCACATAAACAAAATCACGAAGTTGTTCGCCGTCTTTGTAATTTGGATTGTGAGAGCGGAATAATTTCATTCCACCGGTTTTTAAAATCTGATGGTAGGCATGGAAAATAACAGATGCCATTCTTCCTTTATGATATTCATTTGGTCCATAAACATTGAAAAATTTCAGTCCGGCCCAGAAGTATGGTTTTCTTTCTTGCTGCAATGCCCATTTGTCGAAATCGTTTTTGGAATCACCATAAGGATTCAACGGTTTCAGTAAATGGATCCTTGATTCGTCATCATCGTAGCCATTCTCTCCATTCCCATAAGTAGCGGCAGAAGAAGCATAAACGAGTGGTAAGCCAAATTCCACGCAGATATTCCAAATGTCTTTCGTGTAATTTAAATTCAACTCGTCGAAAATGGCCGTATTGAATTCGGTGGTATCGGTGCGAGCGCCAATATGAAATACAAATTGAACAAAGCGGTGATTTTCTTTCAACCAGTTTTTGAAATCTTTGCGATCAATTTGATGAGTAAATGTTTTGTCCGCGGTATTTTTCGCCTTTTCCGGATGCGAAAAATCATCGACGATCACTATGTCGTTAAAGCCTTCGCTGTTCAGTTTTTCAACCAAACAACTTCCAATAAAACCTGCTGCACCGGTTACAATAATCATACGGCAAAGAAATATATATTTTTCAATTTATTGCTAATCACTTCTACCGATTCTTCGACTTATACAAAAACACTGTCGCCGGTAAACTGAAACATCTTTTCAATCGCTTCTTTACCCGCAACTCCCAGATCGATGGAGAATTCGTTCACGTAAAGCTGAATATGTTTCTTTCGAACGTTTTCGTCCATTTCCTGTGCATGTGCTTGTACATAAGAATTGGATGAATCCGGATTGGCAAAGGCAAATTCAACACTGGCTTTCAGTATGGAGTTCACTTTTTGTTTGATATCAAACGGAATGGATCGACGAATGGCAATTCCTCCCAACGGAATCGGAAGTCCTGTTTTCTTTTCCCATAAATCGCCTAAGTCGGCAATTTTCTTCAAACCTCTTGCTTCATAGGTGAAACGATTTTCATGAATTATAACTCCGGCATCAACTTTTCCGTCTATAACAGCTTGCTCAATATCGGAGAAGACAAGTTCTTCCACATTCGTAAGAGTAGGGTAGAAGGTGCGAAACAGAAAGTAAGCTGTTGTGTGTTTTCCGGGGATAGCTACACTCTTAATCTCATTTTCAGGATTGGAAAATTCTTTTTTCGAAATCAGAAGTGGACCTACACCTTTGCCTAATGCACTGCCTGAGGTGAGTAATTCATAACGATCAGTAACCTGACTGAATGCAAAGAAGCTAAGCTTGGTAATATCCAGCTCGGCCGAAATCGCTTTTTTGTTTAATGTCTCTACGTCTTCAAGCACTGCCTGAAATTCTAATTCACCGGTGTTCACTTTGCCGTGAATCATTGCATCAAACATAAATGTATCATTCGGGCAGGGCGAAAAGCCAAGCGTAAGAGTTGTCTTCATCAGAGTCGTTCAATTAGTCCTACTACTTCTTCTTTCAGATTTTTCATGGCCAGAGGAATATCCCATGCTTCTCTGTTTCTTCTTTCAACGTAATTGGAAATTGCTCTCACCTGCAGTGAAGGAATGTTCTCTCTTCCGCAAACGTAAAAGAAAGCGGCTCCTTCCATTGTCTCAACTTGCGGATTAAGTCGCTCGATTATTTTGGCAATGCTTGCGTCGTTTCCATGAACGGTATTCACTGTTATTCCTCTAACGGTCCGGAAGTGCTTCAGTACATGCGGACGAATTTCATCGACATTCACTAAAATGTTTGTGGCTTCCAGTCCCATATGACTGATGGTTAAAAACTGCTCACCGTCTTCTGCTCCCAATTCTGAGAAAATATCCTGAATCACTCTGACTACTTCTCCAATCGGAATCGTCCTGTCAAAACTTCCGGCTAAACCGCAGTTCACGGCTAAATCGTATCGGTTTTTGGAAAAATGTCTCGTCAGCTCATATGCTGTTGAAACCATGCCCACTCCTGTTACAAGGAATTCCACGTTGTTTTTACGGAAAAAAGCCTCACGAAATGGAGCGATTTCCATCTCCGTGGCTGCAGTAAGCAATATTTCCATGACACAAAGATAGTCTATCCCATTCCCAAATGAAAATGCGGAGCGAGAATGGCATGTGGCAAAGGTATTTTAGCCGGATAGGTCCTGAAATTTAAATCTAAAGGCTATCGTAATTGAACATTCCTTCCTTTGAAGTGTTTATTCTTTAATTATGCGCAAATAAGCAGGAAATTTGGCTATTCGTGACGGATATCCATTCTGACGGCATAAAATGAAAAATGAATGCCATATCTTTGTAGTCACTAATTTTCGTTTATGGTTTATATCACTAGAAAAGAGTCGTTTAGCGCCGCTCATAAGCTCTCCCGCCCCGATTGGTCAGAAGCCAAAAACAGCGAAGTGTTTGGAAAATGCGCCAATCCTAACTGGCACGGTCATAACTATACTCTCTGGGTTACCGTGAAGGGCGAGGTCAACCCGGAAACAGGTTTTGTAACCAATCTGTCGGAGGTTAGTTCCATCATCCAAAAGTATATTCTCGCAAAAGTCGATCACAAGAACTTGAATCAGGACGTCGACTTCATGAAAGGAAAATACACATCAACGGAAGTGTTGGCAATCGAATTTTTTAATCAGATTGAAGAACCTATTTCACAACTCGGATGTCAATTGCATTCGATCAAGATTCAGAGACGGATAAAAATTGCGTAGAATATTTTGGCAAAACGTCAGCTTAAACGAAGAGAAAGAATTCTGTTTTGCGAGTAAGCAGATAATCGAATTTTAAAGTTAATCAGATAAGTACAATTAATAAATCATAAGATGTCACATATCGAATTTGATCCGGAAGAAATGAATGGCTACGAGAAGATTGATCAGTATAATCCTGAATTGGTAAAACAAATCTCCTCTAATTATTCCTCCATCATCAGCAAGCTTGGTGAAAATGTTGACCGCGAAGGTTTGATAAAAACACCGGAACGTGCAGCTAAAGCCATGCAGTTTTTGACACATGGGTATGATCTGGATCCCGAACAAATTCTTCGTTCGGCTTTGTTCAAAGATGAATATCAACAAATGGTCATTGTGAAGGATATCGAAATTTATTCGATGTGTGAGCATCACTTGTTGCCATTCTTCGGAAAAGCACATGTGGCGTATATTCCTAACGGTTGTATCGTTGGGTTGAGCAAAATCCCGCGTATAGTTGATGCCTTTGCCCGTCGTCTTCAGGTTCAGGAAAGACTGACAACAGAAATCCGCGATTGTATTCAAAACACGCTGAACCCTTTGGGAGTGGCCGTCGTAATAGAGGCCCGTCACCTGTGCATGCTTATGCGTGGCATTCAGAAGCAAAATTCGGTTGCCACAACGTCAGCTTTTACAGGCGAATTTGAAAATGAAAAGACACGCGGGGAGTTTATCCGACTGATTTCTGCCAAACTTTCCTGATTGGCAGTTTTGGTCAGATTGTTGAAAAACGACGCGGAAATAATATCTTTGACTCATCGTTAATAGAAACAAAGACAAACAAATTCACATAAAAAATGGCAAATTCAAATTGGAGTTTTAATACGCTGGACCAGCCTGCAAGCTACGAACAGACAGGTGTTTCCAGAACGTTTATGAATGGGGTGTTTTCATGGATGGGAATTGCATTGGCAATTTCTGCCGTAACAGCCTATGTTTTCGGAACCGACATGAGCTACTTGAGTTATCTTGTAGATCCTATCGCGGGTAAAATGACAATGCTTGGTTATATCGTCATGTTTGCGCCAATAGGTTTCGTTTTGCTCATGAGCTTCGGATTTCAAAAATTGTCAGCAACGGCATTGTCCGGATTATTCCTCGTTTACTCAGTAATTATGGGGATGAGTCTGAGCTTCGTATTCCTTGCCTATCAGCTGGGAAGCGTGTTCGTGATCTTCGGAGTTTCAGCAGCGATGTTCGGTGTGATGGCTCTTGCAGGCTATACAACAAAAACTGATCTCACAAAGATGGGATCGATTCTTATGATGGCTTTAGTTGGTATCATCATCGCCAGTCTGATTAACCTTTTCATGCAAAGCAGCGGAATGTCCTATATGATCAGTTTCATCACTGTGATCGTTTTCACCGGACTTACTGCTTACGATGTTCAGAAATTGAAAGAAATCGGCGCCAATGTTGAAGGTGGTTCCGAAGCAAGTGCGAAAATGTCAATCCTCGGTGCACTTACATTATACCTGGATTTCATCAACTTATTCCTTGCTTTGCTTCGCCTTTTCGGTAGTCGTCGTAGCTAATAAGTCGATAAAATATTTATTAAAGAGGTTGTTTCTCCAAAGAAGCAGCCTCTTTTTTTTTGAATGAAGCGTTTTTCGCTTTCTAAAACGTAATTTTTTTTCCATCTTGCCTAACCATACCACTTCTAAATTAGTAGATGAAAACACCGTGGTCTGGCCCGAAAGGATTTTGCTTCTTTTCTTTCGGGGTGTATTTCGATAACTATACAAAACCAGCATATAACGAATGAAAACAGCTTATGTGTTTCCCGGACAAGGTTCTCAATTTGTCGGAATGGGAAAAGAACTTTACGAAAGCGATGCTTCTTTGAAAGCTATGTTTGAAAAAGCAAATGAAATTCTCGGTTTCCGAATTACAGATCTCATGTTCGCGGGAACTGATGAAGATCTGAAACAAACACGCGTAACTCAACCTTCTATATTTCTGCATTCAGTAGTATTGGCAAAAAGTCTGGGCGATTCTTTTCGTCCCGATATGGTAGCAGGTCATTCTTTGGGTGAATTCTCATCGCTGGTTGCTGCCGGTGCTCTCTCGTTCGAAGACGGACTTCGTCTGGTGAAAGCTCGCGCTTTTGCCATGCAAAAAGCGTGTGAAATTGTTCCGTCAACAATGGCTGCCGTATTAAATCTCGATGATGCGATTGTAGAAAAAATCTGTTCGGAAATTACGGCCGGCGGAGAAATCGTCGTTCCCGCAAATTACAATTGCCCGGGACAATTGGTTATCAGTGGCTCGGTCAACGGGATCAATGATGCTTGCGAAAAAATGAAAGCTGCCGGTGCTAAACGCGCACTCGTCCTGCAGGTAGGTGGTGCATTCCACTCTCCGTTTATGGAGCCTGCAAGAGAGGAATTAGCTTCTGCTATTGCTTCCACACACTTCAATACTCCTGTTTGTCCTGTCTATCAGAATGTACATGCTATGCCGGTAAGCGACCCTGTTCTCATTCGTGAAAACCTGATTGCACAGCTGACTGCACCTGTACGCTGGACTCAAACGATTCAAAATATGGTTTCCGATGGAGCTGCTCGATTTATCGAAGTCGGTCCGGGTAAAGTTCTGCAGGGTCTTGTCAAAAAGATCAGTAAGGATATGGAAGCTGTTAGTGCTTAAGTCTATCTCACTCTCCTAAAATCATTCAGTGGCAATTCTAAACTCCATATTCAGTTGGCTCATGAAAAAGCGGATCCATCAGATTGAGCTTTTTATGAAATACCCTATGGAGGTTCAGCAAGACTGGTTTCAACGACTGGTGGAAGCGGGAGCGCAAACAGAATGGGGGCAACGTTATGGCTATAAGTCGATATTGTCGATCGAGGAATTTAAGGAGCGTGTTCCAATTCAAAATTATGATACTCTGAAGCCTTTCATCGATCGCTCGATGAAAGGTGAGCAAAATATTTTATGGCCAACCGATATAAAGTGGTTCGCCAAATCGTCGGGCACTACGGCAGGTAAAAGTAAGTTCATTCCTGTCAGTGCCGAGGCAATGGAGGAATGTCATTTCAAAGGCGGCAAAGATTTGATTTCGCTCTATTGTAATAACAATCCTGAAACACAGATTTTCTCCGGTAAGGGTCTTACCCTCGGTGGCAGTCATCATTTCAATGTCAACAGCAACGATACATTCTACGGCGATATCTCTGCGATCCTCATGCAGAACCTACCGTTCTGGGCTCAAATGATTCGCACTCCTGAATTGTCTATCGCTTTGATGGATAATTGGGAAGAGAAGATCGAAAAAATGGTTTCAACAACCGTGCATGAAAATGTAACGAGTATCAGTGGCGTTCCTACCTGGACTGTAGTTCTTGCAAAACGAGTTCTCGAAGTAACAGGCAAGGATAACTTGCTGGAAGTTTGGCCTAATCTGGAATTATTTATTCATGGCGCCGTAAGTTTTACTCCGTATGTTGAACAGTTTAAAAAACTGATTCCGTCTAATAGCTTTAATTATTTCGAAACCTATAATGCATCAGAAGGATTTTTCGGAATTCAGGATCGATTGAATTCCAGTGATCTTCTCCTCATGCTTGACTATGGTGTGTTTTACGAGTTCATGCCGTTGGATGAATATGGAAAGGAAAATCCAAAAACTATCGGACTGGAGTCGGTTGAACTTAACAAAAATTACGCACTCGTAATTTCTACAAATGCCGGCTTATGGCGTTACATAATCGGCGATACGATTAAGTTCACTTCTTTGTCGCCTTTCAGAATCCGAATCACCGGACGAACAAAGCTTTTCGTAAATGCCTTTGGAGAGGAAGTCATCATCGAGAATACCGATCAGGCCATTAAAATTGCCTGTGAAAAAACCAGCTCAATGGTAAAAGAATATACCGTTGCGCCCGTTTACTTCTCTGAGCAGCAAAATGGTGCTCACGAATGGATGATTGAATTTGAAAAGCCTCCTCTCAGTCTTGAGTATTTCACCGATGTGCTTGATACGGCGTTGAAATCACTCAACTCCGATTACGAAGCAAAAAGATATAAGGATCTCGCCTTGCGATTGCCAATTGTGAAAATTCTGCCTGATGGTACTTTTTACGAATGGATGAAGCGAAAAGGTAAGCTTGGTGGTCAGCACAAAGTTCCCCGCCTGAGCAACGACCGAAATTTTGTAGAGGAGATTGAGACTTTTCTGGAAGAACAAAGAAAAGCACTGAGATCATGAGAAAAATACTTGGCCTATTTTTGCTTTCATTTTTCTTGATGTCTGCCAATATCGGCGATTATCAATTGGTCAATACGGTAACTTTCCCTACTCACACAGTTTTTACAACCGATAAATTCGGGAATCTATTTGCCATACTAGGGAATCAGCTTTTGCAATTCGACAAAAACGGAAAACCCTTAGCTAATTTCAGTAAAGGTAATTTGGGTGAATTACGTTCGGTAGATGCATCTAATCCTCTCAAAATTGTATTGTTCTATCCCGATTTTGCGCAAATAGTCACACTAAATTCAAAGCTTGGAGAACAGTCTGTTATCAATCTTCGAAATATCGGTTTGAATCAACCACTGGTAGCTTGTAGCTCCGAAAACGGTGGATTCTGGATATATGATCGTGATGATGATCAGTTGAAAAAAATTGACTTAAATCTTCAGATTGCTTTCCAGAGTGGGAATCTGACTCAGGCATTCGGACAAACAATACAGCCTAATTTTATCTGCGAAAGCGGAGGGTATGTTTATCTCAATAATCCTGAAACAGGAATTAAGGTCTTTGATCAGTTTGGGACTTTTTACAAAGAAATCCCATATCCGGGATTGCGATCCTTCCAAATTGTGGATCAGAATATTTTATTTGTAAAAGATAATAAGTTTTTCCGATATGAATCGAAGTCTGTTAGCGAAAAAGAAATTTTGTTGCCTCCTCACGGAGCCGTTTCCGGAGGCCGAATTGAACAGCAGCAACTTTATTTATTAACAAGTGACTCATTGAATTTTTATTCTTTTTAGATTTATCGAACTTTTTCTGAAATAGTATTAATAGATCATCCATGGCTTCAAAAGGACTAATATTGCGTAAATCGAATTCAAAATCAACAGTCAAGGCTGAAACAGCTAAGACTTCAACTAAGGCCGCTCCTGTAAAATCTACAGAGAAATACGCGCCGACTAAAAAGCAACTTGCTCCATTGCATATCGCTATTGCCGGAAATATCGGTGCAGGTAAGACAACTCTTACTTCTCTGCTGGCTAAAACGATGAAATGGGAACCTCACTATGAGGACGTTGACGATAATCCATATCTGAACGACTTCTATGAAGATATGCAACGTTGGTCTTTCAATCTGCAAATCTACTTCCTCAATAGTCGTTTTGAACAAATCACTAAAATCCGTCAAAGCGGTAAAACCATCATTCAGGATCGTACGATTTATGAAGATGCTCACATCTTTGCTCCAAACCTTCATTCGATGGGTTTGATGACAACTCGTGATTTCAATAACTACCAGTCATTGTTTGGCCTGATGACAAAATTCGTTTCACCGCCGGATTTGCTTATTTATCTCCGTGCAAGTGTTCCGACTTTAGTTAATCAAATTGCCCGCCGTGGACGTGAATATGAAAATTCTATCCGTATCGATTATTTGAAACGTTTGAATGAGCGCTATGAAGCATGGATTTCTACTTACGAGCAGGGAAAACTCCTCATTATCGATATCGATGATTTAAACTTCGCAGATAATCCGGAGGATATGAGCAAGATCATCAATAAAATAAATGCTGAAATCAACGGACTGTTTTAATCAGACGTTTGCATAAAAAAGGAAAAGCCCGGGGAACTCTCCGGGCTTTTTATATGTTGAGGCAATTTGATTATCCACAGTGGTGAATATATTCGCTCAATTCATGAATGCTACTATCGAACGTAAATGAATTGTATGTTCGGAAATACATGTTCTGATCTACGGTTCTATTGTAAGCGAACTTTGCAAACTCAAGACGGGAAGAATCGAAGCTGAAGTACTCGAGCAATTCAATCACCTGTTGCGTAGTGAGGTATTTATCAGAAACAATTTGCTCCGCAATATCCAATCGTGAATGATCGAAGTTGATGTGATCGAGTGTTCGACGAAGTTCAGAGAACTCTGCGTCACACATTGCTATTGGTCCCTGATAACATTCTTCGTGTCCTATTGTTGAGTAAGAAGGAGAAGAACCGTTAGAATAACCAACTGCATAAATCGGATTTCCGGTTACTCCGGGCCTTACCTCACAAACCGGTGGAGGAAGAATTGGCGTGATTGAGTTAATTCGCAGGAATTCTGTTTCTATCAAGCTTGCGTTAACCACTGAGTTCATCGGAATTGAAACGTAACCGCTGTAAACCAGTTTTGCCTGACGATGACGATCATTGCGCATGCGATAGATTGTCAGATAGTGATTACCCGGGTTCAGACCGTTGAATGAAAACTGATTGTTCGGATAACCGATGAATTGATTGTCGAGCTGAACGGTGAAAAGATAACGACCGGTCATGCCCAGATTAAGAACGGATCCTTGTGCATGTGACTCGCTGCTCAGAGTAAGAATCCAGATTAGCAGAGTAAAGATTATCTTTTTCATAAGATGGGTTTTTGATTGTTTCAGCACATTTCCAAGATGTGTGCCAAAACGCATTCAAGCCCTGAAAAAGGATCATTGCACTATATTCCGGGAAACTAAAAAGGATTCCTTAAAACGGCAAAAATTGACCAAAAAGCAACAAAAATAGGAGTGTGTTGCATACGGCAACCGGTAAAAAAATTCTTTTTGTCTTTAAATTAAAGGCCATTACACACAATAGTGTTTCCCCAATAATTGCAAAAAGTAACATCAAAACAGGAACAATCATCATCCCTGCCGATGAAAAGATGAATCCACACAAACTTGCAATTCCAATAAAAGAGAGACTTCCAACTGCCCAAACCAAAAAGGCTTTGATAAATGAATCCGTTGCTACAAAACGTACCAGCAAAAGTTTAATCATAAAAACGAACAGCGTGAAATACCACATACTGATCATCAATTCTAGGAATACGCTGGTAAAAATCCTCCGGACATGGGGCGAATATAGTAATTTGTAAGTAGTAGTTTGTAAGTAGTAAGTAGTAAGTAGTAAGTAGTAAGTAGTAAGTAGTAAGTAGTAAGTGGTAAGTAGTAAGTCAACTTACTACTTACCACTTACTACTTACAATTAAAGAGCACAAAGTAAAACCAACCAAGCCTCATTCACATGTCCCTTGTCAAGCAGGGTCTTTGCGAGCTCGTGGAGTTTTTGTTGGTAGACTTCCTGATTGTGGCCAAAGCGGGTGTGTAATTCTTTCATGAAATCTTTTTGCTTGTATTGATTTACGATTTCCTGCTCGGGAAGGCGTTCTACGTTGCCTAATTGCCCGAGATTGTTTCCGGTGAGAATTTTACTCAGTCTGATGGATGCAGGCAATGTGTCAACGCCTATACCAAGAGTGGTTAATGGTTTAGCAACTTCGAAAAGAGCAGAACCGCTCGCGCGACAATATAAATCGCCTCCCATGCGGGCAACTAATCAATTTTATTCGGATCAATCTTTTTGTCTTCATTCAAAACATCGGCTGAAACGTGCATTAGTAAAATCTCACAGATGATCAGATTGGCGGCTCCGCCATTTGGCCCCATTTCTTTTACTTCAACAACTTTGCATTCCATCTGCACCGGTGATTCTTTTACGCGAAATGGTTTTACTATTTCCGAGGCGATTGGTGTAAAGCCGGCTTTTGTAAACTCGTTTACACCTTTCGGATACTCTGTACTTGCCAGTGACATTTGCTGTACCATTGCGTAGTTAACCACATTGATAACGACCTCTCCGGTTTCATACACATTTTCGAGCGTGTGCTTGATAGTATTATCTCGAACTCTTCTTGCAGGAGAAAAAACAATAGTTGGAGGGTTGCTGCCGAATGCATTGAAAAAGCTGAATGGCGAAAGATTGAGATTCCCTTCTTTGTCGATCGTAGAGGCAAAAGCAATCGGGCGTGGTGCAATGGCTGCCAGCATATAGCTGTGGAGCACATTTGTTTTTATTTCTTTCGGATCAATTCTTAGCATAGCGCAGTTTCAAGATGCGCAAAGGTACGATTCTCCGGGAATCATAAATCCGGTCTTGCGGGGAATGTGCTATTTAGCAGGATGAACAATAAAGTACCATCCTATAAAAATGAGTATACCCAATATAAAAAACAAAATGAGCAATGTGTTGATGTCGACAAGTGCAAAGATCTTTTTGGCCGGCTTGTATTTCTTTCTCCCTCTTTGCTTGAGATCATGCATCAGCTTGTACAGATGCATGGAGTCGTCCATTTTTGAAATTCCATGCATTGCCTCATCGCACAAGCTGCATTCGAGCAAGTGTTTTTCTACTCGATGCATTTCGGCAGAATTCATCAGTTGCGATTGATATCGGATGATGTCTTCGCTGCTGAGATGATTAGATATGTTGGAACGTTCTTGCACGATTATTTCTTTCTTTTCAATAAAATGATTTTCAGATTGCGTTTACCATCCTGAATAAAACTTTTTACCTGATTAAGATTGTACCCTGTTTGATCTGCAATGTCTTTGTAGGATAGTTCACGTAAATAAAACAATTCTACACACCTGCGTTGATCGTCGTTCAGATTTTTTATGGCTTCGGCCAGATGTGGAAGGTATTTTTCAAATTCAGGATCATCCGAATCATCTTCCTGATTAGAATGATAGTCTTCTTTTAGCGGAACAAATTCTTTCTTCGAAGATATTATTTTGAGACAATGATTTCGAGTGACCGTATGTAACCACGATGAAAAGTATTGGATCTGGTATTTTAACAAGTCGCGCCCCAGATTCTCAAAAATCTGGATGACGGCATCCTTGCATTCGTCTTCGTCTTTCAGGTAATTAAAGCTCACTGCATAGATAAGGTGGCTGTATCGCTCAAATAATACTCCTATTAATGCCGGATCCTGATCATTCCGGTATTGCCGGATGATCTCATCATCGGTGAGCAGCGATTTTTGACGGGATCTTAAAAATCTCAAAACCAGAAGGTATTAAAGTGGAGTAGAAGCTTGGCTCAATAATAATCTTTCCTTTTTGATCGCGAAACAAGCTTTTTCCATAATTCGTGTCTCTTTTGAGCAGATGAAAATAAAGTGTATCTTCGCGTCCCGTTTTTGAGCAATTGCTCAAAAGTCACGCTGCGGGCGTGGCGTAATTGGCAGCCGCGCCAGACTTAGGATCTGGTGGAGCAATCCGTGGGGGTTCGAGTCCCTTCGCCCGCACCAACGAATCCCGGCATTTTGCCGGGATATTGTATTAATGCCATTCCTGTTTCAAATTGTTGAGGAAAATGGTGTTTTACGGGAAAGTCAATTGTGACTCTTCCGTTTATTCAACCAAATAGGTTAAAATCGATTATCATGAATATTTCCAAACATCAAATCGACGACTTAAATGCCGTCATTTCCGTTGACCTTCAGCCGGAAGATTATCAGGGACGAGTAAATCAGGTTCTCCGTAATTATCAAAAAACCGCGAAAGTGCCGGGATTCCGTCCGGGTAATGTACCTACCGGAATGATTAAAAAGATGTACGGTAAAGCTGTTCTTGTTGAAGAATTAAACCGCCTTTTGAGTGAAGAGCTTGGAAAATATATTTACGAAAATAAGATCGAGGTTTTAGGTAGTCCGCTTCCAAAACGTACTTCTGAAGAACAACCATTCGAAGAAGGAAGAAACTTCAAATTCGAATATGAAATAGGTCTGGCTCCGGCTATTGATGTAAAGTTCCTTCAACTAAAATTCCTTACTACCTGGTAAAGATCGATGAGAAGATGGTAGAAGATGATATCAATGATATCCGTCGTCGCTATGGTAAATTCTCTAACCCTGAATCAGCTGAAGAAACTTCAATCCTCTACGGTGAATTCAATGAGTTGGATGAAGCCGGTGCATTGAAAGAGGGTGGAAATAAAACGACAACAACTATATCTATTGAATTGATTACTGATGTTGCTAAGCGTAAACCATTCTTGGGTTTGAAAAAAGGCGATGTGGTTGATTTCAATCCAATGGAAACTTTCCGTTCTGAGGCTGAAATATCTTCTATGCTGCGTGTCGATAAAGATTCTCCAGCAATGAAGTCTTCATACCGCTTCACAGTAATGACTGTGAACAAAGTTGAAAAGGCTGATTTGAATCAGGAATTGTTCGATAAGCTTTTCGGAGAAGGTATTGTTACAACGGAAGATGATTTCCGCACGAAGATTCGTGAGGGAATTGCTTCATATTTTGAAAAAGAAAGCGATAAGAAATTTAGAAAAGATATTCGCAATTTATTCCTCGAACAAATTGCCGTTCCTCTTCCGGATGAATTCCTTAAGCGTATGCTGAAAGCAAATCAGGAAAAGGAAATGGATGACCATACTTTCGATCACGAATACTATCACTTGTCTGAAGATCTCCGTTGGAATCTTATCCAGAATAAATTAGCCGAAGCAAATTCAATCGCTGTTGAGCGTGAAGAAGTTTTAGAAGTTTCTCGTCAAATGATTCGTCAGCAGTTTTCGCAATATGGCGTTCCTGCACCTGAAAGCGAAAAGCTCGAAGAACTTTCGAATAACTATTTGCAAGAAGAAAACAATGCAGAACGCGTTGAACGTATCATTCGCGAAAACAAAATATTTGACGTGTTGAAGAAAGAAGTGAAGCTTGATATTCACGAAATGCCATACCAGGATTTCGTTGCCAAGCTCAATGAGCAAACTCAGCACGAAACCGAGCATCATCACTAAGCCGACTTAGTCGGTAGGGTATTGGGGAGACTTCCTGTTTGGAGGGTCTCCCTTTTTTTTATTCGTTAATTCGTTAATTCGTTAATTTATGTATCGAATTTTCAAGCGGTAGTTTCATAGTCAAGTACATTAACTAATCAACTAATTAACTAATTGTACGAGGCTGTTTCGTGTTGAAAACTATTTAGTTACTGGGAAGGATTCGGCAGTTACAGGGTTAATTTTGACAAACTGAAATAAAACGGGCAACCAAACGTCGTTTTATTCAGTATACAGACCCTTAAAACCAAAATCTATTATGAATTACGCAGATGAATTCCGTAAGTATGCCGTGAAGCACCAGGGCATCAGCAGTCTGTCGGTCGACAGTTTCGTTTCTGCAGTGAGAGCTGATTACATATCTCCTACAATTATCGAAGAGCGTCAATTGAACATTGCTACCATGGACGTATTCTCCCGTCTGATGATGGATCGCATCATCTTCCTCGGAGTTGGAATTAACGACTATGTTTCAAATATTATCCAGGCTCAATTGCTGTTTCTGGAATCGGTAGATGCAAAGAAAGACATTCAGATTTATTTGAATAGTCCGGGCGGTTCAGTGTATGCCGGCTTAGGTATCTACGATACAATGCAATTCATTCAACCTAGTGTTGCTACGATCTGTACAGGTATGGCTGCTTCTATGGGAGCTGTATTAATGTGCGCAGGCGCAAAAGGTAAGCGTGCAGCGTTGAAACACGCTCGTGTCATGATTCACCAGCCGATGGGTGGAGCAGAAGGACAGGCATCAGATATCGAAATCACAGCACGTGAAATTCAGAAGTTGAAGAAAGAATTGTATGAGATCATTGCATCTCATTCGGGCCAGACGTATGAAAAAGTTTGGAAAGATTCGGATCGCGACTACTGGATGACGGCTGAAGAAGCTAAAGAATACGGTATGATCGATGAGGTATTGACTCGCAAGAAGAGCTAATTCCCTCTAAAAACCTTTCAAAACGGGCAATTATCAACGGATGTACAGATTTTAAGAATCTGTAATTCCGATGGATACTTGCCCGTTTCTTTTTTAGTCGGCTCGGTCAAACTATTTTGTCTAACTTGCGTTTAATTTTTTTCCGGGGTTATTCCCGTATTCCTATGAAAAATCAGAAAGAAATAAAATGTTCGTTTTGCGGCAGGGACAAGAGTGAGACTTATGTTCTTATTGCCGGTATTACCGGACATATCTGTGATCAGTGTATTCAGCAAGCTCAGAATATTCTCAATGATGAGATGAACAGTAAGTTGAAGAACACCATCAACTCTCATCTGACTTTACTGAAGCCGATGGAGATCAAAAAATTTCTTGATCAATATGTCATTGGCCAGGATGAAGCCAAAAAGGTCCTCTCTGTAGCGGTGTATAATCACTACAAGAGAATTTCAAGCAAAATCAAGAAACAGGACGAAATCGAGATCGAAAAGTCCAATATCATTTTGGTTGGTGAAACCGGAACCGGTAAGACACTCTTAGCCCGAACCATTGCCAAAATGCTCAACGTTCCTTTCTGCATTGCCGATGCAACGGTTCTAACCGAAGCCGGTTATGTAGGAGAAGATGTGGAAAGCATTCTTACCCGCTTGCTGCAATCGGCTGATTATGATGTTGCTTCAGCAGAACGCGGCATTGTCTACATCGACGAAATCGACAAAATTGCCCGAAAAAGTGATAATCCGTCAATTACCCGTGATGTAAGCGGTGAGGGTGTTCAACAGGCGCTATTGAAATTGCTCGAAGGATCGATTGTAAACGTACCACCACAAGGCGGTCGTAAACATCCGGAGCAGAAAATGATTTCGATGGACACGCAGAATATCCTCTTTATATGTGGAGGAGCATTCGACGGCATTGAGAAGAAAATTGCTAAACGATTGCAAACCAATGCAATTGGTTATAAGGCAGGCCGTGAAGCCGATCAATTCGATAAAGCAAATTACCTCCAGTATATTAGTCCGGCCGATTTAAAGTCGTTCGGTATTATTCCGGAACTCATTGGCCGTCTGCCGATTGTGACACATTTGGATCCATTGGACAAGCCGGCGCTTCGTGCCATCTTGACCGAACCGAAGAATGCTTTAATGAAGCAATACGAGAAGTTATTTGAGCTGGAGTCGATCAATCTCGTTTTCGACAAAGGCGTGCTCGACTTTATTGTTGAAAAAGCCTTCGAATTTAAGCTGGGAGCGCGTGGATTGAGGTCGATTTGTGAGGCCATTCTGTTGGATGCCATGTTCGAAATTCCGACTTCGAAGTCAAATTCAAAGGAATTTGTGGTTAATCTCAGCTATGCGAAAGAAAAATTCGCCAAAACGAATGTCAATAAGCTCAAAGTAGCCTAACAATATGATTTTCAAATTAAAGGCCGTGTACTCCACGGCCTTTTTTTATGATCTTTTCTCAGCATTAACCATGTAATTTGATACTTTTGCAGCCCCGAATTGCCAAGCTTGGTTGGAAACCGCAGTTTGTTAAAATATTTTATCAACAGTATTTGGTAAATAAAAACAATAGTATACCTTTGCATTCCCCAAAAAGGGGCAATTCGAATTAAAAATCAGAATCTTAAACAGTAAGAACTCCTAAGAATGCCTACGATACAACAGTTAGTTCGTAAAGGTCGCTCAAAACTGATCGATAAAAGTAAATCACCGGCGCTTGCTTCATGTCCGCAACGCAGAGGTGTTTGCACACGTGTATATACGACTACACCAAAGAAGCCAAATTCGGCGATGCGTAAAGTTGCCCGTGTTCGTTTAACGAATAAATACGAGGTAACCGCTTACATTCCGGGTGAAGGACACAACTTACAAGAGCACTCAATCGTGATGATTCGCGGTGGTCGTGTTAAGGATCTTCCGGGAGTTCGTTACCACATCATTCGTGGAACACTCGATACGGCAGGTGTTGAAGGACGTAAACAACAACGTTCAAAATACGGAACTAAGCGTCCTAAAAGAAGGTGCTAAGAAATAGTCTTAGTCTTTAGTCGAAAGTCAAAAAAATAACAAATAAGAATACTTCAATTATAAAGTAATGCGTAAGTCGAAACCCAAAAAGAGAATCTTGTTACCTGATCCAAAATTCAATGATACGCTTGTAACGCGTTTCGTGAACAACATGATGTATGGTGGTAATAAGAGTACAGCCTATGGTATTTTTTATGCAGCCATCAACCGTGTCGAAGAGAAGACTAAAGAAAACGGATTGGATGTATGGAAAAAAGCAATGACCAATGTAATGCCTACAGTTGAAGTAAAGAGCCGTCGTGTTGGTGGTGCTACATTCCAGATTCCATCTGAAATTCGTGCTGACCGTCGTATCGCTCTTACAATTAAATGGCTTATCTCTTACTCACGTGGCCGTAACGAGAAATCAATGGCTGAGAAGTTAGCAGGTGAAATCATCGCTGCTTCAAAAAGCGAAGGTGCAGCAGTGAAGAAAAAAGAAGATACACACCGTATGGCTGAAGCGAACAAAGCGTTCTCACACTTCAGAGCATAATTAAAAAGAAAATAGTCCGCCGATGGCGGGCAAAAGAGTGCCGGATGAATAGCAGAAAACTTTAGTCCGGAAATTAAACCAAGTAACAAGTAGTTCTTTCTTTTACAGATAACCACTGACTTGCCGCAGTCACCGAGCAAGGAAATAAACCGGATAACTGAATGAGCCGTGCAAACGGACGACGAATACAAAGTCATTCAAAGTGTCCAGTTATCGCGAAAAGAAAACTATCGTTATGATTAACGGAAAACTAATCAAATGTCAAAAGAATTAATACATACTCGCAACATTGGTATCTCTGCTCACATTGATGCAGGAAAGACTACCACTACTGAGCGTATCCTGTACTACACAGGAAAGGTTCACAAGATTGGTGAAGTACACGAAGGTGCTGCTACTATGGACTGGATGGTTCAGGAGCAGGAGCGTGGTATTACAATTACTTCTGCCGCTACAACTACTTATTGGAATTACGATAGTGAAACTTACAAGGTCAATATCATTGACACTCCCGGTCACGTTGACTTTACCGTTGAGGTAGAGCGTTCATTGCGTGTATTGGATGGTGCCGTTGCACTTTTCTGTGCAGTGGGTGGTGTTGAGCCGCAGTCTGAAACCGTATGGCGTCAGATGAATAAATATCACGTACCACGTATTGGTTTCGTGAACAAAATGGACCGTGCAGGTGCTAACTTCTTAGCTGTTGTTCAACAGGTAAAAGAGCGTCTTCATGGAAATCCTGTTCCCCTGCAATTACCTATTGGTGCCGAAGATATGTTCAAAGGTGTAGTCGACCTGATCACTAATAAAGCGATCATCTGGCACGACGAAACCAAAGGTGCTACATTCGATGAAGTTCCTATTCCTGCAGATATGATCGCTGATGTAAATCACTGGCGTGCTAATCTGGTTGAAGCAGTTGCTGAATTCGATGATCACCTGATGGAGAAATTCTTCGAAGATCCGAACAGTATCACAGTTGATGAGCTTCGTAACGCGATCCGTAAAGCGGTATTGGCAATGAAGATCACTCCGCTTCTGTGTGGTTCTGCTTTCAAAAATAAAGGTGTACAAGCGATGTTGGATGCAGTTATTCAATACCTGCCTTCTCCGCACGATGTACCTTCAATCACCGGAATCAACCCTGATAACGATAAAGAAGAAACTCGTAAAGCAGATGCGAAAGAAAAATTTGCAGCTCTTGCGTTTAAGATCATGACGGATCCTTTCGTAGGACGTCTGGCCTTCTTCCGTGTGTATTCAGGTCGCTTAGATGCCGGTACATATGTGCTTAATGCACGTTCAGGTAAAAACGAGCGTATCTCTCGTATCATCCGTATGCATGCCAACAAACAAGCTCCGATCGATTTTATCGAAGCAGGTGATATTGGTGCAGCGGTTGGTTTCAAAGAAATCAAAACAGGAGACACACTTTGTGATCCTGCAGCTCCGATCGTTCTTGAGTCAATGTCATTCCCTGCACCGGTTATCGGTTTAGCGATTGAGCCTAAGACTCAGGCCGACGTAGATAAATTAGGTATGGCGCTTGCGAAATTGGCTGAAGAAGATCCTACATTCCGTGTAAACACAGATGAGGATACAGGTCAGACAGTAATCAGCGGTATGGGTGAGCTTCACCTTGAAATTATCGTTGACCGTTTACGTCGTGAATTTAAAGTTGAATGTAACCAGGGTGCTCCTCAGGTTAACTATAAAGAGGCTCTCTTTGCGAAAGCTTCTCACCGTGAAGTTTACAAGAAACAAACAGGTGGTCGTGGTAAGTTTGCCGACATCCAGTTTGAAATCGGACCTGCAGATGCTGAATGGCTTGAAAAAGGTCATACCGGTCTTCAGTTCGTAAACGAAATCACCGGTGGTTCAATTCCACGTGAATTTATCCCTTCAGTTCAGAAAGGTTTTGATGCTGCAATGCACACCGGTGTATTGGCAGGTTATCAGATCGAAACGATGAAAGTTCGTTTGTTCGACGGTTCATTCCACGCAGTCGATTCAGATGCCTTATCATTCGAAATCTGTGCGAAGATTGGTTTCCGTGAGGCAGCTCCGAAAGCGAAAGCAGTATTGCTCGAGCCAATCATGAAAGTAGAAGTAGTAACTCCGGATTTATACATGGGAGATGTAATGGGTGACTTGAACAAACGTCGCGGACATCTTGAAGGTATGGATACCCGTGCAGGTGCTCAGGTTATCAAAGCGAAAGTTCCATTATCAGAAATGTTTGGTTATGTAACAACGCTTCGTACGATTACTTCAGGCCGTGCATCTTCTACGATGGAATTCTCTCACTATTCTGAGTGTCCACGTTCATTGGCAGAAGAAGTAATTGCTAAAGCAAAAGGAAAAGCAAAAGCAGAAAACGCATAATCAGAAAATTCGAGTACAAAAAAATAAACGTTCTTTCATCATGTCTCAGCGAATCCGCATCAAATTAAAATCATACGATCATAATCTGGTTGACAAGTCAGCCGAGAAGATTGTAAAAACTGTGAAGATCACAGGTGCTGTAGTTAATGGACCAATTCCACTGCCGACAGACAAGAAAATCTTCACTGTGCTTCGTTCACCGCACGTGAATAAAAAAGCACGCGAGCAGTTCCAACTTTGTTCTTACAAACGTCTGCTCGACATCTACAACTCTTCAGCAAAAACTGTAGATGCGCTGATGAAACTTGAATTACCAAGTGGAGTGGAAGTTGAAATTAAAGCATCATAAACTGAATAACGAATTCAAAAGTGAACGTTTGGGATAAAAGCCAAACCTCTGACTAAAAAAAAATAAAACAATGTCTGGAATTATCGGAAAGAAAATCGGAATGACAAGCGTGTTCGCCGGCGATGGGAAATACATCCCTTGCACAGTGATCCTTGCCGGACCGTGCGTGGTAAGCCAGGTTCGTACCAAAGAAATCGATGGTTACGAAGCCGTACAGCTTGCATTCGACGACAAAAAAGAAAAACATTCAACAGCGGCTCAGATCGGTCACTTCAAGAAAGTGGGCACTGCAGCAAAACGCAAAATTGCTGAGTTCAGAGAGTTTCCTGAAATGCCGGCATTAGGTTCAGAAGTGAAAGTAGACCTGTTTACTGAAGGAGAGTTCGTGAATGTAATCGGAACTTCAAAAGGTAAAGGTTTTCAGGGTGTCGTTCGTCGTCACCACTTCAGTGGAGTAGGTATGCAGACTCACGGTCAGCACAACCGTCTTCGTGCACCGGGTTCATTGGGTGCATCTTCGGATCCATCACGCGTTATGCCGGGTATGCGCATGGGCGGACATATGGGTCACACCCGTATTAAAATCCAAAACTTGGAAGTAGTAAAAGTGATCGCAGATCAGAACCTTATAGTAATTAAAGGTTGTGTTCCGGGCGCTAAAGGTTCATATGTAATTGTAGAGAAATAATCATGGAAGTAGCTATCGTAAATACATCCGGTAAAGAAACCGGCAAGAAGGTAAAGCTCGATCAGAGCATCTTCGGTATCGAGCCAAACGATCATGCGATCTACCTCGATGTAAAGCAATTCCTCGCTAATCAGCGTCAGGGAACGCATAAGTCAAAAGAGCGCGCAGAAATTGCACGTACAACTAAAAAGTTGAAGCGTCAGAAAGGAACCGGCGGAGCCCGTTCAGGTTCTATGAAATCGCCTCTTTATGTAGGTGGTGGTCGTGCTTTCGGTCCTCGTCCGCGTGACTATTCATTCAAACTGAATAAGAAGTTGAAACACCTGGCTTGTTTGTCAGCTCTGACATACAAAGCAAAGGATAAACATATCATGGTTCTTGAGAACTTCAGTATGGATGCTCCTAAGACGAGCAACTATGCAAGCATTTTGAAAAACCTGAATCTTTCTGACAAGAAAGTTCTGGTAGTTCTTCCGGCACACGATAAGAATATCTATTTGTCAGGTCGTAATCTTGAGCGCAACAAAATCACTACTGCAGCAGAATTGAATACCTATGATATTCTCAACGCACAATCGCTCGTGCTCGTTGAAGGTTCTGTTCAAGTATTAGAAACTAGATTCTTAGCAAAATGAGTATCCTGAAGAAACCTCTCATCACTGAGAAGATGACCAAAGCCGGTGAAAAGCTGGGTCACTACGGTTTTATTGTTGACCGCAAGGCCAATAAAATCGAAATCAAGCAGGCGATCGAAAAGATGTACAATGTCACAGTTGACAGTGTAAATACAATGGTCGTTCCCGGAAAAGCAAAGACACGTTACACTAAAACAGGTGTGACATCCGGCACCACAGGGTCTTATAAAAAGGCAGTTGTCACCCTGAAGAAAGGTGAAACAATTGACTTCTACAGTAACATTTAATCTACAGAAGAAATGGCAGTAAAGAAACTTCGCCCGATAACACCGACTATGCGTCACACGATTGTTGATTCGTATGACGATATCACAGCCTCCAGCCCGGAGCCATCATTAGTCGTTTCTAAGAAACGTTCAGGTGGTCGTAATTCCGACGGAAAGATGACTATGCGTTACATTGGCGGTGGTCACAAACAAAAATATCGTTTGATCGATTTCAAACGCGAGAAGCATGGTGTAGAAGGAATCGTGAAAACGATTGAGTACGATCCAAACCGTACAGCGCGTATTGCATTGGTGTTCTACAAAGACGGTGAAAAGCGTTATATCATTGCTCCAAACGGATTGAAGGTTGGACAAAAGATTATGTCGGGACCGACTGCAACTCCTGAAATCGGAAATGCATTATTCCTGAAAGATATTCCACTGGGAACACTCATTCACAATATTGAAATGCGTCCGGGACAAGGCGGAGAGATTGCACGTAGTGCAGGAACTTACGCTCAGCTCGCAGCGCGTGACGGAAAATATGCCGTTATCAAATTGCCTTCAAGTGAAACACGTATGATTCTTACTTCTTGTATCGCTACAATTGGTACTGTATCAAATGCGGATCACATCCAGGAGCAGTTGGGTAAAGCAGGACGTTCACGCTGGATGGGTCGCCGCCCACGTGTACGTGGTGTTGCGATGAACCCGGTTGATCACCCTATGGGTGGAGGTGAAGGTCGTGCAAGTGGTGGTCACCCACGCTCACGCAAAGGCTTACTTGCGAAAGGTTATAAGACTCGTAAGAATAAGACGACTGACAAATACATTATCGAAAGACGTAAGAAATAAAGTATAAAGCCGGAATGACAAAGTAAGTCAGGAGGCAATAAATAAAACAACAATGGCTCGTTCACTCAAAAAAGGTCCATACATCGCTCACCACCTTCTAAAGAAGGTTGAAAAGATGACTGAAAGCAAAAAGAAAACTGCGATCAAAACCTGGTCACGTTCTTCAATGATTGCTCCGGATTTCGTAGGTCATACTTTCGCAGTGCACAATGGAAATAAATTCATTCCTGTTTACGTAACTGAAAACATGGTTGGTCACAAATTAGGTGAATTTGCACCTACACGTACATTCCGTGGTCACAGTGGTAATCGTCAAGACAAATAATAACATTTAACTAAGTCATGGGAGTCAGAAAAAGATTAGCGGCTGAAAAACGCAAAGAGATATTGAAGACAACAGCCATTGCGCGCAATGTAGCTGTTCCGACATCACCACGTAAAACACGTGTTGTGTCTGACCTTATTCGCGGCATGGAAGTAATGAAGGCATTGAACATTCTTCACTACAATGCCAAAGCACCGGCAGCTCGCCTGGAAAAACTTCTTCAGTCTGCAATTAACAACTGGGAAACTAAAACGGTGAGAAAATCGACGAAGGTACAGTGTACGTAAAGACTGTAGCTGTCGACAGCGGAAGAATGCTGAAGCGTCTTCGTCCGGCTCCACAAGGTCGTGGTTACCGCGTTCGTAAGCGTTCAAATCACGTAACGATTGTTCTCGACAAGATTTCAAATCGTGCACCGAAAAAAAGCAAAGCAGCAGCAGCTGAAACAACAAAATAAGCATTACCAACCTAACTCATAAATTTCGTCCGCTACGGCGGATACAAATAAAAATACGATGGGACAAAAAGCTAACCCGATAGGAAACAGACTTGGAATCATCAGAGGATGGGACTCCAACTGGTATGGCGGTAAGAATTACGCCGACAAACTGGTTGAGGACGAAAAGATCCGCAAATACCTCATGGCACGTCTTGCAAAAGGCGGAGTATCAAAAATCGTCATCGAGCGTACTTTGAAACTGGTTACAGTGACAGTTCATACTGCACGTCCGGGTATTGTTATCGGAAAAGGCGGACAAGAAGTGGATAAGCTGAAAGAAGAATTAAAGAAGCTTACCAAGAAAGATATTCAAATCAACATTTTCGAGATTAAACGTCCGGAATTAGATGCACAATTAGTAGGCGATGGTATCGCTCGTCAGATTGAAGCTCGTATTTCTTTCCGTCGTGCAGCGAAGATGGCGATTGCTTCGACCATGCGTATGGGAGCTGAAGGAATTCGTGTCATGGTAGCAGGCCGTTTAGGTGGTGCGGAAATGGCACGTACAGAACAATACAAAGATGGACGCGTTCCTCTTCATACATTCCGTGCCGATATCGATTTCGCGATTTCAGAAGCTCAAACGAGCTATGGTAAAATTGGAATCAAGGTTTGGGTTTGTAAGGGAGAAGTATATGGAAAGCGTGATCTTTCTCCAAACATTGGCTCAGCAGCAACGGCAACTGCCGGTGTGAAAGGCGGAAACTTCGGAGCACCTGCACGTGGCGATCGTGGTAACGATCGTGGCGGAAGAGGCGGACGTGGTGGTCGTGGTGGTCAAGGTGGTCAGGGCGGCGGTGGTAACCGTGGCGGACAAGGCGGCGGCAACCGTGGTGGTGGCAACCGTGGAGGAAATAAAGCATAATTAACGAGTATCATAATCAGAATAAAATCACTGTAGATCATGTTACAGCCGAAGAAAACGAAATTCAGAAAACAACATAAAATGGTTCCGAAAGGAAATGCAACCCGTGGACACGAACTGTCATTCGGATCATTCGGAATCAAATCACTCGAGACCGGCTGGTTGCCAAGCAAGCAGATCGAAGCAGCCCGTGTAGCGGTAACCCGTTATATGAAACGTGAAGGTCAGATTTGGGTGCGTATTTTCCCTGACAAACCAATTACTCGTAAACCTGCAGAGGTACGTATGGGTAAAGGAAAAGGTAACCCTGAGTTCTGGGTAGCTGTTGTGAAACCGGGAACTATCATCTTCGAAGCAGAAGGTGTACCTGAAAACATCGCACGCGAAGCACTTCGTTTGGCGGCTCAGAAATTATCAGTGAATACTAAATTCATCATGCGTCGCGATTACAGTGCTCAATAATTCGCACCATACGTGAATAACTAAAAAGGAAAGCAATGAAAAAAGAAGATATCAGAGAATTGACTACAGACGAACTTCGTCTCCGCCTGGAAGAAGAGAAGGCAATGTATCAGAAACTGAAAATGAATCACGCGGTATCTCCGATTGAGAATCCGATGAAAATTCGTGCCACTCGTCGCGGCATTGCGATGATTCATACTGAACTCACGAAACGTGCGAGTGCAGATCAAACAACAAAATAAGCGGTAATTAACACCATGGAAAATAAAACAACAGAAACTCGCGGATTGCGCAAGGAACGTACCGGTGTAGTGGTCAGCAACAAAATGAACAAGAGTATTGTCGTTGCTGTAGAACGTAAAGTGAAGCACGGTAAGTATGGTAAATTTATCAAGAAGACTACCAAATTCATGGCTCATGACGAGAAGAATGAATCAGGTATCGGTGATCTTGTTTTAATTACTGAAACACGTCCGCTCTCTAAGTCAAAAAACTGGAGAATGACTAAGGTCATTGAAAAAGCAAAATAATTTTCCGGTGGTTTTACCAACCACTACATCGATAAACGAATAACAATCAGAAGAGATGATACAGCAAGAATCCAGATGCGTAGTAGCCGACAACAGTGGAGCCAAAGAAGTTCTTTGTATCCGCGTGTTAGGCGGAACGCGTAAAAAATATGCGAGCTTAGGCGACAAAGTAGTCGTAACTGTTAAGCATGCGCTTCCATCCGGTAACGTGAAAAAAGGTACCGTTTCAAAAGCAGTGGTCGTACGTACCAAGAAAGAAGTAAAACGCGCCGACGGTTCTTACATCCGTTTCGACGACAATGCAGTGGTGCTTCTGACAGCAACTGACGAATTACGTGGTACACGTATTTTCGGACCGGTAGCACGTGAGCTTCGTGAGAAGCAATTCATGAAGATTGTTTCATTAGCTCCTGAAGTACTTTAATAAAAACCGATTAATAGTTCCTTTACAATGGAAAGAAAATATAACAAACAACCGAAACTGAATCTGCGCAAGGGCGACATCGTGAAGGTGATTGCAGGCGATTCAAAAGGCTCACAGGGACGTGTCCTGGAAGTGATCCAGAAAGACCGCAGAGTTTTAGTGGAAGGTGTTAACATGGTGAGCAAGCATACCAAGCCGAATGCGAAGAATACGCAAGGTGGTATCGTAAAAAAAGAAGCTCCAATCCACATTTCAAATGTGATGCTGATCGACGGAAAAGGTAAATCTACTCGTGTAGGTTATCAGGAAGTTGACGGTAAACTGGTTCGTTACTCTAAAAAATCTAAGGAGGTAATAAAATAATGGCATACGTTCCGAGATTAAAAGACAAGTACAAACAAGAAGTTGTACCTGCTCTTGCAAAGAAATTCAACTACAAAAGCTCGATGCAGGTTCCACGTCTGCTCAAGATTTGTGTAAATCAGGGTGTGGGTGATGCGGTTAGCGATAAGAAACTTATCGATTCTGCAATTGCCGAAATGACACTCATTACAGGACAAAAACCTGTATCAACCAAGTCGAAAAAAGATATTTCGAACTTCAAGCTTCGTGTGAATGTTCCGGTAGGAGTACGTGTTACTCTTCGCGATGTGAACATGTACGAGTTCCTAGATCGTTTGATCTCGGTATCTCTGCCACGTATCCGTGACTTCCGCGGTATTAACGCAAAAGGTTTCGATGGTAATGGAAACTATACACTCGGTGTAACTGAGCAAATCATTTTCCCTGAAATCGACATCGACAAGGTAAATAAGATCACAGGTATGGATATCACTTTTGTTACGTCTGCGAAGACTGACGAAGAGGCGATGGAACTCCTGAAAGAATTCGGTTTACCGTTCAAAACAAATTAATCATCCAGCAAAAGAAAATATCTACTCATGGCAAAAAAGAATCAATGAAGGCAAGAGAAGTAAAACGCGCACGTTTATCTGCACGTTATGCTGAGAAACGCGCAGCCCTCAAAGCTGCAGGCGATTATGAAGCACTTGACAAACTTCCGAAAAATGCCTCACCGGTCCGCAAACACAATCGTTGCAAACTGACCGGTCGTCCGCGCGGTTACATGCGTACGTTCGGGATATCACGTAACGTGTTCCGTTTAATGGCCCTCAATGGTAAAATTCCGGGCGTAACCAAAGCCAGCTGGTAATCAATAAAAAAGAAACAAGGACAAGTTTAAAGTTAGAACAATGACAGATCCTATTGCAGACTTCATTACAAGGATTCGTAACGCAGTGAGAGCAAATCACCGCATCGTACAGGTGCCTGCGTCGAACCTAAAGAAGGAAATGACAAAAATCCTTAAGGAAAAGGGTTACATCCTCGACTATAAATTCGAAGAGGACAGTAAACAAGGCCTCATCAAGATCGCTTTGAAATACCATCCGGTAACGAAGGCTCCGGCCATCCGTAACCTGACGCGTATCAGCAAACCAGGTCTCCGTAAATATGCCGGTGTGGAAAGAATGCCGCGTGTTATCAACGGACTCGGTATTGCCATCTTGTCGACCTCTAAAGGTGTAATGACCGATAAAGAGGCGAAGCAAGAAAAAGTAGGCGGTGAAGTACTTTGTTATGTTTATTAATCATTAAAGAAAAGAAATCAGATGTCACGTATTGGAAAATTACCAATAACGATTCCGGCCAAAGTTGAGGTCAAAGTAAACGGCGATACCGTTCAGGTGAAAGGACCGAAAGGCGATCTTTCTCAGAAACTGGTAAGCGGTGTTACAGTAAGCATCGACGGAAGCACACTCACGGTGAATCGTGAATCAGAAGCAAAACAACATCGTGCATTGCACGGTCTGTATCGTTCGTTGATCAGCAATATGATCATCGGTGTTTCCGAAGGATTCAAGAAAGAACAAGAACTCGTTGGTGTGGGTTACAAAGCTTCAGCAACCAGGGACAGTTACTCGATCTTGTACTCGGTTACTCTCACCACTTTATTTTCGAAATTCCTTCGGAAGTGAAAGTGAGCACGAAGCAGGAAAAAGGTCAGAATCCGACAGTGATTCTGGAAAGTGCCGATAAACAATTACTCGGTGCCGTGGCCGCAAAGATTCGTTCATTGCGCTCACCTGAGCCTTACAAAGGAAAAGGTATTAAATTCAGCGGTGAAGTGCTGAGAAGAAAAGCAGGTAAGTCTGCCGCTAAAAAATAATTAAGACCATGTTAAGAAAACAGCTCCGCAGAAATAGCATCCGTACACGCATTCGTCGTACGGTAAAAGGAACAGCAGAACGTCCGCGTTTATCTGTATTCCGTAGCAATAAACAAATTTCGGTTCAGCTCATCGATGATGTAGCAGGTGTAACTTTGGCTGCCGCGTCTTCAGCAGCAAAAGCATTCACAGCTAAAGGCAACAAAGTTGAACTGGCGAAAGAAGTAGGAAAAACAATCGCTGCCAAAGCCGTTCAAACGGGAATTACAGCAGTTGTGTTTGACCGTGGCGGATACCTCTATCACGGCCGTGTGAAAGCCCTTGCAGAAGGCGCTCGTGAAGGTGGACTGCAATTCTAATTAACTATTATTTGACCGAACAACAGTACTATGTCAGCAACAAACGTAAAGAGAGTTAAATCAAGCGAGATCGAATTAAAAGACCGTCTTGTAACCGTGAACCGCGTTACGAAAGTAACAAAGGGTGGACGTGCATTCACCTTCGCTGCCATCATCGTCGTAGGTGATGAAGCAGGTGTGGTTGGTCACGGACTCGGTAAAGCAAAAGAAGTTACAGATGCCGTTCAAAAAGGCATCGACGATGCAAAGAAAAATCTCGTGAAAGTGCCGGTAATGAAAGGTACCGTTCCACACGAAGCATATGGTAAATTCGGTGGCGCTCTTGTGTTCCTGAAACCAGCTGCTCCCGGTACTGGTGTTATCGCCGGTGGTGCGATGCGTGCCGTGCTTGAAAGCGTAGGTATTCACGACGTATTGGCGAAATCAAAAGGTAGCTCGAACCCGCACAACGTGGTAAAAGCAACTATCGATGCGCTTCTCAATATGCGCGACCCGGCTACTGTTGCTCAGCACCGCGGAATTAAAATGACTAAAGTATTTAACGGCTAATCAGCCTCAGTATAAAAAGACCCAGCCATGGCAAAAGTGAAAATTACACTTGTAAAGAGTGGTATTGACCGCCCGATCCGTCAGAAACGCACGCTGAACGCATTAGGCCTGACTAAAATGCACAGAACCGTAGAGGTTGAAGCAACTCCGCAAATCAAGGGGATGATCAACGTGGTTAAGCACCTGGTCGAAGTAAAATAAATTTAAACAATTCTAGTAGTCAAATAGAGAAGACTCATTCATCATGAATTTATCATCACTCAAACCTGCAGAAGGTTCAGTAAGAAATTCGAAACGACTTGGTCGCGGAACAGGATCAGGCAGAGGTGGCACGTCTACACGTGGTCACAAAGGTGCCCAGTCACGTTCAGGTTATACTTCTAAGCGTGGTTTCGAAGGTGGACAGATGCCATTACAGCGTCGTCTTCCAAAATTCGGTTTCAAGAACTTATTCCGTATTGAATTTCACGGAATCAATCTAGATACACTTCAAACTTTGGCAGAAGAGAAAAATCACTGCTATTGATGTACAGATCTTAGTTGAAAATGGTCTTGCCAGCAAAAACGACAAAGTTAAAATCCTTGGTCGCGGCGAACTTAAATCTAAACTCGACATCAAAGCGCACGGATTCTCTGCTGCAGCTAAAGAAGCCATTGAATCAAAAGGCGGATCAATTACAATCCTCTAATTCAAAGTATGAAAAATCTGATACAAACCATCCGGAATATTTTCAAAATTGAAGACTTGAGAATTCGAATTCTCAATACGCTCTTCTTTCTTTTGATTTACCGTCTCGGTACGCACATCGTGCTTCCGGGTGTGGACCCACTCATGCTGGCTAATCTCCAGAACCAGACTTCAGGTGGAGTTTTAGGTCTACTCGATATGTTCTCGGGTGGTGCCTTCTCTCACTCGTCGATCTTTGCATTGGGTATCATGCCTTACATCTCTGCCTCAATCGTGATTCAGCTCCTTAGCATCGCGATTCCTTACTTCCAGAAATTACAGAAGGAAGGGGAGAGCGGACGTAAACGTATCAATAACATTACCCGTTGGCTGACAGTTATTATTACTGCCTTCCAGGCTCCGGGTTATATCGTGAATCTTCGTTCACAGGTGCCTAGCGCGATTATCTCGGTATCGCACCCTGAATTGGTTTCGCCGTTCGCTTTCTGGTTGACTTCAATTATAATACTCGTTGCCGGTACCATCTTCGTGATGTGGCTTGGTGAGCGTATTACAGATAAAGGTCTCGGAAACGGAATCTCCTTGATCATCATGATCGGAATCGTTTCCCGACTCCCGTCAGCCTTCCGTGACGAAGTTTTATCACGCGCTAACTCCAATGGGGGAATGGTAGTTCTACTCTTAGAACTTGTTGCACTCGCTGCTGTGGTTGCTTTCTCCATACTCCTTGTACAGGGTACTCGGCGTATTCCGGTAAACTTCGCCAAGAAAATCGTTGGTAACAAGCAGTACGGCGGAACACGCAATTACATTCCATTAAAAGTAAATGCTGCCGGGTGTTATGCCGATCATCTTCGCTCAGGCGATCATGTTCATCCGGCAACTATTGCTCAATTTTTCCCGGATGCAGGTCCTTCAGGTTTCCTGGCTACTTTCAGCAATCCGTATTCTTTGTGGTACAATGTTGTGTTTGCAACGCTGATCATTCTGTTTACTTACTTCTATACTGCCATCGCAGTAAACGCTAATCAAATGGCTGACGATATGAAACGTAATAATGGTTTCATTCCGGGTGTTAAACCCGGTCGCAGCACGGCTGACTTTATCGATGAGGTGATCTCTCGAATCACTCTGCCTGGATCTATCTTCCTTGCAGTCATTGCAATTCTGCCAACATTTGCCTTATCTATGAGTATCAACAACATCTTTGCTAGCTTCTACGGTGGTACTTCACTGCTGATTCTCGTGGGTGTTGTTCTCGATACATTACAACAAATTGAATCACATCTTCTCATGCGTCACTACGACGGTTTGATGAAGAGTGGAAGGATTAAAGGAAGAAGTACTCAGGTTGCTTCAGCAGTTTAATAGTAAAGTATCAGGAATAAGAAGATGCTATACTATAAAACGAATGAGGAGATTGAGTTAGTAAGAGAAAGTTCTTTACTTGTTGCCAAAACCCTAGCAGAAGTTGCGAAAGCAATTCGTCCGGGTATTACCACGATCGAACTGGATCGTATTGCAGAGGAGTTTATCCGCGATAACCAGGGCGTTCCTGCATTTCTGAATTACCATGGATTTCCGAATTCATTGTGTATCTCAGTTAATGCGCAAGTCGTTCACGGCATTCCTAATAAGGATGAATTGAAAGACGGTGATATCTGCTCGGTCGACTGTGGTGTGGTTAAAAATGGTTTCTATGGTGATTCTGCCTACACATTTGCTCTTGGCGATGTGGACGCTGAAACACTGCAACTTCTGAAAGTAACGCGTGAATCGTTGCTCAAAGGAATTGAAAAGGCAGTAGCCGGAAATCGTCTGGGTGATGTTAGTTCAGCCATCCAGGAACACGCCGAATCGTTTGGGTTTGGAGTTGTCCGCGAACTGGTCGGCCATGGTATCGGTCGCCACCTTCACGAAAAGCCTGAGGTTCCGAATTACGGTAAACGTGGTTCAGGACTGGTTCTCAAAGAAGGACTCGTTATCGCGATCGAACCGATGATCAATATGGGCACCAAATCGGTGGTTCATGAGAAAGACGGTTGGACGATCCGAACGGCAGATCGAAAACCTTCAGCTCACTTCGAGCATACGGTGGCGATCCGAAAGGAGACAGCTGACATATTAAGTTCATTCAAATTCATTGAAGAAGTACTCGAAAAGAATATAAACACAAAAGTTACCTACTAAATAGTGGCAAAACAGGCAAACATAGAACAAGACGGTACGATAACGGAAGCGTTGTCAAATGCAATGTTCCGTGTGGAACTGGAAAATGGTCATGAGATCATTGCGCATATCTCCGGGAAAATGAGGATGAATTATATCAAGATTCTTCCGGGCGATAAAGTAAAGGTGGAAATGTCGCCTTACGACTTAACAAAGGGTAGAATAACTTATCGTTACAAATAAAAAATAGAAATCTCAATATTGTGGTCACTATGTGATCCAAACCAGGAAAAAATGAAAGTAAAACCTGCTATCAAAAAGAGAAGTGCCGATTGCAAGATTGTTCGCAGAAAAGGCAGATTGTATGTAATCAACAAAAAGAATCCACGTTTTAAGCAACGTCAAGGATAATCCTAGTTGAAACAGAAATCAAACATTAACAAAGTCAAACAAACAAACCAAGAATAATGGCTCGTATTGCTGGTATAGATTTACCAAAACACAAAAGAGGCGTCATTGGACTTACCTACATCTTCGGCATCGGCGATTCAACAGCTGAGCGCATCCTGAATGAAGCAGGTATCGATCATTCTATCAAAGTAGAGGAGTGGAACGACGACCAATTGAACAAGATCCGTACAATCATCAACGAATTAAAAGTCGAAGGTGCTTTACGCTCGGAAGTTCAGCTCAATATCAAACGTCTTGTTGATATCAACTGCTACCGTGGCATGCGTCACCGTAATGGCCTTCCTGTGCGCGGTCAACGTACTAAAACGAACACCCGCACCAGAAAAGGTAAACGTAAAACTGTTGCCAACAAGAAGAAGGCAACTAAAATGTAATTGATCATCATGGCACAACAACAACAAACAGCCGGTAAAGCAAAAGCCGCTAAGAAGAAAGTGGTGAAAGTGGATGCATTTGGCAAAGCTTTCATTAACGCAACCTTCAATAATATCATCATCTCTCTCTGTAATGAAACAGGTCAGGTTATTTCCTGGAGCTCTGCAGGTAAAATGGGATTCAAAGGTTCTAAGAAAAACACTCCGTATGCTGCTCAGTTAGCAGCAGGGGATTGTGCGAAGGTTGCCTTCGACTTAGGTCTGAGAAAGGTGAAAGTATTCGTTAGAGGACCGGGTGCCGGACGTGAGTCAGCAATCCGTACACTTCACCAGGCAGGTATCGAGGTTACTGAAATCATGGACCTCACTCCAATTCCTCACAACGGTTGCCGTCCACGCGGAAAACGCCGAGTTTAATTTTATCAGTTCAATAGAGAAAGAAATAATTTACCATGGCAAGATATATTGGCCCTACATCAAAGATTGCACGAAAATTCCGTGAACCTATTTTCGGACCTGACAAGGCTCTTGAAAAGAAGAACTATCCTCCGGGACAACACGGTGCAACGAAAAAACGTGCAAAACAATCTGAGTACGCTGTTCAGTTAAATGAAAAGCAGAAAGTGAAATACATGTACGGTATCCTCGAACGTCAGTTTGCGAAGATCTTCGATCGCGCATCACGTAAATCAGGTATTACCGGTGAAAACCTCCTTCAGTTGATCGAGTTGCGCTTAGATAACGTTATCTACCGTCTCGGAGTTGCTCCGACTCGTATGGCTGCTCGTCAGATCGTTTCTCACCGTCACGTTACGGTAAATGGTAAAGTGGTAAACATTCCTTCTTACACTTGCAAAAGTGGTGATGTGATTGCTATCCGCGAGCGTTCTAAAACTCTCGAAGTAATCACTACTCATGCTCCTTCACACGGCAGCCGTCACGCATGGCTGGAGTGGGATCGCGCAAGTATGACCGGCAAAATCCTCAATGTTCCTTCACGTGATCAGATCCCTGAATCAATTAAAGAACAGTTGATCGTCGAGTTGTACTCTAAATAATCCCGGATAAACAGGTGGAAAGACCTCCCAAAATTATCTTTCCGAATTTTTATACAAAGTCAAACCTTTAACTACAAACGATACAATGGCCATCTTAGCATTTCAGAGACCGGATAAAGTGATCATGATTAACTCCGACGACCGTCACGGTGTGTTCGAGTTTCGTCCGCTCGAACCGGGTTATGGAATTACCATCGGTAATGCGTTACGCAGAATCCTTCTTTCTTCTCTCGAAGGTCATGCCATTACCTCTATCAAAATATCCGGTGTAGACCATGAATTCTCCACCATTAAAGGCGTTGTTGAAGATGTTACAGAGATTATCCTGAACCTGAAACAAGTTCGTTTCAAACAACAAATTCAGGGTACAGATTCAGAAAAAGTAACGGTAAGCGTAAGTGGTAAAACACAATTCACTGCCGGCGATATCAGTAAATTCACTACCGCATTCCAGGTGTTGAATCCTGAACTCGTTCTCTGTAACATGGAAACAAGTGTGAAGCTGACTATCGATCTTCATATCGATAAAGGTCGCGGTTACGTTCCTTCAGAGGAAAACAAAAATGCAAGTGCACCGATCGGAACAATTCCAATGGATTCTATCTATACTCCGATCCGTAATGTAAAATATTCAGTAGAAAACTATCGTGTAGAACAAAAGACTGACTACGAAAAGTTGATCATGGAAATCACTACCGATGGTTCTATTCATCCGAAAGAAGCATTGAAAGAAGCAGCTGAAATCCTGATTCACCACTTCATGCTTTTCTCTGACGAAAAAATCACTCTTGAAACTAAAGAGAAAACTCCTACAGAGGAACTCGATGAGAATACTCTCCACATGCGTCAGCTGTTGAGTACGAAACTCGTTGATATGGATCTTTCTGTTCGCGCCCTCAACTGCCTTAAAGCAGCTGACGTAGAAACTCTGGGTGACCTGGTTTCTTATAACAAAGCCGACCCGTTGAAGTTCCGTAACTTCGGTAAGAAATCTCTTACAGAGTTAGAAGAACTCGTTCGTTCAAAAAACTTGACATTCGGTATGAATGTTGGCAAATACCTCGACAGAAAATAATCGAAGGAAATAATTTAGTAAGACTTGGCCTTCAAAAAAATCGGGCCATATTAAGAGCATCAGAAAATGAGACACGGTAAAAAAATTAATCATCTCGGCAGAACGCATAGTCACCGCGCAGCACTTCTTTCTAACATGGCTGCTTCGCTGATCCTGCACAAGCGTATCAATACAACGGTTGCGAAAGCAAAAGCGCTTCGTAAATATGTTGAACCAATTATCACACGTTCAAAAGACGATAGCACTCACTCACGTCGTATGGTATTCAGTTACCTGCAAGATAAAATTGCCGTTGCTGAACTCTTCCGTGAAGTTGCTCCGAAAGTAGCTGATCGTCCGGTGGTTACACTCGTATCATCCGCCTCGAAAATCGTCCCGGTGATAACGCAGAAATGTGTATGATGGAACTGGTTGACTTCAACCTGATCTATGGTAATGATGGCGCCGCTGCTGCTGCTCCTGCTAAGAAAACCACTCGTCGTGGCGGTACTGCTAAGAAAAAGGCTGAAAAAGCTGATTCTGCTGAACCAAAAGCTGAGAAAAAAGCTCCGGCTAAAAAGGCTAAAGCTTCTGACGACGCTCCAAAAAAGACGACTCGTCGCAAAAAATCTGACGATTCATCTGAAAAAGGCGAATAATGGATACTCTCCACATAAAAAAAAAGGATAAAACGAACGTTTTATCCTTTTTTTGACAAAATCCCAAAGTTTTTAACACTAAATCCTTCGGCTCAACTTAACACCTATCTTTGCTCCACCATCCGATGAAATACACCGAGAAAAAACCAGCTGTTCTGTTGCTCGAAGACGGAACTCTTTTCCACGGAAAAGCTGCGGGGGCTATTGGCACCTCTACTGGAGAAATTTGTTTCAATACCGGCATGACCGGCTACCAGGAAATTTTTACCGATCCTTCTTACTTTGGACAAATGCTCGTGGCTACGCATGTGCATATCGGTAATTATGGTATCAGCAACGATGAAGTGGAAAGCGATCGTGTAAATATCGCCGGACTTATTTGTCGTAGCTTCAATGTCGGATACTCTCGCAAATCAGCCACTGAATCGATCGAGGATTATTTCATTCGTCAGAATGTTGTTGCGATCTCTGATATCGATACGCGCGCTGTAGTGCGTCATATTCGTTCTAAAGGTGCGATGAACTGTATCGTCTCGTCAGAGATTTCTGACCTTAACGAATTAAAGAATCGTCTGGCTGCGGTACCTTCTATGGCAGGTCTCGAGTTGTCATCAAAGGTAACTACAACCAAACCTTACTTCGTCGGTAATCCTTCCGCACGCTTCAAAGTGGCAGTGATGGACTTTGGTGTAAAGAAAAATATCATCCGTAATTTAGTTGCTCGTGATTGCTACGTGCAGGTCTTTCCTGCGAATACTTCGTTCAAAGAAATTCGCCAGTGGGAAGCTGATGGTGTAATGCTTAGCAACGGCCCGGGAGATCCTTCTGTAATGCCGGGTGTAGTGAGCACGATTAAAGAAATACTGAATGAGAATACACCGCTTTTTGGAATTTGTCTCGGACAACAACTCCTTGCACAGGCCTGCGGAATTCATACTTATAAAATGTTTAACGGTCACCGTGGAATTAATCACCCGGTGAAAAATATCATTACAGGTCGCTGCGAAATTACTTCTCAAAATCACGGATTCTCTGTGATCGAGGAGGAGGTACGTAAATCGAAGAATGTGGAAATTACTCACCTGAATCTGAACGATAATACTATCGAAGGAATCAGAGTAAAAGATCGCATTGCGTTCAGTGTGCAATATCACCCTGAATCTGCTCCGGGACCGCACGACAGTACTTATTTATTTGATGATTTTATCGGCGCGATAAAAAGCGTTGCAGCAAGCGAAGTAAAAGCCTGATTTTACAGAGAAGTATTCATCAATCCTTGAGCTACCAGCTTGTGGAAAGATTTTTCGTCGACCACTTTGCGTAAGCTGTCGAGATGACGTTGTCCGTGAAGATCGCTTCCAATGAAGTCGATCATTTTTTCGTCGATCAATTTCTCCGCAATTATTTTCGCCACAGGACCGTAGTATCCGGCAAGGGAATTTGTGTTCAATTGAAACAAAGCTCCCGCTTCCTTTTATTTTTTATACTCAGAAAATTTCTCGTACCAAAACGGGTATCTCTCCGGATGTGCGAGAATGGGTTTGTAGCCATTAATAATCATCTCGAATAAAATGTGATGCAGATTATCCGGAGGATTGATATAGGACACTTCCACTAAAACGTATTTATCAAAAATGGTAAGCAATTTTTCACTGTACATTTTCGGGAGAAAAGCTTCATCGATATAATATTCAGCAGCGGCGTGTAATTCGATGTCGATATTGTGATGCTTGATTGCTTTGCGGACCTGTTCGAGTCCCTGATTGATTATTTCCGGAGTGTTCTTGAAATAATCGCTCATGATGTGCGGAGTGGTAACCAGACGCTTGAAACCGAGAGAAGCAAATCCTCGAATCATTTCGATTGATTCTTCTATCGTCTTTACGCCATCGTCAATTCCCGGAATCAGATGAGAGTGTATATCGGTGCCAATGCCGGAAAAATCGGGTATGACCGGATAATCGGGCTCTTTCTGTTTTTTAGAGAAAAGCGATTTGAAAAGAGACATCTTATTTTGATTTTACCTGAGTGGTTTGGAACCAGTCAAAGGTACGCTTTAATCCTTCAGCAGCTTTTACCGTAGGTTCATAGCCCAGAAATTCTTTTGCTCTGGAAATGTCGGCAAGAGAGTCGCGGATATCGCCCGGACGAGTTTCACGGTGATTCGGTCTTACTGTTGAATTAGTAAGTCCGGCGATCAGATTAAACAGCTCGAGAACTGTGAGACGTTCACCTACGGCAATATTGTAAACTTTATTCAGGGCATTTTCATTCGATGTGAGCATGGCGCGTACGTTGGCTTGTACGGCATTTTCCACATAGGTGAAATCGCGAGTCTGAAGCCCGTCGCCATCAATATTCGGTGATGTGCCGTCGATCACAGATTGCATGAAAAGAGGGATAACGGCAGCATAAGCTCCATCCGGACTTTGGTTCGGACCGAAGACATTGAAATACCGCAAGCCGATTATTTGCATTGCATAGGTGCTTGCAAATACTCGTGCATAAAGCTCATTCGTTTTCTTGCTGACAGCGTATGGAGAAAGTGGATTGCCGGTTTCGTCTTCGCGTTTAGGGAGAACGGGATGATCGCCATATACTGAAGAGGAGCTGGCATACACAAAGCGTTTTACTTTAGCATCACGTGCGGCAACTAACATATGAAGGAAACCGGTAGCATTGATCGAATGAGTTGCCACAGGATCCTTTACAGAGCGCGGTACCGAACCCAAAGCTGCCTGATGCGATACGAAGTCGATTCCATTGCAGGCACGTGCACACGTGTCCTGATCGCGTATATCGCCTTCGATAAATTCGAATGCGGGATTGCCTTCGAATGGTTTAAGATTGTTATATGAACTCGTTAGCAAATTATCCAGTACACGAACTTTTCCTGCAGAGTGCTCAAGTAAGTACTTTACCAAATTGGAACCGATGAAGCCGGAGCCGCCCGTAACCAAAAAGGAATACTTGCTTAAATCCTGAGTGTGAAATGTGGGTTTTGACATAGGTAAAGGGTTGCGGGTTGCGAGTTGCGGGTTGCGGGTTGCGGGTTGCGGGTTGCGGGTTGCGAGTTGCGGGTTGAGGGTTGCGAGTTGCGAGTTGCGGGTTAGCGACGTACGTATTGCTGATCGTAGAAGTGCAAATATTCGCCTGATGTGACATTGTTTAACCAGGTATCGTTGGCAAGATACCAATCGACGGTTTTCTCAAGACCTTCTTCAAACTGAAGAGAAGGTTTCCAGCCTAATTCGCGTTGTAATTTTGAAGAGTCAATTGCATATCGCATATCGTGACCGGCGCGATCTTTTACGTAAGTAATCAGTTTGGCACAACTTCCGCTTTCGCGATTCAGTTTGCGATCCATGATAGAGCAGAGGAGATGAATGAGGTCGATATTCTTCCACTCGTTGTGGCCTCCGATATTGTAAGTAACACCGGTTTTAGCTTTATGGAAAATGACATCAATAGCAGTGGCATGATCTTCGACGAACAGCCAGTCGCGAATATTTTCACCTTTTCCGTAAATTGGAATAGGCTTGTTGTTTTTGATATTGTGTATTGAAAGCGGAATCAGCTTTTCAGGAAATTGAAAAGAGCCGTAATTGTTTGAGCAATTTGAAATAACTACGGGAAGCTTGAATGTATCGTGATAAGCTCTTACCAGGTGATCCGAACCGGCTTTTGATGCCGAGTAGGGGCTGTGAGGATCGTACGATGTTTCTTCGGTGAAGAAACCTGTTTCTCCTAATGTTCCGTATACTTCATCGGTTGAAACATGGTAAAACATGTTTTTTTCGGAAGGAGTTTTCCATTGATGACGTGCTGCATTCAACAGATTGGCTGTACCGACAACATTCGTCATGACGAATTCTATCGGATTTGAAATACTGCGGTCTACATGCGATTCGGCAGCGAGGTGGATAACGGCATCGATCGATTCATCGATGAATAGCTTAGAGATGAATTCGCTGTCGACAATATCACCTTTGATGAATTTGTAATTTTTCTCGTTCTCGATATCGGTCAGATTCGCCAGATTGCCGGCGTAGGTGAGTTTGTCGAGATTGATGATTCTGTAATTCGGATATTTTTTGACAAATAAACGTACAACATGAGAACCAATAAAGCCGGCTCCTCCTGTAATCAAAATGTTTCTTTCTGCTGCCATTGTTGTAATCTTATCTTTAGATAAAATCTGCAGGATTCCCTGACAGATTCCCTACTGCTTTCCCATTCTTTGTGAAAAGATTTATGATGGAAAGTATGCTTTATGCTTTTACTTGTTTATTTAAACTTAATTCCCATGCCCATGCCGAAGTAACGATTTCTTCGAGTGTCTTTTCTGCTTTCCAGCCTAAGACGTTATTAGCTTTGCTTACATCAGCATATACTTTTTCAACATCACCGGGGCGTCGAGGGCCTAAAATGTAATTGAGTTTTTGCCCGGTTGATTTCTCGAATGATTGAATCACTTCCAGCACGGTATTTCCATTTCCGGAGCCAAGATTAAAGACTTCGTATTTATCTGTATTCTTCTTATGAATAAGTCGTTCAATAGCTGCAATGTGTGCTCTGGCAATGTCTACAACGTGAATGTAGTCGCGTACACAAGTACCATCGGGTGTATCGTAGTCGCTTCCAAAAACATTCATTGACGGGCGTTTTCCGATTGCAGTTTGTGTGATAACCGGTACAAGATTGTTTGGAGCTTGCAATGGGTATTCACCTATCAAGGCTGAGTCGTGTGCACCGGCCGGATTAAAATATCTTAATGCAATTCCGGAGAATCCGGAAACGGTAATGATGTCTTTTAGAATTTCTTCACCAATTTGTTTGGTGTTGGCATAAGGTGATTCAGGCTTTGAAAGCGGAGTATCTTCTGTTACAGGCAGGATTTCCGATTGCCCATATACAGAGCAGGATGAAGAAAAAACAAATCCGTTTAGTTTACGCTCCTGATAGATTTCAAGGAGATTCGTAAGTGAAAGCAAATTGTTTCTGTAATACTTTAATGGTTTTTCAACCGATTCTCCAACGGCTTTGAAAGCTGCAAAATGAATTGTTGCGGCGATTTCAAATTTGTCGAAGAGCGTTTCGGCCTCGGCTTTATTGCAGAAGTCTACAGGAAAAATTCAATTTTCTTTCCGGTAATTTTTTCGATCGAAGCAAGCACTTCTTTTCTTGAATTACTCAGATTGTCGGCAACAATAGGAGTGAAGCCTTTGTTGATTAATTCAACAACGGTATGTGATCCGATGTAACCTGTGCCACCTGTAACTAAAACGTTCATTTTATAAACTCCAGTATGAGAGAGACTTGATTTTGCCTTTATAGATTCCTTTGATATCGACCAATACTCCGTCTTTTGTTAAAATTGATTTAAACCAATTTTCGTCGAAGCTCTTGTATTCGCTATGATTGACAGCAACAATTGCCGCATCATAATCTTTTCCTATTTCTTTGATCAGCTCAAAGCCGTATTCGTGCTTTAGCTCTGCGCTATCGGCGCGAGGATCCGTAACCTCTACCTGTACTCCATAAGAAACCAACTCCTTCACTACATCAGCAACTTTAGAATTGCGGATATCTTCCACGTTTTCTTTAAATGTTGCACCCATCACGAGCACACGCGATTTAGAAACATCTTTTCCGGAAGCGATGATTTTCTTTACTGTTTGTTTGGCTACATAAAAGCCCATGCTGTCGTTTACATAACGACCGCTATTGATAACCTGAGCATGATAACCCAGTTCCTGTGCTTTGTAAGTGAGGTAGTATGGATCTACTCCGATACAGTGACCACCGACTAATCCCGGCTGGAAGCGAATAAAATTCCATTTTGTTCCTGCTGCTTCGAGTACATCATAGGAATTAATTCCCATTTTGTTGAAGATGATACTGAGCTCGTTCATCAGAGCGATATTAACATCGCGTTGAGTGTTCTCGATGATCTTCGCTGCTTCTGCTACTTTGATAGACGTTGCGCGGAATACTCCTGCCTGTACAATGATTTCATAAGTGCGGGCAATTTCTTCGAGCGATTCCGCATCGCAGCCGGAAACAACTTTGAGGATTTTTGTGATTGTATGTTCGTGGTCGCCCGGATTAATTCGTTCAGGCGAATAGCCGACTTTGAAATCAGTTTTGCACTTCAATCCTGAAAGCTCTTCGAGAATAGGAATGCAATCTTCTTCTGTACAGCCCGGATAAACCGTCGATTCGTAAACAACGTAGTCGCCTTTTTTGAGAACCTTGCCGATTGATTTAGTCGCTCCGAGAAGCGGCTTTAAATCGGGTAAGTTGTGTTCATCAATCGGAGTCGGTACGGTAACGATGAAGAAAGAAGCTTCTTTCAATTTATCGAGTGATGCGGTGAATTCGATTGATTTGTTTTTGAAATGATCGCCCGACAATTCGCCACTCGGGTCTATACCTGCGCGCATTTTATCGAGACGAGCTTCGTTAATATCGAAGCCGATGACGTCAATCTTGCCGGCAAATTCGAGTGCGATTGGCAATCCTACATAACCCAACCCTAATACGGCCAGTTTCTTTTTCTTTTGAATTAATTCCTGATGCATGAAAATACAGGTGTGTTTATTTCGATTTAATTTTTGGAAGATTGCGTAACGCGTAAATGCGTTCAATGATGTCGACAACTTTGAGTCCTTCGAGTGCATTTGTTGTTGCACTGGTGCGGCCTTTGATTGTGCTGATTACATTCTCAATAATAAAGTGATGATTGGCTGCTGAGCCTTTATAAGCGCCGTAATCATTTGCCGGACTTGCCGGAGGTAATTGCGGCATTTCGTAATTCTTGATGTGACAATACTCAACTTCATTCATATACTGTCCGCCGATTTTCACGCTACCGTTTTCTCCGATAATCGTGATACTGCTTTCCAGATTCGTATCCCAAACCGAAGTAGAGTAGTTGATGCAACCTAGTCCGCCATTGACGAAATTAAAATTGACAATACCTGAATCTTCGAAAGTGGTTGAGTCTTTATGTGTGAAATCATTGAACTTAGCACAGATGTCGGTGATGTCTCCGAAGAGCCAGTACATGATGTCGATGAAGTGCGAGAACTGAGTGAATAATGTTCCGCCGTCTAAGTCAGAGGTTCCTTTCCAGTTTTTGCCGTTGTAATAACGTTCGTCACGATTCCAATAGCAGTTAAGTTGGACCATGAATACACGGCCGATACGATTGTGTTCGATAACGTCTTTAATCCAAACAGAAGGAGGGGAGTAGCGATTTTGCATCACGCAGAAAACCTGACGAGACACCTGGAGAGCTTTGAAAATTACTTTCTCGCAATCGGCAACACTCAGTGCCATTGGTTTTTCGATAACCACATGCTTTTTTGCAGAGAGTGCTTTCAAAGTATGTTCAGCATGCAGATCATTTGGAGTGCAGATATTGACAACGTCAAAATCTATTCCGGAAGCAAGCAATTCTTCGATCGAAGAAAAGAAAGGCACTTCCAAATCCGCAAGACCAAGATCTTTCTGTGCTTTGATATCGCACATAGCGACAAGTTGTGATTCGTCGTTACGACGAATCATTTCGGCGTGTCGTTTACCGATGTGGCCACTTCCCACAACGGCGAATCTGACTTTTCTTCCTTCGTCCATCATACTTATTTGATTCTTTTTACTTTGTTTCCGGCCAGAGAATATTCTTGCTTGCTTTCAGGACAAACGGCAATTCCGTTGGCATCGAATTTCAGACGATGCCCGTATTCGCTCATCCAACCTAATTGATGTGCAGGGTTACCCACCAGCAATGCGTATGGGGGAACGTCTTTTGTAACTACAGCACCGGCACCGATGAATGCGTATTCACCGATATTATGACCGCATACTATTGTTGCATTTGCACCGATCGTTGCGCCTTTACCAACATTTGTTTTGAGATACTGATTACGACGAACAACGGCGCTTCGCGGGTTATTTACATTCGTAAATACGGCAGAAGGGCCCAGGAAGACATCGTCTTCGCATGTTACTCCTGTGTAAATTGAAACGTTGTTTTGAACTTTTACATTTTTACCCAGGCGGACTTCAGACGAGATAACGACGTTCTGACCGATATTGCAATTATCGCCGAGAACGGCACCGCTCATGATATGGGTGAAATGCCAGACCTTAGTTCCGTTGCCAATCACTGCACCATCGTCTACGATGGCACTTGGGTGAACAAAATAGTTGTTTTCCATGCTTTTAAGGGATTCGATTGGGTACGAATATACGAATGTCTGCTGAGAAAGCAGAGAGAAAAATGCTCAGGAAAAGCGATGTGCGGAATTGTACAATTCTTCTTTGCTGAGTCCTTTAAAATAGTCGTATGTACGGCGTAATCCTTCGGCACGATTAACGGTCGGTTCCCACTTCAATTCCCTGCGAGCCACGGTAATATCGGGCTGACGTTGTTTTGGATCGTCCTGAGGCAGAGGCTTTGACACAATTTTTTGCTGCGTACCGGTAAGTTTGATGATTTCTTCGGCGAATTCGCGGATGGTGATTTCGTCGGGATTTCCAATGTTTACCGGATACTGGTAATCGCTCATCATGAGTCGGTAAATGCCTTCTACCAGATCGTCGACATAGCAGAAAGAACGAGTCTGACTGCCGTCACCGAACATGGTTAGATCTTCGCCGCGTAATGCCTGACCGATGAAGGCAGGTAATACACGACCGTCGTTCAGTCGCATGCGCGGTCCGTATGTGTTGAAGATACGAACGATGCGAGTTTCTAATTGATGGTAGGTATGATAAGCCATGGTGATGGCTTCCTGAAAACGTTTTGCTTCATCGTACACACCACGCGGACCGATCGGATTCACATTTCCCCAATAGTCTTCACGTTGCGGATGAACGAGCGGATCGCCGTAAACTTCCGATGTCGAAGCAACGAGAATACGAGCGCCTTTTGCTTTTGCTAATCCGAGTAAGTTGTGAGTTCCGAGAGAGCTTACCTTTAAGGTTTGAATCGGAATTTTTAAGTAGTCGATCGGACTTGCCGGAGAGGCGAAGTGAAGTATGTAATGCAATTCTCCCGGAACAAAAACGAATTTTGAAACATCGTGATGATAAAATTCAAATTCCTTTAACTTGAAAAGATGACCGATATTTTTCAAATCTCCGGTGATCAGATTGTCCATTCCTATCACATAATATCCTTCTTTGATAAACCGATCACACAAGTGAGAGCCAAGAAATCCGGCAGCGCCGGTAATGAGAACTCGTTTCATTTTTTCAGAGAGTAAATTAGTTAACTTTTGTACGACCTACACTGTAGTATGTGTAGCCCATTTCTTTCATCGATTGAAGATCGTAAAGATTTCGTCCGTCGAAAATAAGTTTGTTTTTCAATTTTGCTGAAATCTTTTCGAATTCCGGTGTACGGAAAACCGACCATTCGGTAGCGATAAGGAGGAAGTCGGCGCCATCAAGAATTTCATATGCATCATTTCCGTAAGTGATTTTATCACCCACAACGCCTTGCACGTTTTTCATTGCTTCCGGATCGTAAGCTGAAATGCTCATGCCTTCGGCTAACAAAGCATCAATGATGTACAGAGCCGGAGCTTCGCGAATATCGTCGGTGTCGGGTTTGAAGGCAAGTCCCCAGAGAGCAACTTTCTTACCTTTTAAATCCCCTTTGAAATGTGTTTTTATTTTTTCTACAACAGTGACTTTTTGTTTTTCATTTACAGTCATCACTGCTTCAAGAAGAGCGAACGGATATTTATATTCCTGTGAAGTGAAATTAAGAGCCTGAACATCTTTCGGGAAGCAAGAGCCTCCATAGCCGATTCCGGCGAATAAAAATCGTTTACCGATACGGTCGTCACTACCGATTCCGATGCGGACTGAATCGACGTTAGCACCTACGCGCTCACAGAGATTTGCAATCTCATTCATGAAAGTGATCTTCGTTGCCAAAAAAGCATTTGCTGCATATTTCGTCAACTCAGCAGAACGCTCATCCATGAAGTAAATCGGATTACCCTGGCGAACAAATGGTCCGTATAATTCCGTCGTTAATTTTTTTGCGCGTTCCGAAGTTGTTCCGATAACGACGCGATCAGGTTTCATGAAATCATCTACGGCAAAACCTTCACGGAGGAATTCAGGATTTGAAATTACATCGAACTCGACTTTGCAGTTTTTAGCAATGGCTGCACGAACTTTTTCGGCTGTACCAACCGGCACTGTGCTTTTATTTACAACAACACAGTAGTCAGAAAGAAGATGACCTAATTGATCAGCAACATTCAGCACATATTTGAGATCGGCCGATCCGTCTTCTCCCGGAGGAGTAGGCAGAGCGAGGAAGATGATTTTCGCATCTTTGATTCCTGCCGATAAATCAGTAGTAAAATGTAAACGACCTTGTTTGATATTTCTCTCAAAGAGTAAATCGAGATGAGGTTCGTAAATCGGAATTTGGCCTTGTTGCATTTTTGCAACTTTTGCCTTGTCAATGTCCACACAAGTAACCTGGTTACCCGTTTCGGCAAAGCAGGTACCTGTAACAAGTCCTACATAGCCAGTTCCCACAACAGCTATTTTCATTTAAATGAAGTTTTAGTTATATCTCAAACGAATAAGTAGGGATTCGGTTCGTGCCGAACTACTTTTTCGAGAAGAAATCCAATACGCAGTCTGTAATATATTTCAAAGTTTCCTCATTCATTTCGGTGTGAATTGGCAGAGAAAACACATTTTCACATAACCATTCCGTTATCGGGAAGTCACCTTTCTTGTAACGCGGGTCTGAATAGGCCTTTTGAAGGTGAAGTGGAACGGGATAGTAAATCATGCAAGGGACATCACGACCTGCAAGATATTCGCGCAATTTGGCGCGATCGGCATCTTTCAGGACGAGCGTGTACTGATGGAAAACGTGATTTGAAACGGTAGTGCGTTCAGGAATTATTAAGTGTGGGTGATTGGCAAATGCTTTGTCGTAGTATGCCGCTACTTTTCTGCGTGCATCGGCATACTCATCGAGGTGACGAAGTTTGATTCGGAGAATGGCAGCTTGAATGCTGTCGAGGCGAGAATTCACGCCAACTTCGTCGTGGTAATATTGAACAGACTGGCCATGGTTTGCAACCATTCGGATTTTCTTAGCCAGTTCATCATCGTTTGTGAAAATAGCTCCACCATCGCCGTAGCAACCGAGATTTTTAGAAGGGAAAAATGATGTACAGCCTATGGTTCCTATGGTTCCGGCCTTTTGCTTATGACCATCTTTGAAACAATAATCGGCGCCGATCGCCTGAGCATTATCTTCGATCACATATAAATTGTGCTTCTTGGCAATGTCCATGATGGCTTCCATTTCGGCACATTGTCCGAAGAGATGCACCGGAACGATAGCTTTCGTTTTTGGTGTAATGGCAGCTTCAACAGCTTTCGGATTCAGGGTAAAAGTGCCAGGATAAACATCGACCAATACCGGCTTTAGTTTAAGCAGTGCAATTACCTCAGCTGTAGCAACATAGGTGAAATTTGCTGTAATTACTTCATCGCCCGGCTGAAGATTCAGTGCCATCATGGCAATCTGAAGGGCATCAGTTCCGTTTGCGCAAGGAATTACATGCTTGACATTCAGGTACTTCTCTAATTCAGCCTGGAAAGACTTTACCTCCGGGCCATTGATAAAAGCCGAAGAGCGAATTGTATTGAGAACGGCCTGATCAACCTCGGCCTGTATTTTTTCATACTGACCAATGAGGTCAACCATCTGTATTTTTTTCATCCTATTCGTTGTAAAGTGGTGCGAAGGTAAAGATTTTTTTACCTCATTTTGGTGGATTTTCTGAAGATAAAGGCCGTGTTTTTTCGCGCGTTTTTCCCTTTAGAATGGCAGGGAAACGCGAAAAAAGTCAATTTATTATGGATAAAATGTATCTTTGCGGTTCGCTTTAAAATCAGTTATGGCCAAATCAAAATTCCCCAAGGAAACTTATCTGGAATGGTATGAGCAAATGCTGCTGATGCGCAAGTTCGAAGAACGTGCCGGTCAGCTGTATGGTATGCAGAAGATTAAGGGTTTTTGTCACCTCTATATCGGACAAGAAGCAGTAGTAGCCGGTGCAATCAGCACATTAAAGCCTCAGGATAATATGATCACTGCATATCGTGATCATGCACATGCTCTGGCAAAAGGTACTTCTGCCCGTGCTGTGATGGCTGAGTTGTATGGCAAAGCTACAGGATGTTCGAAGGGTAAAGGTGGTTCGATGCACATGTTTGACGCAGAGCATAAATTCTTCGGCGGGCATGGAATCGTAGGCGGACAAATTCCTATCGGTGCCGGTATCGCTTTTGCCGATAAGTACAATGGCAATAAGAATGTCACTCTTTGTTATATGGGCGATGGTGCCGTTCGTCAGGGTGCTTTTCACGAAGCATTGAATATGGCAATGACATGGAAATTGCCTGTCATTTTCATTATCGAAAATAATAATTACGCGATGGGTACTTCAGTTGAACGTACCTCTAACGTAACCGATTTATATAAGCTCGGACTCGCATACGATATGCCTTCGGAGCCGGTAGACGGAATGAGCGTCGAAGCTGTACACACAGCAATGGAAAAAGCTGTGAAGCATGCGCGCGACGGAAAAGGTCCTTCGCTTTTAGAAATGAATACGTATCGTTACAAAGGTCACTCAATGAGCGATCCTGCCAAATACCGTACGAAGGAAGAAGTAGAATCTTACAAGGCAAAAGATCCGATTGAAATTGTCCTGAAAACTATTCAGGATAATAAAATGGCGACGGCTGCTGAAATCGAAATCATAAACAATCGTGTACGTGATATTGTTGAAGACAGCGTACAGTTTTCAGAAGAGTCGCCTTACCCGGATCGTTCAGAGTTGTATACCGATGTGTATGCACAGAAGGATTACCCGTATATCATGGACTAATATTCTTACACAGTTTTTTAAAAAGATAAATTTCAGCACATGGCAGAAATAGTTAGAATGCCGAAGATGAGTGATACGATGACGGAAGGTGTCGTAGCTAAATGGCATAAGAAAGTTGGTGATCCGGTTAAGTCGGGTGAGCTCGTAGCCGAAATCGAAACTGATAAGGCAACGATGGAATTCGAATCTTATCAGGAAGGTGTTTTACTTTATCGCGGAGTGGAAGAAGGTAAGGCTGCTCCCGTGGATGGCGTATTAGCTATTCTCGGCAAAGCGGGCGAAGACTATAAAGCTTTACTCGATGGGGAAAAAGCAAAAGCTCCCGTAGCCGAAGCTCCGAAAGCCGCTGCTCCTGTTGAAACGAAGAAAGCCGAAGCTCCTGCTCCAAAGCCTGCCGTTGCTCCAACACCGGCTCCTGCAGCGAAACCGGCTCCGGCTGTGGTTTCCGCTGATGATAAACTTAAAGCATCTCCTTTAGCTCGCCGTTTAGCAAGCGAAAAAGGAATTGATCTTTCTAAAGTTATGGGTTCGGGCGATTCAGGTCGCATCGTGAAAAGAGATATCGACTGGTTTAAACCGGGTATGTCAGTTGCTTCAGGCAACGGATTTTCTCCGGCTGTAACTACTGAAGGATATGAAGAAGTTGTTGTATCGCAAATGCGCAAGACAATTGCAAAACGTCTGAGCGAAAGTATGTTTACAGCACCGCATTTCTATCTTACGATGGAAATCGATATGGACAATGCGATCTCTGCACGTGAAAGCATCAACGCTGTTACAGGTTCAAAAGTATCGTTCAACGATTTAGTCATTAAGGCCAGTGCCGCAGCATTGCGTCAGCATCCGAAAGTAAACTCTTCGTGGTTGGGTGATAAAATTCGATTCAATCAGCATATTCACATTGGTGTTGCCGTAGCAGTAGAAGAGGGGCTCCTCGTTCCTGTAGTTCGCTTTGCCGATTCGAAAACACTTCGCGAAATTAATGCGGAGGTGAAGACGTACGCTCAAAAAGCAAAAGATAAAAAACTCCAGCCTTCAGACTGGGAAGGAAATACTTTTACGATTTCAAATCTTGGTATGTTCGGAATCGATGAGTTTACGGCTATTATCAATCCGCCGGATGCCTGCATCTTAGCAGTGGGCGGAATTCGTCAGACTCCGGTTGTAAAGAACGGACAAGTTGTTCCCGGCAATTTGATGAAAGTTACTCTAAGCTGCGATCATCGCGTTGTCGATGGTGCTACCGGCGCTGATTTCCTTCGTACGCTGAAAGGTTTGTTGGAAAATCCGGTTGTGTTATTAGGACAAGCTTCGATTTAGTAACCGGTATTTGCTCTTAAGAAATTAAATATAAAGAGGCTGCTATTTATTAGCAGCCTCTTTTTTTTCTTAGTGTCTTAGTGATAAAAATAAACACAAAGACACTAAAAGTGTAAAATAAAAAGAGCTGCCTCTAATCCGAGGCAGCTCTTTTATTTTGTAGCAATTTGTTCTAAAGAACAGATTACTGGATAACCACTAAACGAGTGCTAACCTTCGAGCCTGAAATCACCTGCAAAGAGTAAACTCCTTTTGCAAAGCCTGTAAGATCGAATGTGTGTTTAGATTCAGCGATAGGAGTAGCAATGAGGATACGTCCTTGTACATCGATCAAACGAACGATGAGGTTTTTCGCTACACCTGCATCAACAGTAATCTTGTTTTGAGCAGGGTTAGGATACACGCTGATTCCGCCGTCTAATTCTACATCGGCAACACCTACAGTAATTGTCAAGCTGATTGTGTCAGAGTTGATACAACCGAAGTTGTCGAGAACGGCAACGATGTAATCGCCTGATGAATCAGCAACAATTGTTTGTGTAGTAGCCGATGTGTTCCATACATATTGTACAAAACCGGCACCTGCATCGAGAATGATAGAATCAGAAACAGTAGTATCGTTACCAAGGAATACTGTTGGTAAAGGATGTACCGTAGCAATCACTTCTGTGCGAGCTTGTGTATTGCAATAGTTGCCTGTTTGAGCATAGAAGCTTGTTGTGCTTGTCAGATTCGGAATGTTGTAGCTGTCGCCAACATACAAAAGAGTTCCGCCTGTCGGAGCATCGTACCAGTAAATTGTATCTGTAGAAGATGCGTTAATAATAACCGAACCTTCACCACAACGAGCGCCACCCAATCCAACAGGTGATGGAGGAGCAACTACTGTAGTTACATCACTGATGGTAGTATCATTTACGTGATCCTGATCGTTTGAATAACCTGTATAAGCAAGGAGGTGATATGTTCCACCAGCTACAGAGTTGATGATGCCCATGTTCAACACCACTGAGCTTGTACCTGCGATAGGACCTGCTACAGTTTGCGTGAATGTAGTTGTTGTGCTACCGGTAATGTCGATTGTTACCGGAATGTTTGAAGCCGGACTTGAACCTAAGTTGCTCAAACGAATCTGAACATAGATTGAATCGTCGGCACAATCGTGGTCAACCGGAGAAAGGATTTCGGTAACACCAACGTCGAACGGAAGAACAACAGTTACACAGATTTCATCGCTGTTTGTACAGCCGTTTCCATCAGTAACTACAACTGTATAACAGCCTGTTGCATTTACGTTAATTGTTTGTGATGTTGCACCTGTTGACCAAGTGTAATCTACAAATCCTGCACCAGCATCAAGAGTAATTGTATTTCCTAAGTTGATACTTGTATCATTACCAAGATCAATTGAAGGTAAAGCGTAGATGTTTACGTTTACAGCTGTACGAGGACTTTCGCAAAGGCTGTACGCTGCTGCATAGTATATTGCACTTGCACTCAGTACCGGTGTTGTGTAAGTCGCACCTGAATCAATCGGTGTACCGCCTGTTGCATCTTCATACCATAGGATAGAGTCAGCCGATGTAGCAGTGAGAACAACAGAACCTGAACCGCAATTGTTCACATCAGTTGCCGTTGGAGCAGCCGGTGGAACACCGAGGAAATAAGTTGCATTCAATGTGTCGTTCGCATGAACGTCGTCGGCAGCAAGATCAGTGTAGCTCTTAATTGTAAGTGAGCCACCTGCGCTAAGGTCGATTGTTGTTGAATAGGTAATCGTGTCAGAATCTCCCGATACTAAGGAGCCTACGATAGCTTGAGAAAGAGTCGTGTTTACTGCACCGGATAAAACTGTTGTTACATTGAAACCTGATTCAGTGAATCCGCCTGTGTTCGTTACAACAACAGTTACAGATGTAACGGCTTCGCCACAAACACTGTCGACCGGACTTAATAAGGCCGTTACACCAACGTTACGAGAAACGGAAGCATATTCATCGGCACCGATATCAGGTGTGAGATTGCTACGTGTTTGTCCGTCGATATCGTCTGTAACAGATGCTAAAGGAGTACCGCGATCATCCATCGCTATTGCTGTAGCATGCAAATCTGTACTTGAAACAAAATTCGGATTTACGCTAACTGAATTTGAATCTTTGAAGAGGCAGCAATCCAGTCGTTCAAAGTAGGTGTATCGTTTCCGTCATAATTACCAACATTTGTTCCGGTAATGTAAAGGTCGTTGTGATCAGAAGCAGAAATTCCGAATACGGCTGAGTCAGACACCACATATGCGTATCCACCACCTGTATTTGCAAGAACATTATTCTTTACAATTTTACCTGAACCTGAACCGCGCATGAATAATGCTGAATAAGAATTCACAGCTCCTGTTACTAATACGCTATTGAAAACTACATCCTGATAATCGCCGTTAATCATTGAGATACCGGCAGAATCTGTACAATGGATAAAATTGTTTGCTACTAAACCGTGAATACCTGCCAAACCTGTACAGTCTACCATGTAGATACCTGTACCTGATACCGATGAGATGTTGTTTTTCGTAATTGTATGATTACGTTGGCAACGATCGAGATAAATTGAAACGTAGAAGAGGTTTCCGGATGTAGTTGTAATTGAGTTGTCAGTAACGTTCACAGCTCCTTCATTACTCATCTGAATTGCTTTTGAGTACTGATTGGTAAAAGTGTTGTGACTGATTTCAGTTCCTAATTCAAGAGAAATAGTATTCACACCATTCATGTAAACACCCAAAGAACCATTGATGAAATGATTATAAGTGAAAACGTTCATGCTATCGTTGAAAGTAGTGCCTGAGCTTGGAATAAACCAATGCAGCCAATGAGTTATTCGTAGCATTCGTTGAACCCATTAAGCGGCAATTGGTGATTGTATTGTGAGTTGCATTATTCGTGTATTCAATCACACGTCCGTAAGGCTGAATGCCGCTTCTCTCGAGAGTAAGGTGTTTGAATGTGAAATAATCGGCACCATCCATTTTGATCAGATAGTTTGTTCCGGTTAATGCAGGCTGAGAAGGGTAGGTAAGAGTTACCGATGTGCTATCGCCGTCTTCTGACTGGAATAAAATTGTGTTCAATGAGTCAGCTCCCGGAATTTCTCCGATTACATTCTGCATTGTGTCACTGCCCGCACGCATGTTGAAGATAACTGAACCGCAAAGTCCGCTAGTCGACATAGCCGTGATCGCATCATTGAAAGTTGCGAAGTCAGGTGTCGTTCCGCCAATAGTGTAGATGCCGCTCATTGCTACATCCACGCTTGCCGATGCCGAGTCATTCGAACCGTCGTCGTCAGCTCCGTTGTTCGGATTGTACGTCCATGCCTGAATTGCATAGGTGCCGTAACGGAAATCTACCGTGCCCAAATCAACCGTATCGTCTACTCCGGAAGCAATCGTCCCGTTGAAGTTGAAAGGTGTTTGTGCGTTTCCGTTCAGCGTCCATCCAACGAGTACTGAAGTGATATCGACACTTCCGTAGTTGTGAATGATGGCTTTCACCGATTGTGGACCCGCGCAACCCGGTGTGGTGGGTTCGCTGATGGTCATAATCCCTGCGTCGACACCGACAAACGGTGCATTGGCGAGGGTGATCTGACAGCTAATGAACAGCATCATCGCCGTCATCAACCAGGATCTCATCGTAAATGGTTTTCTCATGATTATTTGAATTATTTATGGTTTAGTTTTTTCAGAATTTAGCGTTCTGTAAAATTACGTTACTTCAGAGGAGAAGTTCCGTGCTTTAACCATAAACTTTTCACGTATTCAATGTTGAAAAGACGGCTGTTTTTCCCTAGATAAAAAGTGATTAAACCGAAAATTAATCGTTGTTTGAATTCTGCTTTTCCGCATAGTGATACTGAATATTCACTGTAGGGTGCGTCGTTGTTGGGCTTTCAATGTTTTCGTCGGAAATTTCTTCAACAAGCGGAGCGTTTTTCTCGAGCTCTTCATCAATCTCCCATTGAGCTTTTGGACGCTGCGGACCTTCGTGACGGAAATATATTGCCGCAAAAATTCCGGCGACCGACCCGGCCAGGTGCGATTCCCAGGAGATAAGCTGATTCACCGGTAAGATTCCCCATACCATACTACCGTATAAAAACGTGATCAGCATCGAAACGGCCATCAGTCGTGTGTCTTTGCGCAATAGTCCGCTAAAGAAGAGGAAGAACACAAAGCCGTAAATCAATCCGCTCGCTCCGATATGACTTTCGGGCCGCGCCATCAGCCAAACCCAAAAACCGGTAAACAACCAGATCATTCCAATTACTCGCCAGGCTATTTCCCGATAAAAGTAAATTAGCCCGGTTCCAACTAAAAAGATTGGAAGGGTGTTCGATAGAATATGGTCTAAATCACCGTGAATGAATGGGGCGCTGAATATTCCAAACAGCCCTTCAAGCGTGCGCGGACGAATACCCAGCCAAACCCAACGCTGACCGCCTGTTTGAGCATTGAGCTCAATCAGCCAGATCACGATGGAAAAGAGCATCGGATAGCGAATCGATCGCCAGATTTCTTTTTTGTTTATTGTCGTCATTGCTTGTATGGGCAAGATAATACGGTTGCTTATAATATCCTTAATCTCCGGAACAAAAGAATGAACAGGAAAGATTATTTTTACCGCGATTATGAAGTACGATTTCTTCCAAACCCCTGTAGAATTTGTAAAAGGTGTCGGCCCGCAAAGGGCTGAACTCCTCCGTAAAGAGCTTGGCATCTTTACTCAGGGCGATCTGCTTCATCATTTTCCGTTTCGCTACGTCGACCGTACCAAGTTCTATACCGTCAAGGAAGTAAGTGCCAATTTGCCCTATATACAGCTTCGTGGTGTCATTCGTTCTCTTGTTGTTCGTGGCGAAAAGCGGAGGAAGTTTCTGGCAGGACGATTCGAAGACGAAACGGGGACGATCGAACTAAAGTGGTTTCAGGGAATAAAGTGGCTTTCTACGTCATTAAAGCTGAATACGGAATATGTACTCTTCGGAAAGCCGAATGAATTCAACGGCTCGATCAATATTATTCACCCTGAATTGGAACTGGCTTCGGAAGCCAAATTGTCGCTTCCTTCATCAATGCAGCCGGTCTATAGCACGACGGAAAAGCTCAAGCTAAAAGGTCTAGACAGTAAAGGTCTTCTGAAATTGCAGAAGAATATCCGTATGTCGTTCCCGACTTCTTTCCCGGAAACTCTTCCGCAGCCGATCGTGAATGCTTACAAAATGATGAGCCGAACGGAAGCTATTTCGTCGATTCACATGCCGGAGACTCTCGCCGATATGCAACGTGCGGAGTTTCGAATTAAGTTCGAAGAGCTTTTCTATTTGCAATTACGATTGCTCAAATCGAAATTGCTTCGAATGGAAAAGTACAAGGGATTAATATTCAAGTCAGTAGGAGAGAAGTTCAATTCTTTTTACCACGATCATCTTCCTTTTCCACTGACGAATGCGCAGAAACGTGTGATCAAGGAAATCCGAACAGATTGCGGTTCGGGTCATCAGATGAATCGGCTCTTGCAAGGTGATGTGGGCTCGGGAAAAACGCTCGTTGCTCTCATGTGTATGCTGATTGCAATTGATAATGGTTATCAGGCTTGTCTGATGGCGCCGACGGAAATCCTGGCAAATCAACATGCCGAAACGCTTTCCAAATTCCTGGAGAAAATGGATGTGAAAGTGGCATTGCTTACGGGTTCTACAAAAGTGGCGGCACGACGCGAAATTCATAAGCGATTGCTTGCCGGTGAAATCGATATTCTCATTGGCACGCATGCACTCATCGAAGATCCTGTACAATTCAAAGATCTCGGCTTTGTAGTGATCGACGAACAGCATCGCTTCGGAGTGGAGCAGCGTTCTCGTTTGTGGAAGAAGAATGAAGTGGTTCCGCACGTTTTGGTAATGACGGCAACACCGATTCCGCGAACTCTCGCGATGACTTTGTATGGCGATCTCGATGTTTCAGTAATTGACGAAATGCCGCCGGGAAGAAAGCCGATTAAAACGATTCATCGTTTCGAATCGCATCGTTTGCAGTTGTGGTCGTTTTTGAAAAGTGAAATCGAATTGGGAAGACAAGTTTACATTGTATATCCGCTCATCGAAGAATCGGAGAAAATGGATTTGAATAATCTCATGCATGGCTTCGAATCGATTTGTCGCGATTTCCCGATGCCGAAATATCATGTGAGTATTGTTCATGGAAAAATGAAACCGAAGGATAAGGATTTTGAGATGCAACGTTTTTTAAGAAATGAAACGCAAATCATGGTTGCTACCACGGTGATTGAAGTTGGAGTGAATGTTCCAAATGCATCGGTGATGATTATCGAAAACTCCGAGCGCTTTGGTCTCTCGCAATTGCATCAGTTGCGCGGACGCGTTGGTCGTGGTGCCGATCAGAGTTATTGCATTCTTGTTACCGGTCCGAAATTGGGAAATGACGCTCGGCTTCGTATCAAGACTATGTGCGAAACAAACGACGGATTTCAAATTGCCGAAACCGACTTGCGCCTGCGTGGTCCGGGCGATGCCGAAGGAACTCGTCAAAGCGGAATGCTCGATTTGAGATTGGCGGATTTGTCGAAAGACGGACAAATTGTTCAAATCGCGCGCGATGCCGCTACGGCCATTTTGAAAGAGGATCCGGAGCTGCAAAATCCACTAAATGAGGTCATCAACCGGCAGGTGGAAATCCATATAAAACGGACCGGACAATGGGGGCGGATTAGCTAGAAAAACCATTGAAAATTCTATCTTTGCGGCCAATAAACGTGTACCGCAATGAAGATTTCCGTTAACTGGCTCAAACAATATATTTCTACCTCTTTAACTCCTGAAGAGATCTCCGTCGCCCTTACCGCTACCGGTCTGGAAGTAGAAGGCATCGAAGCTTTCGAAACTATCAAAGGCGGTTTACGTGGACTTGTCGTTGGTGAAGTTCTCACATGCGTGAAACATCCGAACGCAGATAAGCTCAGCTTGACAACGGTTAACGTTGGTGGCGAAATACCTTCTCAAGTTGTGTGCGGTGCTCCGAATGTAGCTGCCGGACAAAAAGTAATTGTTGCACTTCCGGGAACGACGGTTTATCCTTTAACCGGTGAGCCATTTGAAATCAAGAAATCAAAAATCAGAGGTGAAGCTTCGGAAGGAATGATTTGCGCCGAAGATGAAATCGGAATGGGACAATCGCACGCAGGAATTCTCATTCTCCCTGCCGATGTAAAAGTCGGAACTTCTGTTGCCGATTATTTTAAAGTCGAAAATGATTACGTGCTCGAAATTGGACTTACGCCAAATCGTGCCGATGCAGCGTCTCACCTGGGAGTTGCACGCGATTTAGTGGCAGCGATACAGACTCGTGATCTCGTTGAAAAAAATCCTCACCCTTCTAAGCCGGTTGCAAAATTACCGTCACTGAAGAATGCTTTATATCCTGCATCCGACGTAATTTCTGTCGATGTGGAAGATGTTGTTGCTTGTCCGCGTTACAGTGGTCTTACACTTACAGGAGTAAAAGTTGGTGAGTCGCCTGATTGGTTGAAAAATCGTTTACGCTCAATTGGTGTTGGTCCAATTAACAATGTCGTCGACATAACGAATTCGTTTTGCACGAATGCGGACAGCCTTTACATGCATTCGATGCTGCAAAGATTGCCGGTAAAAAAGTAATCGTTCGCAAAGGAAAAGAAGGGGAGAAGTTTGTCACTCTCGATGGAGCGGAAAGAATTCTGAACTCTTCGAATTTGGTCATTGCCGATGCAGAAAAGGCAATGTGCATTGCCGGAGTTTTCGGAGGAATTGATTCGGGTATCACCGAAGCGACGGAAAGTGTTTTCCTTGAAAGCGCGTACTTCCTTCCTGCAAGCATTCGTAAAACGAGCAAGCAATTTGGTTTGAAGACTGATGCGAGCTTCCGTTTTGAACGCGGTACGGATCCGGAAATGACATTGTATGCCTTAAATCGCGCGGCTACTTTGATCTGCGAAATCGCCGGCGGACAAGTTGCGTCTCGTGTAACAGATATTTATCCTGCTAAAATTGCTCCGGCTGAATTTGATATTCGCTATTCATACATCGATAATTTCATCGGTGAAGTCATCGATCGCTCAGTAATTCGAGCAATTCTTGAATCGCTCGGAATTGAAATCGTTTCTGCAAAAGATGATTCGCTGTCACTTCGCGTTCCTACTTTCAAAGTGGATGTTATGCGTCCGGTGGATGTGGTGGAAGAAATCCTTCGCATCTACGGATACGATCGTATCCCCATGCCGAAGAAGCAAAGCATTTCACTGCCTGCCGTTGTTGAATTTGATGTCGAAAAATTGCAGGCAAAGATTGCCGATTATCTCGCTGCTCAGGGCTTCAACGAAATTCTCACGAACTCTCTTACAAAAGCCGAATACACTCAGCACAAACCATGGACGAAAGAAAATTCTGTTAATCTGCTGAACCCTCTTAGTCAGGAATTAGGTGTGATGCGTCAGGATTTAATGATGACAGGTTTGGAAGCCATTCAATACAATCGTAACCGTCGCCAATTGGATTTGAAGTTTTTCGAATTCGGAAAAGTGTATTCGAAGAATGAAAACGGCTATCAGGAGTCGTATCAAATTGGTCTTTTCTTAACGGGGAAGAATGAAGATGTTTCGTGGAAAGGCGCTTCGGCTCCGCTCGATTTTTATAAATTGAAATCCATCGTTCATAACGTGCTTGAACTTTGCGGCATTCAAACGAAGAACTTGGTTGCTGATGAATTAAAGCATGAGCAATTTGCATACGGTATTTCTGTTTCGATCGGAACGAAGAAGATCGTTGAATTCGGTGCACTGAAGCCGTCTACTCTTCGTCACTTCGATGTGAAAGATGATGTGTTCCATGCCATTTTACATTGGGATAATATTCTGCGCAAAGCTCGCAAAGAGCCGGTTAAATATGCGGAGGTTTCTAAATTCCGGGAGTAAAGCGCGACTTGTCGATGATGATCGATCGTGCAACACCATTTGCTAAAATTCAGGAGATCGCTTATAAAACTGAACGCAAACTTTTTGCGCGACGTTGTTTTGTTCGACTTATACCAAGGCGATAAAATTGAAAAGGGGAAGAAGTCAATTGCCATCAGCTTCATGATGCAAGACGACACGCAGACTCTTACGGATAAGCAAATCGATAAGGCGATGGAGAAGTTGATGTTAGCGTATGAGAATGAGGTGGGGGCGGTGATTAGGAAGGCGTAATTAGAATTATGAATTCAAAATTATGAATTCATAATTCTTACGATCTGAAATTTTCAAATTGTAAAGGGATTCCTACCTGCTCTTTCTCCAAAATTGCAATCATCTCCTGTAAGTCGTCGATCTTTTTTCCGGTTACGCGAATTTGTTCGTCCATGATAGACGATAGAACTTTGCCGGCATCTTTAAAAATACCTGATCTTCTTTGCTGTTTTTAATGGACGCCTTATAGTCTCTGATGTCTTCCTTAACCTAAATTGCCCGAAGGGATGACAATTCTTTTCCAAAGTCGAGCGATTGAGGGTCGATGGCTTGTTTCATCACGCGGCCGATGATGATTCCTTCGACGGCTTTCATGCGCATGTCGTTTTCGGTGAGGATGTGAATCATCATCGTTTTTTTGTCGAGCTCCACTTTTGTTTTCGACTGATTGAAATCGTAACGGGTACTGATTTCCTTAATGGCTACGTTAATAGCATTGTCGAGGCGCTGAAGGTCAATTTTGCTGACGATATCGAATGATGGCATAGGATTCTGAATTTAGTAGTCGTTGGTTCTGCTAATGTCTTTGCAAAATTGCCGGAACATACAGTTATTTTCAAGTCGAGCAGTCTCAAAAGCTTTTTATAGGCCAGTAATTTCGACGGCTCATGCGCATGTCGTTCTTCGGGGATGAATCATCATGTTTTCTTATCGAGTTCTACTGTCGTTCATCGGACAGCGGAAAGTGTTTTCTTTAGAAGGATACAACTTGTCGCGGCGATGAAGGCTAGATGAGATCTTCAAAAAAGGAAACTTTGTCATCCCGAAGGGACTTCGCCGTGTTTAAGCTAAGACCTAATTTTGGAGATAGCTTTACATAGAATTTTAGGATGTTCGTCATACAGGGTCTTAATGGAATCAATATCTTTGGTAGATGAAAAAAATCGGGCTGCTCTTTTTACTGGCAATCTCTGTGATTCCTGCATTTTCTCAATATTTCCGTGAAGTGGATTCGGTGCGCGTTGTCGAAAACAGCAACACTTTACGGAACCCATGGGCCGGTGGTATCAATTTTCCGAATGTCTGCGAAATTGATTTGAACGGCGACGGACGAAAGGATTTGTTCCTGTACGATCGCCTCAATAGCCGGATCACTACTTTTCTGAATAATGGTTCAACGAATGCAGATCTGGCTTGGGACTATGCTCCGCAATACGAAACATTGTTTCCGCCGATATCAAACTGGGCATTGTTATACGATTACAATTGCGACGGCAAAGAAGATTTATTCACCATCTCTCCGCAAGGCGGATCTGTCATGGCTGTTTATCGGAACGATTACACTCCATCAAGCGGATTGCAATGGACAATGGTAACGGATTTTTTAGATGAAGCATTCAGCACAACTCGTCAGAATATTTATGTGAATGGAGTTTCACTTCCGGCCTTTGCCGACATCGATGCTGATGGTGATGTGGATATTTTGGGTTATGTAAATCTCTCACCGGGACGAATGGCTTACCATAAAAATTATTCGCAAGAACATTACGGCGTTTGCGATTCGCTCGACTTCAAATTCGAAACGGCTTGCTGGGGAGATTTCTCTCTGCTAATTGGCGGATCAAATCAGGTCGGTTGTTTTCATTGTCCTTGCCGTACTGCAGGACCGTCTTTTCCGGATGACATTACCGATCTCCCGGAAATTTCCGGCGATCAGAGTAAGGCTGCACAACCGGATGATACCAGTTTCCAGCATACTATGCTCTCGACATCGATGGTGACAGTGATCAGGACTTGCTCGTTGGTGATGTGGCTTCGGATAATTCATTGCTTATTGTAAACGATGGAACTCCGGCTGCCGCTGATATGGGTTCGCAGGACACAGGATTTCCTTCGTACGATCAATCAGCAATGTTTAACGGCTTTCACTTTCATGCGTACATCGATTTAGATAATGATGGGCTCAAAGATTTGTTGGCGATTTCCGATGAGAATGAAAATAGCCACGGCATGTGGTTTTATAAAAATGTCGGTACGGCTTCGGTTCCGCTCTTTGAATTCAGAGAAGATAATTTTCTGCAAAATCAAATGATTGAAGCAGGTGAGGTTGCAACACCTTCCGTCGTGGATTTCGATGGCGATGGTTTGCTTGATATTGTGATGGGATACAATCAGTATATCGGATCGACAGGCGGATATAAGCTTTCATTGCGCTTTTATAAAAACACAGGAACGCCAACGAATCCCGCATTTGAATTAATGAATAGCGATGTCTCAACAATTAGTCAGTTCAATTATCTGGCAATGATTTATCCGACATTCGGTGATCTCGATGGTGATGGCGATTTGGATTTATTGCTCGGATCAGGGTTACATGATTACTTTGAAAGCACGCGCTATAAATTTAACATCAACGTAAGCGGAGGCGATTTGAATTCCGACGGCAAAGTTGATTTTGTAATCGGCCAATCGACCGGCGGTTTGCAAATGCAATACCAAACAAGCTCCGCTATTTCCGTTCCTGAAATCCAAGCTGTACTTCCTTCGATGGAAGTTTTTCCGAATCCTTCCGGCGATGTGTTTCATATTCGACTGTTTAATTTGGGGAATGAAAGTGCGCTTCTAAGATTGTATAATCTTACCGGTGTTTGATTGAAGAAAACAAGTAAACAACTCCTCGCTTGAATTACTGTTGCTTCGCTGGCGAAAGGATTTATTTAGTTCAGTTGATATGAGAAAGAGAGTGGTCAATGCACGAATAGAGGTTATTCATTAGCGAAGATTATTTTCAGTCGGTACAAAACTTCAACGCCGCCGAATTCATACAACCGAAGCCCCGTTGGTCTAGGCCGTCATCGAATACATGTCCGAGATGTGCTCCGCAACGACTGCAAACTACTTCGGTGCGCGACATGCCGATTGAATTATCGGGTGCTTTCGACGCTGGTGTTTTTAACGGCGCATAAAGCTTGGCCAACCGGTACTGTTCAAACTTTGTGTCGGAGCTGAACAGTTCGTTGCCACAGCAAACGCACATGTACATTCCCTTTTCATGATTGTCCCAGTACTCGCCGGTGAAAGCTCTTTCGGTTCCTGCTTCTCTGGTTACATTATATTGTTGTGGTGTGAGTTGTTTTTTCCACTCTTCGTCGGTTTTAGTGACTTCGTATTTCTTGGTTGTGGATGGTGTGCTTTTCTTTTGTCCGCAGGCTGTGAATGCTACGGCAAGAATGGCGATGGAGAGGAAGAGGAGGGTTTTCATGTTTCTGTTTTTATAAAGTGAAAGAGGAGAGGGCGGATTAATTAGGGAGAATTGGGTTAAAGTGAGTTAATTTTTCTACGAGAACGAGAGTCTGATGGGGATCACGAGGACTGGTATTTGAAGAGGAGAACGGATTGATAAGATTTTTTCACCACGAGGACCACGAGGTTTGATGAAGGATTACGAGGACGATTATGGAATGATTGCGGATTGATAGGTTTTCACCACGAGAACACGAGGTTTGATGAGGATCACGAGGGTTTATTAAGAGAATGAGAGGATTGATAAGATTTTTTTCACCACGAGAACACGAGGTTTGATGAGGATCACGAGGACTTGTGATCCTCATCAAACCTCGTGTCCTTGTGGTAGAAAAACCTACTGCAAAAGCATCTCCGCCATCCGATCAGCCTGCACACGCAATTCCGGCACAGCAGTGCTTTCCCATAACTGGCCTTTCAAAAGCGTGCCGATTGTAAATATCTTCCCATTGAGAGATGATTTTCCGCTGTGAATAGCTCCTTCAGGAGATGCATGTATTCCCAGTCGCATTTCATCAGCAGAAACAATGTTCTTTTTTAATGCACTCTGATAAAGCGGTGAATTAAATCGTGTAATATCGGTTTGTGGCCCTGTGCAATTAATAACTCGTGAAACACGAAGTTCCCCGGCATCGTTTCGATTTCGGTTTTACCGTCACGTACTGCACCGTCTTTTCTACGATGTTCTTGAATTCATCCCGCAATGCACTTCCAGCTTTCATCTTTTTATCAACGACTGGACAAATGCATGTATGTCGCCCGGTAAGCGATGTCGGGCGGCATCCAAGAGGGGAGCACGTGCGACATGAAACTTTTTTGTCTTCGAGAGAAAGTTGCCGCCAGATTTCCTGTGTCTTCGATCTCACAGCATCCCACGTTCTCCCGACTCGCCTCGCCTTTAAGCATTGCGTACGTGCTTGTAGAAAAGTTTGTACAATGAAGTCAATGTGTAAGGCGGAGAAAGCTCGTCTAAAATATATCGTTGCTGATGATGTTTTTTGTGCGCAAGTATCGAAAATCCTTTTGGAGAAAGGGGGCGACAATTTTCACCTGAAATCGTTCTCCCTTAGTCCGAGTACAACATCCACCATGCGAGCCCTGTGCCGATGATGAGAATAGGGGGTTGCCTTCGGTAGTTTGACTGAAGCAGCATGCCAAGGATTTGTAAAGTATCGTCTGCTTTTGAAAAATCTTGTTTTCTTTGGTGGATTTCGGGTAAATGATTTCCTGTCGTAAGTAGTGCTTTATCGCCGGAAAATTTAATATTTTCCTGCTGAAGTAATTACTTCAACACGATTTTCTTTTTCGTCGAGATCAATCACTTCTTCATTTATAATTCGAAGCGAAACATGTTCCGGTTTGCTCTTCAACGCATTTTGGTAAATGTGGTCGATGTATTTGCCGTACCGGGTGAAATTACAGGCAATATGTGCTGGTAATTCTTGGCGAATTGTTGTGCTCGCCGTTTCTTTTACCCAATTTAGAAAGTGATCCGGATCATCCACAAATGCACTCATGTTGCGGGTTTGTACATTCAGAACATGTTGGTCTGAATAAGTACTGTA
>JADKIH010000015.1 GCA_016721305.1 Bacteroidota bacterium
CTGGTTCTTTTTTAACAACACTATATAAGTAGGAAAGTGATCAGAGTAACCCGACATATAATTATCGAAATCATAAGTACGCTTCGGATAGCCTTTGTATTTTCCTGTTGTCTGAATCATCCATGGTTTGCTGAAGATATGTGCATCACGGAAGAAGAAACCTGATTGATCTTTATTCAGAAATCCGCTTGTCAGCATTATCTGATCAAATAAATTCCAGCTGTCGGCATACGCAAGTGTACCAATTCCTTTTTGGAAAGGATCAACCCATGGATTGAAGATTCCTCCGCGCGATACTTGCTCTTTCTGTCCTTTAGCACCGAGAGTAACTGCTACACTCGGACTCACAGGATCATCGTTCAAGTCGCCCATGATGACGATTTTTGCATCAGGATTAATGGCAGTAATTGAATCGACTTTATGTTTACACAATGCAGCAGCTGTTGCACGGCCCGGAGCACTAATCTCTTCTCCACCACGACGCGATGGCCAGTGATTCACCATCACAAACATATCTTCGCCGTCATATTTTCCGTACACGAATAAGATGTCGCGCGTTTTGCGAGCTGTACTATCAGCATTAAAGAGCGGAACAAAAATCGGTTCGCTTGAAATCACTTTGAAATACTTCGGATTGTAAAGCATGGCAACATCCACTCCACGATCGTCAGGCGAATCATAATGAACAATCTGGTAATTTCTTGCTTTGAGCAACGGATGATTCACGAGGTCTTTTAAGACAGCTTCATTTTCAATCTCGGCATTTCCGATAATTGAAAGTCCATCCGGTGTTACATCGGTTCCGATCTGCGAAAGAACTTTTGCCAGATTTCCAATCTTATCGATGTACACTTCACCGGTGTAGTGCTTCGTGCCGCTTGGCAAAAACTCTTCATCACTTTTCAGTGGGTCATTGATTGTGTCGTAAAAATTCTCCAGATTGTAAAATCCGATCAGTCCTACTTTGTAAGTGGTCTTCTGCGCCACTGCCTGAATCGAAAAGGCGATAAAAAATGCGATTGCGAGGTTTAATCTCATCGATTTGAATTTTTTTGAGGGTGACAAACATACAAAAACCATGTTTGGGAAGGCAATTTTGCTGTGATTAATTGACCCTTACCCGAATGTTAGCAATTTGATGACATAGGGATAACGATTTTTTGCGTAAAATAGCTGATTATTAAGTTATTATTAAGGCCGGATGAATATGACTCACCATATTAGCCTCATAACCTAATTTGATTAGCTTTGTCACCCCAAAATTATTTTTCAAAAGAACCATAGAAAATGAGTTTGACGAAAAAACTACTATTCTTCCTTGTTCTCTTCTTACCTACGCTGGCCATGTCACAAACAGGCACAGTGAAAGGTACTGTCAAGGATGAAGCTAATCAACCTGTTGGATCTGCGAAGGTTCAGGTAAAAGGCACGGCATTGCAAACCACCACGGATGCAAATGGAGCCTATGAAATTAAAAACGTGCCATACGGTACTGCTACAATTATTGTGGGCGACGAAGCAAATCCATCGTCAACTCAAAATGTAACGGTAGATAAAGCTGAAGTAACAGCCGACATCGTTTCACATGGTAATCCGGCTGAATCAACTGCCGTCGCAGGCGAAATTCCGACATTATCGCTCGGCGATGATGAAATCAAAGAAAGTACTTCACAAAACGTATCGAGCGTGCTTACTGCAGCTCGTGATCCGTTTGCCTCAGCAGCGAGCTTTGTGTTCAGTGCCGCTCGTTTCCGTATTCGCGGATACGAAGACGACAACTTTCCGACGCTGATGAACGGTGTTCTAATGACGGATCTGTCAAATGGTCGCAGCGAATACAATATATGGTCAGGCTTGAACGACGTTGTTCGCTCACGCGAAAACTCATACGGTTTGAATCCGACAACGTACTCTTTCGGTGGCGTTGGCGGTGTGTATGATATCGACAGCCGTGCTTCTCGTCAGCGTAAACAACTTTCGATTTCATATGCCGCGTCAAATCGTACATATGATAACCGACTGATGATTACTTACGGTTCAGGTGTTCGCAGCAATGGCTGGGCTTATTCTCTTTCTTACTCACGCCGTTGGGCTGACGAAGGTTACGTAGACGGAACTTTCTATGATGGCCATTCATTCTTCGGTTCTTTGGAAAAAGTAATCAATACAAAACATTCAGTTTCCCTCACTGCATTTGCTGCAAAGACAAAAAACGGTCGTTCAGCTCCTGCAGTTCAGGAAATGTTCGATTTAGCAGGCTCACATTATTACAGCCCTAATTGGGGTTACCAAAATGGCGAAAAGAGAACTTCAGTAGTTGGCGATAATTTCCAACCAATGGCGATTCTCTCGCACAACTGGATAATCAACGACAAATCAACTCTCGAAACAGCAGTTTCTTATCAGTTCGGCAAAAACAAAGTTTCCGGAATCGACTGGTTCAATGCCGAAGATCCACGCCCGGATTACTATCGTTACCTCCCAAGTTTCGATCCGTCATACGGCGACAGTCCTTCATATACTACTGATTCTACTAATCTGGCCAACTACCTTTCTACACACGAAGGAGCACGTCAGATTCAATGGGACAAATTATACGAAGCAAATCAGCTTCACGACACTGCAAAATATGTACTCGCTAATCGTGTTATCGATGCAAAACGTCTTGGCTTCAACACCACTTACAATAATGCGTTAACCGATAACATCACTTTAACTGCAGGTTTAACTTACCAAAAGCAAGATCTCAACTACTACAAAGAAGTTGCTGACTTACTTGGCGGACAATATTTCGTCGACTTGAACCAGTTTGCCGATCAGACATCAGTTGAAGATTCAGCAATTATCCAAAACAATGCCGACAATCCGAATCGCAAAATTTACAAAGGCGACAAATACAATTACGATTACACGGCGCACATCCAGCGTTCTGAGTTATGGGCACAGGCAACATTCAAGTATGAGAAAGTTGATCTCTTTGTTGCAGGTCAGTTTGTGATGACAGATTTTCATCGCACAGGAAATGTCCGTAACGGTACATTCTACAACAACTCTTTAGGCGATTCTAAGAAATTCAGCTTTACTAGCCCATCCGTTAAAGGTGGAGCCACATACAAGATCAACGGCAGAAATTATATTTATGTAAATGGCGCAATGGTTAAACGTGCTCCGCTTTTCGAAAACACATTCATCTCTCCAAGAACACGTGATCTTGCAATCGACGGAATCGAAAACGAAGAAATCTCTACCGTAGAAGGTGGTTACCTCTTCCGCTCACCGAAATTCAAAGCACGTGCAACGGCTTACATGACACAATTCTCGAATATCAGCGACAATCGTTCATTCTATTACGACGATTTAAAGACATTCGTAAACTACGCCATCGTAGGCATCGCTAAACGTCACACCGGTATCGAATTAGCTTTAGATGCAAACCTCGGTCACGGTTTCACGGCTTCTGCTGTAGCATCAATCGGTCAATTCATCTATACAGATCGTCCGACAGCAACTATCACACAGGATAACAAAGACACAGTATTGGCTAGCAATGATGTGATTTATGCAAAAAACCTCCGCGTAGCAGGAAGTCCTCAAAAGGCTTACACATTCGGAATCAACTACCGTTCAAAGCAATATTGGTTTGTTAACATTAACTTCAACTACTTCGACGATATTTACGTTGACTTCAATCCGGCTCGTCGTACGGCAAGCGGTTTGGAATACATCGATAACGGAACAGCAGCATGGGAACAAATTCTCGGTCAGGAAAAACGTGATGGTCAGTTTACAATGGACATCTCCGGTGGCTGGTCATGGAAAATGAACAACAAATTCAAATCATTAAAAGGAAATTCATTCCTCGTTCTGAATTTAGGTGTTACGAACATCCTTAATAATACAGATATCACGTCAACAGGATACGAACAACTTCGTTTTGATGTGGTGACTAAAGATATCAATACATTCCCTGCAAAATATGCATACGGTTACGGTGCCACTTATTTTGCAAGCTTAACATTCCGTTTTAACTAATCCATTCGCTAACAAAAAAAACTACAATAGATAAGATGAAAAGAGCCAATCAAATTCTCCGTTACACATTCATTATGATGTTAGCGGCTTTGACATTCACCTCTTGCGTGAAAAAAGAATACGATGATATCGAGACCCTCAATGTGGATCCGAATCTGACCACAACACACACCATCAAACAATTCCAGGCACTTGCAACAGGTTCTACACCGGTTCAAATCACGACTGATGTAATCGTTGCAGGTATCGTAGTTGGTGATGACGCTTCAGGTAATATTTACAAGAAGATCATTCTTCAACAAGATTCATCCGGTATCGCTATTCAGGTTGACGTAACAAACTTCAACACCGAATACCCTATCGGTCGCCACGTGTATGTAAAATGCAAAGGCCTTTACATTGCGAACAATAGCGGAAACTACGAAATCGGTGTTAACGGCGGTTCTTCAGCAGGTCGTATTCCTGCAAACCTCCTTCCACAATACCTTGTAAAAGGAAAATGGGGACAAACAGTTACGCCAATGGTATTCCCTGTTGCATCAACTTTAACTGCAGGAACAGTACCTACTAACACATTAGTTAAATTCGAAGAAGTTGAATTCGAATCTGGCGCTAATGGTGTTTCATGGGCGAATGGCTCATCATCTAATTACAATATCGAAGATTGTGCTGCTATTCCTAATACACTCGTAGTATACACAAGCTCATATTGCACTTTTGCTCTCGACAAAACTCCGACAGGTAAAGGTACAATTCAGGGTATCTACACTGTTTACAACGGAGCAGGTGAATTACAAATTCGCGACACTTACGATGTCGACATGGATGGTGTTCGTTGCGATGGTTCTACAGGTGTTCCTACACAAATGCCGGTTGACAGCGTTCGTTTGCTCGATCCGGGTGCAGGTGTAACTTACCTTCCGGGTGATAAATTCATTCGCGTAGTTGTTACAACTGATTACTCTACATCAATGATTACGGCTAAAAACATGTATTGCCAGGATGCAACAGGTGCAATTCAGGTTCGCTTCACGGCATCGAATACGTTTGCAGTAGGAACTGAACTTGATATCAATGTTTCAGGTATGGAATTGTCGACTTTTGCCGGTGTTCTTCAAATCAATAACGTTCCGCTTGGCAATGCAACTGTTCACTCACCAGCAACACTTAACATTACTCCAAGAACAGCAACGATTGCCGATATCAATGCTAACTACGCAGCTTGGGAAGGTCAATTGGTAAAAATCACCGGAGCTACCATTACAGGAACAGGAACATACAGCGGTAGCCAAACACTTACCGACGCAACAGGAACTATCACACTCTTCACAACTTCTTCCGCAACATTTGCAGGAAGCAGCTATCCGACAGGAACAGTGAGCGTAACCGGTGTTCTTACAGAATACAATGGCACAAAAGAAATCCTCATTCGTAATCCTACGAACGACGTACAATAATATTTCTCTTGTCTAACCAACAACGAAGAGCGCCGGCAATTTGCCGGCGTTTTTCGTTTTAGGGTTTTCTATTTTAGAAAGAGAATGGTCTTTTCAAAAAACTCTTTAGGATTTTCCGCATGCAGCCAGTGACCGGCATTTGAAATTGTGTCGATGCTTACATTTGAAAAACGAGACCGTATCTCGGCATCATCGCTCTCGTTGATATAACCCGAGCGCGAGCCTTTTAAAAATAAAGTCGGCGTATTTATAAGATCATTCCCCGGAAGTGCCTTCCCGATTTCTCCGATATTCTTTTCTATTTCCGCCAAACCAAAACGCCAGTCGAGCTGAGTTTCAGTTTTCCAGTATAAATTCTTCAGCAAAAACTGTATCGTGCCTTCGTCCTTCAAAGCAGCACGTAACTTTTCCTCTGCTTCTTTTCTCGAGGTAATATTCTCCACATCGACCGAATGTAGGGCAGCAAAAATCGACTGATGATGCGGGGCATATTTTCTGGGCGCAATGTCGGCTACGATCAGCTTGTGAAGTAGCTGCGGATATTTCATTGCAAAAAACATCGCCGTCTTCCCTCCCATTGAATGTCCTATGATAGAGCATTCCGAAAGTTTCTCATCGGCCATTAATTCCGCTAAATCGTCGGCCATAGCATCGTAACTAAAATCATGACTATGTTCACTCCTGCCATGATTTCGACTGTCGATGATGTATACAGCAAAACCTTTTTCGGCATAGGCCTTCGACAAAGTCGCCCAATTATCGCCCAGACCAAACAATCCATGCAAAATCAGCAGCGGAAATCCTTCACCGTTTTTTTTAAAGTAGAGCTTCATTTCGTTTTCAATTGACGTAAATACAATTGAACCGTATTTTCCAAACCAAAGTAAAGCGCATCGCTGATTACGGCATGACCGATCGACACTTCGAGAATATTAGGGATCCGAGTAACGAAATAATTCAGATTGTCGAGATTTAGATCGTGACCGGCATTGAGTCCAAGTCCGCAATCTGTAGCCTCTTTAGATGCTTCCACAAAAGGAGCTATTGCCTTTTCACGATTTTCGGAATAATGTGCTGCATAAGATTCGGTGTACAATTCAACACGATCGCTTCCCGTTGCTTTTGCGGGAGCCATCATCGACGAATCGGCAGCGATGAAGATAGAAGCGCGAACGCCGTAGCTGTGAATTTCGGCAATCACATCTTTAAGATACAAGCCATGCTCCTTCGTATTCCAACCTGCATTCGAAGTAAGTACATCGGGTGGATCAGGAACCAAAGTTGCCTGAGTTGGTCGGATATCTTTGATCAGATCTAAAAAATCACGCGACGGATAGCCTTCAATGTTAAACTCAGTAGTCACCACTTTTTTCAAATCGTACACATCTTGACGGCGAATATGCCGTTCATCGGGCCGGGGATGAACTGTAATACCATCCGCGCCAAAACGCTGAATTTCGACAGCTGCACGGACAACATCCGGAATCCGGCCGCCACGGGCATTTCGCAGAGTGGCAATTTTGTTGATGTTTACGCTTAAACGGGTCATCGGCTTATCATTGAATTGTAAAATTGAGCATAAAGATCGGAATAGAAAACTTAAGGCCTTATTCTTGCCGTATATTAGTGAAAACAAAACGCTTAGAGAAAAGGGGAGAGAAAAGAAAGAACCTTCACCAAATTGTCAAAACCTTCCTGATTAAAATCCGTAAGTTTGGAGACTGAAAGCGTAGAGTACTGTAACTGCGAATAACCCACTATGATTGCCAAAGAACTTATAAACGATTCATTTCCGCCGCTGAAACTAAGCGACTCAGGTCTGAAGGCACTGAACTGGATGGAAGAATTCCGTCTGGAGCACCTGCCAATTGTGGATGGAGTGAATTATATTGGTTTGGCAAGCGAGGAAGATATCCTTAAGCTCAGTGCGCTCGATCAGCCTTTGGCCAATCAAAATTACCGCTGATTAAGCCCTTTGTACGTTACAATCAGCCTGTATTTGAAGTTGTCAAATTGATTTCAAAAGACAAGCTTACCATCATCCCTGTTCTAGATGCAGGCGATCATTACATCGGACTGATCACTCTCTCCGACATTCTGAAGCATTATTCCGACAGCGGCATTTTCGACGATGCCAGCGGCGTTATCGTTCTCGAAGTCGGAGCGAAAAGTTATTCGATGAGTGAAATTGCTCACATCATTGAAACTGAAGATGCGCGTATCATCAGCAGTTACATTACGCCTAACCCTGAGAACGAAACGCTCGATCTTACTTTGAAAATCAATCAGCAAGAGCTGACCCGTATATTGTCCTCTTTTACCCGCCACGGATACTTCGTGAAGGAACACTATCATCAAAGCGAATTCATCGACGATATTCAGTCGCGTTACGATTCGCTGATGAATTATCTGGGAATCTAATCGCATGCATAACGGGCGGTGGCTTCATATCTTTTGCCTGATTTTTTCCTGGCCTCTACAGCTTTATCACAGCCTGCGGCTTCAATCACGCAAACAATTCCCGCTTCTTCCGATACGCTCGATTCAACTCTAACTAAAGTTATTGTTGGCGACATTATCCTCATCGGAAACAACATCACAAAACCTTCTATTCTTCTTCGTGAATTAACGTTTCACAAAGGCGATACGATAACACTTGGGGCGATCAACGAAGCAATCGTTCACAGCGAAGAAAATCTCCAAAACACATCACTGTTTAATTCTGTGCGCATCAACTGGCTGCAGGATCATGACAAGGTGAACTTTTACATTCTCGTAACCGAGCGCTGGTATATCTTCCCGGTTCCGGTATTTGAAATTGCCGAGAGGAATTTTAATGTGTGGTGGGAAACAAAAGATTTTTCGCGAGTTATTTACGGCGGAATTCTGAACTGGAATAATTTCAGAGGCAGAAACGAAACTGTCGCCGCAACAGTCAGACTAGGTTACATTCAACGTTTTAGTTTTTATTACAACTTTCCGTCGATATCCAGAAATCAAAAAACCGGCCTGACGTTGAGTTGGGCTTACTCGAGAAATCATCAGACTGCCGTAAAGACTATCGATAATAAAATTGTATACTTTAAAGATCCCGATAATTTTTCACGCAAAGAAACCGGTGGCTCTGTTGTTTTGTCGATTCGCCCTCATATACATGTCACACATTATTTCGAAGCAGCCTATCGTCACGTTTCTGTTGAAGACACGGTTCGCAAGCTCAATGAAATCTATCTGGACGCAGCTGCAGAGAGCAAAGTGACGTATTCAGTATTACGTTACTTCCTGAAAGTAGAACATCGCGATCTGGCTGTCTATCCCTCGCGCGGATATTACTTTGATCTTGAACTAATCAAATACGGCTTACCGTTGTTCAAAGAGAAAGTGGACATCGGTTATGCTTTATCACACATTAAATACAGCATCCCTTTATCGAAGCGATGGAATATCGGACTTGGACTGGCGGGAAAGTATACGATTGCCGGAACGATGCCTTATTATTTTACAAAAGGCTTGGGTTATGGGCGTGATTTTATTCGAGGCTATGAATACTACGTAATGGATGGAGCACATTTCGGGCTCCTTAAATCGAATCTCAGATTTACGCTCCTGCCCAAAAAAGAACTCCACGCCGGTTTTATTCCGCTGAACAAATTTGCCACTATTCCGTATGCATTTTATCTGAATCTGTTTACCGATGCCGGATACGTAAAAGATGAAATGACGGGAGAGTTTAACCCGTTAAGTAATTCCTGGCAATACGGCTATGGTGCAGGAATCGATTTTGTCACTTACTATGATATGGTATTCAGACTCGAATATTCGTTTAACAAATTAGGAGAATCAGGAATTTTTCTCCATTTTACATCATCAATCTAAGTCGGGTACATGAACATTTGTATTTACGGTCGTCCCGGTAATGCCGGTCAGATCGAACTCACCGAAGCAGTAATTAATTTACTACAGAAAAAAGGTCACACAGTTTGTTTGCATGAACCTTACGATAGTTTTTTAAAGAACCATCTTCGAATCGGCGCCTCAGTTAAGCGTATAGAAACGTTTGAAGAGATGAAAGAGAATACGGATTTTGTATTCAGCATCGGAGGCGATGGCACATTACTCGACACAGTTTTCATTGTGCGCGATTCGAATATTCCTGTTGTCGGAATCAACGCCGGCCGTTTGGGTTTCTTATCAAGCTTATCAAAAGATAATATCGAAACAGCAATCGACAGTCTCGACAAAGGACATTTTGCACTCGATGCAAGAACATTACTACGACTCGAAAGCAACAATCCTATTTTCGTCGGAGAGAATGTTGCATTGAATGAATTTACCATTCACAAAAAAGAAACATCGAGCATGATCACCATTCACACTTACCTGAATGGAGAATACCTAAACTCATATTGGGCCGATGGAATTATGATTTCGACACCGACAGGTTCTACCGGTTACTCACTCAGTTGTGGCGGACCGATTATGGTTCCGCAATCTGAGTCGTTCGTCATTACTCCTATTGCTCCACACAATCTGACCGTTCGACCGATTGTTGTTTCCGACAAAAATGTTATTTCACTCGAAGTAGAAGGACGAAGCCAGCACTTCATGGCCACACTTGATTCACGTTCGGCTACAATCGATTCGTCTTTTCAACTCGCAGTGAGAAAAGAAAACTACAGCATCAATTTGGTTCGTCTCAGCAACGATAACTTCCTCACAACTCTGCGCAAGAAGTTAAACTGGGGACTCGATACACGGAATTAGAATTCGGTTTGTTCAAGTCTATAGCTTTCGATACAGCCTCCCTGCAACCCGCAACCCGCAACTCAACGCAACCCGAAACTCGCAACCCGCAACCCGCAACCCGAAAAAAATAACCCCCTGATAATAAACCCTCTACAAATTCTCAAAAAAATCCATGTTTTACCCTCTTCCGAAACCCGCATCCCATCGACCTTCGGAGGGAAGGAAAACTTCTCCCAATACGGAACAAAAGCAGAATGCATGAACGTATATAGGAACATATCCATAAATTCCTATATTTGCCCATCTTTCGCAAGCGCATGAAGAAAGCAGTACTACTTATTCTCGTCACCATACTTCTCATTCCCGCCATTTCCGAGGCTCAGCGTTGGAAACGTCAGCGTTATGAGTTCAGTTTCGGCCTTGGCGTAAGCAACTTTTTGGGCGAATTAGGCGGAGCCAATCAAATTGGAACGCATTACTTCCGCGATTTAGAATGGTCGATGACACGTCTGGCTGCCTCAGTCGGACTTCGTTATAAACTGAGCAACTACTTTGCTTTAAAATCACATCTTACATACGGTCGCGTTGCCGGAGACGATAAGCTCACTACTGAGTTTTTCCGTAACTACCGTAATCTGAATTTCTACTCTGATATTTACGAGTTCAACTTAAACTTCGAAGGAGCCTTCCAGCAAGAACAAGTTGGTCACCGTTACCGTTTGCGTAAAGTTAGAGGTTTAAGAGGCTATGAAATTTACACCTATGCGTTTGCAGGAATCGGAGTTTTCTACATGGATCCGAAAGCAAATTACCAGGGAAATGTTGTTCGTCTTCAGCCTTTGGGAACCGAAGGACAAGGTTTCGTAGCAACACGAACAAAATATTCTTTAGTTCAATTCTGCGTTCCTGTCGGTATCGGTTTCAAATACACTCTCGACCGTAGTTGGGGTGTAGGACTCGAGCTGGGTATTCGCAAAACATTTACTGATTACATCGACGACGTCAGTACAACGTATTTTGACTTCGCCAACTATCCTGAAGCAAATCCGCAGTCGGTCGCTCTATCAGATCGATCAGATCACAGCCGCCCGGAAATTACTGCTGCCGGACAACAACGCGGAGATCCACGCGAGAACGATTCATACATGTTTGCCATTTTCAGTATCAATTATAAGCTGACAAATGGACGAAGTAGTTTGCCACGATTCTAATCGTCCAATTTTTCCCGGACTTTTCCGTTCTAAAGCGTCTGCAAGATTTTTGAATCCCATGTCATTCCGTACCCTTCGTTTTTTACTGCCATTTCTGGCTATTTTCACCTTCTTTGAGGCTGAAGCTCAATACAATGAGTTTGGCATCATGCTCGGTGCAACGAATTACAAGGGCGAGCTTTCCGAACATACGTTTAACACTCATTTCATCCATTTTGGCGGTGGCTTCTTTTACCGTCACAATTGGGATCGCCGATGGGCATGGAAGGTTGAGATGAATTTCGGAAAGATTTCAGGCGACGATGCTTACTCATCGAGTGCTTACGACAGAGACCGCAATCTCTCGTTTGAATCTTCCATCTTCGAAGTATCACCGCAGATCGAATTCAACTTTTTTGCCTACGAAACAGGTCGAAGCGATTACCCATGGACTCCCTATGTATTTTTCGGCTTAAGCATTTTCAAGTTTAATCCGAAAGCATATCTCGGAAATCAATTGTACGAACTGCAGCCATTGGGCACGGAAGGACAAGGTTATAATGGAGAGAAGAAGTACAAGAGACTTACCTTCTCTTTACCAATGGGAGGCGGTTTCAAATTCAACGTTGGACGCATTGGCGTCGGAATCGAAATTGGTGCACGAAGAGCTTACACCGACTATCTTGACGATGTAAGTACTCTATATCCCGACAAAGCTTTGTTACTTGCCAATAATGGACCCGCGGCTGTATTATTATCGGATCGCTCCTTTACCAATGCCGACACGAGTGGATTTCATCCGACAACGGCAATTTTGCACAAACAGCGAGGAAATTCTCAGGATAAAGACTGGTATATTTTCGGTGGAATAACCCTCTATTTCAGGCTGACAAGCATGATGAAAGACATCTGCCACCCTTTCCGGCCACGCAGGTATTGACTTTAAAGCATCATTTTTTGGATAACAGCTGAAAATGATGTTAAAAAGGCCTTTTTAAGATCCATTTTTTAACAGATTTTAATGAATTGCTCACGCAAAAAACGAGTCCTCTTTCCCTGTTTTTATTAACTTGCGCGTCTTTCAAATCGGGGAATGAACCTCAAAAACAAAATAAATCCGGACAAACTCCCTTCACACGTTGCCATCATCATGGATGGAAACGGACGTTGGGCACAACGACAGGGAGAACATCGCATCTTCGGTCATCAGAATGGCGTGAAAGCCGTTCGTGATACGACAGAGGCTGCGGCTGAATTGGGTATCAAATACCTGACTCTCTATGCATTTTCAACTGAAAACTGGAATCGTCCGGTTGAAGAAGTAAATGCATTGATGGAATTGCTTGTTCACACAATAAGTATTGAAAAAGATACACTGAACAAGAATAATATCCGTTTACTGGCGATCGGAGACTTAAAGTCGTTACCTCCGAAATGCTACGATGAACTTCAGGAAGCCATTCGTGATACGTCGGGCAACACTCGCATGTCGTTGGTGCTGGCTCTGAGTTACAGTTCTCGCTGGGAGATTGTCGATGCCATGAAACAAATAGCTGCAAAAGTTAAGGCAGGCGAAATGCAGGCCGATCAGATCAACGATGAAGTTGTTTCTGCTCACCTCACAACCGCCGGAATTCCTGATCCGGAATTATTAATCCGCACCAGCGGAGAAAACCGAATCAGCAATTTCCTCTTATGGCAGATTGCATATACTGAACTTTACTTTACTGATAAACTCTGGCCGGAATTCAGCAAAGAAGATTTTTATACCGCTCTGATCGATTTTCAAAATCGTGAAAGAAGATTCGGTCTGGTCAGTGCTCAACTTAATTCGAAATGATGAAACACCTTATTACCGTAATTGCCCTTGCTTTCTTCACCATGACAGCCGGCGCCCAGATTCTTATTGGCGGCGACAACATTGCGGTGGATTACGGGAATCCGAAAACCTATCACATCGGAGGCATCATGGTTACGGGAACTCAGTTCCTCGACCAAAATGTACTTTCCACTATTTCCGGCCTTAATGTGGGCGACTCACTCGATGTGCCGGGCGATAAAATCTCCAAAGCCATTCTCAATCTCTGGAAACAGGGACTTTTCTCTGATGTAAAAATCATCATTTCGAAAGTTCAGGGAAACACAGCCTTCTTCGAAATCAAAGTTCAGGAACGTCCGCGACTTTCAAGCTTCCGTTTTTCCGGAGGTGTGTCTAAATCCGACGCTGATAAGATCCGTGAAAAACGTCTGATCGAAGCAGGTAAAGTTGTTACCGAAAACACACTGGCAAACGTCAAAAATGCCGTACGCGATTTTTATATCGATAAAGGTTATCTCAACGCAACCGTCGAAGTACGCGAAGTACGCGACTCCGTTACGGCGAATTTCGAACAAATACTAATCATTGTCGACAAAAAAAGCCGCGTACGTATTCACGATATCACCATCAACGGTAACGAAAAAATCACCGACAAAAAGCTGCGTCGTGCCATGAAAGACACGAAACAGAAACGTTGGTATAAAATCTTTACTTCCTCTAAATTCCTTGAGGAGAAATATGAAGACGACAAAAAGAAGATCGTTCAGAAATACAACGACAAAGGTTTCCGCGATGCCAAGATTCTAAAAGATTCCATTTACAAATACGACGAAAACACGATTAACATCGACATTACTGTCGACGAAGGACATCAGTATTTCTTCCGCAATATCACGTGGACAGGAAATACAAAGTATCCTGCAAAAACACTCGACAATATTCTCGGAATTAAAAAAGGCGACGTCTACGATCAGTCCGTTCTGGATCAGAAATTATTCATGAATCAGAATGGTAACGACGTAAGTTCGCTGTATATGGATGACGGTTATCTGTTCTTCAATATTACACCGGTTGAAATCGGAGTAACGAACGACAGTATCGATATCGAAATGCGTATTTACGAAGGCAAGCAGGCACGTATCAACAAAGTGACTATTTCCGGAAACGTAAAAACCAACGACCGTGTAGTAATGCGCGAAATCCGCACAAAGCCGGGTCAGCTTTTTAGTCGTGCCGATATCATCCGTACACAACGTGAATTAGCACAGCTCGGTTATTTCGATCAGGAAAAACTGGGTGTAAATCCGAAACCGAATCCGGTCGATGGAACTGTAGACATCGAATACACCGTTGAAGAAAAACCATCGGATCAATTAGAACTTTCCGGAGGTTATGGAGCGAATCAGTTAGTAGGAACACTTGGTTTATCGTTCAACAATTTCTCTGCTCGTAACATGTTCAAAAAAGGAGCATGGCAACCATTGCCTTCGGGCGACGGACAGCGATTGAGCTTGCGCGGACAAACGAATGGTAAATACTATCAGTCGTACAATGCATCTTTCACAGAGCCTTGGTTAGGTGGTAAAAAACCAAACTCACTCAGTGTTTCAGTATTCCACTCAGTACAAAGCAACGGTGTTTCAAAAAGTGATCCGGCACGTCAGTCGATTGTAATCGACGGATTATCGATTGGATTAGGTAAACGATTGAAATGGCCTGATGATTATTTTACTATTTATCACGAAATCAGTTATCAGTATTATACACTGACGAATTACGGCGGAACATTCCTTTTCAGCAATGGTTATTCAAACAATTTGAGCTTCCAGGAAAGTATCTCACGAAATTCAATCGACGCACCAATTTATCCTCGTTCAGGTTCGCAATTGTCGCTCACACTCCAATTCACACCGCCGTATTCACTCTTCAACGGCGTGAATTATAAAACAGCGACCGATGCGGAGCGTTACAAATTCATCGAATACCACAAATGGAAATTCTCTTCCAGCTGGTTCACTAAGATTGCAGGTAATCTCGTCCTCAATACAAAAATCCAATACGGATTCCTTGGATTGTACAATCACGATGTAGGTGCTTCACCATTTGAGCGCTTCTATTTTGGGAGGCGACGGACTCAGCGGCTATGCACTCGACGGACGCGAAATTTTAGCTCTTCGCGGGTATTCCAACAACTCTGTTACACCGCGTAATTCCCTCAATGCACAGGTTGGTGGCACAATCTTTGACAAATACACTTTGGAATTAAGATATCCGGTCTCTCTGAACCCATCAGCAACAATTTATCTCCTTGCCTTTGCAGAAGGAGGAAATTCCTGGTTAAAGTTCAACGAGTTTAATCCATTCAGCGCCAAGCGATCTGTTGGTGCAGGTATCCGAATCTTCCTTCCGGTATTTGGATTACTTGGACTTGATTATGGATACGGATTCGACGATATTCCTAACGAACCCGATGCCAATAAAGGCCAGTTCCACTTCTCAATTGGTCAGCAATTTTAAATTCATACATTTGATTCCCATGAAAACAAGCAAATTAAGTATGGTTATGAACCGTGCAAAATCACTCAAAAGCCTGTTTGCAATCGCAGCAATCATGGTTTTATCGCTGGGCACAGCCAAAGCTCAAAAATATGCCTACGTAGACACACAGTATATTCTGGAAAATATCCCGGAATATAAAACAGCACAACAATCGCTCGATAATCTTTCGCTTTCATGGCAGAAAGAAATCGAAGACAAATACGCAATCATCGACAAATTATACAAAGCGTATCAGGCTGAGCAAGTGTTTTTGACAGATGAAATGAAAAAACGTCGTCAGGATGAAATTCAGCAAAAAGAAAAAGATGTAAAAGATCTTCAGAAGCAACGCTTCGGTTATGAAGGAGACCTTTTCAAGAAGAAACAGGAACTGGTAAAACCAATTCAGGACAAGATCTACAATGCCGTGAAGAAAATGGCAACAGATCAGAGCTACGCAGTGATCTTCGATAAATCAAGTGATCTGATCATGCTCTACACAAATCCTAAATACGATAAAAGCGATGAAGTTTTATTAGCCATGGGATACAAGCCTGCAGCTAAAACAACAGATTCAAAAGCAGGAACAGGAACAGCATGGTGACAAAGGTGGCGCACGGTGGCGACAAAAGGTGCTCCAAAGCCTACAGATAATAAAGACGAACCAAAAAAATAACGATAACCTATATTAAACCACGATGAAAAAACTAATCTTGTTTGCGGTAATGACCCTGCTGATGTCAGGAATGACTGCAGTAGCTCAAACACTGAAATTCGGACACATTGACTCCGGTGCATTGATTCAAATGATGCCGCAAACTAAGCAGGCCGACAGTACTCTTAAAAGATATGCTGAATCGCTCGATGCTCAGTTAAAAGGAATGACAGCAGAGTATCAGTCAAAACTCCAGTCATATCAATCAAAGGCCGACTCTCTTCCTGATGCAATTCGCGCAGTAAAAGAAAAGGAACTCTCCGACTTAGGACAGCGTATTCAGGACTTCCAGCAAAATGCACAGGAATCTATCCAAAGCAAAAAGCAGGAATTATATGGTCCGATCTTCAAAAAAGCTGAAGATGCCATTAAAGAGATTGCAAAAGAGAAAGCTTTCTCATACATCTTCGATACGAGCCTGGGAACAGTTCTCTTTGCTCAGGACAGCGATGATATCATGTCATTGGTTAAAGCCAAATTGGGATTGAAATAAACTCACAATATTCCATTTAAGAGCCACCTCAAAAAGGTGGCTTTTTTTATGCCCGAAAGCCTGAAGCGGAAATAGATTCAGCCTCTCTTCGTTGATATCTCCTGAGACGAATTCCCCCATATCAGGATTGAAATTTTACTTTTACTTTTCCATTCCATAAACCAACGAATGCGCTTATCGCCGGTATTGCTTTTATTACTGATTTCCGGAGGACTATTCGGACAAAGTCTGAGTAATCTCAGATCGCGCTCCATTCCGACCGATCAGGATACCGTCGTTATTGATACGCTCAGCATTTCCCCGGGAACGATTCAACTCCGTGCCGACGGAGAGGCCCTCGACACCTCCGCCTATTCCCTTGACCCGATCTATCGCAAGGCTTGTTTGGAAAAAGGCAAGCTCTGCCTTCAAGCAACATCAAAGCCCGGACGGTTACCGCTAAGTATCGAGTTTATTCCTTCCTCTTTACCGAAGAATACCGTCACAAATCGACCACACTGATCAATAAGAACTCGGCGGCTTCACCCTATTATTACAATCCCGGAAGCAGCGAACCCGAGCTCTTTAAAATTCAGGGCCTCACCCGAAACGGTAGTATCTCCCGCGGAATTACATTCGGTAACAGTCAGGACGTTTTTGTGAACTCCAGTCTAAACCTTCAGCTCGCAGGCAAGCTGAGCGACAATCTGGAATTACTTGCTGCCATTACGGATGAAAATATCCCTGTCCAACCCGATGGCAACACACAGCAATTGCAGGATTTCGACAAAGTATTCATACAAATTTCTGATCCCCACAACCGCCTTATTGCCGGTGATTTTGAACTGAAACGTCCTAACGGATATTTCATGAATTACTATAAGAAAGCACAGGGAGCAGCAATAAACTCGGAGTTTAGTTTAACACCTTACAGCAAAGACTCACTCAAACGAATAATGCGTATCGGAGCCGGGCTTGCTGTTTCAAAAGGAAAGTTTGCACGACAAACACTAAATGCAATTGAAGGTAATCAGGGTCCTTACCGATTATTCGGAAACAATGGAGAATCGTTTATCATCATTCTCGCCGGTACGGAAAAAATTTACTACAACGGAATGCTTCTCGAAAGAGGAAATCAGAATGACTACATCATTGATTATAATACGGCCGAGCTCACATTTACAGCGAAAAGAATAATTACGAAAGATTCACGCATCGTTGCAGAGTTTGAATACTCCGATAAAAATTACGCACGATCGATTATTGTTGCCAATACTGAGTACGAAAGTCCGAAGTTGAAAGCGCGCATCAATGTTTATACGGAACAAGACAGCAAGAACCAGCCACTGAATATCGAGCTCGACAGTACACGACAAGCAATCATGGCAAGGTAGGCGACAGCGTTCAAAATGCTATTTATCCTTCGTACGACAGCGTCGGCTTTAATGCAAATACTGTTTTGTACCAGAAAATTGATACAGTTACGGCAAACGGCACATTTACCATTTTTGTTTATTCCACTAATTCTGACTCAGCATACTGGCAAGTTCACTTCAGCGACGTCGGTGCAAATCACGGTGATTATATTCAAGACATCAATTCTGCAAATGGACGTGTTTTTAAGTGGGTGGCTCCCATCAGCGGTGTTCCACAGGGAAACTATGCTCCTGTAACTTTACTTGTCACACCTAAAAAACAACAGATGGTAACAGCCGGTGGAGAATACCGGATCGATCGGCACAATACCATTGGAGTTGAAGGAGCAGTGAGCAACAATGATATCAATCTCTTTTCCAAAATCGATAAAAAGAATGATGCCGGCTATGCGGCCAAAGTTGTTTACAAAAATGTGATGCCATTAAGCACCGATACCAGTGCGGGATGGAATCTTACTTCAATCGTAAATTATGAGTACACCGGAAGAAATTTCAAGCCGATTGAAAGATATCGAAACGTGGAATTTGAGCGTGACTGGAATTTAGGTACTTCAAATATCTACAACGATGAAAACCTAGGTATGCTTCAGACTACCTTGCAGAAAACAGGAATCGGATCGTTTACTTATCAGTTCAAAACTTACAATAAAGGCGATGCTTTCAAAGGGCTGATGAATAGTGAATCTTCACGATTACAATTTGGGAAATTTATTTTGATATCAGATGCAAGTTATCTGACTACAAAAGGACTCACTCAAAATACGGCCTTCCTTCGCCATACTACGGAATTCTCCAGACCGATTTGGAAATTGAGAGTCGGTGTAAAGGAAAATTCGGAAGACAATCGCTTTCGATCGAAGCTTTCCGATACGTTAGGATATGGTAGTTACTCCTTCAATGAATTCAGTGGTTTCATCAATACCTTAGACAGCTCGAAAGCCAGAGGTAGTCTTTCATACAAAAAGCGAATCGATCGGATTGCCTCGAAAAACGCTTTTGAAAAATCGACGGAAGCCGATGAACTTACATTAACGACAGACTTCTCCTCTAACCCCGACAATACCATTCGCACTACCACTACCTATCGTGCTTTAAAAGTTGCTGATACGACACGAACGACAATAGAGCCGGCCAAAACACTTTTGAACAGAATCGATCACTACATCAATTTATTTAAGGGCGTGATTACTGCGTCCACATATTATGAAATTGGCACCGGACAAGAACGAAAGCAAGAATATTATTATCTGCAAGTTCCGGCCGGACAAGGAGTTTATGCATATTTGGCCGATTACAACAATAATGGAGTAAAGGATCTGGATGAGTTTGCACCCGCTGCTTTTGCCAGTGATGCAGAGTACATTCGAGTTTACATTGCCACAAATGAATATATAACTACGCGAAGCAATCAATTCAACGAAGTACTGACGATTACACCGGCCGGCCGTCAGAGCTCTTCGCAGGGAAAGACAAAATTCATTCACCGTTTTACAGATCAATTGTCTGTTCGTCTCGATAAAAAGACACAGGGAGAGTCGTTATTATCGTCATTAAATCCATTCAATTTATCAGTTGAAGATTCAACTTTACTTTCTGCCAACACCAGCTTCAGAAATACTGTTTTCTTTAACCGAATGAATTCTGTTTACGGACTCGATTTTACCATACAGGATATTCGTAACAAAAACTTTCTTTCAAATGGTTTCGAGACACGCATAAGTCGTACACGTACATTGAATACCCGTTGGAATATGAATCGCTTATTCCTTCTATCCGTTCAGTATGAAAATGGCGAAAAGACGAACAGTTCTGAGTTCTTTTCGACGCGCGACTACCATCTCTTCTCGAATGCAGCGGAGCCGAAGCTTACGTTTCAACCCGGTACGGTATTTCGTCTGGCACTCTCCTACCGTTACTCTGACAAGCGGAATTCGATCGGCAATAATGGCGAGCATGCCTTCATCAACAAATTCAATTTAGAATCGAAGTACACAACGGTAACTGCAGGAAGCATTACGGCGAAAATCAGTTATGTAAATGTGAAGTACAACACAGGCGACAGTAATTTCCTAGCCTATGAAATGCTCGAAGGATTTAAAGCCGGAGAAAATTTTGTTTGGGATCTTGCCATACAAAGAAACATAGGCTCCTACATGCAATTAAGTCTGAACTACGAAGGCCGCAAACTCCAGGATAATGGAGTGATTCATACGGGTGGGGTGCAGTTTAGGGCGTTTTTTTAGGGAATTATGAAGTTAGAAGTTAGAAGTTAGCATTATGAATTATGAATTATGAATTTTAAATTCCCCTTCGTGCACCTGCAAAAAAAATTCAGAACCCGGTAACCCAAATTCTGAATTCTGAATTCTAAATTCTAAATTCTAACTTCTAAATTCTAAATTCCAAATCCCAAATCCCAAATCCCCTTTTACTTAAGGTCAATCTTCGATCGCCCAATCAAAACTCCGCTATGGTAAATTTCGACATTGTAAGCTCCTTTTACGAATTGAGAACCCTTTGCAAGTTCAATATCAACAGGAGTATCGGAATTATTGTACTCGACTGATTGACGTTTCGTGAAAATAAGATTTTGAGTATTGTTAGGAATCGTTTCTGTGCTCGACGTCATCACATTTCCATCCGGGCCAAGAACGCGGAGATAGATATCAACGGCGCCATTATCGATCACATGATTTTCGGCAAGAACGAAATGCGTGCGCATTTGCATTACCTGTTTTGCTTTATTGGTAACGATAGATTTGCCGTTTGATTTGAATCTCAAACCCTCAGTAGTAACATTCATAGCCTTAAGAATCGAACCTGCACTAACCTTAGTTGCAAGTCGTGAGTTTTCGTCGGTTAGGCTATTACTTCTTGCCCGCTCTTGCGTAAGCGTTGAATTCAGCGTTTGATTTTCGGCTTGCAATTTAGCATTAACGGTATTGAGAGAATCTATTTGAAGAACGTAAACATCGTTCATCTCTTTCAGTTTTGCCAGCTCAGCTTTTGCTCGTGCAATTTGTGCCGGTCCGCCTAAAAGAATTAGTTTTTGAATTTCGGCAACCTTTGCTTTGATTTGCTCATCTTTTTCCGTCATCTGATTCTGAAGATCAGAGTTCTCAGATTTTACTTTTTCAAAATCGTTTTTGAATTGATTGAGCTGAACTTGCAAAGCATCTCTTCGGCAGTAGTAGTAACGATAGTTTGATTTGCAGCATCGAGATGATTCTTCTTATCAAAAAACTGCCAGAGCAGCAGAGCATTCGTTCCCAAAAGAATTGTAATAACGATAATGACTATTCCTTTGCGGGGGCCTTGCTCCTGGTAATCGGCTTTATTGATATCCTGAGTATCCATTTGTGGTTGGGAGAGTTTCTTAAGAAGGTATTTGGTCTTTTTTGGTTTCGTCTACAAAGTTTAAACGCAAGTCGGTTAGTATACTGTCTAACATCCTGCTTTGTTGCGATGACAAATTGCCATTAGTTTTTTCGCGAATTAATTCAAGCATCTCGATAGCCTGACGAGCTTGTCCCAAGTCACGTTCTATCTTATCGGTAGCCGGATTTTTTAATTTTCCGAGCGCGACCATGGCCGATGAGTAGAAAATGGAAAGTAATTGAGTAAATAATTGATCTTCGTTTTGCATAGGGATTCAGTCATTCAAAACTACACAAATGTAATATTTTTTGAAGTTAAAAAATTTATTTAGCGAGGCGCAACCTCCTCAGACTGAACATCGAATAAGACTAAAATCAGTATCTTACACCTCAATTGAACGATCCCATTCCGAATTCCTTAATCGGATGGAGAATGGGCTATTCCGAAGGCATTCGTTGTAAAAACCTTCGTATTTTCTAAACAAAGAGGTATCACGTTATGGCAGGCCGAAAATCGCTGAAGAGCTTCAGGAAACCCTACAGCCTCTTAAATAAAGTTCGCTGGATTCAGAGTGGATCCGGCTATTTCAAAGAACTCACTGAATTAATCAATTCGGCTGAGTCGGAGATCCATATTCAAACGTACATTTTTTCATCCGATCATACAGGCTTACAAATTGCAGAAGCCTTGATTGGCGCGGCCCGGCGTGGAGTAAACATCTTTTTGCTGATCGATGCATACGGGTCCAAACAGCTCACAAGTACCATCGAAGAACAGATGACGGCTGCGGGTATACAGATCTTTCGCTACGGTAAGTTCTATTCACAAGGCCGATTGCATATCAGCCGGCGATTGCATCGGAAAATAATTGTCATCGATGGCAAGAGTGCTATTGTCGGGGGAATGAATATCAGCGACCATTACAACGACATCAGTCATCAGCTTGCATGGCTCGACTTTGCTGTTATTTTGGAAGGTGAAATTGCCCGTCGGCTTCGGCATATCTGCAAGGCGCGCTGGAAAGGGGTCAAATTTCCGCGCCTGAACGACGAGGATGATCTAAAGGAAGCCGGCTTTGCCATACCTGTCAGGATTAGGCGAAACGATTTCGTGAGAAACCAGAACGAAATTGCCGTCAGCTACCGCCAGGCAATACGTCAGGCGCAAAAAAGCCTGCTTTTCATCGGGGCTTACTTCCTTCCGGGTGGAAGGAGCAGGCGACTATTACGCGATACGGCGAGAAGAGGTGTTGATGTTCGGATTTTGGTGGCCGAGCATTCCGATGTCGGAATCATGGGAAATGCACGTCGTTACTTGTACGCCTGGCTTATACGAAACGGAATCAAAGTTTTCGAATACAGGAAATCGAATGTACACGGCAAGGTTCTCGTTGCCGACAAACAATGGGTAACCATCGGATCATTTGATCTGAATAATCTGAGTACTTTCAGCAATATTGAATTGAATCTCGATATCAACCATGCTCCGTTCGCCGATGATTTATCGCGACACATTGAAAAGCTGATTGATGAAAATTCAGTGCAAATAACGCCGGATCTTATCCAGAAGCATTCCGGAATTTTTGAAAAGTTCAAATTATGGGCAGCGTATCAGATCGTGAAAACGCTTTTTGTGCTCTCTGTATATCTGTCAGGAAAAGGCGATCGCGAAAGTTAGGCAGCTCCGGCAATTCGCTTTACAAGCGTGCGCTTTGCCAAAGGTAAAAATGTCTCGTCGAACGGAATGGCCAGATTAGTCTCGATGACAAAAGTAGCCGGATTCGGAAGATTTTTATTGAAACGAATTAAGTCGAGCTTGATCGCTTCGAATGTATTCAGAATCGACATTTCGTACGACTTAAGATACGTCAGATTTATACCGCGATATTTTTCAATAGGGTTTTCGAAAATAGAAATATGAAATTCGTACACACGCATTTCAGGCGAGCTTATTTCTTTCAAAAAAAGATACCCGCTTTCGTTATGCAGTGGCATTACTCCTACCGGAAATACTTTCAGATGATCTTCTATAAAGTCGTAGATCTTTTTTCCTTCGCGCAAATAATTTTCCATTTGCGGAATGGAGAAATCCAGAATCGATTCTATCTCCTGCATGATGGAATCATCTTGAACCATCTTGTCGTAAATGAGTCTGAATTTTTCCAAATCGACTGTACGAAGTCGTTCCGGAAACATGTTATATAAATGTTGTTTATTATCCTTCAGCGCTTTTAAATTTCTGTAATGATCGACCAGATCACTCAGGTAAGGATACAAACGATTCTCCGTGAAGTTTTCGCTCACGTGTTGCAGGTATGCTAACAAGACATATTTCTTGTATTCAAAATCAATTTGATTTTCGGTAATCCAGTTTTTATTAAGTGCTACCATCGACATATCTGATTAGTTTATATCTTTTGAGTTATACCATTCCTAAATTAAAATTCGAATAGAGAATGGTATATCCGCCTTGGCGGATCTTGGTTCAATTATTTCGTAAACTGAAGTATGATTGGTATAAATAATCGTTTTGCTATTCCCTTTATTCCCGCAGGAAAGTCGATTCCCAAACCGGAAAAGTTGAGGTATCAGACTAATAAACGGAAAATAAGCCTAAATGTTCTCCGTTCATTGTTGAAAATTACATGAGAAACACCGAAATCGGCCCTTTAATAGGGGTAATTTAGCAGGATATTCTTCTAAAAATCAATATACGAATCAATGAAAAAACTATCAGCAAAATTACCTCTGATTCTTGCAGTTCTGGCCGTTGCTACACTTTTCAATGCCTGTGTTCCGGCACGTCGTTTTGAAGATCTCCAAAAGAGAGAGAAAACTTGCCAGGACGAAAACAAGCAATTGAAATCCGACAACGAGCGATTGACAACGGAGAACACCGAGTTGAAAGCTTCGGGCTCAGAAATGCAGAAGAATATAACCGGCCTTGTGGAAGACACAACGGAAATGGGCAATGCTTATCACCGCTTAACCGGGTTATACGGCGAGCTCACGAAGTCGTACGATAAATTACTTGCAAACAACGAAAAATTGCTTGCCGGCAATACTGAAGAAACGCGTAAACTCATTGGCGAATTGAACCGCACGAAAGATGAGTTGCAACGTCGCGAAGATCGCATGAAGAAAGATTCGATTGCTTTGGATGAGCGCGAAAAGAGTTTGAACGATTTGAAAGAAGGCTTACGTGCGAAGCAAGCACGTGTAGACGAGCTTGAATCGATATTGAATCGTACCGATTCGTCCGTAAATGCATTAAAGAAAGCCGTAAGCGATGCATTGCTTGGTTTTGAAAACAACGGCTTATCCGTTTACCAGAAGAATGGAAAAGTATACGTATCGATGGAAGAACGATTACTCTTTGCTTCCGGCAGTACAGTAATTGAAAAAGCCGGTGTAGATGCGTTGAAAAATCTCAGTAAGCTTTTAGCAACGAATAAAGACATCAACGTAGTGGTAGAAGGACATACCGACAATGTGCCGATTAACGGAACACTTGCAAGCGGAGCAAAAGACAATTGGGAGTTGAGTGTACTTCGTGCAACATCAGTAGTCAAAACACTTACAGCTGACAAAGACATCGATCCATTACGCATCACTGCATCAGGTAAAGGACCTTTTCAGCCAATCGATCCGGCAGCCACCGCCGATGCCCGCAAGAAAAACCGCCGAACAGAAATCATCTCTCTCCGAAGTTGGATGAGTTGATGAGGTTGTTGGGAGTGGAGAAGTAGGACGGGGTGCGAGTTGCGAGTTGCGGGTTGCGGGTTGCGAGTTGCGGGTTGCGGGTTGCGAAAAAGACGATAGCGATAACGATAACGAAGGAGGTCTTTCGTTATCGTTATCGCTATCGTCTTTTTTTGTTATCGTCTTACGCCGATCCTGAACACGTTTTAGTGTGAGTTTGAGTAGCAGGGGGAGTTAACAGAGCTGTGCTTTGTAGGTTAGTTACTACCTTGCCCGTATATTCCCTTACCCTTCCACGTAAACTTATACGCGAATTCGAGGCTGATGTAAGAGAAAGAATCTTTCATGCCCGGATTACCGCGGGGGCTTGTTGCAGGTCCGATGGTGCCATCAGTACCTTGTCCGGTTGGATCAGAAATATATTTTGCCAATTCAAATTGAGTAGCATCAGGGAAGCTGCGGTGAAGTTCGTCGTACGTAGCGTAGCGACCACTGACATCATCCAGATAGTCCGTCATGAAAAGATAGTAATTGAATTCGGCGCTGATAGTAATGAGTTTTGAATAAGAGTAGCGAATACCACCACCCAGAGGGAAAGCGATATTCCAATTGCTATAAGGTTGAGTTGAGTGGACTTCTTTATTGTAGCCTTGTCCTTCTGTCATCCATGTACGCAAATCAGTTTCGTACACACCATCTTTTTCGATGATATTACCCAAGCCACGTGAATTCTCGGCAACATCGCGAATTGTACCATCGTTCCATACATAATAGCGATTTGCAAGATCAACCGACCCGCGGAATAAATCTGCTTTTGGTTTACCATAGAACACACCAACACCTCCGGATAAGAAAATGCTGAAGCGAGGTTTGCTTAATGGAGCATAACGATTGATATAAATATTGTAAGTGAAATCCGCTTCAGTTCCGAACACATCGTTACGGAATCCGATACCACGAAGATAGTTGCGTAGTTCTTTACCCTTCTTACCTCCTATCGGAGTTGTTTCATCGTATTGCAGACGATGCCAGCTCAGTCGAAGTTGCATATCGAACGAAGGGAATTGATTATGCGTTTTCTTTGGGTTGTTTAAGAAGTTACGGAGAGTAATGGCAGCGCCGGTATTGGCAGAAGAGAACGGAAATATTTTTTCGTTAGCCAGATCACCGATATAATTAACCACACCGCCTGAGAGAGCGATATTGGCCGTACGCTGTGCGAGCATGGCGAACGGACTAAGAAAAAGCAACAGGACGAGTAACTGTTTTTTCATGGGTCAGAGTATTAACCATATGAAGATAAAGTAATTATTTTTTATGGAGATCGGAATTTTGACGAACGGCCTCATATTTTGGTGAACGGCCTAAAATCGTCTATGCATGGTGCAAGAGAGAGGACGAAATAATATGAATTCCGATGGTATAGACCAGGGCGATGACCATTGAGGCCATTGCAATCTTAAAAACACGGTTGAGATCAGCTTTTCGGTATTTCGGGTTCTCTACCTCTTCCAGATTCCCTAATTCTTTGAAGTTATGCAAAGAAAAGAAACCGAAGATGACACAAAATCCGCTCTTAATTTCATTGTAAAGAACGAGTGCAGAAAACGTTGTCAGCAAGAGAGAAACCCATAATAAAACCGAAAAAGGGAAGTAAAAAGTGAGCACGGAAAGTACGACCGATAGGGGAAGAAAAAAGCTTAAAAACTTCTTTCTGACACCGATCTCCCGGGTCCCGATATTGCATCGGCCTGCCTTGTAGGCATTCTGAATATGTTCTGGGGATTTCAATCAGGGTAAATAACAGAGCAGTCGGGAAAATGTTTTGACAAGCCGAAAATAAGGCGGAAATTCTAAGAGAAATTGCCCGATTTCGCCTATTTTCGCGCCTCATCCGGCCTCGTAGTTCAACGGATAGAATAGAAGTTTCCTAAACTTTAGATGGCAGTTCGATTCTGCCCGAGGCCGCTGGTTAGTGTATGAGTAAGTGTGAGTGTGAGGTGTGTGAGAGGTTTGTGTGAGATGTGTGAGAAGTTTGTGTGAGTGGTGTGAGAAGTTTGTGTGAGGGGTGTGAGGTGTGTGAGCGGTTTGTGTGAGATGTGAGATGTGTGAGATGTTTGTGTGAGGGGTGTGAGAAGTTTGTGTGAGGTGTGTGAGATGTGTGAGGTGTGTGAGATGTTTGTGTGAGGGGTGTGAGAAGTTTGTGTGAGATGTGTGAGATGTGTGAGAGAACAGTTTTTAGTTGACCAAGTTTAAAACTATTTCCTTTTAATCCAATCGATACGTTTTGTCGAATTTTCCCGCATATATTGGTTGTATACTTTTTTTGTGTGACGGACATTTGTAAGAAATATATATTGCCATGATGGACTTTGAAAAACTGATGGTTTATCAGAAAGCAAAATCGTTTAGTATTAATGTTTGGGAAAAAGTGCTTAAGAAAAACAAAGCTGACCACGTGCTTGCAGATCAATTAAGGAGGTCTTCGACCAGTATTGCCTTAAATATTGCAGAAGGCACCAGTAGGTTTTCTAAGGCGGATCGGAGACACTTTTATGTGGTGGCTCGGGGATCGGCTTATGAGAGTGTGGCGGTTTTGGATTTATTGAAAGATACCGGATTCATAGACGAAACATTGTACGAAAATTTTGAATTGCAGGCGACGGAAATTAGTAAGATGTTGTTTGGGTTGGAAAAAGCTTTGCAGTAATATTTCGTTTTTTCATTGATAAAGCAGAATGAAAATATAAAACCACTGAATTGTCCGGAGTTGAGCCTCTCAGATGTTTCATTTTCCTTTTGAGAATTCAATACTTGATTCGTCAAGTACGAATTACTTGATAGTAGCAATTTATCCCTTTTGAAAACTTAAAATATTTTCCTTACTTTGTTAGAGTCACTCTGATAAAACATGAACCAATTCCTAACGCAACCAGTTAATTTTAAGGCACTTATGAGTGGAGATGGGCATCCGAAATGCAATCTTCACCAATCGATTGCTCAGCGTATCCACCTAGTACTGGTCACGAATATGGGAGAATTCAGAAGTGATTCTGAATTTGGCTGTACAATTTGGGAGCATGATTTTGAAAATATGCCGAATGTGAATTCGTGGAAGGACAAAATGATTAATAATATTCGGGAAGTATTAGAAAAGTATGAACTGCGTTTAATCAATCAGCAAGTTGGTATCGATATCTCTCAGGAGGAATTTTCGAGCAATGACAAATCGAATATGAAACGGATTAAGAGGAGAATTGACATTACCCTGAAAGCAAATATTAAAAAAACGAATGAAGCCTTCCTGTTTCAGGAAACTCTTTACATAAGCCCTGTCTGGCTTGATTAACTATATTGATAGAAATACATTATGACTTCTGAAAATGAATTTTCCAGAGAACTAACTGTGGAACGTATTCGGAGTCGCATGATAAAAAATGCGGCTAAAATTTGGGGCGGAAATGAAAATGACGACCCTGAATCTTCCTTCGATCCTATCGTGACAATGTTCATTGATGCATGCGCCTCAGAATTATATAAAATTAATTCAGAGATCCGTTCCTCACAATCACGCATTCTAAATCGACTAGCTCAGATCTTATCACCTGAAGCACTAATTGGGCCACAACCTTCGCATGCCATAGCACATGCACGGCCTACAGATCCCACATTGGCGATTGATCCTGATATCCAATTTTATTCATTAAAGCGAATTAGTTCAAATGATTCGATCAATAAAGAAATAAATAAAGAAATTTTCTTTTCGCCCCTTACCAATTACAAATTGTTCGACGGCGATATCAAATATGCCGCGAGTAGCAACTTGCTTTTTGAATACAAAAGTCCGATATCAAGACAAAATTTATCAGATGGATTTTCAACTGACAAACTCGACCCTTCAGTTTTGTGGATCGGTATTGAACTCAATACAAGAGTAAATTCCCTTCAGGATATGTCATTCTACTTTGACTGGAAAAATGACTCAGAGCAAGATCAGTACTTGCATATGCTACCGCTTACGAAATGGACAATAAATAATGAATTCAAGGAAGTAGTAGCAGGGATCGGAACTGAATCAAAGCACCAAAATTCGCTATCAGAAACATTAACCGAACAAGAAAATATTACTCTTCAAACCAAAAGAAAGGTTGAAGATTTTTACAAATCACGTTTTTACACTTTAATTGATAATGCAACGGATGAAAATTCTAAATTAGAGAGATCTTCTTATCCTTCAGAATTTACGGATATTTTTTCTCCGCAGGTTTTGTCAAAAATCCAGGGTAATTGTGTTTGGATTAAACTACAATTCTCCACAGCTTTTCCTGCAAATGCTATCAGCGATTTGTATCTATCCATCAATTCATATCCGGTCATTAATAAAAAATTAAACAAACTCATATACAGGCTTCAGAACAATTTAAATATTGTACCTCTATCAACTGAAGATTTATTTTTTGATTTAGGAAGCGTTCAGAATTCAGAAGGAAAACCATTTATCTCGAATCCAATGAGCAGCGGATTCAAAAACGAATCAGGTTATTATACATTGCGATATGGGGGATTAGAACGATTTGATGAACGTCAGGCCACGGAAATGCTTACCACTGTACTTGATTTACTTCGTGACGAGAATGCTGCGTTCAGCTCACTTGGGAATGATTTCATCAACACATATATACGGCAAATCAGTCAGGCTCTGGCCATGATTGAAAATAGGATTGAATTAAAAGGACAAAAGAAGAAGCCGGATTATTTTCTATTGATAAATCCATTCATTGCTGATGAGAATATCTATGTACGTTTTACGACAACAAATGGCAATAACGGTAACCATGTAAAAGCCGGTTCGAAGCTCATCAATTATTCAGGCACGGAAGTTCGGCCGGAATCACTGATGTTTATTAGTGCTTCTACCGGAGGCAAGGATGCATTGAACGAAAACGAACGAATTATGGCCTACAAGAAAGCCATGCTTTCACACGATCGAATCGTTACCGAACAAGATATTCGTCTGGCTTGCTTCCATGAATTAGGCACGCTTGTTAAAAATGTCATCGTCAAGAAAAGTTGGAAAGCACCACTTCAAAAAAAACAGGGTATTCAAAGAATACTGGAAGTTATTCTGTATCCTTCCAAATCACAACAATTATCTCAGGAAGAATGGGCAGATTTGGCTAGAGGAATAAAAAGTAAAATCGAGCTTCAATCGACAGGTATCATTCCCTTAAACATTGTTATTTATAATGAGAACTGATTAAATTTAGCCAGACTATGGAACCAACTCAATTAATGCAAATCCTCTCCTCCATTCCTTTTGATCTAAGGGCTGAAGTAGTTGTTGCTGACTTGGTAAAAAGTGGAATAAATCTGGATGAATTATTCGTAAAACCGGTCGGAATTTTTAAACGAAAATTCGGGAAAGACATTGCCGACATCAATTACGCAGAAAGCCATTTCGGCGAGCAGTATATGATTATGTCGGTGAATCGCGAAGGTTTATACGATATACTTCCACAAACTCTATTCCACAATCCTGCAAGAAAGCCAAAACCGTTTAAGAGTGCTTCGGAGATGGTGCGAGAGGTGAAAGTACGTGTTGAAGAAGAGCAAAATGCTCGAAATTTCTTTTTTGCGTATGAAGCTGAATTTTTTCGCCAGCGAATAGCATTAGAATGGCAAGAGCGTAAAATTCTTGATACCATTACTTACACCATGAATGACGATACATTTTTAAGATATTGGGAATTGCCCGGTTTTTTTGATGGTCGTCAGAAAGGAATATTGTTTTATTTACTACCTGTTTTTCATAAAATAAGAAACAATCTTTCGCTCATCCAGGAAACTTACAAAACAATTTTAAAGAACGATGTAAGTTTGAAAAACATCGGTCTAAATCCAGAACTAATAAATACAGAATCAATTCCAAGTGTTCTTGGCAAAGCGCGTTTGGCGACAGATTCTGTACTTGGCACTAAGACACCGATGATTTTTGAAACAATTGAGATTGAAGTTAAAAATATTCCTGCTGATAAAGTTTGTGATTATTTGCCGGGAGGTATTAATCGAAAAATAATAAAGCATTTGAATTCTTTATTTATACCGACTCATATTGAAACTAATTTAAAAATTAGTCCACAGAAAAAAGAATGGCAAATTTCCGGGAAAGATAAAAACACAAGCAGATTAGGCTATAGTACTTTTGCTTAATTTCTACTTTACCTAAATTAAAATACGATCAATGAATGGATTGCCGAATGGGTGTATATCCGCCACGGAGGACATGTCCGCTACCACAAAGCTTGCTTCAATAATTTTTCAAATGCAAATCAGGTCGGTATAACACTACTATACCAAACCGCTACGAAATGCCTTTGCAACAGCCTCAGCCTTTGAACTAACCTGCAATTTTTCGTAAATTTTCTTAACATGAAATTTCACAGTATCAAAGCTGATACAACATGCGTCAGCAATTGTTTTATAACCTAAACCGTTTACCAGATGCCCGAGAATTTCTAATTCCCGTTCCGAAAGCTCAAATGTTGTTTTCTTAAGACGATTATTTACACTTGAAAATTTTTCCAGTACTTTTCGCGCCACGGACGGACTCATAGGCGAACCGCCATTACTAACTTCGGTAAGAGCGTCAAGTAATTTAGCCGGTGAGGTGTTTTTAAGCAGATAACCTGAAGCACCTGCACAAATGGCATCAAAAATTGTGTCATCGTCATCAATGGCTGTTTGCATGATAATAAGTTTTGTAGGGAAATGCGCTTTGATAAGCTTCATCGCCTCTATTCCGTTAATTCCCGGCATTTCGATATCCATCAAAATAATATCAGGATCACTTTTTCTGATTTTAGGTATAACGTTTAATGCATCAGAATAAGCACCGGTACAGATATACCCATGGCTTTCGTTGATGAAATGAACAAGCATTTCACGAAGCATTAATACGTCTTCGAATATGACAACTTTTGTATACATTAAACAATATTGAACCGAAATAAAAAAATCAATTCACGTAATAATGAACTATACCATTCCTAAATTAAAATACGAGAAGATAATGGTCTATTCTCCAAAGGTGGATATCTCCCTCTCGGCGGATCTTAGTCCCATAATTTCGTAAATTCAAGTCAGATGGATAGATGTACTATTGAATATAATTTTGTTCAAATTATTGAAATTAATACGAAAATCAAAATATTAAGCAAGAAAGTACACGCTTCATAAATTCAAAATAGAAAATGGTCTATCCACCTAAGGCGGATACGTCCAAGGCGGCGGATATACCGATAAATTGGTATATCCTGATCTTATCTGTTATACTTTGAAAAAATATCTTTCACATAAGAAATAGCAGCGTTAAGTTCTTCCTCCTTCCAATTGGTCCTAACCCTTTGCAGAAAATCGTGCAATAGAATGTCAATCGGTGAATTGGAATCTGCATTGAAAGTAATATTATTATCTGAGTCGCTTTTTATAGGAATTGTTTTATCCTCTTGTAAATCGACGTTATAGGGAGATCGTTTGGTTCGTTTTGGAATGGGAAGGCCGGAAGCCATCAATGTATCTTCTATACCAAAACCATTCAATGATTTATTCTCTGTGCGTAACAAAGCGGTAGAGAGCATACCTATAGATTTAATCAAATCGGCATCTTTCAAACCTTTAAAAATGACCGTCATGATTTGTGTGGGGTAATTATCAGAATGCTCAGGGAGAGCTTTACTTAGAAATTTCTGAATTAATTCAATGTTTCGCAAATCATGACTTGGTATTTCAAGGTCTAGCTCAGTCGGTATGTTTTTCTCATTTTGAAAAAAAGCAGAAACGCATGAGCCTGCGCAATAAATTGTCATTAATTTCTTGGCGACCTCAATACTCTTCTCTTTGTTGTCAGGAGAAGTAGACAAAGGAGTACCACTTAATATAGCTTGTACAAGGGCCAGGTCGTCGCCTGCATTTAGCTTTGCCCCTCCCCGACCGGCATCGGTTTCGGACAATTCGATACCATCGCAAGTATATCCGTTGAGATATGCAAAAACCACGCGACCGACTTCGTGGAAAGCAGATAATTCAGTTTGGGGAAAACTCATATTATTTAATAAATTAAATTTATACTATTCGTACTTCAATTTTCATTTGAGAAACTTCCTTTTGGAAATAAATCATAATTCAACTACTCCTTACTTTCAAATACAAGAATCCCAAAAAAATGAAAATGAATTTATCGATCTCTTTCATTTCTTCCTTCACTGGCAATTTCTGTCAAATAATATCCGAAGGGTGATAATTGAGCTGAAGAAGGATAAACATATTGCACAACTTCTTTCTTCCCAAATTCAGCTATACAAACCCGATCACCCTGATTACCACCTAAAACGATCAAACGGTTATCTTTTTCGCCGAGCACAAAACCAACATGACCGGTACCATTTTTATGCCTGAAAACAACTATAGCGCCGAATGCCGGAGTGTTCAAAGGCGTTCCCCAATTTTTCCAGCTTAGAGCTAGTGCAGGATTCACTGTGGGCCCGATAATGCCACATTGCCTAAAAACCCATTGTGCAAAACATGAACACCAAGCCACTTCGTCGTTGGAAATGTTCATATTTCTCATTTGAGAAATAGTTTTGCCAGTCTTTTGATCCTTTTTTGTCACCTCTTCCTGAAGTCCGGAAGAATACTTTAGAATTTGAGGATTGTTGTATGTTGTGTCAGGATCAAATTTAATATCAATGTTCGCACCCAATGAATATCTTTTTCCGGGCGAATTACCGGAAAGTAATTCCGATTCATGTAAGATCATCGCGGATTGAACGGCAAGTGCTAACATTGTTCTTTCGTACTCTGATATTTTAAATTCTCGGACTCCAACTTCCTTATGTGCGATCTTTATCCATTGAGGCAAGCTCACCGAATCCCAATCAATTCTCCATTTTGCCTGTGACTCTGTTAGTTCAAGTATGCGCTCTCCGAAAGCAAGATAATGTTTCGATAATCCTCCTTTATCGCCAGTTTGAAAGAATGTATCATAAACACTTCCCTTTGAAATACACATCGATTTTTTGAAAACTTGTTCTATTACAGATTCATCCGGAATGCCAAATCCTTTTACGCTTGTCATTTTACCAATAAGGTTCAATTGGACTTCTTTGAACAAACGTTTGGAACCACTCTTAGAAAGCTCTACTTTGAAGAAGGGCGAATAATCGTTACTGAATTTGTAAACAACTTTGTATTCCATGGTGTTTAGTCTAAACGTACTTGTATGTAAAGCTATTCAACAATAAATCGCCACTTTCTTATAGGAGGTTCGTCCTTTTTCTCATCAGAATCCGGTTTCTGCTCAGCAAGAGGAGATGCTTCGCGGTCAACCACAGTTGAAGCAGCAATTTTTTCAGTCGCCAACTCTCCATTTTTGATATAAAACATTAAAGCGAAATCAGGGTTTACGTCTTCGCAAATAATTTTTTCGATAGGCCCAAAAAACTCCCTTAATTGGTCTTTATAACAAGTGGGAAGAAAAGCGCGGAGTACACGTGGATCGTAAAACCGGAAATACATTTCTTCCCCTTCTTCCGTCCTAACCAATATCAATTTTCGTAAATGCTTATATATTTCAGCAAATGGAGTATTTGTTTGGAGATAAATTCCCCAAGAATGGCTCCAGCCAATTTTCCCTGCCCAATTCGCAAATTCAGATGTCTGTGAAATTGAAAACAAGTATGGAGAAACAGGTTTAAGATACTCTTCACCCTTGCCACTGAACAATGAAAGATTCTCTTTGTTCAACACGATAGCAACATCGAGCAGCTCATCCATTCGAGCTGCGTCGAGAACTATGTAATTGATTTTTTCGAGAGTCATGCTATTTAAATTTTATAGTAATCACACTTCAGATTTCGAAATAATTGCACTCAGATCCATCGGGATATACCATTCTTACTTTGTATTTTGCTTTAGGAATGGGAATAACTCTGGTTTTTTATCTGACAATTTTCAGTTTGTTCGTTTCTTTTGTCTTACCCAAAATGAAATTGAATGCATTCGATACATCCATCGTTTCATTGTAGTAGATAATCGGGCAATCGCCAAATTCGTCGACAAGCGACATTAATCTTCCTCCGAATTCTATTCTGGGAACGAATTCTTTAGGATCGAATGGGAGTAATTCTTCATTGGCATCTTCAAACAATGAGTTGAGCGTTTTTTCCCACTCAATCATTCGTTTAGATGAATCCTGATAATTTACATAAGCCAAATCTGCTTCTCTAGATTCTATGAGAGCAAGAATATCCTTAATCTTTTTTAACTCGAATAATTTATAGATATACTGATTAAACTCGATAAATTGGGGAAGGTCTTCGATAGGGTTCAGAGATGCTAAATCAGAAGTTAGAATTTTACTTTTAGGAAATGCGGGAGGAACTATGCTAAGTGAATGAGAGAATTTCGGAGGACTATTAAATTCGTCGGTGCCGAGTTTATTAAACTCAGGGAAAACATCTTCATCGTGAACAACAGCCATCTGATCTGAAAGTGGTGTTCGGGACGAAACAGATGCATAGCAAACTGCATTTTCCCGCAATCTATTTTCTTCGCTAAGAGGGAGTAAATCGATACCGATATAATTTACCCCGGGGATCAAATAATTGTTTACCGGAATTTTAATCGAATAATTGCCATCCTTTTCATCAGAAAGCAAATGAATATTATTAACCGAAATTTTGAAATTGCAGTTTTCGTTTTTAAAATTCAAAAAGTAAATCAATTCGTTTTCCATTTTACTTCGACTTCTTATTTATGTAATGCTTCTCTTCAAACCAGGTAGCGGCTCCGACTTTAAGAAGTTCCTTTTCCTTCTTCGACTTGGGATCATCCTTTATTCTTTTCTTCGATCGTCCTGGTTCTCCATTTTTAATTTCGGCAGTGCTTGCTTTATAAATCATTCCTGTGACAACCAAACCGGAGAATGTTACCGGTGATCTGGTCCAAGCACCATCTTCATCAAAGCCGATTTGGCAGAACTCTAAAGAAACAGAACAAGCACCTTTAATTTCGGCTCCGCATCTTACAATGAAGATGTCGAGATCGGCGCTACCGGTAAGTGATGCTCCAATTGAAACAGCCAGAGGTGTGCCGGAACCTTCCAGATTAACGCTTTTACTACTATCACCCTGCCCTAATATAACATTGCCTTTTGCTTTCTTGGAAATTTTTCCATTGAATTCGAAATCAATTTTAAGGCTAACTGCACGTTCACTTTTCTTGCGAATATAATTGATGATCGTTCCAACCCCTGCCCACTTTTCGATCAAGAAGCCCAAAACATCGGCTTTATAGGTAATTCCAATTAAAGGATTGAATTCAAAATTGAAAGCAATAGGGTATCGTGCTAGCGAAGTTTTTTCATCTTCCTCCCAGCCCCATTCAAGACTCAATTCAATATTAGGATAGTCGACCGTCCATCCGTATGATTTTTCATCTTCGAAATCCTGCCCGGTAAGTTCCTGATACTTTCCTCGAACCTTGTTAATGACATCCATTAACTTTTGGAGATTATCCAAAAAGTCGAAGATTCCGGATATTATCCCATCAATTTTATCGCCACTATCCTTTTTTCCTTATGCTTAATGTTCCATGTCTTCGCTTCACCATTGTAATTAAAATTGACTTCACACTTTTCATATTTGAATGTACCTGCGTCTTTATCATATTTAAAAGCGAATGCAATTTTCCATTTTACATCAGGATAAGCGATGACATTACTAATGATATATTTGCCGCACGTTTCTCCGCGAATAGAATACTTTGAAACGGAAGCTTTATATGGCCAAAGTTTATAGAACGAATAGCCCAGCGCCGGCCCTTTAATTTCGGGACTTTTTACCTTAATTGATTTGGAATTCTGAGCAAAAACATCCTTTTCATCACCACCATAATTAATAATGGCAAGATCTGTTTTTGAATGCTTCGCACACGGACTCTGAGCTTCCTTCAATTCGATTTTTACATCCTTTAAATTAGAGGAATATCCGCAAACAACTTCAATAATTTCTTTATCGTGCCGCTCGGTATATCTTCTGTTTTGATCAAATCGGAGCACACGTTTATCCTGAGAAATCACCAGTTGGTTAAACTTACATTTACCACCCGGTTTTTCAGGTTCAAGCGCGTCATCGTCGGAAGTTGGGCATGACGGCGACGCATTTCCCAATGTAGAATCGCTACAGGAATTTTCCTGCGGCATACTCTCCAAAGTTGGATCCGTACACATTTCGGTTGATTGATCGTCAGCGCCAGCCATTGCTATTCTTGATTGGAATATTTCTGTTTAAGGATATTCTTAGTGATTTCAAATTTTTCTTTTGGAGACAAAGCCGGATCGATGAACGCTTTTTCGATACCCGGATCGTTAATGGTTCCGTTCCAGTTGAGGAAATAATTGAGAGATATGAAATACTGAATCTCCATTTCTTTCTTAAGGTGATAATTTCCTGCTAATTTTATTAGGACCTGAATGGAAGTTTCTACTTGTGAATCGTCGAGTTTCTGCACTTTTTCCGCATATTCTCTACGCAAGAATGCTTTCATCTTCTCAACGAATCGCATGTGAGCGTCGGAAGCGAATCTTTGCATTTGAGAATTGGAAATCGTAAACATAATCAGAACCGGAACAGAGATAATGTGAGCATTGATACCGGAGAGGGCATCATGGATATTTTTTTACAAATTAGGTGCGCAAGAAGGACAGGCGCAGCCATTGTGAACCAGAGGAGAGCCATTCGCAGCGGCATCTTTCATTTGAGCAATCTGAGCTGCTTTAGCCTGAGCTTTAGGCTCCATGTGAACGAGTACATTGACAAGCACCATTGGAGGAACGGGAACCACCGGGCCACCAGGCATAATTTCACCAATTAATACTGTAGGGCAACCGGCAACGATGGTTCCTCCATGGGCGCACATATCGCCCATTCGAGCAGCCGGCTTACCACCAATGAGAACGCCCATTGATCCGAGGATGATAGTATCGGGAGGACCGGTGCAGGTACACATATCACCCATTACAGCAGCAGGCATTCCACCGATGAGAACGGTTGGTGCTCCAGGCCCCATAATTGGGCCACCGACATGAGGAATCGGAGGCACTCCAGGGGTGACCATTGGACATACGTGCATGTCGGTTAAGCGGGCAGCGGGTTTTCCCATGATTAAATGTGTACGAAATGTGAGATTGAGGCTATTTTTTCTCCATGCGAATCCTGCGCAGAGCTGAATGAAGGAATAACGTATTGATTAAATCCTCCAATTCTGTATTCGGTAATAGGATGTAGTTTACCAAATGAGCTTTGAATTACAATTGAAGAATCAAGCAATTTTTGCGGGCCTATTAACCCATAATAAGCGACGATCGGTTTATTAAACTTTACTTTTACTCTCCAGCTAAGCTTTGACCAATCACTTCTCACAGCTAGATTATCATGAACAACTTTTTTCTTATTATTCATGTTAAAATCTCCAACAGAAGAAAAAATGGACATAAGTGAAGTCATTGTAGGGACATCGACCCAAAACAAACCATATTTGGGTTTATTTTTTTGAGATACAAAACGCCAAAGAGTATCACCCTCTTCAATTAGAACAATTTTTATATTAGACTGATCGACAAAAGTTGACAGGAGATCCTCCGTCAATTTTGGTGTGCCAGCAGGTATTTCCTTTTCAGTAATTATTTTCATAAATCTTGATTGAAAAGATTTTGGTTTGGGCAAATCCGGGTTAAACTAATCATGTGTTATAATGGATCAGGGCTATTTGGTGGCGGAAATACCTTCCTTTTTTTCACTCTTTGAAGCTTTCATCCATGATTGAATATCGTAGTTCCTCTTAGGTTGTACTCCATTTCGTCTAGACTCCAGGACGCTTTTTCGAAATCGTTTTCTTCAAGAGCTTTCTTGAGATTTTGATACTTTGTCAATTTGGAATATCCGAGATTAAAAGACATATCCCACAAAGCAAATTGAGCAGGAGTAGGCAATAAATCATATTTTGGATAGAATTTCTTAGCATCACGCAGAGCATTTTGCATTAGCTCATCAAATTTTACCTGTAACAAAGCTTCATCAGCATCGAGGCTAGAATTATTAAAGTAGTAGCTTAGTGTTCTACCTTTCGATAATTTATGAATATTTTTCCATTCTTGTTCAACTTCCTTTGACGTTGCCGATTTTCCTGTTTTACGATTGATAAAACTAACTCCAAAATCTGAGGCAGATGAGGCATGTTTCAATAGAATACCGATGCCTATCGTTACATAACCTTTTGAATCAAGGTACATATGCGTTGCATAACCTTCGTATTCCCTTTTTACGAGATCTAAGAATATATCCTTTTGCATTTCAAATCAATTTCAAGATTAATTTAAATTATTATACCGTTCTAGTTAATCATCACAATCGCCGCCTTTACCGTAGCCTGCGCGGTACCCTGAACACTAGCCTGGAGACCTTTCATTTCGGCTTTGATTGTTCCTTCGAGAGAAAGATTCATCGTAGCGGCAATCTTAGTATCCTTGAGTGAACTTGTATTAAATTTGTCCATGGTAGCGATTTTGAACTCTTTCATCGACTCCTGTTTCATGGCATCCTGAGTACTGAGGTGCATGGCTTTTGCCGATTTAATATTCATTTCGCCACCGGCTTCGATATTGATATTTTTTTCTGCTTTGATATCGATATCTTTCGAAGTGATAGTAATTTTTTTCTTTGAAGAAATCTCAATCGTTTCATCACCTTTTAATATAAGAACGCTTCCCTTTGGATCCTGAATGGTAATGCTTCCTTCTTTATCGTTTAGGATAACAGTATTACCACTGCGCGTTTTGAGTGATTTAATATCGTTATCATCATCACCGAGACCCGACTTTGCAGCACCATCGTAAAGAGAACCACTTACAAAAGGCTTATCAACATCATCGCCTTCGAAATTGACCATCACCTGTTCGCCAATTTCGGGGATGAAATGCCAGCCTTTATCTTTTCCGGAAGTAGGCGTTGAAATTCGCATCCACGGAGAAAAATCGGACCAGGCGAATTTTACTTTTACTCGTCCGAGTTTATCACTGTCTTTATTATCTTTTACAACTGCCGGCTGCATAGCGCATCGACGGATAACATGAGGATCAGTATAAGGAGGAACTTCAATCTTGGAAGGAACAGCGGAAAAAGAGTTTTGGTAATTTCCGTTATGATCAGACGAGTGAGAAACCGTGAGGATGATGAACTCAGGAGTGTTACCGCCTAAATCAAATTTATATCGGCAACCCGGGCGTAATTCTGCAACCGTGCTCTGACCTTTCACCGTCATTGCTCTGGCGCTGGAGGCTTTGCTATCGAGATCCTTCAACTGATCGAGTTGCTTTTTATTTATGACATTATATGAATGGACGGGTCGTTTAGCATCTTGTCGTGAATAAAGCAAATTTGACTTATCCACAGAAGTTTTCATGAAGCCATCTCCTGAAAATTTAAGGTCAGCCATATTTTAGGCTATCTTGTCGCCTTTATGGTCATCAATAGTAGTATAGGAAGATTTATTGGGTTGGAGATTTGCCTGAAAAGAAAGCCTTTGAATATCGGCTCCATTTTTCAAAGTCACATTTCCGTTTTGAGTATCGCCAAAACATAATTTCTCTCCATCGTAATAGAACCATTCGCCAAAGCGAGTGGCAAGACGTTTCGTGAATGTAAAGTCTGATTCATTGTATTGAGCCAGATATTGTATTTCGCCGGAAAAAGCAGGCTTCACATCCGATTTTAAAAGTTTAGTATCGGCATCAGCAAAAGATTTCTGAACGATTTGCTGTAAGTTTGCTTTGTAGTATGATGTAGAACGAGGAGCATCATCTAATAATATGGTAGGACTTTGTCCTGATATAAAAAAAGTGTGACTATCATCGTGATCTTCCACCGTAATTTCGGTGATAATACCTTTGAATTTATTTTTTCCTATGGAAATGGACACATCCTTTCCGATGAAGTTCATAACATTGGCTTGGAGAGTGGCATCGGATTGAAAATCACCCGGATTCCATAAGAAGCTAAAATGGTGATGGTCAGCTACCGATTGATCGATGACAAGCTGAGAATAAACGACAGTTTTATCGAAGCCCGTGATTTGTATTTTTACTTCAGGAGCGTGTATGCTTGTAGCCATGAGTGAGATTTTAGAGAATAGAAATATCCGCGGATGGATTATTCAGGCCAAACGTTTTTATGCAACACTTCACCACCACCGCCACTTTGCACTTTAATTTCTTTAGCAGAAACTGTAACACGTTCGATCATCGGAGTTTCGCCGAAATTTGAAAATGCTTCAGCATAAGAAACCATGTAAGCTTGTTTGAAACTAATTTCTTTCATTCGTTGTTCCCCGTCTCTTTTATAAAAAATTAGAGACCCATCTTTCATTAAATTTGGAGAAACCGTCCATTGAGCCAATGTAAGATCTCCGCTCGATTCAACTTCAATGTCGATAGTACCACCTTTAACGTTAGAAACAGGGCGTCCGGTTGAATCTGTAAACTGATTAAATGCGTAGTGACAACTTAGTACCCGAAATGTTTTTCCTTCAATAACCAATGAGGCTTTAAATGACATGGTGGTTAGGTTTATTGTGAGTATTAATAAAGTGAACTGTCGGAACCGAGAAAAAAGAATAATATTTGGGAGAAAAAAGCGGTTCTAAAAAACTAGTTAATCAATAACATTCTAGGCTATTATTGATTAACTAATTTAACTATATGCCTTGATTAGATAGGCCATTCGTTCTTAAATTCAGCATCGCCAACCTTGAGTTCTTTAGCAGAAATAACAAAGTGCTCGCTCATTGGATTGTCACCCATGTTCGTAAAAGTTTCCGTATAAGAAACCAGGTAACCATCCTTAAAAGAAACTTCTTTCATTTTTTGTTCGCTGTCGCGTTTGAAGAAAGTAACTTTTCCATCTTTGTGTTTGAAGGCATCCATCATCCACGCGGCAAGACCTGCATCACCTGTTGATTCTACCTCAAGTTGGATGGTACCTCCGCGAACTTCAGATGAAGGGCGGCCTGTTTTGTCTGTATCTTGCTGCAATGTGTATGAGCAATGAAACACACGGTAATTTTTTCCGTCGATTGTAAATTGTGCTTTGAAAGACATGATGATTTTTTTTTATGGTTAAACGATTATTTGATTATTTGATGGTTCAAAGATACTTTGCAAGGGGAGCCGCGTCAACTACCCAATCGGGTAAATTTTTGATGTTCTATACTCTTTTCCTTCATTTTTCGAATTAAATCATTCGAAATCCTGTACGGATATATGATTCTCCTTTCGAATTTTAATTTAGAAATGGCATAAATTAGTGGTCAGATGGAGGTGGTGGGTTATTCCATTTATACTATGATTATACGAAAGAGAAGGGAACAATAGCCAAGTCATATCTAATGTCAATTCTCTCGAATTTTAATATAGGATCTGTAGCGAAAATTGGTTAGTTAAGTGATCAGGTTTCATCCGGCCAGAAAGAAGACATAAAGGCATCCTGAATTCGAACTTCATTGCAAGAAATTCCCAGATTAATTAAATAGGGTGTTTCTCCATAAGCAGTAAAGTGCTCGTGATACTTTATAATATAGGCCATTTTGAATTCAACCTCCCGCATCTTTTGTTCGCTGTCGCGTTGACTAAAAACAAATACACCTTTCTTAGTCTGGAACTGCGTGGCAAACCAAGAAAACAACGAAGAGTCTGAGGTTGTCTCGACAGTAAATTCGAGTCGACAACCTCTGACTTCTCCGGCAGGACGTTTAAAATTATCTACAGGACGATCAAAGAAAACATCAAAATTCAAAACATTGAATTCTTTGCCGTCCAGTCTAAGGACACATTTGAATGACATGAAAAGAGATTATTAAAGGATCAACCCTTTTCATATTTAGCTGTCCATTCTGCAGAATTCGGATCATCACCTTTTTGACCATCCATCTTGATCATAAAATTCTTAGCAGGGAAATACGGAGTCATGTGAATATCAAGATAGATTCGATCTTTTTGTTGTGGGTCCTGTTCGAATCGCATGATCTTAAATGATTCGATCAAATTGCTTGGTCCAGTAACGCTATCTAAGAATTTCACAATTTGAGAGCGAAGATCTTTTTCGGCTTTTGAATTCCAATTTTCAAATGCTCTGCGATTGAGGAAGTCGATAAGAACTTTCGTAATATAATCGAATACACGGACAACCGAATAAGTTTGTAAACCCAGATTATCTCCATTGAATAAAGTTTTAGCAGAGAAAGCCATTACTTTACCATATTCATTAACCATTGGGATGAGACCCAATTTTTCGAGATTAGCGATTTCGCTTTTCTTGAGGTCGAATGCTACTCCATCTACTTCGTTCATACCGCCATGTTTTTACCGGCAGTAACCTGCGACATCAGCGTATTGTAAACTTTACCTGCTAGAGCAGAAGATGGTGGAACGAAGAGATCTTCTTCTTCACCCAATTCTTGATTTTTACCACGACCAACAAGCCAGTTACAAGCCATCATTACATTAGAGCGATACGTGTCGCCACCGGTAAGATTAGCTGACTCGAACAATTCCATGACATCATCCGGATTATCGAGATGTTGGAAATCGGTAACGAGCATCACTTTATTTTCGTGAGCAAGCTTCGCCCATTTTTCAACTACTTTGTTCGAACCAAGATAACCCGGTAGGAGAAGAATTGAGTAGTTATCACGCAAATCGAGTCGGTCAAAATTTGATTTTAATTCAGAGCCTACGGCATCAATAAAACGAGTATTATCCAGATCTTTCATTTGTTCCGGATCTGCATTCATAATCGTAATGTTCTTTAATTTATCACCTTCAGTATTTTTATAGAAGAGAGCGACAGAGCGATACGATCTTTCAAGATTACGAGTCGTTTCGATCGCTTTCAAAAGATTTTTCTTTAACAAGACAGAGGAAGATTCTGCGCTTTTCTGTGCCTGTTCAACAGCAGCAGAAACGCTATCAGATTCCTGAAGAAGGTCAGCCCAAATCATCAATGATTTTTTGATCGATTCTCTTTCTTGTTTTTTATCATTTTCTGTAAGGAAAATTTTCTTGCGTGCTTTTCTTTCTGGGTTAAGATTTTGCACACCCTCAATAACTGCTTCGAATAAATCGAAACCACCGAATTTTGCTAATTTATTATTTCCCTCTTCCAGAACCTGCGCAGGATTGGCTACGCGCTCTCTTTCTCTAGCAGATTCTTGCTGGGCTTGTTTTTGTTGATTTTGGTCCATGTGGATAACAGATGATTTGTTAAAACTTAGTAAAGAATAATAGAAGTATAAGCAATTTATTTAGCGTCTTCAATCTCCTGAATGAGGGCGTGAATTACATTGATAAAAGCACTCTTAGTGTCAGGATTTTCAAGTACTGATTTTAAAGATTTATTTGATTTCAATTGCTTAATAATCTTCATATACTGATCCTGCTTTTGATTGAGATCCTGAAGAAAAGGACTCTGAGTCGTAATTCCTTTTGCACCAAAATCACCCAAGTTTGTAAAGTTTAGTGTTTCATTTGTAGAAGAACCATCTTCTTTTTCAAACTCAACATCGATTTTTGGTTTAAAGTGTGAAAATACTTCTTCGACAGTTTTCAAATCGTAAACCATTTCAGGTTTTACAGGAGCATCGTCAGTAAGTTTCTCGACTACTAAAGTTCTGTTTTTGGGGATATCAGCGATAGCCTCGCTAGCATCTTGACGAATTTCGTTTCCCCCGATTCCATAATTAAACATAGTGGTTCAGTGATTATATGTGAAATGCAAAAATACAAGAATCTTAATACGAACCAAATTTAAGGCGATTTATCTGCATTATTTTCGAATTATTTAATATGGAAACTAGCCTAAACAATTCACACTTCGATTTTCGAAATAATTGAACCCTGATCCTTGAGGAATCTTCCATTCTCTCTTTGAATTTTAATTTAGAAATGGCATATTTAAGCCAATTAAAACAGTCAATTATTATCGGCAAATAAGAAGGTAATCCTAAATAGGTACATACACTCTTCCCAAATTAAGTTAAAAGTATAGAATGATGCATCCTCCTATGCAGCCGTATTAGCTATGACCAAAGGTGGTTGAAGAATTAAGTGGATTCTCCTCAGATTTGCCTGCCTACCCAATTTTATACCTCTCTGAAATAAGCTTCCGATAAAATTAGTTTTAGATCCATTAAGGTTCTTAGCCCGGTGGGGAAAGCTATTCTTCCTCGATTTTCAACTTAGGTACGGTATATTTGCTAATTTCTGTAAAATAATCTTATTTTAGCCACTCAATTATTGCTAATGATATTGAATATGGGAATTCCCAGACCAAACGCCGGACATGCTGCTTTAATCAATAAATCACCTCTGAAACGGTTTATTTGGTATTTTTTAATTACCAGCTTATTGGTGGCATTACCCTCATTAATTCTACTCGGAGGGTACGAAAACGCATCCGTAAATTATGTCATATTTATTGTATTTGCCTTAATAACCGGCTTCTTTCATGTATTTTTTATTAACGAGAAATTAAAATGGGGAGATCGTTCTGTATTAGCTAAAAAGATCTCCTTTACTGCAGGTGTTATGTTTTGCAGTATGCTGTTATTCTATCTCCTCTGCCGATTCCTGATATTGAAGAATGTTGAGGGTTATTCCGAATTGTATATATCGGCATTATTAGCATTTATTATTCCCTTTTTCGTGGTAGCATCATTTGACAAGGCAATGAATATTCAGCCTCGCAAGTACAAGCTCTGGTTTTTCAACGACAATATAAATGCTCAGGATCCTGATTTAATTGATTTCAGTAATAGCTATTTGTTGAGTTTCGAATTTCCTAAAAAATATAACGACACTATCATTTCGAATTTCAAGTTTAAAGCTCCGGTAGATATGCACTTCGGTGAGCTTTTTTATAATTACATTAAAGAGTACAATGATGCCCATCGCGAGAATCCGATCGAATACCAGGACGCTCTCAGCGACTCATACGGATGGCTCTTTTCAATAAAAAAGAGAGCGTGGTGGCAAAAAGAAAGAATCCTGGATCCGCATCTTACCATTCGACAGAATAAAATTCTCGAGCATGATGTGATTCTTCCGAAGAGATTTATTGTTGCCTAATATTTTCATCAAATAAAGTTATACCATTCCTTAATTAAAATACGAGAAAAGAATGATATATCCTCCAGAGGCGGACGCGTCCGCCACGACGGAACTTTATTCAATAATTTCGTAAACTCAAATCAGATAAGTTTAAAACATGTTACCAGAAATAAAGTACCTGCCGGTCAACTGGATTGACGGGATGAAAATAGACGAAGATCATTTCAAAAACCTAGAACTTTCCATCTTGGATCAGGTTAGAGATGCGGCCGGTGTAAACTTGTCTAATTTTTTGTTTGGAATTACCAGTCCGTCTACAGAAAGAGAAAAGTCGCTTGATGTAAAGATCCGCATTGATCAATCGAAATTGATTTCCGCTAATTTACTTCAATGCCGGGCAATTACACGTGGAGGTGCTCGTATTGAAATTTCCAATAGCCTGGCTCAGAAATACAACTTTACGTTTGAGGACGTTCAAACAGAATTTGATCCTAACGATAGCAAAGCAAAAGTTTTCTACCTCGTTATTTCAGTAAATTTATTTGAACGAAAACCGGTAGGTCAACCCCATGCCGACGAAGTGCCACCTCGTTTTCCGAATACCATTCCTTCATATTCACTTGCCATCCTTTCGGCTGATCAATTAAGCAAGGAAATTATTCCTGATTTTATTATTCCAATTGGCAAAATTCTCATGTCAGCCGGACGTCTGTCAGTCGACAGCACGTATATTCCTCCATGTACAGCAGTTCGTAATCACGGACTGTTATATGACGAATACTTTGAACTAGGAAATAAGCTTGGTGAAATCAGCAAGCATTTGATCACCATTATTCATAAAATCAAATCAAAGAGTCAAAGTACAAGTCTGACGCAGAACTTCAGTTTCATGGCAGAGAAGATCGTTTTCTTCACGGCAAATGAAATGAGTCGCTATCGCTGGATCATCTCCGAGCAATCGCCGGTTTTCATGATGGAGTACTTCATTCGCTTTGCATATGTTTTAAAGACTTCGCTAGACTGTCTGGTAGACCGCGATAAAGAAGAATTAATCAATTACCTGAGCGAATGGTCCGAAGTAAGCGCCGGTCAATTTGAATTGCAGCTCACTGATGTTATCCGAACTGAGTACAATCACCTTGATATTGCCGAATCATTAGTACCGGCGGAGCAAATGATTAGTCAATTTCACGCTCTCTTTGGAAAATTGAGTCAGCTCGACTTTATCGGCAAGCGAAAAGGAGAAGGCTCATTTGTAAGAGAAAGGATTATTGAAGCAGAAACAACAACAAAGGTCGACGATAAACCAAAGAAAAAAGGCTGGAGTTTCTTAGCCGACTAAGTATTGTAAAGCCCAAATAAAAAACAAAATACTACCCTATATTTAGCATATTATGAAACCATTGAATTCGCAAGATAGAACCAAACAGTTTTTCATTTTTCTCTCTTTCTTTATAGTTACCAGTATATTGATTTTTATATTGGCTAGTTTTAACTGCCAATATAACCCGGCAAAACATAATGAATTACTATTGAAAGAAAATGCCGAATTGAAGGCAAATGGAAAGAATGGAGAAGCTTTTCACTCCAACATTGATTCTTTATATTCAATTTTAGACAATACAAAAAGGATGAAAAGCTCAGACATGCTTGTTGCTCTTCCTAAAGCAAGAAGGATGAATGGGGACTTTGAAATTGAATTAAACAAAGTCGTTGGTCCGGATAATATTTTATCAAAATACCCTAAATTATTCGATCTCAGTCTTGCATTATTGAATGATCTTGAAAATCTACGGTCTTCACAGGAAAGACAACGTCAGGACTCTTTGAGACTAAAGCAGGATTATGATAAAATGAAAACTGACTTTTTAGATTATAGGACAACCCACCCGTAATAGGTGAGTTGCTTTCTCTTCATTCTAATCTAGCTAATAATCCAAAAGTATTGGCCAGAAGTCCCTGCGGCATAAACCACTCTCTTCTATTAATATTTAAGAATGGTTTACATCCCAAATCAATTCATTGTTCGAATCAATATTCAGCGAAATCACATCGCCTTTTCCAACCTGACCTGAGATAATCATTTTTGAAATTGGTCTTCTCAATTGATTTCTGATAACGCTCTTAATCGGACGAGCTCCGTACTTAGGTGTAAATCCTGATTTTGCGAGATACTCGCGTGCATCATCACTAATTTTAAGTGTAATACCTTGTTTATCGAGCGGATCCAATAAGCTCTTCAATTGAATATTGAAGATATTGAGAACGATATTTTCGCTGATTGGGGCAAAAGGAACAATCTCCGTTAAACGAGCGAGGAATTCAGGGCGGAAATAACGACCCATAATGTCCATCATTTCATTGCTGGCAGGTATTTCATTCTTGCCAAATTTTTCGATGATGAAATCGCTTCCGATGTTTGAAGTGAAAAGGATAACCGAATTTGAGAAATCTCCTTCTTTACCCAAGCGATCGTGCAATTTACCTTCGTCGAGTATCTGAAGGAAAAGGTCGAACACCGATGTATGCGCCTTTTCAATCTCATCGAATAAAACGACGGCATACGGTTGTTGACGGATTTTATTCACCAGCATACCTCCTTCTTCATAGCCGACATATCCGGGAGGAGCTCCATAAAGTAATGCCGCGGAGTGTTCTTCTTTAAATTCACTCATATCGAAACGAATCAGGGAATTCTCATCCATAAATAGGAATTCAGCGAGCGATTTAGCCAATTCAGTTTTTCCCGTACCCGTTGGACCCAATAAGAAGAATGAACCTATTGGCTGACCGGGCTTGCTCAGTCCACTACGAGATTCAAGAATTGCTTCGGCAACAGCTTTTACGGCGTGATCTTGTCCCACCACACGTTTCTTCAGAAGTCCCTCCATATTCATGAGCTTCTCCTTTTCCTGCGACTGCAATTTTCCCATCGGAATACCCGTCTTATGCGAAACTACGGAAGCAATATCGCCTTTCTCCACTACTTCTCGAGTAACACCCGACAATTCATCAAGCTCGGCGATCGTGGCACGGATGTACGCTTCCATTTCCGGATTACCTGCTATTTTATCAATATTCTTTTCCTCTTTGAGTTGGCTGAAAAGAATATGACTGATTCGATTTTTCAATTGAGTATAGAACCAGCTCAATTCCTTTGTAAAATCAGCATCAGAAAAATCAGCCTTCTTTTCAATCAGTTCATTCAATGAAGCTAAGAGCGTATCAATTTCCTGCTTGCTAGTTTCGCGGGTCATTTTCACAACAGCCATAGTGCGATCGATCAGATCAATGGCAGCATCGGGAAGACGACGTTCTTTAATATATCGCTTAGCCAGTTTAATGGATTCCATTATTGAATCAGGCGCCAATTTCAAACCATGATGTTCTTCATAGTAAGGAATGATCGTTGCAATCATTTTCTGACAAGTCTTTTCATCCGGTTCTTCGATACGTAATAGTTCGAAACGACGGCTAAACGCTTCGTCAGATTCAATGAATTTCCGGTATTCGTCATTTGTTGTGGCACCGATAATTGTTAATTCTCCACGTGCTAATTCCGGTTTCAGGATATTCGCAGCTCCGGATGCCCCGCCATTTTTATCAAGCAAACTGTGAATTTCATCAATGAAAAGAATAGCGCGATCAAATTGCTTAATCTCATTCACAATATTTTTAAGTCGATCTTCAACTTCACCTTTGTAAGATGCACCTGCTACGAGAGCGCCAAAATCGAGTTCAAATATTTTTGCACCTTTAAAATTTTCAGGTACTTTCTCCTGAACAATACTCAGAGCAAAACCATCAACGAGAGCTGTCTTTCCAACGCCCGGTTCACCGGCGATGATTACATTTGGTTTAGAACGACGACCAAGAATTTCCGAGACCATTCGCGTCTCGCGCTCACGACCAACTACAGGGTCAATTTTTCCTTCACGAGCTAAATCAGTTTTATCGATGCAATACTTCAATAGCGCATTCGTTTTGGAAGCTCCACCTTTTGCAGTTCCATTCGCTTGTGCTTTTCCATTACCGGAGACAGCCTGCTGCAAGGTGACATTTTCCAACAAGGAATTCATCAGCTCTTGTTGAGTTATTGGAAGCGTCTTTAATTGATCGTAAGTAAATCCGAGTCCAGGAATACACAGCGCCACTAAAGCAGAAGCCGCATCAATTTCGTCTTTCGCCAATTTCACACGTATATTATCCGCTTCTTCCATGAGCGAAGTTATCTTATCGTCACCGGAAGGCAGTTCAGGAATTTTTCCCGTTTTAGGCAAAATTTCAATCCGGACATCGGCCCATTCTTCTAGGAAATAAACATCCTTATCCAATGTCTCCAAAAAGGGTTGTAAACCTACATCCTTATGTATAAGAGCTTTTAGTAAATGAGGAGCTGAAAAAGAAGCATTAGAGAATTCTTTGCTATAGATTGAGCAATTCTCACGGCTTTCTTTAAATCTTCAGAATAGTTAATTACATCTGCCATAAATTCATTTTTTACAAAAATATAAATTTTAAGATACGAAACCAGTATTATTCAATTGAATTGAGGGGAATTAAACCGGATAAAACAACCAACTGTTTAATAACCCTCTGATTTGAATTTATGAAAATATTATATATGATTATACCATTCCTGAATGAAAATACGAAAAGAGAATGGCCTTTCCGATGTGGTGGATTATAGTCCGCTAATTTCGTCAATTCAAATCAAAGAGGTATAGCTCCCTTTTTAAATTCACTACAAATTGATATAATCAACGATTATAAATTAAATCTCCCGGTGATTTTAAAAGTATTTTTCTAGCCACCGTTCCAACGACAATCATTGTTAATGCAAAAATAGCAAGAATTACATACATAATTTTAGCGTCAGCCATAATAAAATAGCTGAAGTCTGAATCCACCACCATTCTGGTATGCATAGCACTCTCAGTCAACCTTCCAATAAGAAAGGCTGTAATGTATGCAGGAAGCAGAACCAAGGTGACGAATAAGAGCATCACACGCATATAGAGCGAACTTGTCTTTGCATCACTTAATCCAAATGCTTTAAGTGTACCTATATTCATTTTTACTTTTAGAAGATGAAGTCGAAGAATATTCGAGATAAACACGGCTATACTAAAGATAGAGAAGAAGAGTAATCCAATGGAAATAATCCAGGTTACCTTACTCATATAATTGAAATTCTCCTTTTCTCTGATCGTTGATTCATCCAACTGAATTGCATCACTCTGTCTGTTTGTATTCAATTTGTAGAGGAAATTCTTGAATTGCCGGATAGAATCCATATTACCTGAAAAATTTACACACATGATGTCACTACCATAATCGTCCAGTACTTCTTGCGATTCCTCGAAGTTTTCCAGATCGTAAAAACGAATAACATCTGTCCCAGCTGTTTTTGAGTATCCAATGAAAAACAATTGTGCTAACGAATTGACTGTAGTAGTATCGGGGGGTTCCGGCGTTAAGATTATTTCGACCACGCGTCCGGTAGGAATATGTGAGACGAATGAATCAACTTCGTGAATTTCTGGCATCCAGTTTTGGAGCAGCGAATTAGTTTCACATAATTTTTTTGCAGATTGGAACCAACTATCTGTAGCTTCTTTTGATCCTTTAAGAAAGAATGATAGTTTCTTTTTATGCGATCGGATATCAAATGTATTGGTAGAATCAGATTGTAACCATGCGCTATAAAAACGTTGAGTGGTTATAAATTGGTTTTTTCCGGGGATCGCCTTAACGACAGCTCTGATTTTAACGGGAATAGACTCATATTTTATGTTACCGTTTTCATCGACACATTGATAGCCTACATTGATAAATTCATCGGTTGGAGTGTAATGATACTCTTCAAGAATCTGACTATTTACAATTATTCCCAGATCCTGATCATCGATCAACCGCCCACCATGCAAAATATTTGTAGGGTTTACAATATCCTTGAGCATAGGATCTTCGTTTTCGCCCATTTCGATCGTCCGACCTTTTTCAGTATATGAGATCGACGGATTTTTTTTATCCAGGAAATTCAGAATATACTCCGGATAGCTGGTTACATGTGAATAATGATATCGTTGCTTATTCGATTCCTTATTTAATTCATTTTTGAAATCCGAAAACTCAGAAGCGGTTTTCGTCCATGGAATTTTTACAGTGAGCCAATTCACAAAAATGTCGTTTCTCTTCGATTCAATATAGTGAAGACTTCCATTAGCAAATCCGAGAACAAGAAAAGTGAAGACGGAAAGAAGAAATAAAATCCAATAATTAACCAGTCGTTTCCCCAGTAGAGTTCTGAGCTCATTTTTTATGAATAGAAAAGGAAACTTAGTCTTTAGATTGGGTCCGGCTTCCACTCTACTGCCGCCTATAATTTTTTCACCAACCTCCGAATATAAACTTCTGATTTTTTCTTTCCAACTTTCAATATCATTTGAATTATGGTTTTCCCATTGAGGGCGATAAAAAATATTCGCTGCTGAAATCATGCCTTCCTTTACACCGGCACGTTTTGTAATGACCGAGATTTGATCCCCATACTTCAAGGCGAGATTAATATCATGCGACACGATAATTGCCGACGACCCGTTTGAGCAAGCCATTCGGATAATACACATGAGTTCATTGGCGTTTACTTCATCAAGATTCCCGGTTGGTTCGTCGCAGAAAAGGACTAGGGATTTCGTATTAAGCGCTCTTACAAAAGCCAATCGCTGTCTTTGTCCACCAGATAATTGCGTTGCACGTGTTTGCAAAGTAACTTCCGATGCAGGCAATTTCACCTGATCCATTAAACTCGAAGCCGACTCCGCTACTTCTGCAAGATCTCTGTTATCCTTAACCATTTGAGAAAAGCAAATATTCTCATAGGCGCTGAAATTTTCAAGTAAATTATTTTCCTGAAAAATAAAGCTATAGTACTTCTTTCGAATAACATTCAGGCTTTCTGCTTCGGCTGTCTCCCAAACACTTTCCAGTTGGATACAAGAATCGGATTTATCAGGATAAAAAGCAATCGTACCCGATGCTCTTGTATTATTCATTAAGCCCAAAGTTTCGAGCAAAGTGCTTTTCCCCGAGCCAGATGGACCAAGTAAAAATGTGATTTTATTCTTGGGAATAGAAAGTTTTTCAACCCACAACACACGCTCATTTAATTTGCGCGAATATGAGCACGAAAGGTCATCGATGCTAAATAAAGAATCCGGCTGAACTGAAGAACTCATAACTACAATTGTGGTGGCATTAAAATAGTAAACCCATATGAATGCATAACTGCATGCAGATTGTTAGTGAAACACGTTTGCCGGAATCCAGAAGTAACGTTGATCATAATTCACAAATGAGTTTATGCTATTACTTTTAATATGAGATAAATCTGTTTTGATCTGATTAAGTTGATCAACAATTTCACTTAAAGTATTCAGCGGTATTTTATTATTTTCGATATCGCCTATAGAGTACTTTTTAAATAAGTCACTAGAGCTAGGTAAGCCGGTAATAATTTGGTTCAATTCAGCCAGCGATTTTTTCGCAAAAGCCTTTTTCGATTCTCTGGCACCAAAGTAACTCTGAACCATTTCACGATAACAATTCACAAGATGAGATCTTGTTTCACTGGGTGTATTTACATCGCCCAATTTTTTGAAAGTCGTAATTAAGTCGTTCAACTCTTCATCATTAATAAATAGAACAAAATTGAAATTCGGATATCTCTGCTGATTATTTTTCTTGATAGCAGCATAACCTTCAATGAATATTTGCACATTGCTATTCGAGTCAAGTTTTTTAAAATAAGAGGGGTCGATATTTGAATTTAAAAGGAGTAAATACAATTCTTCACTCATTCGGGCGCTTGTGTTTCCAATACCCTTGATGGATGCATCCCAGTCGGCCAGAATCTTGTCATTATCCCGCGATCTCTTCCCGATAAGCTCAACAATTTGATCCCCGATCCATTCGGGGCGATTTGGGCGATTCGGACTTGCAGTGGTATACATTCCCGGTACAGGACTGTCGCCACCCGGAAATTGCAGCGAGAATTCATTGTTGGTATGCACATCGGTCTGAACAAAAGTAATTCCTTTCGTAGTGACTTTATTCATTTTACCCTTATCTGTCTGCGATTTAATCTTCTTTGCACTTTCAAGAATCAGTGACTTGGTTTGGCTTTGAAAAGCTTGTTCGTCCTGCTTGCAGTATTGCACCTGAAACGAAACCAGACTGGCATGCATGGAAGCGATGTCGTTATTCATTGAAATTTCGTTTGGACTTTTTGCCGATAATTCATTCCCGGAATACCCGATTACGATAATATAATTTGTTTGCTCCGCCTTGGGGAATAGCCTTACGGCCTTCTGAATTCCGGCATACATTGCAGAACCTTTTACATACGACCCTGAATTCGATTTTTGAAATTCACTTTGAAGAAACGATTTAACCGGTCCGCATGACGATGAAAGATCCTGAAATGTACAAATCTCATTGTCCGGCGAAGAATAATTTCTATAAACGACAGCACCGAAACGATACGTACTTTTCAAATCCATTTTTGCACGGTCAGATGTTGTTTGAATGGATGAAATGATGCTATTTACATAGCTTTTCAAGACATCAGAACCTTCGACTACAAAAACAATATTGATAGTCCGGTAATTATCTTTGGACAAATTATATTTCTTTTCATTGGCAGCTTGTTCCGCTGTGGTGATGATTTTATCACCTTTCTTATCAAAGATTGGAGTAATATATCCGGTCTTGATAATACCGGCATTTAAATCGGAGATGATTGGTAATCGCTTTTCAGCAGGTAGCATTTCCTTTAATCCAAGGTCTTCGGAATTCAGTGATTTCACATTTTCTCCTGCCATCCATTTTCTTGCTTGTTCTTCACTTGCATAAATATTGGCTTTTGCTCCGATAGATTTTCGTTCAGCTTGAGCCGATTTTTCCGCATTGGGCTCTAAACATAAACGCTGACTCCATTTCCGAATATACTTTTCCGGAACCCAACCCAGCATGTCGGTTGCGACACCCTGCGGTGTCATAATTTCCTGTTTGCCGACCAAATAAGAACCTCTTTCGTATTTATAGATATATAAAAAGTCAAACAAATCAATATCATTCTTATTCCTTGATTTCAAATCAGGTGAATTATAAAGTGGAAATTTTTCAGTGGCGAGCTTTTGAAACTCTGAACTATCCTGAAGAACTTTGGCATCTCTGATGACCAGACCTTTCACACTAAATCCATACGTACTATCAATTAAGCAATTTTTCCAGAGTAACATTTTATTTTGATCGACCCAACCAAAATCGAGAGAATCGTTTGGAATATTGTACTTATCTGTAAGCAAATTGGTGTACTGCGCCAAATGCAATGCATTTCCCTTTCTCTCAATAACAAAATACACTTGCATGAAGTCAATTTTCTTCCATGCCGTTGTTAGAGTTGCCTCTTTATAAGAACCATTTCCATCCCTGTCACAAAACACTTTCCAATAATCATATGGACCTTCCGCTTCTTTTGCATTAGGTTCAGCGAGCTTTCCGGTCGGTTCCAGATAAAACTTTGGCATACGCAGCACTTTCATACCCTTAATATGACTTTGAGCTAAGGATGAGAGACTATAAAGAAATATAAGTGCGAACACACCCGACACATTCTTGCCCGGGCTTAGTTTTCCAAATTTCATAATCGGAATTAATATTAAGATTGAACTATGCGGTAATTTATTTTAAGGGGAACAGAAGTCGTCGAATTATAATAATTCAAAAACTCGCTTAAGCTTGTTTCGCTTGTACTAGATATATTTTTACTGAAATATAGTGTCACATTAACCTCAATAGAAGCATCGCCTAAATAAAGCGAAAGCTCTCTCACAAAATTTGTGATGATTGAATTCGGGGTTTCGAATAAATTATGGAGAGAATTCTCTGATAAGAAGAAATGGAAATTAAGTGCTTTTGTGACATGGATTTTATTATCGTAAAAATAGTCACGAATATATTTCTTGTCGTCGCTGAAATTAGGAATGGCGGCAGACTGATTGAAAAAATCGGTTCTGAATTCGAAATTAAAAACTTCGCCCTTATCTTTAATGATTTGCGGTTTGCTTCCATTGCTTTTAAACAAAGCAAAGCCTTTATCATTTTGACGCACCAGTTTTCTGATTTCCGACAACATCTTGTCGTACAAAGAATCGTTCATTCCTTCTGCATGAGCACCATGGCTATTATCTACATAGAAGAAATTAAATGATTGTAATTCCGTGCTTGCAGTTTGGGGCTGTTGAGCGAGTGTGAACAAGCCGCAAAAAACCACGAGACTTAATATTAAAATGCTCTTATATTTCATAGCTCAATTAGATACTTTAATGTATAACTCTTGAATACAGCCATCCTCAGACGCTCTTTTAACCATCACTTCAAGTATTTTCCAGTCACGAATCAAAACCGTCTCTTTAAAATCATAGAAGTTTGCAATTTTTGCACCCGGCGCACTGACTTTTGTGGGAGTAGATTCCTTATCACATAAGTTATTATAAAAATCCTTTATTCTATTCTTTTGAACCAGACTTCTGAGTTCAGCTGTAAGAATATCATCCCTTTCAAATTGTAGCTTTCGGCCACCACCTCCACCTCCAGTTGGTGGTGGCATAATAATTTTAGGCTTTACAATCACCGTAATAACTTCTCTGCCTCTGTTAATAGGAGTGACAACATCGAGATAAATCCTCTTCTCACCTTCTTTTACAAATTTAAAAGTTGTCTTTTTCTGTGTAGTCGATGGCAATTCATCCCCTTCGACTTTCCATGTTCTACCGGTAGCATCGGGTGTATTGTCTTCAAGAACAAACTGACCTCCCAAGACAACTTCACGAGAAGAAATTGAATAAACAGGAGTGATGGTTGGAATGACGACAGCGGGTTGCACTGAGAATTCCGCTGTTTGTTTACAGTTACCGTTAGTTGCAGTGATAACGTAGTGTCCGGTATCTCTCATGACAAAAACAGGTAAGCTATCCGTACTCACAGTACCATCAGAGCCTTGCCATTCCAATACAGAGTTGGAATTCGCAATATGACATCTAACTGAATCGCCTACTAATGGATTAGCAGGTTCGAATACTATTTCCGGCAAAACACACTCCTTGCACTTTTGACAGCGCACAAGTAATAACGAACCTGCAAGAAGACAAGCAATGAGGAAGGTAAAGTGTACTGATTTATCCATGATTTTTAAAATCCAAATTTTACTCCAATCAAGAAACCGATTTGTTGTGATGATATATTTTTAACACCGTTCAAAACGGAATTATATTGATTCTTACTCTCTATTCTATCAATCGGTTTATAATCTTTAACCGTTTGCGGAGCAATTGCATATTGAAAATAAGGTCCGCCTATAATTGAAATTGAAGGATCTAAGAAATACATCAATCCACCTCTAACTATTCCGCCAAAGCCAAGCATGCTAAAAGAAGCATCCTTAGGTGTAGAGTTTTCCTGATAAGCAACATCATACCCTTGATTTTCGAGGCTCTGAAAATAGGTTCTAGGATCGCCATGAATGGCAGTAACCTGTTCCGCAGTAATTAACCATGCTTCATTTGTTGAATACGTTGCCGTATATTGCCATGCTTGATTTTTGTATACATAAATCGCTTCTTTGGTAAATGAAGCAGTTGCTTTTGAATCGATGGAAATCAAATGTAGAGCCGGACCTGCCTCAATGTAGAAGCCTAATTTTTCACTAATCTTTGATTTGTACTTGAAGAGAACCGGGATAGTTATTGTGCTAATATCTAAATCTTCCTGCGCACTTAAGATAGTCAATCTTTGACGGTATTGGTTACCAGCAATGTCTTGTGCCTGGTATTCGGTTTTAAATCCAGTCCAAGTAATTGCCGTTGAAAATTTATTCATCAGCAAACCTACACCGAGGCTAAAATTATTTTTTTGATTTAATGCCATTTCAACTTCAATACCGCTTAGCAGGCTGGTAACCATTCCGTTTTTCATTTCAATTTCCCCCATGTTAGTAGCATCCTTATCCAATTGCAAATAGGATAACGTTTCAGGAGCAGGAATGGTAAGTGAGTTCATAGCAATGGAAGTAAAAAGAGAAACACCAAATTTATTAACGAAGGTAGAAGACGGGCAACCTTTGTTAAATTCATTTCCAAATTCATCCCAACACGCATCCTTATTATCAGGAATCCCATCGTGATCGGTATCGGGGCAGCCATCGAATCGAATTGAACCTTTTTTTTGCGGACAGGCATCCAGGTTATCCATCACGCCGTCATCGTCTTTATCGTTCAAGCAAGAAAAATGGGAGCCAACCGGGCTAATCCGTTCAATCTGATATTTGCCATTTGCGTCCATGCTAATATCAACTTGGAGCGTGTCGTGATTTTCAAAGCGCGCCTGAGAGATGTTTTTCCCTTTTACAACTCTGCTATAGAACATACTTATCATTCCGCTATCAATTCGGGAATAATCGATGGCAGAATTTAGAATCTGCACATTCAGTCCACCGGGAAAATTCTTGTGTACATCTTCCAGGTATTCGTCCATTGGCTTCGAGCGAAGTTTATACGGACTTCCGCCTGTAGGGTCTTCAAGAATTTGTGGCGTGATGTCATCAAATATCAGTGCATTTTTAGAAAAGAGATTTCTAAAATTAATAGCCTGAGCTTCGGAGAAAGAATTTCCTCCAAGATCCTTAAATGAAGAAGCCGAAAAATAGGAATCAACAAACTCATCCAATCGATTCATACTTTCCTTCCTGTCAGGGCGCTGAGCAACACTCTGCGAATACACCCCTGTGCAGCAAATAAGAATGAAAAATAAAAAACGAAAATTATTCATAGTATGTATTATTGAATGATGATAGTTGTTGATCCGTTTTGTCCTTCTGTATTTTCCACGCGTATTTGATAGAGCCCATGAGAAAGATCGCTCAAATTGAGAGTTCGAATAAACTCATTACTCAAGTCGCCTGATAAATTTCCAAGTCGAATTTGCTTACCCAAATTGTTGAATACTTTATAAGTAACATCGTGCCCTGAAAAGCCTTTCAAGGAGAGAGAGAATTGTCCAGCAGAAGGGTTTGGAAATACATTTACTTCAGCATGATCGATGGAAGGCATTTGAGCTTCTATAAGTTTACCGTTGGAATAGGGCGGTCTATTGACAGAAGACATGAAATACAACTTAGTTGAGCATGCACCATCATTTAGAATAACCCAATAATAATTATGAGTTTCATCGAAATTGCTTCCTAAAGATAGTGACTGATAAACTTCGCCGGAAAGGGTATCAGGATAATAACTTATTCCTGTGTCTGCTCCCCACTGATAAGAGTCAACATCATATTTTAAACACACGAGTGTGTTTCCGGGTTGCTTTAAGACAATTAGTCCTTCAGGCGAATTTCCCAAATCGATTGATGAAGAGTTTATATAGAAATCATAGGTGATCGGACTACTCTGGCAACTTGAAGAGTTTTGTGCATAAACACTTACAGAGGATGAAACAGCAGATCCGGGAAAGTCGAGTAACGCATAAGTGCTATCAGGGTTTGAATCAATCGAGATCGTACTATCGGCAACTGTCCAATGGTAAGTAAAATTAGGTAGAGGATTCACTGAAATAAAGAGGTTTTGGGTTCCAGAGCAAACTGTATCAGATGGTAACACATTGAATGTGGGAAGTACTGGAGGAGGAGTAACAGTGATGACACCTGTGCTGACTACACCGGGACAACTGGCGGCGCTACCATCGGTCGCATATACTGAATACGTTACTGAAGTATCATTAAATAACGTACTTACTAGTAAGATAGAATCAACAGGGCCATTTCCTTGACCCGGAACCATAACTACTCCGACAGGGACATTGAAGGACCATAGAAATTGAGATGCCGAAGTAACAGTTGAATTAATACTATATGGAAGTGACTGCGCAGAACAAATTGTAACGTCTCCAAACAACCCGGTCACGGAAGGGGTTGGTTTAATATTAAGTAATGTAGTATCAGAAACACTATTACAGCCCAATATAAGGTTAGAATTTAAAGTTAGAGTACAATAAATCGGTGTAATTGAAGAGGGGCTTAATGAATCAGCATTAATCTGCCCATTAAAGTCAGATAAACTAATGCCTGAAGCTAGAGTATCTGAGATCAGGTCCAAATCCCAGTATTTCCACGTATAAATGTATTGGGCAGAAGGTACACCGCCTACTAATGTTGAATGCAGGATTGTTTGCGAATTATTGCAAATTGTATCAAAGAGAGGATCTGTTGTTACCGTAACAACCGGATCCGGATGAATATCGAGTGGAATTGTTTGAATTGCAGGCACACAACCAGTTTGAATTCCCTGCCAGTTTTGATAAATGAGTTGAATAAAAGAATCCGTCGTGTTAACGTAATTTAAAACACCGGTTAGTCCCGATCCCAATGGGTCGGTAGAAAGATTACTATGAATTACATCCCACTCGTACGTTGGTGTATTTCCAAACCCACCCTGAACCGAACCAATCGAAGCTGTCACGATACCTCCAACACAATAAGATGGTTGATCGGTAACAAGACTTACGATTTGTGGTTGTTCATGAATTGTGTATGTAAAAGTTGCCGAATCAAGAGGACAGAGCGAAGCGTTTGTTGAGTCAGGTTTGAAGACCGACACGTAACGAATCAAATTTTCCGTCAAAGTAGATCTCGAATCCTGAAATGGATTCGTAGTACCAATAGGCCCTGTATAAGCAACTGCCGTATCAAAAGTGTAATACCACTTGTATGTACCGGGCATGGATCCATAATTCAATGTTGAACTCAGATTTGGCGTAAAGGCTGTCACTTCACACTGATCCAAAGAGGTAATACTCGAAGTAACCGCTTGGTTGATACTACCAACTATGGTAATATCACTGACAGATGAATAAGCATTGCAACCGGCAACAACTATTGCGGGAAGGTAATATCCAACATGCATCACGCCGGTACCCTGTAACGCTGTGTCAACTGTATAATTAAAAGAAGGATTGGCAATACTATCGTGAGTAGAATTTGGGTAAAGCAAATACCAATACCAATTCGATCTTAAGCTCCCAACCCCACCTGCAGAGAAAATCCAATTTGCATTTTCACAAGCGAAATCCGGGAAGTCAACCGGATTCAGCACATTTATACTTGGCTGATCGGCGATGAATAATTTAATTCTATTAGAAGTATCTTTATCATTACAAGCATCTGTAACGATTAGTTTGTAGAAAATAGAATTCGCAGTTGTCGCACCGGCAGTTGGGTCCTGATTCCCTGTCAGATTTGTGAATGTGGCGAAGGTGGAATCTGAAGAGGATATCCAATTATAAATGAAACTCGGATGTCCGGTATTTGAAGTAAGGGTATTTGACAAATTGATAATCGTTCCACCATTCCTACAAATAGAATCAACGTCAATCGAAACGGAGCTGATATTAACTCTGGGGTTAACATGGATAATAACAGTATCCGTATCGGCTAAACAACTTGCGAAAGTAGAGATGCAGGTCACCATTGTATCCCCATAAGTTGGCGTGAAAACAAGAGTAGCATTTGTCGAATTATTTGACCATTGATACGTCAATGGCGTACCGCTTACACCACTTGCCTGAAGTGTCAAAGGCGAATTCGGGCAATTATTCGTCGCATTAAAGCCGGTAATCCCTACCTCGCATGCTCCATATACCCCAAAACAGGTATATAAGGTACAAATGATTAAAAAAAGTAATTTTCTTATTTCCATATGGAAGAGGTATTAATATAATTTAGTGCATGTTTATGCAATCATAAGTATTTTTTTCGTTCAGATCAAGTGAAGAGAATAAACAATCGATTTCTCGTTAGAATAAATGAAATTTAACATGAAGGCAATATTATTCTACAAAGCATGCAAGTACTTTATTCAACACCTTTTCGAAATATAAGAATATCCTACTTAATTAATTAAAACACAAAATTAATGACACTAGATTATTACGTAGCATACGTCCTTATTCGCAAATTTAAATCTGATTCGAATTTGAATCATTAATGCAATTTCTCCTCACAAAGCTTTTTAAAAATTTCATTTTCCTTAAAACTCTTAAATAAAGGCTCCTTTTTAATCGATTTTTTTGAATATTTCCCAGACTCGAATGCTTCTTCAAATAAAATAATTCCAGCTTCCGGTTTATTCAAGAGCATTTGAAGGGCTCCATCGTAAAGGAGGAAATCCGGATCATCGGGGTATTTCCGCTTATTATCTGCGATATGATGTTTAGCATCTTCATATTGATTTGACATCAAAAAAGAATAAATTAACCGCTTATAGGTAGCCGAATCTTTGTACGTCACATCCAAAGTTTGGCTCATGACATAATCTTGAGAAGCAGATTGGAATTGGCTAAGTTTGAAGAAGCATTGTGCACGAAGGTAATAACCTTCACCCGACGACTTCATCATTTGAATATACTGATTGAGATCTGAGATGGATGCCTGATAATCTTCGAGCTTATAACTTCCGCATGCTCTTTTGTAGTAGGCTTCAGCCAGATTCTTGTCTAAAGTGATAGCTTGAAAATAATCTTTATATGCCGATTTAAGCTCATTGCTTTCATAATACACATCTCCACGTGCTATATAGTACGGGGCATTTTTTTCATCCTTGCTAATCGCTTTATCGAAATAATCGATGGCAATTTTAAAATCACCTTTTTTATAATAGCATTTGCCCAACAAATAGAAAGAGACGGAAGTATCCTTTTTTAACTTAAGCGATTGCTGATAGATTTCAATGGCTGTCTGGTAATCTTCCACTGCCGGGTGATCGTACGTTCGACCTTTTTCAATCAGCGCAGGGTAGTAATTTGTTCGTACTTCGAGTACTCTATTAAAAGATGTACGTGCATCAAATGGTTTATTATCTGCCAACTGAGCTTCTCCTAGCCAAAATCCGATCATGAAATTGGCTGTATCTAAGGCTTCTGCTTTTTTATAATTTTCTGCAGCTTTAGAGTAATTTTCCACTTTTTCATAGAGCTTTGCATTTTGCAAATAATATTCGGCTTTCTCTTTGTATAGCTGTATTGCAAATGGCAATTTCCATATTTGCAATCTTACGATCAGACGTATTTTTAGATGCAATAAAATGTTCATCTGCAATTTTAATAATGCTAATTTTAGTCGAGTCGCCGCAATTATTAATTATTGCATTTTGGAAGTCTTCACCGGCCAATTGAGTATTGGGAGGCATTTGCTTGAGATAAGCCAACCCCCTTTGAAAATAAGCCTCTGCAAAATCAGTTTTATACTTGAGAGCCTTGTTATAATTATTGAGAGCCTGATCGATCTTTTGCTGTTTCATCAAAATCAGTCCAAAATCATAATAAAACTGTGAGTTAGTAGGGTCAATTAAAATTGCCTTATTCATATCTTCATTACATGAAGAATAGTTTCCTACAATATCGTTTACCAATGCCCTTTTATAATAAGGCCAGGCATCGTCCGGATTTTTATTGATTACGGTTGAATAATCACTGATTGCAGAAGCAAAATCTAATAAATCGATACTAATTTCAGCTCTTAAGATATATGCATCAAGGAAATTTGGTGTTTGGTCAATCGTTTCATCAATTTCCGCTTTGGCTATTCTTTGCAAAGCTTTATTTTTTTTTGCTTTGGCTTTTGCCCGCCAGTAATAATACTCCGGCACACAAAATGACCCTGATGTAATTCCGTCCTCGCATTTTTGAATAATTTTATCAAATTCACCTTGATTGAATAAGGTATATAGGGAATTGGTAACCGGGCTAACCTCTTGAATTTTTGAACGATTCTTCTTGTAATCTGATTCTTCTTCAATGGAAGGAAAGGTCTGATGTGCCATGGAGTACAAACTATCCGAGAGCTCAAACTTTCGATAACTAAACATACTTTCAGCTTTCGATTGATAGCTTCTGGCCAGGTCTACTCTTTCTTCAAATTTCTGTTTTTCAGTCTCCCATTTTACTTTGAGGGCAAGTGCAACGGAATCGTCCGGAATGATATTCAAAGCTTTTGATAAATAAGAGAGTGCATTTGAGAAATCACGGCTATCTTCATTACCTGCATTGTAAATATCATTTGCAAGGTCAATAGACCTTTGAAAATTCTGTTTAACCTTCGCCAAGCTATCAGAAGACTCTCTTTCGTAGAATGAATTTTTATCTTCCAAACAAGTTGCAAGACCAACTATTTTTTTTACATCATCTTTTGTTGATTGTTGAAGATCTTCATCTTTTTGGAATGAAACTGTTTGAATATAGGTATTCCATTCTCTGATCCCGTTTTTTATTTCCGGAATAGCAATCAGTTCAGCTACACGAGGAACGGATGGCGGGTAGGCTTTACCGGAAGTAGAGGGCAAGTAAAAATGTGAATTGAAATAGAATTTTAAATAAAAGACTCCATCTTTTGTCCTCTTCAGGTTCGATTTGCGAAAATCGGTGAATTTGACTCCGCCTGATTCATCTGATTTTTTTATTTGAGTAAAAGCTTTCTGAAAGTACTTTCTAACCGGAAAATAGGAGTTAAATCGCTTTTGAACATATCCATCGGGATCCAAATCATCTTCGATAGTGGCAACTGTTGTATCAATGAAGATCCTTGTACTCCCGTTGGTATGATTTTCAAAAGCCCGATCAAGTTCATCCTTTGATGTCATTGTCGTAACAAAGTCGAGCGCCCTTCCAAATTTTTTAATGGTGATCTCCGCTTTATAATTAATCTGAAATGTATCGCTACACGTCACAACAATCTCCTGAGCCGATGCGAACTGAACAAAAATGAAGAACAAAAAAAACAAATATAATTTACTATTCATCCGGAAATACATTAAGAAACACCTTTTCATATTCTTTCTTAGATGCTGAATTAACAGGAATTAAATTACTGATTAGCCAACCCGAATTTCGAGATTCACGATTAAAATACTCAACCACCAATAACCAATTTTTTAATTGTAATAGATGATATGAGATATGCTTTATTGACTTTAATTTAACTTTTTGAGTAGTGACCAGTTGAATTAACTTTACTAATTCACTGGAAACCGGCCCCTGACAAATATAATCTTTGAAATGAGTTGAATCTTCAAATGCATCGAATAAATCCATAAAATTAGTCCCATGGCTCATTGGGTCAAGGAAAATTGTTGTTTGATTTTGCGCATTTCGAATATCCGAACCACAATATTTAATGGCTGGAAATCCGGTATGTCCTATTTTTGCAGTCTTCGAATTCAAAAAATCACCCTTCGCTGAAACAATAACCCATTTAGCAGAATGATCAGGCCCTTCCTCGACTTTAAGTATAAGTAGCAAACTCCTCACTTTACCTTGATAGATTACATTACAATGAGCAAGTGCATACCAATTATCGTCAAAAAAACTCAAATATTGAGGCTGCTGAGCAGAGGTAACATCACGGATAAAACTATTTTGCACGGAAGTATCCCACCATTGAACCCGATCGAATAATGTTTTTATCAAAACATCCCTTTCAGGCATCGTTCTGGCTTTGAAGCGGGCAAGAAAATCAGAGCTGGTATCAGCATCGAATCGATCAAAAAATTCATTGATGATTTTTACTTCAAATATAAAATTTTCCTTCCACCGAACATCTGCATTTTGTCCGGAAGAAAAATTTGAAATGAACGTAATAAGAACAAGAAATAAGTACGATTTCTTTGTCATGCTGATTATTGATGGGTTTCTTCAACCGCTACTTCGACCAAAAAAACATCCCAAAAATCCTGAGAAATACCGTCTTTAATCACCGGAATCTTTTCAATTACCACTTTAATTCTCTTTGTGGTTTCATCTTTATAAACAGGAATTCCGTCTCTGACACCTTCAAAACTTTGCTTGAATGAGACATATCCATAATACTTTCCATCCGGACCTTTTATGAAATCCTTCACCATATAGTATTCCGATCCGCGGAATTTGATCTGATCATACTGCAATTGACGAATGCGATTTAAATACTGACGAACTAGAAATCTAGTTTCATTACCTGGTTTGTTAGCAGAAGAAACTCCTATTTTTGAGCTAATACCTCGACGAATAAATAAATCCAGACAACCATCAACAGCTGTTTGGACAACATCATCAGGATTATTCTTATTACCGATATCGTTTACACTGGTAACGAAAAGATTTGATTTGTATATCGCCTTTGATTTCAAATCAGTCATGGTTGCTGCATCAAGTTCCAGTACAGGTGGTCGAACGAAAACGGTTCCGGGTGTAGTGGCTGTTGCGTCGGGAAGATTAATGGTGTCCTTGGTTGGAGCAGCTGTATTTCCGTCGTCGTGGCTTGGAATAGGTGGAACTTGGGCATCCATTCCATCTTGCTCGGGATTAAACTTCAGCAATTTGGAAAATTCAGTGTTTCCTAAAAATTCCTTCAATTCAGCCGATTTCTGGTTTGGGAAAACAAACGCAGCTTTTCCCTCACCGTACATTGATCGGTCAAGGTAATATGCGACACTGTCGTATTGATCAGCGGTAAGTAACATACAAACTCTGCTTAGACAAAAATAATAGTCGTCATCCGGACTTTGTTCCAATTGCGATTGAAATTCCTCCGACTCTTCCTTTGAGCACTTAGGTGCACTTTGAGCAGAAACAAAGCGAGGGATTAACACAATAATTGCAGAAATTAGGAAAATTGAACAGATTCTTCTCATGTGGTGGGTAATTATTATTATTATTTTATTATTATTAATTGACTAACTATTAATGGGTAGAAAAATACTCTTTCTATTTTATCCTATCAAAGAGAATCAAAAAACCTTTCTAATCTCTCAGCAAATTCCGTTTATATATTAACGAATTCCATCCCTAAATTAAATTTTGAATAGAAAACGGTCTATTTATCACCTCAGTGGAAATATCCCCATTGGAGGATCTTACCACAATTCTTTCATAAATTGAAGTACGAATGAACTAATTCAGATTTAATGAGATTTTGATTTCCGAACGAGGCCAAGTTATAAAAAGAAAAAGAACCACACAACAAATCGTTTACGCCAATTATTTTCGGTTATTCATGTTTTTTTTATAAAATTGATCCCTAAACACACGCTAAATATGAATATTAAACTACTTACATTTTTCACATTGTTCTTTGCCTTACTCATCCATTTAAATTATGCTGAAGCACAAGGAACCTACAATATGTGTTCCGGAACAACATCAACCTCTGACACAACAGGAACACTTTACGATTCAGGAGGGCCTTCAGGTAATTATTCCGACAATGAAACATGTGATTTTCTGATTTCCGGAATTCCGGGGCAGGCTATCATTTTGAAGTTTAATTCATATCAAACACGAACCTATAATGATTATATGAAAGTATACGATGGCACCTCAGCATCGGACCCAATAATTATGATGGGGAATGGTGAAAACCACCCTGATTCCATAGTAGCTTTTTCCGGAAACGTTTATGTCACTTGGCTTACGTATAGCACATTTGATTTACCTCTTTCAGGATTTGATATTAGTTGGTACACAACATCCAACTATCAATCACCTGCAACTACATACTGCCTTCCTGCTTATCAATCGGCAGGCCCTAACCCAAATTATATTGAAGATTTGTGGATGGCAGATTTAAGGGCAACTACGGATCAGGGACTTTCACAAATTAATCCATTTCATTGCGCTTTTTACAATGACTATTCAAGTGATACCGGCAATACTGAATATGATCAAAATTCCACTCGATTAATTATCGGTCAAACTCAAACTCTGCATATCTCCACTGCAGCAGAGCCTGGTCAGACATGTGCTGCATGGATTGATTACAACAATGACGGAGACTTTAATGATCAGAATGAAAAACTTGGATCATCAATGACGAATAAGCATTTAGCATATTGGAATCATAGTCACATTCAGTTTACAATTCCGGACAATGTTACACCTGGATTAAAAAGACTTCGTGTAATGGGAAGTTCAGGTAATCCTGCACTTCGCTACGGCGTTTTCACCGATTTTGATGCCTGTAATCCACCGGAATCTTCTGTTGGAGAAACAGAAGATTTTTCAGTCCTAATCGACGCGAACTATTGTGTTCCTGCAACAAATAATGACAATACTAAATTTATTATTGATTCGGTAGCCTTAAACGGAATCAATCATTACAATATCGCCAAGCCGGTTTCAGGCTATATAAACACCACAACACAACCGTTATCGTATTTGATGAGTCATGGAATGTTCTCCTATATTTCTCCAAGCGCTACCTACACGCTGTCTCTTAAATTAAAAAATGTATTTCAATCAACATTTATCAATTACTGGGTTGACGAAGATAATGATGGTGAATTTGAAGAATACGAAACTCCATCTCACGTTGACTCAATCTATTTGCCCACCCTCGGTGATACAGTAGTATCTTTCCCATTTGGCCTTTATGGTTCAGGCTTTAAAAGACTTCGCATTGAACTTTCGAACCAGCGAATTTCACCTGGATATGTTCAGGAGTCATGTCACGACTTAGTTTATGGCGAGGTAATCGACTATCTCGTTTACTTTACAAGTGACTTTTCTATTCCAAGCACTGCCAGCGCATCATCCGCAGGAACCACGATTACTTCTGTACGACTAAATTCTACGACGTACAACAATCCAAATACGGCAGATATTCTATACGATTACTTTGACAATCCATCCTATGAATTCGATTTACAACCCGGAAAGAATAATGAAATAGAAATCCACAGTACTGTTGCAGGAGCAAGTTACTTATCCGCCTTTATTGATTACGACAATGACAACGACTACGACTTCGACGACATATTTGAAAACTTAAGAATGAATTCAACATTTGGAACTTCAACGAGTGTGTATCATGCAAGCTCAGGAACATACACCGATAAGTTTATTTTCAATACGCACGCTTTGGAATGCGCCGGTCCTGTACGTCTTCATATTGTTATTGGTGACACAACAAACGAAGCTTATCTCAATGGCAGCACCATGCTCTATGGTCAAATGATTGATTACCGAGTGAATATGGCGAACGACGCAAACTTGGCAACTGTAGCTGATTTTCTTCCTCGTAAAACGACAGCCTTTCCGGGGCGTTTCAGACTTGCCCCGGCGAAGTTCACTTCTTTGATCAAAGCTATGGTCATCCTGATAGTTGGGCGTGGAATTTTCCAAATGGTGTTCCTTCAAGTTCTAACTTACCAAACCCTGTAATCAGATACGACCAAAGTGGAACGTATACAGCAACATTAACGACCTCAAAAGGTGGGCAAACTAGTTCGGCAAGTCTAACCATTATCATACAGGGCAATTCAGTAAGTTTTGCAACAGACTCTATCATTCTTTGCAACAATAACACTAATTTACAATTAGTTGCAAATGGAAATACTAATAGCATTTACACATGGTATCGTGAAACAGATTCATTGGCATCACATACTACATTTGGAACAACGAGTGATTCATATAACATCAACATTTCAAGTGGATCACTTCCTTATCACCACACGTACTATGTTTACAGTACACACCCGGTAGGAAGCGGAAACTGCTATTCATCCGATCGCATATTCGTGAGCTTGAATCCGCCACTCGTTGCAAGTGTTACAGGTGCAGATTCTACATGCAGTGGCACACCGGTGAACTTAACTTCTCAAGTAAATACAGGACAAGCACCTTACATATACCTTTGGAATAATTCGCAAACAACATCAAGTATTTCAACAGGCAATATTACCTCATCAACCTCCTACACATTATATGTTACCGATGGAAACTTATGTATTGATACAGTTGTTCATACAGTAGGCGTGAAATCCCTTCCAACAATTTCCGGAACTGTTCTATCATCTCTATGTGAAAATGCAGGACCAACAGCTCTCAGTCTCACCGGAACTGCTCCGGGATCGGGAGTCTATACTCCAAATGCATGGTTTAGTGGAAATCAATTTAACCCCGGCACTGTCAATATTCAAAACGACACAACGGTTACAATAACGTACACCTATACCAACTCTACATCGCAATGTTCAAATGCATCGACTTATCCGATTGTTATATATCCGAAACCTGATAATGTAAGTTTCACTTTACCAAACGACTCCATCTGTTCAAATGCCCAGGTAATAAATTTATCAGGAACCTACTCGCCTCTTGGAGAATTCACCATCAATGGCGGTTCTCCGGTGTTGCAATTTGACCCTTCAGTTTATAACACAGGATCAGAAACAATAACGTATTCATATACGAATGTATCAGGTTGCAGCGACAATTCGCAACAAAGCATTATGGTAATCGACAGAGATTTGAGTTTCAATGTTACTTCAGCTTTCAATCCATTATGTCAGGGTGATTCCATTCCAAATCTGACGAGTCCGACCTTTGCCAATTTTACACCGGCCTCAGCAACAGCTACAACTTATTGTGATGGTACCGGCGTTTCTAATAACACATTTACTGCCTATAACACGGCTCCTTGGAGTAAAGTCATTTTCTATCACGTACTTGATTTCGGATGTCACTTCATCACATCCGACACAATTATTGTTGATAGCACCAGTGCTCAATTAAACATCACTCCAGATTATTTGTGCCGCAGCAATGGTACGGCGAATTTCTATGCTTCGGGTTATGGCATGCCGATAGACGTAAGTTACGGACCGTTGGATTCGATCATTGGAGTTTACAGCTCATCATTAACCGGACAGTTTGATTCGATCTATATGATGCCGGCAACGGGAAATACCGATGTAATTACTTACCGTTATACTCACATCCTCCCAAACTTCCGTACATGCACAACAAGTGCTTCGCAAACAATTAATCTTGGAAATAACGATCTCACTTCTACTCCAACATTAAGCTGGGCTTGGCCCAACTTAACGGTAACAGATACGGATCTGACAGTGTACGGATATATCTGGTATCTGAATGGAATTCCTGTGGCGACAGTTTTAGCACCGACAGACACTTATCATCCGGCTGATACTTCAGGATCTATTTATTCTGTTGTAGCTATTAATCAATATTATTGTACTTCGCCTTTGTCGAGTGAACTACAGGTTGATGTAAATAACCTTGAAAGTCTCTCGGGAGTGAGCCTATACCCTAATCCTGCACAAAACTCACTTTCAATATCCTTCGAAAATAATTCCAAAACATTTCGATGCGAATACTGAAATGTTTAGATGGCTTAGGACGAACTGTATTCTTCCGAAGTATCAGCACCGATGAAAGTCAGATTACCCTCGATCTCTCGAATTTAATTCCGGCTGTGTATTACATTCAAATCGAATCTACCGACAATACAGTGACGCTTCCATTTGTAAAAATGTAATTATAGAATTCAATCCGTTTTTAACATAAGCGAATAGATAAATTAATACAAAATAATACCAAAGCCGGGCAAAAGTAGTTGTCCGGCTTTTGTATTGTTGGCATTTTATGATTTTTGAAATTGTAACCGAAATAATAAAACGAAAAGGTTCATAATAGCCTACAACAAAGACACTCACTCTTGAAAATAACTCTCGTAAAGATTTTCATCGGTTTCACTATCCTAAATCCTACACCAAAAATAAATACGGATTAATTGAATTTCACAATCCCATTTTTCCGGTATTTTACAAAAACCTTTTCGTCCATTTTTTCTAAAGTCCGCTTTTATCAGGGATATTCGGGCATTTTAAGTGTCTCGCCTCTAGGTCAGTCTGATTAATTGATCTATATTGAAGTACTCATACACTCACGGATAGAACCACCCCTGCCGTATTCATAAAGTTTTTTTATAACCCACCACAAATTAATACAAAAATGAACACTCAACTGAAACGTTCGAACTCGTTACGAATTGCTTTTGCCATTTCCATTTTCATCATCTGCAGCATTTCAAATCTCATTGCAGGTAATGTTCTTGTTTATGGTCCTTTACTTTCATTGAATGAAGATGCAATTGCCACTTCACTTGGCCATACAGTGACCATTGTAGATTCAACGCAATGGAAGAACATGACTACATCACAGTTTGCTTCTTACGATGCAATCATTATTCCTGAACACGGGTGGTCTTCCAATAACACCGGCAATTCAGATCCCGCTATTGTTGTTTTGAACAATACAAAATCGGTCTGGTCACCGGCAATTACCGGAAGAAGAGTGTATATAAGTTATGATCCACTGCTGGATGGGGGTTCAATCGGTTTAGCAAGAGTTACCCGCGGAATTGATACAGTCGCTACTTCAGGAGGTACCGGACTATATTTTGCTACCGGGTTATTATTTTTTAATAGTCCGACGACACCTGTAAATATCGATTTTCTTTCATTGGTTGATAGTATTCAGGTAAAAGGCGGTTCATGTTTAGAAGCCACATTTCCATATTACCCTGCCTATTTTCAAAAAACAGACAGCTGCTCAGATGGAAATTCTTTGAAAATCGTTTCGCAATCCGTCTTTTTTATGGAATCCATCGGATCAAATTACTTTTGTTCCGGTAATACCTTTAATGTAAATTTCTTTAATGTTCGCGACACTTTTCAAGTAGGAAATATTTTTTCGGTAGAATTAAGCAATGCAACAGGCGATTTTTCAAGTCCAACAATCCTTGGTGCTCTCACCGGTATTACGAGTGGTACTATCTCAGCTACAATTCCCGGAGGAATTCCGGTAGGCAGCGGATATCGAATCAGAGTAACTTCTTCTCTACCCTACAAAATTGCGGACAATTTGAGTCCAACATTATTAATAAATACAAATCAAAACTGGTACCTCGATGCAGATAATGACCACTACTACACTGGAAGTCCAATTAATCAGTGCAACAGTCCCGGAGCAGGATATGTGACTAGCGGATTTTATCGTGGCAGTGATTATGATGACAACAATCCGGCGATTCATGCTACACCTACGAATATCCTGATCTACGGGCCGAGGTTGCGATCATTTTTGCCAAATGAACAATCGCTGGCAATCGCACAGGGACACACAGTGACTGTTGTATCAGAAACACAATGGTCGGCAATGACTACGTCTCAATTTGCCTCTTACGATGCGATTGTAATTCCGGATGACGGTTGCTCCGATCAGACAGGCAACCTAGGATTCACACTTTTAAATTCAACAAAATCTGTTTGGTCTCCTGCAATTACAGGCAGAAGGTGTTATATCGCAACTGATCCGATCGCCGATAATACACCGCAAGTTTCTACGAATGCGATTAATTTTGTTGCGAATGGCGGCGGAACCGGATTGTTTGTTTCTACAAGTTGTAGTTACGTTATTTCATCACCAAATACCGATATTGATTTTCTTTCTCTTGTTGATAGCTTAAAAATACAATCTAATAATTCCTTTTCAGGAATAAATGTTGTCAATCAACCTACTCACCCTGTGATGGACGCTATCTTGCCGGGAAGTTTATTTGGTGAGCACAGTTATTTTAATACACATCCATCCTCGTTAGAAAATTTATTTTCTGTTGACCTCCATCCTGTGGTAATTGCTTCATCAGAATCTCCGGTTGGCGTACAAAGTATTCCTTCTACTTATTTCTGCGATGGAAATACTTTTAACGTAGTCTATTACAAAGCCGGAATATTTAATTCGGGAAATGTATTCACTGTTCAATTAAGTGACGCTTTAGGAAGCTTTGCAAGCCCTGTTAGCATTGGTTCTGTTACAAGTACTACGAATGGAGTAATATCTGTAACAATTCCCAATGGAACGGCTGCAGGTTCAGGTTACAGGATTCGTATTATTTCTTCTTCGCCTACGAATATTAACGAAGAATATCATACAAATATCAATATTAATATAAATCGGAATTGGTATTTAGATGCCGATAATGATCACTACTATACCGGAAATTTAATTAACCAATGTGATAGTCCAGGAGTAGATTATACTACAGTCGGTATCATAGGGGGAAATGATTGTGATGACGCAGACCCTCTCTTGCATGACGGAAACAGAGTTTGGTATCTTGATGCAGATGGTGATCATTATTACACAGGTTCAGGAATTACGCAGTGTCATAGTCCCGGTGCAGGATATTCTTTTGAGGGTCTTCTGGGTAGTAGTGATTGCGATGATAATAATTCAGCAATCAATCCGAACGTGATTGAAATTATTGGAAATGGCATCGATGATAATTGCAACAGCACATTGGATGAAAATAATGCCATGAATTTTGATGGAGCTAATGATTCCATTGTTGCGCCTTATTTTCCAAACCAAACTTTAGACCCGACTTACAATTCCGGTACGCAAACAGTTGCGCTAACTATCTCAGCCTGGATTAAACTAGACGCCGGATCTATGACTCAAAAAATTGTGTCACGCTTCAACTCGTATTCATTAGAAATAAATAGCGGGAATCAACTTCAGTATCGCTCAGGAGGATATGATGCTAATGACCCGGCAAGATTCGGACAAATTCCGATTGGGATCTGGACACATGTAGCTATCGTGGTTTCTGAAGTGGGTGGATATAATAGAAATATTGTCTTTTATATAAATGGACAAAATGTCGGATTAAGCATTCTTATCTATTAGGTTTACATTGTACATAATATCTCTGATTTGAATATTGGCCCGAATTTTCATGGTAAAATTGATGAGTTAACAATTTGGAATTGCGTAAGAACTCAAGCAGAAATTCAATCAGATTTGTGTGGTGTTACCTGTCCGAATCCAAGTCTGATTGCTCATTATTCTTTTAATCAGGGAATAACGAACGGAAATAATCCGGGAGTAATAACAGCCATTGATAACAGCGGTCGTAACAATAATGGCACATTATTGAATTTTGCTTTATCAGGTTCAACATCCAATTGGAGTGATTCCTATCAGTTGTACGAAGATTTAGATAACGATGGTTACGGTTCAGCAATTGCAAGTACATGTGGAGTTGCCAATAGTTCTGACTGCGACGATAACGATGCAGCGGTTCATGACGGAAGTGTGCAATGGTATTTGGATGCAGATCAGGATCATTATTATACCGGAAGTCCGGTTACAGCTTGTCATAGCCCCGGTTCTAACTACACGAATACAGGAATTTTAGGAGCAAATGATTGCGACGACAATGATGCATCTGTTCATGACAGCAATCTTTCCTGGTATCTCGATGTAGATGGTGATCATTATTACACAGGTTCGCCTATACAAGCTTGTCATAGTCCGGGAGTCGGATATACAAGTACCGGAATTTTAGGAAGCGATGATTGCGATGACAACGATGCTGCATTTCATGATGGAAATCTTTCATGGTATCTCGATGCCGATGGAGATCACTACTACACCGGTACTCCAATACAAGATTGTCACAGTCCGGGCGCGGGATATACGAGTACAGGAATTTTAGGAGGCGATGATTGTGATGATGCCGATCCATTAGCGCAAAGTGCATCTCAGAGTTGGGTGATTGATGCCGATGGTGATCATTACTATGTTTCAGTAATTAACCAGTGTAGTTCTCCCGAAATCGGCTATATCAAAAACGATGGCAGTTATTATGCAAATGATTGTAATGACAACGACGCAGCTGTCAATCCTGCTGCCATTGAAATTCCGGGAAATGGAATTGACGAGAATTGTAATGGACAAATAGATGAAATACTTCCGTGCTATCCGAATATATCTTCGAGTTCATCGCTTTTTTGTATCAGTCAGGTCACTCTAGGTGCAATCAACAACCTTACTTCCTGCGAGGCTACGCACTATGGGGCTTACACAAATCTTTCAACGACAGTCACTGCCGGCAGTACACAATTAATTCACCTTGCTTCATCTACAAGTTACAGTAATATGTCAGTGTATATTGACTGGAATGGAAATAATATTCTGGGTGACGATCCTTCTGAATTGGTGATTAATAGCAATGCCGTCCAATCATCAACGTACGGTGGATCAAATATAAACTTTACTGTTCCTTCTACAGTTCCATTCGGCAATTACGTTATGCGTGTGATAAGCGAATACTATGGTTTTAGTATTTCTGATCCGTGCTTTACTAATTATGGAGAGGTCGAAGATTATACAATTACTGTTGGTAGCTGTACACCAACAATTGACTATCCATGTTCTTCAGGCACCTATATCGCAAATGTCACCATCGGAAATCTTGTGAATATTGCATATAACTGCAACGGAGTGACTGACTATTCATCGACCCTTGCTATAGAAGTTTTACCGGGAAGTACGGTGAACTATTCCTTATCTGAAGGAGGCTGGTATGGTGCTGAGGCTGGAATTAGCATTTACATCGACTATAATAACGATGGCGATTTCAATGATGTAGACGAACAAGTCGCAAATTTCGCGCATGCTCAGGCATATATTTCAGATGCCACAGGTTCATTTGTTCTCCCCCCTGCTTTAACCTACGGTACATACCCTATACGAGTTATTAGCGACTCCTATTGGGTTGGATCCAGCGATCCGTGCCATACACTCGATGGAGAAGTAAAAGATTATACTTTGTATGTAGTTCCAATGATTTATTGTCAGCCTGTAATTACATATCCTTGCACATATAACTGGATAACGAATGTTACGATTGGCTCAATAAATAACACGAGCAATTGCGCAGGTGGTGGGTATACGGATTATTCATTTTCCAATTCAACAATAGTTCAGCAAGGGGAACCAGTAAATTACTCAGTTTCGGATGAAGGTACCTCTTATTCTACAGAAGATATTTATGTTGACTTTAACTCTGACGGCGATTTTGATGATGCAGGCGAGGAAGTTGCTACCGATTCATATAACGGTTACATGATTCCTGCCACAGGAACTTTTGTAATACCTACAACTATTCCTGCAGGTAATTATAGAATGCGTGTAAGAAGCGGAAACGACTATGGCAGCGGAGCTTGTGATAATTCCAACTACGGAGAAACTGAAGATTACGGTATAACAGTAACAGCCATTAACACCTGTGCACCGCTTGTCGATTTCCCTTGTACAAGTCAGTGGATTTCGCATGTAATAATGGGATCAATAAACAACACTTCAGATTGCAGTGGCGGATTTGCTAACTACGCATCGGTTGATTCAATCTCATCAGTAGCAAACGACCCGATCAACTATACAATTGAAGTGCATGGATATACTTCACAACAAGTAAATATTTTTGTCGACTATAACGGAGACAATGATTTTGATGACGCCGATGAACATGTAGTCACTAATTCCTATGCAACGGAGGCCTACAATGTTCCAAATGGTACGTTCTACATTCCGAATTGGGTAATTCCGGGAAATTATCGAATCAGAGTAATGACCGACACTTATACAAATCTTGATGCAGATCCTTGTCATATAGCTGACGGAGAAGTAGAAGATTACATGTTAGTTGTCCAGTATCCGATCTGGTACCGTGACTTTGATAGCGACTATTATGGTGACCCTGCTGTTTTTGTGCATGCGGAATTTTCTCCGTCAGGTTATGTTTCAGACAACACCGATTGTAATGATCATAATGCAAATGCATATCCCGGAGCACCTGAAATTCCGGGAAATGGAATTGACGATAATTGTAATGAAGTTGTGGATGAATTATATTGCATCCCAACCGGGGCACCAAACCATTGTGCCAACATGTGGATCAACAGAGTAATTTTAGGCACAATAGATAACTCAACGTCATGTACGCTGAATGGATATTCTGATTTCACAACGACACAAACAACCACACAGGTGGTTAACGCTACAGTGAATTACTCAATTTACGGGTATGGCAACGAACAAAAAGTAAGCATATACATCGACTATAACTCCGATCTGGATTTTGATGACGCCGGAGAACAAGTTGCGACTAATGTTTATATGCAAAACAATGGTGCACCGGCATCGAGTTCGTTTGTAATTCCTTCTACAATTTCGTCAGGCAGCTATCGGGTTCGGGTAATTAGTGAGTATTTGTCAAATTGGGATCCAGCTCCATGTACGACTTACTACGGAGAAGCAGAAGATTATACTTTGAATGTAGTTAATAGTTGTGTTGCTCCTACAGTACCGACATTAAGTGCGTCTTCACTTTCGAATTGTGGTTCACAGAATACTTCATTAAACATTGTAGCGGGAACGCTTAATGACGCGACTGATTGGAAATGGTATTCCGGAAGTTGTGGCGGTACTTTAGTTGGCACAGGTTCTACAATAACAGTTTCCCCTTCAGTAACAACCAGCTATTTTGCACGAGGAGAAGGTGGCTGTGTTACACCGGGAACTTGCGGGACGATTACAATAGAAGTAACGACACCACAACTTTGGTATGCCGACAACGATGGCGATGGATTTGGCGATGCAGCCGCATCCGTTCAGGCTTGTGCTGCTCCTTTGCATTATGTTTCCGGCGCGGGCGATTGCGATGACAATCACAACTTTGTTCATCCGGGTGCAACAGAAATCTGCAGTAACGGAATTGATGAGAATTGTAATGGCCAAATTGATGAAGGCTGTTCACTTGTAGTAAATCTGAAAGTATTTATTCAGGGCTACTATTTAGGAGGAGGTCAAATGCAGGCAGTAGTTGATCCTACGAATCAACCGCTGAATTGCGATACGCTAATCTTAAAATTAGCTTCATCAACTTCACCATATCAGATTCAGTACACAGATACAGCAATCCTTCATACAGATGGAAGCGTTCAATTTGAATTTCCTTTTGCTGCAGCAGGAAGTCATTTCTTCATTCTTCGGCACAGAAATGCACTGGAGACGTGGGGTACAGCTTCGGTCACAATTGCTTCAAATATGTTCTACGACTTTACTTCTTCAGCCTCTCAGGCATTTGGCAATAACATGCCAAATTTAGGTGATGGTAAATTTGGTTTGTGGAGCGGAGATATTTCCAACGGTACAAATTCAGGAGTGCAAGACGGAAGAATCGACGCATATGATTTTACTGAAATGGACAATGATGTGTCGCAATTCATAAGCAGTTATCATGTTGCCGATTTAACAGGTGACAATTGCGTTGAGTCAACTGATTACAGTTTGATTGAGAATAATAGTCAGATGTCAATAATTGTAATCAGACCCTAGAAAGTAGTAATCACTAAGTTGACATTTGAACTGGAAAATGTAATACCCCATTAATCAAATTCGGATTAATGGGGTTTTTTGCTCTATTCTTCTTTTTAAGGATATGACAAATCGATTCACGCCTTCTTCACATTATCAGCTGGCATATTCCTTAGATTGTAGGCATAAACTTACAATACATGAAATCAATCGCTTCAGGAGTTCTCTTCTTTCTCCTGCTTTTCCATCTCCCCTACTTTTCATTTGCCTGGGGCGCAAAAGGACATGATATTGTTGCTGAAGTTGCTTTTCATTATTTAGACGACTCAACAAAAGCACGAGTACTGAGAGATCTCGGGAAAATGAGTATTGAAGAAGCATCGACATGGATGGATGATATGCGTGAGAATTCCTTTTATGATTATATGAAACCATGGCATTACATCAATATTGAAAAAGGTCAAACATACAAGCCGGTGGCAACTGACCGGAATATCTTGATCATTCTAAATTCTGCGATGCATGATATAAACCATCGCGATAGCGTAAAGCAAAAACAACTGCAGGAAGATTTGTACTATCTGTTTCATCTGATAGGTGATTTTCACCAACCATTGCATGATGGATACGGAGTTGACCGCGGTGGAAATGATATCAATGTTTCTTTTCGATTCAAAACCTATGGAACAAATCTGCATAAGGTTTGGGACTTTGAAATCATCGATGCAAATAGTATTACGATCGACAGCGTACTGGCACTTTACCCTCCTATTCCGCACAAGACATAACAAATATTCAAACAATCAACTTAACGAAATGGTTGAATGAATCACGCTCCTATCTCGATGAAGTCTATAATTTCAAAGACAATTTTATCGACCAGGCATATGTCGACAAGAATGCCGTATTTATCGAGAAACAATTGTTATTTGCCGGACTTCGACTTGCTGCCATTTTGAAGGCGGCTTATGGGTCTTAGGTTGGGTACCGGTGACGAGTTACGGTGACGAGTTACGGTGACGAGTTACGGGTTACGAGTTACGGGTTACGATAACGAAGGCGTTTCGTTATCGTAACCCGTAACTCGTAACCCGTAACTCGCAATCCGCAACCCGCACCACAACACACTTTAAGAACCCCTTAACCTCCCCTTAACCGTTGCCATGTGCACTACGGCGTATGTTCGTAGTAAATCCACATGAAAATGAAATTAAGAATTATTTTATTGCTTGTATCTGCATTTTTGGGCTTGCAGCAGGCAAATGCGAAATCTTCAGGAGTAAAAGGTCGCATCCATGACTCCAAAAAACACCGGTTGAATTTGCCAATGTCTTTATCATCAAGACGAGCGACAGCACTATTGTTAAGAGTGCGTTAACAGATGAGAGCGGCGCATATACTTTCACTGATGTAGCAGCGGGCGAATATATGATGATGGTGATGCAATTGGGATACCAGCGATATTACGGCCGGTCTTTCACCGTGAAATCGGAAGGTGAAACGGTGACGATGTCGGAAATAGGTTTAGAAGACATTGCTGTAAATCTCAAAGAAGCCACCGTCGTTGCCAAGCGCCCGTTCATTGAGCATCATATCGACAAAACTGTCGTGAATGTAGAGAACAGTATTATCAATGCCGGCTCAACTGTGCTGGAAATTCTCAAACGTTGTCCAGGTGTTACTGTCGACAACGATGGGAACATTCACTTGTCCGGAAAGGAAGGAGTATCGATTATGATGGACGGAAAACCAACGTATCTGTCGGTGAAAGATCTTTACGATATGCTTCGCAATATGAATAGTGATCAGCTCAATTCGATAGAAATCATTACGAATCCATCGGCTAAATACGATGCTGCAGGTAACTCCGGAATTATCAACATCAAATTAAAGAAAAGACAAGACGTCGGACTTAACGGCAATGTACATGGTAGCTTTGGTCAGGGAGCGTATCCTGATTACAGTGGCGGGATTTCCTTGAACTACGGCCGCGAGAAATTCAATGTCTTTGGCGGCTATGATTATGGTAAAGGATATTTCTATGAAAGATCAGAGCTTTCACGCCGCTTTTTTACCAATGGCGAAAATTCTCTTTTCTCACAAAACTCATTCAATAAAGGCCATTACGAATATCATAATTTCCAGGCAGGAGCCGATTATTACATTGGCAAGAAACACTCAATTAGTGCTGTAGTGAGAGGTAATTTCTCCGACAATTTCAGTCGTACAACTGCTACAACGAACATTGCCAATTCAACCGAAGTACCTGACTCAGGATTTGTGACGATAAATACAAATACAAGTCAGTGGAATAATCTCTCCGGCACATTGAACTACACATTCAAAATCGACACACTCGGGCAGGAGCTTACTGTTGATGGCGATATTGCGCACTATTCAAATCGGAACGATTACGATTTCAATACCGTTCATTTTTACAGCACTTCACAAAACGGATACAGTGAGCTCGCAACAGACGATCAACCATCTAAGATTGATGTCAAGTCATTCAAACTGGATTACACATTACCACTTAAGAATGGATTTAAATTCGATGCCGGAACTAAATCCAGTTATGTAAACACCGACAACGATGTAAAAAATTTTAATTACATCGGAGGATCGGCTGTGAATGACACTTCAAAAACGAATCATTTTAACTATGAAGAAAATATTCATGCGTTATATGCCAATATCACAGGAGAAATAAAAAGTTCGGCTTTGAAGTAGGTCTTCGCGGTGAACAAACCGTTGCAACCGGAGTTCAGTCGAGTCACAATGAATCATTTTCCAGAAATTATATTCAGTTATTCCCGAGCGCCTTCGTTAACTATAAATTCTCAGACGCACACATGGTCAAAATGAGTTACAGTCGCCGTATAGATCGCCCGGAATACCAACGATTGAATCCTTTCCGAAACTTTCTCGATCAATACACCTTTCAACAGGGAAATCCGAATCTGAAACCTCAGATGACGGACAATTACAATCTATCGTACATATATAAGCAAATGTGCTCGCTGACATTCAACTATAGTCATACGACAGACAATATGACGGAGATAGCCAAACAAATTGATTCGACACATACGACATTTATAACCACCGAAAATTTACCATCAATAAATGGATATGGCTTAACGCTTAGTCTTCCTGCGCAAATAACAGAATGGTGGAATACTTCAAACGAATTCAGCGGATTCAACAATCATTTCAGAGGCCTTTCATCGGTCGGATACATCGACAAACAAATGACTTCATATTACCTCAGCAGTACAAATAATTTTTCGCTGAAGAACGGATGGTCGATTGAAGTCAACGGTTTTTATCAGTCGAGCGTTGTATGGGGAACCTGGCTGATTGAGCCACAGGGTTCCATTGGCGGTGGAATAGGCAAATCCTTCTTTGGGGATAAATTGAATATGAAAATTAACATCAACGACATATTCCACACTCAAAAAACAAGAGGTACTGTTCAGTATTCAAATGTTGATGTAAAATTCCGTCAAACTCAGGATACTCAATTTGTGAGAGTTCACTTGAGTTATAGTTTCGGCAAAAATGGCCTTAAAAAAGCAGAACACCGCGTTGGGGCTGATGAGGAAAACAGAATTCGGACAGGGCATTAATAGTCTTTTACCACGAGAACACGAGGGCCACAAGGAATCACGAGAATGCTTGCGATTTCGGGTGGCCCTCTCTCGTTCTTAGGTGCTTTTCAAAATAAATGAAGAAAATCTCTGTATTACACCTATAATTTTGTTAATTTCCTTCTTACATTTACGGCAGAAAGGAGGCTGTAAGACTATATTTTTGCTCCCACCTCCGGAGTCCGCTAAAAACAACGATTTCGCTGCTCGTTGGTTTTATGTAACTTAAGATTTTCCAAGCGAATAAACTATATGTCTGAAAGAGGCAATTTGTCGATTAGTAAGTTTTCCATTCTTTGCCTTTGGCTGCTCCTGCCTCATTCTTTATGGGCACAGACAATCGTGCGCGGTGTTGTGACTGATGAAAAAACCGGTGATCCTCTCCCCTTCGTAAGTGTACTTATTGAAGGAACTACGGTTGGGAAGAATACCGATTTTAACGGACAGTACTTTTTAGAAACGAATGAAACTTCTGCAAAAATTCGTTTTACTCTTGTCGGATATAATACCGTTGTAAAAGATCTCAAAGTCGGACAATCGCAAATTCTTTCGGTAAAGATGAGTTCAAAATCTCAACAACTGAAGGAAGTAACGGTTGAAGGCACGAAACAGCGATATAAGAATAAAGATAATCCGGCAGTAGATTTGATCCGACGTGTAATTGATCATAAAAAATTAAATCGTAAGGAAGATTTTGATTCGTACGAATTAGAGAAATACGAAAAGGTGCAATTCGCATTGAGTAACGTAAGTGAAAAATTCAAGAACAGACGAATACTAAAGAACTTCCAATTTATCTTCAACAATCTCGATTCAAATCAGATGCCGGGCAAGGTAATCTTACCGGCCTATTTGCAGGAAACCTTGTCGGATGTTTACTACATAAAAAATCCGCAAAGGCAAAAAGAGATTGTTACCGCGCAATCGAAAGTCAAGTTTGATCGCCTCAACAACGATGGTATCGGAACTTTTATCGGCTACCTCTATCAGGATGTGAACATTTATAACAATACGGTTCCGATTCTGACAAATCAATTTATCAGTCCAATCTCTGATAACGGTCCGCTCTTTTACAAGTACTACATTCTTGATACCGTGATGCTCGGCTATACACGGTGTTATCACATGTCATTTTATCCCCGGAATAAAGCCGACTTCGTTTTTCAGGGAGAACTTTGGATTACGTTCGACACGACTTACGCTGTCAGAAAAAATGAAATGATGGTGAGCCCTGACATCAATCTGAACTTCGTAAAAGAGTTAAAGCTCACACAAGAATACGTCGAAGTGCGGTCGGGAGAGTACCTATTGAGCACGGATAATATTTCGATCGACTTTGGAATCGGTGAGAACGGGCTGGGAATATTTGGGCAACGGGCACTGAGTTATAAAAACTACAAACTAAACAATCGAAAACTCGATCAATTCTACGATGGGCTTGCAGTTGAAATGCAGGATTCGGCTTCGACTAAAGGAGAAAGCTACTTTGCAACTCATCGCCATCAGGAACTGACACGCTCGGAGCAAGGAGTATATTCGATGATTGATAGTGTACAAAAAGTCCCCCTATTCAGACATACGGTCAGTTTATTGGAAATGATACTTGTTGGATATAAAGATTTCGGCGCTGTTGAAATCGGACCTCTAGGGACATTTTACAGTTACCATCCGATTGAAGGAAATCGAATTCGTTTTGGCGGCCGCACTACTCGCCAATTCAGTCCTCGCGTAGAACTTGAAGGCTATGCCATTTACGGATTTAAGGATGAAAAATGGAAATACTATTTTGGAGTAAGAAAAGCTTTAGGAAAATCATCGTATCTTGATTTCCCTCAGAAAAACATCAAAGTATCCTATTCGCATGAGACAAAAATTCCGGGTTTGGAATTAAACTTTGTACACGAGGATAATTTTTTACTTTCCATTAAGCGAGGTGACAATACGAAACTCATTTACAAGAAAGAATTTAATCTGGAATATGTAAGTGAATTCCCGAACCATTTCAGTTATACCCTCGGATTTAAGAACCGCGAAGAAACTCCGGCCGGCACATTGCATTTCAATACAGAAAACTATAATGACACGCTCAGCAATGTAGTCGATAACATCACTACCTCAACGATGAGTATTGCATTGCGCTATGCACCACATGAGCAATTCTATCAGGGAAAAAGTTTCCGGAAACCGATGCACAATGAGTACCCGATTTTACAAGTCAGATACGAACGCTCATTCAAAGGCTTCCTTCACAGCGATTATTCATTCCAGAAGTTAACTGTAAATATTTTTAAGCGACTCAATTTATCGCCGATAGGTTATTCAAATCTCGAGATTGAAGCAGGAAAAGTTTTCGGAACAGTTCCTTATCCGCTGTTGGAAATTCACAGGGCTAATCAAACTTTTTCCTATCAGATGCAATCATACAATCTGATGAACTTCCTCGAGTTTGTGAGTGATGAATACGCATCGATCAATTACACACATTTCTTCAACGGATTTTTCTTCAATAAAATTCCGCTCTTTAAGAAACTGAAGTGGCGTGAGGTTGCGAGCGTGAAAATGATATACGGCCGAATTACCGATGCAAACAACCCCGATTTAAATCCCGGCTTGTTTAAGCTTCCGGTACAGACGGATGGTTCTCCCCTCACCTATTCACTTTCTGCTCGTCCATATATGGAAGCCAGCATCGGTATTGCAAATATTTTCAAAATCTTCCGAATCGATCTGATCCGACGAATCAATTACCTCGAGCATGCGAATGTATCGGAGTATGGGGTTAGGGGGATGTTTAAGTTTGATTTTTTAGTAAGTTGTAAGTAGTAAGTTGACTAGTGGTTAGGAGCTGGATTAGTAAACGGGGACTGAGAAGATCAAAGGAAGCGGTTGGTCGTTGGTCGTTGGTAATTAGAAATTAGTAATTGGTAATTAGAACGTCGCAACCCGTAACTCGCAACCCGCAACCCCTTACTTTTGCAGTAAGTGATCATGATCGTGTACTTGGATGCGGAGGTGGATGTTTAAAGTTTCGCTTCGCAACCCGCCACCCGCAACTCGCAACTCGCAACCCACAACCCCTTACTTTTGCAGTAAGTGATCATGATCGTGTACTTGTATGCGGAGGTGGATGTTTAAAGTTTCGCTTCGCAACCCGCAACCAAAAAATCCTCCATCCGCTTTTGTGACGTCGGATTTCGGGCTATCTTTGCAGCGCGAAAAATGGTCTTTTTCTGTCTATTGTCGCTTTTCCGGATTCCTCCGTGGAATTCTGTTTTGGAAAATTGGTTTTGTATATGACTACAATCCACTGAACTCCAACAACTTAACAACGAAAAGTCGGCTTAGGGAATGCATCATTTTGCACAGTAACTGAAATTGACCTATTGGGAGAATGTTCACTATCAGCAAATACCTTTCTTTTATTTTAATCATGATGCTAGGCGCTTCAGAGTCGAGTGTTGTGAAGGTATTTCCTGTTCCGCCTGTAAATGACAATTCGCTTTTTTACGTGCAGAGAAGCAAGAACACCAATGCGATCATTTACGAATTGAATAAGCTGTCTGACGGGACGCCGGACCCTAACAATCCGATCAGCATTTATTGGATTCGTTATGCCGAAGACAGCACCACAGAGGCTCTCTCCTATATTCAAAGCAAGTATGCTTACGGTTTGAATTTTCGTCCTTATAACGGACAAAAGAATGCATACGTTCTTCAATTTGTATCGTACTCAAAAAAGACGATGTATTTACTTCCGACTGCCAATGGTAAAAAGTATGCGGTCTTTACAAATATCAACGGCAAGCTGAGCGAATTGAAACGCATTTTTATCATGCTCAATGGCGGAACATTTTGGTTTCCGACAATTGAATATGTAGAGTTAACGGGGAAAGATCCCGGAACGCAGGCTGTAGTTTCCGAGCGATTTATTCCAAAGCGATAATTACGTTTTATACTTTTTCCATTCCAGGTGTAAACAGTAGTTTAAACTCATTTCCATCAAACAATCCCTTGTCGCTTAATTTCAAATGCGGAATTACCAGCAGAGCCATAAAGGATAACGTCATAAATGGCGCGCCTAATTTAGAACCGGCACGCTTCGACATTGCATCGATTGCCGTGTATTGCTCAGCAATTTCGAATCCATCGTTTGTACTCATCAGTCCGGCGACCGGTAAAGCAACAACGTTTTCTTCTTTGCCATTAACACAACTGACACCACCCTGATGTTTGATTACAAGATTAACAGCACGGGCAAGACTTTCATCATCGCAGCCGACAGCAACGATATTATGTGAATCATGTGCAACAGAAGAAGCCAGTGCGCCGCTTTTCAATCCGAAGTTTCTGATGTATGCTTTTGCAACAGGCGCATCGAAATAGCGATTTACAACTACCATTTTCAGAACGTCATTAGCAATATCACATTGCCATTCTCCATTCTTCACCGGCAAAGTCAGTTCGAGGCGATTGGTGATCAATTGACCGTCGAGTGCTTCAATCACCGGAATAGTTTTTAAATCGGAAGCCTTTACTGCAAAATCGGAAGGACTTTTCGGAGTACAAGAAAACTGATTGATGCTAGTAGCCTTCGTACGCTGAATAAATGTCTGTCCGTTCTTCGCAACCAATTGACCATTCACATAAGTTTCCATGACACGGAAATTCGTGAGATCCTCGGCAACGATAAAATCGGCATGATCACCGACGCGCAACAGACCGACATCAAGTTTATAATGCTCGACCGGGTTGACACATGCAACTCGAATCACTTTATAGATATCAACGCCCTTTGCCACAGCCCGTGCGCATAACTGATTGATGTGACCTTGCACCAGGCTATCAGGATGTTTATCATCGCTGCAGAACATCATCATTTCCGAATGATCATTAAGCAAAGGGGCCAATGCTTCAAAATTCTTTGCAGCACTACCTTCGCGAATGATAATTTTCATTCCGTACTTTAATTTATCTGAAGCCTCTTCCGCCGTAAAGCACTCATGGTCGGTTGAGATGCCGGCATCGATATATTGTTTAGCTTGTTCTCCGCGAAGTCCGGGAGCATGTCCATCGACAGGTTTACCCAGACGATGGGCGGCTGCAATTTTCGCCATTACCTCAGCATCTTTAAAAAGCACACCCGGGAAATTCATCATCTCGCTGAGGTATTTTATCTCAGGCATTTTCAAGAGCTCTTCGACCTGATCGGATTTTAATTCCGCACCGGCTGTTTCGAAAGTTGTTGCAGGAACACAGCTTGGAGCTCCGAAATTAAATTTGAATGGAACAGATTTACCATTTTCAATCATATAATGTACACCTTCTACGCCGCACACATTGGCAATCTCGTGCGGATCGCTCACTGTAGCCACCGTTCCGTGAATAACGGCCAGTCGGGCGAATTCCGACGGAATCAGCATTGAGCTTTCAATGTGTATATGAGAATCTACAAAGCCGGGAAGAATAATTCCCGTTTCCACTTCTTCATTAGTATTTAATCGGCGAACGGAAGTAATTTTCCCTCCAGCAACAACAAATTCTGCCGGATAAATTTCCTTAGCGAAAACATCGAGGAAGAGATGACGTTTGATCAATGACATAATTGGTAATAATTAATTTATTGTTTTGCGCCAACGGCTAATTGAAACAATTCCGGGAGTACAGGTGTGGATAAATCCGATAGCCCTCGGTATTGCTTGAGTACTTCTTTTCGATTATTGAGAAACAAAGATACTTTACTTACGACACTTGTATCAGAAATTGTTTTCAGGGAATCATCCATACGATTAGCCAGGATAACATAAAGCGCTTCCTCATATTTAAAATTCATGACGATTTGATTTGTAATGGGGCGCAATGAATCTATTGTAGCAAATGCGCCTGCCACATTTCCCTGATTAAAATACACTGTAGCAAGATTGACACGACAATCGATACAATTTCGTGAATAGCTTAATGCCCTTTGGTAGTAATAAACAGCACTATCCTTTTGTCCCGTGTTGTCCATAGCAGTTCCCAAATCGTTCAGCAGTCGAATCTGATAAGGATTTTTAGAGAATGCCGTACGGTACAAACGAAGAGCTTCCTCTTTCTGCCCGGATTGAAAACGCGCCATCCCCTGATACCATTCATAAGGCATACCGGTATAATCGAGCGGAGTATAGTATGAAATTGACTTATCCTCTTCCCGAATCATTCGCGGGTAGTTACGATTGACTTGCGACTGAACTAAAATTTTGGTGTGAAGATCGGCATTGAGTCTTTTGGCCGAAACATAAATTGCGAAGAAAGAAAACACCAGTGTTAGAACAGGGACGAAAGCACTCAGGTTAATTTCTTTCTTATCCTCTTTAGGTTCCATTGCAAATATGAATGCCGTAAACAACATCACGAGTAACTCCGGATAAATTCTCGAGCGAGGATAGCTGAACATTGATGCTACTAAAAAGCTCACGATTCCGAGGCAAAGGACGAATACAAAAAAACGAGCTTCGTGATTCTCAAGCTTTTTTAATAGCTGCTTTGCCTTTATGAAAATCAGAATAAAAAATAGCAGATATAATACTATTCCCGGCAGACCCTGTTCGGCAAATACGAGGAGATAGTCATTGTGAGGATGTTCAAAACTGAGCAAGCCCGAATCCAGATGCAAAGTTCCACCGATTCCATACGAAGGATTCACCAGTCGCCAATTATTCAATCCGACACCGATTACCGGATGGTCTTTGATCATACGGAAACTATTCCGCCAAATCAATATTCGATCGAACGTGCTGTTACTATTTTCAGCCGACGTTTTTTCGAGCATTTCAGGATGCTGAATGTAAGTACTCACCTTTCCGAATTTAGACAACGGCGAACTTATGTCAGAGACAACGCCCAGAAAGACAAAGAGCGAAATAGCACCCTTAATTCCCATAGCCAGAAAAGCAGCGAGCAACCCTTTTCTTTGCTTGGGAGAAACCAGTTCCGGTTTGTTTTTAATGATCAGGATAAAGAAGATAATACAAATGACGGACAATGCAATCCAGCTGGAAAGACTTTGCAATACGATGATGTAAGCGAGAGCAGCAATAAAAGAAGCTATGTGCAACGCCTTCCATTTTCCCGAGTCTTTCAGCATTCCAAATACACAAATAGGAAACAGAATGACTAATACATCCGAAAAAAAGTTTTTATTCGACAGCGTCGATGCCAGGAATGAAGAGAACTTAATCGGCTCGTCGTGCAGATAATTTAGAATTAACGGAATGGATTGTCCGGTAGCAATTACGGAGAAGAGCAAAACACCAACAGATACAAAACGCGTAATTTTAAAGTAGTCGATTTGTTCCCTCTTTATGAGCAAAATTGAAATAAGCAGGAATACCCCAAATGACGCAATTCGTACCCATTCGGTTATGGCATCGCCCGGGTTAATGGCTGAGAGATAGCTTACAAACATCCAAAGTAGCGAAGCTCCATAGACGATAAGGGTACTTTTAGAAACTGAAGGAAGAACGATTTGTTTTTTACGAAGAATAAGAATCGAAGCTCCAAGTAAGAATACAGAAAGTACAAGAAACCGCGGATTGAGATCCGGATCAAAAGCCGGGCGGTACCAGATCAATGGCATGATCACAAAAACAAAGACTAAAAGTCCGCCTATGCCGGAAATGATTCGCCCCATATGAAGAGTTACTGGCAGTTTAATTTCATGCATTTTACAAAATCTTTCGAAAAGTGATACTAAATTTTAGTAAAATTACCCTGAATACGATTTTATGGCTGAACCGATCCCTTCTCCCGCGGAAAAACGCACAAATACGAACACACATTCAATACTCACCTATCTGATCAAGAGAAAGTGGAAGTATCTCTTTGTCGTGGCATTATGTGGAATATCGTGTGCTTTATTTTTAAAGTTCAGGGTGTTGGATTATTCTGCCTCCTCCTCCTTCTTCGTCAACGACATTCAGGTATTAAGCTCGGCGCAGGTAGATTTGAAGTCGCTTGACAATCTATCGCCGGCCGACAATTTCGCCAGAATTTACCAGCAGGTTAATTCGACTGAAATGCTTGTTCATCTGATTGAAAAGTTTGATCTATGCAGACATTACCATATTGATACAACGGAAGAGTTTTATCGTCAAAAAGCCATTTCACATTTATCGAATAAAATATCTGTTTCAAAAACTCCTTTCAATACAATAGTAGTAACGGTGAGTGATAAGTACAGGTACTTCGCTCCCGATATTGCCAATGAAATACTTTCTTATTTGAACATCATGAATAAGAAATTCTACATCGAAAATCTGGAAAAAAAATTATCGATTTCACATGCTTTTTTAAAGCAGATGAAAGACGACAATGATCAAAAGAGCAAAAGCCTGGATTCTCTAATCATTGAAATCAGAGGATTGGTAGGCACATCCTCTGAAAAATCGCTACCCTTTTGGCTGAGTCAGCAAGACAGGCTTCGCACTTTGGTTTCAAACATTGAAAACTCGACTCATGATTTGATGAATTCGGAGCGCTTGTATAATCTGGCACTTCAGGCGATGTCGCAAAAAGATTTCCCGACTATTACCATAGTAAGAACAGCCATGCCGGCTTCGCGTTCAAATGCATTCATGGCCATCGGTTATTCGCTTTTATTGTGTCTGGCCGTCTCAGCAGTACTCATATTCCAGGCATATATACGTTTAGAGTATTCGGACTACATTCGTTTGTTTATTAAATCGAATTCGGTCAATCGCTAAATTCTTCGGCTATTTAGGCCATGAAAAGATATGTTGTGATTGTTGCGGGAGGATCGGGAACACGAATGGGAACATCTACGCCCAAGCAGTTCTTGCTTTTAAATGGCCGACCGTTGCTTATGCACACAATTGAATCTTTCGACAAAGCGGGATGCAGTGGCAACATAATCGTGGTACTTCCGCAGAAGGAGACCGGACAATGGCAACAGCTCACCGAGACCTATAATTTTAACACGAAGCACACAGTAATTGCCGGAGGCATGACACGTTCCGAATCAGTACGCAACGGGTTGAGCCATGTTCCTGCCGAATCTATCGTAGCGATTCACGATGGTGTGAGACCTTTAGCCAGTCTGGAATTAATTAATCGTTGCTTTGAGAGTGCTATAGAAACAGGTAATGCAATTCCCGCCATTCCTGTAGTTGATTCGCTTCGCAAAATAGCAGGTGATAAAAATACCGTAGCCGACCGTGAAGTCTTTCGTATCATTCAAACACCACAGTGTTTTAGATCGCACGAATTGAAAAAAGCATATTCGCAGGCAGGATCACATAGTTTTAGTGACGATGCAACTGTTTTTGAAAAAGACGGACATGCGATCAATCTTGTAGAAGGCGAAAGAACCAATATCAAAGTTACCGTTATGCATGATTTGATGATAGCATCATCGATCCTCAATGCACGCGAGCACTAAGAACTACCAACTATCCTTATCCTTTACTGACTTAGCATGCGTGAGCGCATCGCGGAGAGATGCGATTGTTTCAATGGCATACTTATCAAGCTGTGTCAGGAAGTCGCTATAGGCATTCGTATAGGAAGGCGACTTCGTATCCATCCATTTTTCACAGGCGAAATACGAGAGCTGTTTCCAGTTAAATTCCGTCAGCTCATATTTGTATCGGCCATCCTTTGCCGCAACAGTAATTGTGTATTGAGTAATTCCGGCATCCGTACGGGTTCCTTCTTTATCGGGTGGATTCGACATCCGGAAACGAGGTTTACCAATCATTTTATGTGCGGTAGAATCGTTGGTGCGAATTACCTCCGTTGGGTTTTTATAGTAGGAATGAAACCAGTCGTTGATACGGCGATAAAGTTCATCGGCCGAAACGCCTTTTACTTCGATCACTCCCTCATAGGTGATGAGCTTCGTAATAGAATCAGTTGGAAGTGTTACTGGAGTTGCCACACTTGGCTTTTGAGCAGCAGCAAGCATAGAAATAGAAATCAGGCAGAGAGCCGCGAGGATTTTCTTCATTGACATGGAATAATTGATTAGGTAAAAGTAGGTAAAAAGTCTGTTCAAATTCTATCGATCAGGCCTGTACTTTTACTTTCAATTTCATACCGGGCTTGAGATTTCGCGTGTCTTTGATACGATTCAAAGACTTCAATTCGGCCACAGTTACGCCTTGATAGCGTTGTGCAATATTAAAAAGAGTATCGCCGGGAGCGACAGTATGGTAAACAAATTTGGCAGGCGTCTTAATTTTAACAACCTTTTTTGTCTCGACAACAGCCTTCTTTTCGGCAACGACGCTATCATCGCTTTCTGTCAGCGATTTATTTTCAGCTTCGGTGAGAATTGGTTTATCGTCGTCATCCTCGCTACCGTTAGCCGGTTTCGAAATGAACACCGGATGTTTCTCGATTGTATAGACTACAAGTCGCTGACCTTTGAGCAGACGATTGTTACGAATTGTACGCTTGTTCCAGGCCTTTATTTCGCCGGCTGAACAGCTGTATCGGTTAGCGATGGTAGAAATATTTTCACCACGACGAACGACGTGAATCTTCTTTACTTTCTCCTTCACGATCATATAATCTCCACTCGGGCTGGATCCGCTCTGAGCGAGATTTTGATTTGGAAGAAGAGGATTAGGGCAATTAGGTCCGAGTCTGTCGAGTCCGATGTTCGTGTAATAATTGTTGAACATATCACGAACAACTTCATTACGAATCTGCGGACCGCGGCAACCCAGAACGATGCTTACCATTCGATGATCGCATTTAGCCGTAGTAGCTACCAGACAAAAGCCGGCACGACGAGTATAACCCGTTTTCAGTCCATCAACTTCGCCGGAGAAATCGATTGTAAGTCGATTATGATTTCTGATAACAGAAGTTGCGCGACCGTTTTCAATTGTAGCATAACCCATCGAAGCAATTTCAGTTACTTCGGGGTATTTGAGCATTTCTAAAGTAAGAGCGAGAAGATCGGTTGGAGTCGATGAATTATCGAACATCGAGTGCGGAGCAGGTAAGGCGTTCGGATTACCGTAGAACGTGCTGAACATTCGCAACTCACGAGCACGAACATTCATTCGGTCGATTGTTTCCTGCAGATTTCCATTTGAAAGGAAACGAGCCATCTGATCGGCGCATTCGTTGTTAGAAGCAATCATTGCCGCTTTAAAAACATCGCGGAGAGTATAATTCACATCTGAGTGGACAGTACGACGATTTTTACGACGGCCTATTACCGACGAGCGAACCCAGTGTACATTGTCCGTCCATTTATATTTCCCGGCATAAACATCTTCGACGGCTAAAAGCGCAACCATCATCTTTGTGAGTGATGCAATCGGAAAAGCCGTCGACATATTCTTTTGCCAAACGATTTTCTTATTCATTACATCATACAAAAGGCCGGCTTTCACTTCGCCTTCATTCACGAAAAGTGTGGAATCAGGAGCGTAGTTATAGTAGAGAGCAGGCAACGAATAATTCACCGCAGCAAGGCTATCATCAGGAGCATTGGCAGCCATGGCGCCCGAACAAAGTCCGGCTCCGGCTAATAATGCAGCTAAGAATGTGAAAATTCGTTTTTTCATAAATTTATGAGGAATCCTCCCCGCAGTTCTCTACCAATAATATACGACGTAAGTCAGCTAAAGATCAACAATTTCGGGCAAAACCTGACTTATTTGCCGTAAGTATTGGATTTTTATACTCCAATAATACTCATAACGTTACTAATTCCAAGATATTCGACCTTGAAATTTCGTTAAATTTATTAAAAATTCATGTGAGGAAGAAGGGGAAACGGGGAATTTCTTACAAAATGGACAGGTTGCGAGTTGCGGGTTGCGAGTTGCGAGTTGCGGGTTGCGGGTTGCGAAACCAACAGTCAACTTACTACTTACTACTTACAACTTACTACCTACTACCGACGACAATCTTCCTCACTTCACCCCCCGCATGGATGTAATACACGCCTTCCGCTAATGAAGCGACGGAAAGAGTATTATCTCCACGGTTGACTTGAACAGATTTTACAAGACGTGCTTGTGTATCATAGATAGCAGCTGTTATCGTAGAAGCACCGGAATTTTTGATGTGAATTACATCGGAAGCAATTGTTGGGTAAACTTGAAATTCTGCTGACGATGGTTTAGCTACGGTGTTGAGCTGGTCAATTGAAACATTGTCGATATCAAGCCAGAATTCGTTTGAGCCTGAACCACGATGTGCAGCGAACATTATGTAGATGCTTTGTCCAAGGTAGTTATCCATCGATAAAACCGCAGGAGCAAAATTGATATCGCCCGGATAATTCCATTGATTAATAGTGTAGAACGGATTAAAATTAATTCCATCCGTCGAAGCAAATACATCGAAGCTGTCGTCCTGTCCGAGTGTAGCAGGAGTAGCAGGATAGAGAAGCGGATCAACAATTCTCCAGTCGAATGTAAGCTTGCAATCAGAAGGGATTGGTCCGATCAACGGAGTGATGATTGAATCTGCAGTTGAAAACGTTGTCATGTATGAAGCAAGTCCCTGGCTGCTGTTTGTTCCGTGAACCAAATACACGGTGATATCGCCGTTATAAGGAGGATTCGGAACCTGAAAAGCTGTGTATGATTCGAAATCGTCGTTGAAAGGAAACGACTGCGCTGCTAATTGATTTGTGCCTAAGCAAAGACTTGCAAAACACAATGCTTGTAGAATTCTTTTCATGAAAAATATTTTTGGAGAAGCCGCTTCGTTTTGAAGTCAGCCGGATATGATTTGGTGAAGCCAAAAATACTGTTTTTATGTATTAAAAATATGATAAAGAACAGATTTAACGAATCTAATTATTGACTGAATACCGAAAAAATAAAGCAGGCGGGTAGAATTATTAAAAAAAATTAAGCGAGTCGTTTCACTGACTTAAAGCCTGATTTTAAATCGGTATTATCCATAAGCGACAAGAGCAATATTCCTGGTGATTTCCCTTTGTCGAGGCTGCCGAATTTATCGGTCTGCCGCAATGCTTCAGCACCGTTGTATGTAGCCCAGCGAATTAATTTTTCAAGGCTGATTTCAGGAAATGCATTTTGAATGGCCTTGAGTTCATCGAGTACAGACAACGACCAATTACTTGCATAACTATCTGTTCCAATCGTGAGCTTCGCCCCCATTGAATCGAGCAAATCAATCGGAGGCAATTTATCTTCGATATAAAGATTAGCATTTGCACAGATCGTCCAGTAAATCGACTTTCGTGATTCGAGCACGTACTTAATATCGTCGACGGTCGTATAAGTATTATGGACTAATAACAACTTTGAAAATGAATTCAGGAATGTGAGAATATACTTTAAGGCAGATTCAGCTTTAGGCGGATGAGAGAGCAAATCAGGATTTACTTTACTCATAACTTCGAACATTTTTCCGGCCTGATCGGTAAAGAACATATTCTCCGAAACAGTTTCCTGATTGTGAATACTAAGAGTAGAGAGCGAAGAAAAAATATCGTCGTTGATTTTTGCAAAGAGCTCCGGAGTCACCGTATAAGGAGCATGAGGAACGAGCGAGCATGCTAATCCGGCTTCAGTAAATTTCTTTCTCAATCGCACACCTTCTTCGAATGCCTGCTTTGTTTTCGTAGAAAGAATATCGAATAGCTCGATGAAAGTATAATATTGAATTTGACTTTCCGTCTTTGTAACAATTGAATCTGTCAGGTTAGAAATATCGCCAACCAAATTAATTCCGTTCGAATACATTTCCCGATCGGCGGCTTTCATTGCTAGCTGAATTGTTGTTGAGTCAGACTCGCGGCCGGCAAGAATTTCTTTGACAAATTGAGGCAGTCCTTTTTTCTCAGAGAGTTTTCCTTTGAGATGAGACAGTTCGAGATGACAATGCGTGTTTACGAATCCCGGACAAAGAATGCCGGAATGTTTTTCAATTTTGTCGCCGAGATTTTCAGAAGCTTGCCGTGAAAGAACATCTTCAATTTTTCCTTCATCGTTCAGAACAACAACACCATTTTCAATAGGTGCAGAAGAAACAGGATAAACCCAATCGGCTTGAATAAAACGCATGCACAAAAATACGAAGGATAAATGGCTAAATCGTTATTCATTGCTTCGGGGGGAATAGCTTATCTTTGTGACATGTTTCACGCAGAAAGCGCTGAAATGAGCAGAAATCGCAGAAAATGTCAGGATTGAAGAAGGATATACGGGAAATTAGCTTTGAGGAAATCTCTGCTTGGTTTAAAGCCAACGGAGAGCCGGCTTTTCGTGCCCGTCAGGTTTGGGAATGGCTCTGGCAAAAAAGTGCCCGAAGTTTTGGGGCAATGACGAATTTGTCGAAAGCCCTGCGAGAAAAACTCGAAGAGAATTTTGTGATCAGAGCTGTTGAAGTTGATACGTTTCAGAAGAGCAAAGACCGCACGATTAAAAATGCCTTTCGTTTGTTCGATGGAAATATTGTGGAAGGCGTATTGATTCCGACTGAGACACGAATGACGGCATGCGTTTCCTCGCAGGTAGGTTGTAGTCTAACCTGCAAGTTCTGCGCAACCGGAAAGCTAGAACGACTTCGTAATCTGAATGCCGATGAAATTTACGATCAGGTTGCATTGATTCGTGAGCAGTCGGAACGTGAATATGGAATTCCGCTGAGTAATATCGTTTACATGGGCATGGGTGAGCCATTGCTGAATTATGCAAATGTGTTGAAGAGTATCGAACGCATCACATCGCCCGACGGACTCGGCATGTCGCCGCAACGGATTACAGTGAGTACCGCCGGCATTGCCAAGATGATTAAAAGCTTGGCGATGACGAAGTGAAATTTAATCTGGCACTCTCGCTTCACGCTGCGAACGATGAAAAGCGAAATCACATTATGCCGATCAACGAGCACAATACACTCGATGTTTTGGCCGAAGCACTTGATTATTTTTATTCTAAAACAGGAACACGCGTTACATTCGAGTACATCGTCTTCAACGGTTTCAACGATGAAATCCAGGACGCGAAAGAACTCGAAGCTTTTTGTCGTCGCGTGAAAGCCAAAGTCAATCTGATTGAATACAATCCGATCGATGGCGGAGAATTTTTAAATGCTCACGAAGACAAAATTGAAATTTTCAAAAACTATCTGGAGAGCCAGGAATTATTGTGAACATTCGTCGCAGTCGCGGAAAAGATATCGATGCAGCTTGCGGGCAGCTGGCGAATAAGAATGAGCATGCGGTGGTGCAAGGGGATTCAGGCTTAAGGTTCAAGGTTCAGGTTCAAGGTTCCGGTTCAAAGTTTAAAGTTTAAGGTTCAAGGTTCAAAGTTCAAGGTTCAAGGTTCAAGGTTCAAAGTTCAAAGTTCAAGGTTCAATGACCTTGATTAGGTAGCCTATAAATGAAATGGCATAAGTAAGGTAAACTGTCGCCTACGCCACGTCGTTGAACTTTGAACCTTGAACTTTGAACTTTCTATGACCTGTATTAAGTAGCCTATAAATGAAATGGCATAAGTAAGGTAACCTGTCGCCTACGCCACGTCTTTGAACTTTGAACTTTGAACTTCAATGACCTGTGATTAAGTAGCCTATAAATGAAATGGCATAAGTAAGGTAAACTGTTACCTACGCCACGTCTTTGAACCTTGAACTTTGAACTTTGAACATCGAGCTTTCAATGGCCTGGATTAAGTAGCTTATAAATGAAATTGTATAATTAAGGCAAACTGTCGCCTACGCCACGTCTTTGAACTTTGAACCTTGAACTTTGAACGAGGAAAGTGGAAAGCGGAACGTTGACCAATCCATTTATTTAGCTTATTTTCGCCCCCCGTGTCCCTCTCCCTCGACGAAATAAAAGCCCCCATTGCCTCCGTCATGGATTCCTTTGAACAGAAGTTCAGGGATTCTATGAAGAGTCAGGTGCCTTTATTGGACCGCATCACGCATTACATCGTGAAGCGGAAGGGCAAGCAGATGCGACCGATGTTCGTCTTTTTATCGGCCGGACTTTGTGGCGGAGTGAATGATTCGACGCATCGGGCTGCGACATTGATTGAATTGCTTCATACGGCAACATTGGTACGATGATGTGGTTGACGATTCAAACGAACGTCGCGGTTTCTTTTCGCTCAATGCGCTTTGGAAAAATAAGATTGCCGTTTTAGTAGGCGATTATTTGCTGAGCAAAGGATTATTGCTCTCCGTGGAGCACACCGATTTTCGTTTTCTGAAAATTGTATCGGAGGCCGTACGCGTAATGAGCGAAGGCGAACTCATGCAAATTGAGAAAGCCAGAAAGCTCGACATCGACGAAGAGATTTATTATGAAATTATACGTCAGAAGACAGCATCGTTGATTGCTTCTTGTTGTGCATGCGGAGCCGCATCATCGGAATCTGACGATGAAGTTGTGAAGAAAATGCACCGCTTTGGGGAATTGATTGGAATGGCTTTTCAGATTAAAGACGACTTATTTGATTACGGTCCGGATGGAGTGATTGGCAAACCGACAGGAATCGACATAAAGGAGAGTAAAATGACCTTACCGTTGATTTATTCGCTTTCAAAAGCCGACCGTCAAACGAAACGATCTGTCATTAACATCGTAAAAAACCACAATACCGACGACGCAAAGGTGAAAGAAGTGATTGCCTTTGTGAAAAATTCGGGCGGAATGGAATATGCTACGATGAAAATGAACGAATATCAGGCAAAGGCCTTCGAAGTACTCGAGACCTTCCTGATTCCGTTTTTCGTCGTTCGCTAAAAGACCTTGTTCGTTACACAACAGAACGAACACATTAATCGTTACCCTATAAATGAATCTGAATAAATTATTTTTTGCGACCGGAGCCGTCGTGATGCTATTGGCAGGCTTTATCGCCATTGCACCATCGGCATTGACGTGCGATCTAATTTATCCGAATCGAATTGATTCCATCTGGGTTTGCTATCATGCACGTTTCGATCCTGCGATTGATTCAACGATACTGAATCCGGGCGATCTCCGACTGAAGTATTCCGATTTCAATGTCCGCACAGCCGATTCTCTCCTCCTTAAAGGCTGGTACATTCCCGCAGCCGACACTCCGGCAAATACGATTTTGATTTTGCACGATCTTAATCAGAGCAAGATTCAACTGCTCGATTATGCTCAGCAATTTCATGATCGGAATTATAATGTTTGTCTGATGGATCTCCGCGCACACGGAACGAGCGAAGGCATGGAATTTTCCCCCGGCATTCCTTCTGTGAGCGACGGAAAACGGATGATAGACTCGCTGCTGAAGTTCAAGGAGACACAGCATATCGTTGTCATGGGGCTGGGCATCGGCGCTGCCATTGCCTTACAGGTGGCGGTGTACGACGGTCGGTGCGATGCCATAATTTTACAGAGCCCGTTCGACAAATCGAGACTTTTTTTGGATCGTTACGCCTATAAAAAATGGGGTCCGGCGAAATATTTCTGGAGTACGATTCTGCGGAAAAAAGAAGAAAAACTGCTTCAATATCCGGTCAACGACTTGAATCTGACCGAGATTGCCAAATACCTGAACCTCCCTACCCTCTTCATTGCCGGGGCCAATGACGAATGGGTAGTTACCTCGGAAACGCTGGAAGTATTTCAGGCTTCCGCCACCGAAAAAAGGAGTTACTTTTGGTCAAGATGCGGGCACCTGACGATTGCTGCGGATGGCGGGGAAGACTATTACAACCGGATTTCCAATTTTCTGCTGGCTGCACTTCCCCGGAAACAAAAAACGACACGATACAAAAAGTTTGCTCTGAATGATCTCCCAGGATACTATCACCAGGATTTTCGACGCCGCTCGTATTGAAGAAGTGGTGGGAGATTTCGTGCAATTAAAAAAGCGCGGAGTCAATTTACTGGGGCTTTGTCCATTTCACAACGAAAAAACTCCTTCATTTAACGTCAATCCCGTTCGTAACATTTACAAATGTTTCGGATGCGGCAAAGGTGGAAACGCCGTGAACTTCATCATGGAGCACGAGCATTTCACGTATCCGAAGCGTTAAAATATTTAGCACAAAAATATCAAGATCGAAATTGAAACGGCTCCCGATCCGCGAAGTTGAATTGCGCGACGAACCTGAGAACTTGTATGTACTCAACACCTTTGCGCAAAAATCATTTTCCGAAAATTTATTTGAATCGGAAGAAGGAAAATCGATCGGACTCTCCTACTTCCGTGAGCGCGGATTTAGCGACGAAACCATTCGCAAGTTTGAATTAGGTTACAGCTTTAATTCATGGTCGGCGTTTGCAGATCATGCTTTGAAGAAGGCGGATACAAATCAGAATATTTAATTCAGACCGGACTTTGTTGTCCGAAAGCACCGAAAGAAGGCGAAGTCGTCAATAACGAAAAATTGATCGATCGTTTCCGTGGTCGTGTGATGTTTCCCGTTCACAATCTGAGCGGACGCATCATTGCATTCGGTGGTCGTGTATTGAAGAAAGACGAGAAAACGGCGAAGTATGTCCAACTCACCTGGATCAGATATTTATCACAAGAACCAAATCGCTCTATGGAATTTACTTTGCACGGAAAGCCATTGTTCAAAAGACAATTGCTATCTCGTAGAAGGTTATACCGATGTAATTTCAATGCACCAAAGCGGCATTGAAAACGTTGTGCATCATCCGGAACTTCACTCACGGTAGATCGAATTCGTTTGATCGGTCGTTACACGAAAAACGTTACCGTCCTTTACGATGGTGATGCGGCAGGTATCAAAGCATCACTTCGCGGAATTGATTTGATTCTCGAAGAAGGTCTCAATGTAAAAGTTGTTTTATTCCCCGACGGCGACGATCCGGATTCATACTCTCGTCGTCATGGCAGCGCGCAAGTAGCCGAATTTATCCGCGACAATGCGAAAGACTTTGTTGTTTTCAAAGCATCGTTGCTATTATCCGAAGTATCGAACGATCCTGTTCGTAAAGCCGGCTTGATTCGCGATGTTGTAGAAACAATTGCCAAGATCCCTGATCCTATTATTCGTTCCGTTTACATCAAGCAGTGTGCAACGCTGATGGAAATGGAAGAGCAGGTTTTGATTTCAGAGATGAACAAAACCCGTCGTCAGGTTTTGAAAAAAGAAATGCCCGGTGGTGATGTCGACGAGTTATTACCTGATATTTTAATTCAGCATTCACAACGCGAAGAAGTTTTAACCGCGGAGATTCAGGAGCGCAATGTAATTCGATTGCTTTTGAATTTCGGTAGCCACGATATTCATTTTGATGCAGAGGTAGATGATCCGAATACAGAAGGAGGAAAAATGCATCAATTACATGCCATGAAAGTGTGCAATTACATCGTAACCGAAATTGCGCACGACGATATTCTTTCGAGAATAAAACATTTAACACCATTTTAAAAATTTATGCCGATGCTCTTGAAAAAGGAGAGACCATCACGCCGCAACAATTTTTAATATCGCCCGATCCGTCCATCAGTGAAATTGCCGTGGAACTCTTAAGTCCACGTTATTTCCTCAGCGAAAACTGGCAAGTGATGCACAACATCATCGTTCCCGAAGAAGAAGGGATTTTGATGGACGCCGTTGAGAAGTCCGTTTCCCATTTAAAAAACCGCAAGGTTCTAAAGATGCTCGAAGACAATCAAAAGAAAATCAAAGAAGCCCACGAAAAAGGCGAAGACTTTATGCCGTTGATGGAAATGCATCAGAAGCTCGAGCAGGTGAAGATGGAGATTTCGAGGGCGTTGGGGATTGATATTCTTCGTTGACCTGATTAGCTAATTAGCTAATGATCGAAATGTGAGATTTTTAGTTAGTTTTGAGTACCCCTTAAACACTTTGCAGAATGAAATCAAACACACTCCGTTTCGCAATTCTATTATTTATTTTTTCGATATCAACTCGGGTTTCAGCTTCGCATTTGGTTGGAGTGGATTTCGAATATCAGTCGATTGACAGCAATCGTTACATTATAACCTGCAATGTCTATCGTGATTGCGGAAGTGCAAGCACTTGAACATTATGCCGGTTGAAATTTCTTCGAGCTGCAATTCGCCAAATAATTTCACGGTCAATTTACCTTTGATCAGTCAAACAATACCGAATTTGCCTTCATGCAATCCGGTGATGACGACATGCGAAGGAGGATTATCACTTGGAATCGAAAAAAATGTATTTCAGGATACGATAACGTTTCCGTTTGCTTGTACAGACTGGACTATCCTGCTTTACCAATACGGAAGGTGTTCACTAGTTACGACGTACGGTGTCGGCGGTAATTCAAATCTGGTCGCTCATTGCGTGATAAATAATCAGGATGCTGTAACTAACCATTCTCCGGTATTTATCAATTTACTGTACACAGGGCAGCAACAATGTTATTCCTTCCTGACTTATGATTCGGATGGAGATTCTTTGGTGTACGATTTAGTTCCACCCCGCACCGGTTATTTTCCGGCTGACACACTTTACTACGATGCATTCCATTCGCACGCGACTCCGGTTTATTCATCAACACCAAACACTCTTAACCCATTCAACAGGAGAATTTTTGTTACTTGCCAATACAGAATGAAATAAGCACGATTGCTGTCCGCGTTGCAGAATTTCGAAATGGCGTTTTTGATCGGGCAAACTATCCGTGACATTATCGTAGTGGCAGTTACTTCATCGAATAATCTTCCTACACTTACAGGCTTCGATGGAAGCCCTTCATTTATACTTGCTTGTCCGGGAATTTCACTCACTCCATTTATTACGAGCGCTGACGTCGATGCGAATGACACAACGTCGATATCGTTGATGGGGCCTTTGTTGACGTTTATCAATTTTATACAGTCAAACAATTACCGTGACTCTGTTTTTCTCAGCATCGCTCCTACTCTATCTGATGTTTCGGCTAATCCGTATTACTTTTATCTGAACGTCGGTGACGATGCTTGTCCGTATAACGGGCAGGCGCAATCGTATTATTCTGTTTTTGTTTTACCTCCGACGAATGGATATTGTCTGGCTCAATCTACAACTCAATTGAGTTTAGAGAATAAGTTCAGTGTTTACCCTAATCCGGCGGAGAATTTTGTGAATATTAAATCGTCATTAAACGAAAGCATTATAATGATTGAAGTAATAGATGCCAGCGGAAAAATGATAAAGTCATGCAAAAGCTATTCTTCCGCTATCTTTAAGTTCGACTTATTAGATATCGCAAAGGGAAGTTATATCCTACATCTAAAAACTGAAAAGAGTGAAGAATTCATTCGCATTTCGAAAATTTGACAAATCCCTTGAAAAAGTAGTACGTTGACAATACAATTTCCCAATAATTAGCATTGCATTTAAGGGTTTGTTTGATTGGAAATAATTTATAGTTTTGAGTCTTATCATAAACATTTTATACCATGAAAAATCAATTAATATTATTACTCACAACATTTGCACTTGCTTTCCAGTTTCAAGAAGCAGAAGCAAGTCATGCCGCCGGTGCTGAATTTACTTACCGATCAATTGGAAGCGATCAATATATTCTGACTTATACTCTATATAGAGACTGCTTCGGAAATACTCGGCACCTGATTCGACCGCTGTTCATAGCACAAATAGTTGTGGCCTCACACTTCTAATTTCTCCGATCTATCTGCCAAAGATTACTATTATTCCTGAAGTCCTATCAACTACATGTCCTTCAGTTTTGACAACGTGTTTAGGTGGTGTCTATACAGGGATTGAAAAATATGAATATGAAGATACAGTTACCCTGACCGGCTCTTGCAGATTGAATTTCTATCATGATGAAGCAACAAATAGTTCCACAACAACAATTCTCAATCCTAGCAGTTCCAATTTGACGGTTTATTGTCTGATTAATAATTTAGATGCTTCAGTAAATAGCTCACCGACATTTCTCTCACCACCTATTCTGTTTTTAAATCTAGGACATCAAAACTGCAATGTTCCGGGAGCATATGATGCTGATGGGGATTTATTAAATTTTCAGATCATAACTCCTCTTACAGGTATGAACGTCTCAGGGCAGGTAACATTTCTATCAGGATATAGTGCTTCTCAACCTGTGATTTCTTCTCCTCCTTGTACCTTTAACTCTGTTTCCGGAGAATTCTGCTGTACGCCTTCCACAACCAGACGTATCTGTTTTGACGTTTTGTTTCAGAATTCAGAAACGGAAGATTAATGTGGGCAAGTTGAAAGAGATATCCAGATCGATGTTCTTTCGACATCTAATTACAACCCACTTCTAACCCGGGTATAATGGAGTACCATATGCAATCACGGCAAAGCCTTCCGGGCATTGACTTCATTCATATATTGCTTCTATAGATACCAGTAATACTGACACTACTACCATTACTCTTGATTATCCGGTCTCCCCTCAAGCGCTGTATGTGAATAGTTATGGAAAACGCGACACACTGACTTGACTGGACTCCAACGATTGCAGATACATCATCGTCGCCCTATACCTTTTCCGCAACTGTGCGAGATAATGCATGTCCTTATATGGGTCAGAGTTCCAGAGTCTATTCTATCACCGTTTTACCTCCTAACAATCCATATTGCATTTCGCTTTCCTCAAACATTAACATCGACGACAGATCCGTACTTGTCTTTCCAAATCCCGCAGAATCTTTTCTTCAAATTAATTTTGATCGCAACAACTCTTTGACAGGTATTGATATTTATGATCCGGAAGGAAGGAAAATAAAATCCAGTACAACACACTATAACGATAATCAACAATATTACATTGGAGATTTAAAATCGGGAGTATACACATTAAATTATATTCGATAATAGAGAAGTGTTTCGGAAATTTGTAAAGCAATAATTTCCACCTCTCAAATGCAATTTCAATATTCACAAATTGCAAAGTCAAGAGTATTAAAATAAAAAATCAAATGAAAAATATAATTTTTCTGATAATTACAACATTTTTATTCGGATTTCATTCTGAAAATGTCCAAGCAAGCCATGCAGCCGGTGCAGAGTTGAGATATGAATGCATTGGTAATGATCAGTACATCATCACGATGATTTTTTATCGCGACTGCTTTGGAATCCCACCCTCTAATCCAATGGGTATTCAGGTGGTAAGTTCCTGCTCGAATGACACACTGATTTATTTACCACAGGTCAGCCAAAAAAAAAAAAAAAAGTAACACAAAATTTCGCCCGTTTGTCCTACAACAACCACAACGTGCAATGGCGGTGCGTATGTAGGAATTGAAAAGCATACGTATTGCGACACAATTTCTCTTCCGATACATTGCTCAGATTGGGTTTTCTCACATGTGGAGTCGGCAAGAAATGCGGCGATAACAACTATCACCGGGGCCGGATCTGATAATCTGGCCGTGTATTGTCTTATAAATAATACTCAAAATTTTTGTCAAAAATCGCCGGAGTTTACATCTGAACTCACACCTTTCTTATATGTCGGACAACAATATTGTATTACACCGGGTGCCGGCTATACATCCGGAGATTCTCTTACGTATGAATTAATCACTCCGCGTACCGGAATAACTGCAGCCGATACGGTTACTTTCTATCCGGTTATTCGAGAACACAACCTATTCTTTCAACACCTCCGTGCACATTTGATACCTATACCGGGAGATTTTGCTGTACTCCTACTCAAAGCGGGAGTCTCAATTTTATGGCGAGCTAATCAGTCAATACAGAAATGGGATTTTAATTGGGCAAGTTGAAAGGGACTTTCAGATAAATGTAATGAACCCTGCCAATCATCAGGTTTACCTGAGCGGGTTCAACAATACACCGATCTACACAATGGATATTTGCGAAGGACAGCTATTTACAAGTAATATTGTTAGCCGGGACATCGATGCATCAAATACGACTACAATTACGGTCAATCCATTTAATACAAATGGAATTAATTTTCAAACCACAGGCGGACACAGAGATTCTCTGTTAATTGCCTGGACACCTACACAGGCTGATGTTGCAAGCTCACCGAACTGTTTCACTGTCTATGTTAAAGATGATAATTGTCCGTACTTCTCATTTTACCAAAAGTACCTATTGTATCAACGTCTATGCGGCAGGAACTCAAAGCTGTGCTCCTCTTGCAGTTTGTTCCATTCCAGAAAATCAAATCAATAATGTATACCCGAATCCAACGGAGAATACTGTGACATTAGATTACAAAAGCCGAGCATCAATTACTCTCAACTGATCTATTTGATCTGGTTGGACAAAAAATCGCAAATGAGAAAGGAGTTTTTTCAAATCCTCTTCAATACGATCTCCAAAAATACAAGTCCGGAATTTACTTCTTACAGTTGCATTTTGAGAATGGAGAACAGGTGGTTAGAGTGGCACTTAAATAATCCAATTGCCAAATCAATGATTCTATCAATTTATTTTGAAGATATACGGCAACAAGAATATTACTGTGCAACCACCTTCAAAACTTTAACAATATTTTTTCCATCCAATACCTCACATACATAAACTCCCGCAGGGAAGTCTCCCTCTACCTCTGCTCGTCCGAATTTGATCGACACAGCATAATCAGAGCACTCAATTCCGAGAGAATTTTTCAATCTCAGAGAAGGCTTCCTGAGAGACTCAAGTCCGGTAACATCAAAATGTCCTTTAAAAGGGTTAGGGGATAATTTAAGATCGATTTCTTCAGGTTCACCGATTTGGAGTCAAAAACACAGAATCTTCTCTTGTACTAAAGTGCAGTTTGGAGAACCACTTTCCATTATTTGCCTCATATTGCGAAATCAAAATCGGCGGATATAAGTTCCAAAGTAATTGGGACCGACTTAAAT
>JADKIH010000016.1 GCA_016721305.1 Bacteroidota bacterium
TCCGAAGAATGTAAAACGTGTAGTTGTTTGTTCGGGCAAAGTTTACTACGATTTGCTTGAGCAAAAAGAAAAAGATCAGGCAAATGATGTTGCACTTGTTCGTTTGGAGCAATTGTATCCATTCCCTGCCGAACAACTTTTAGCAGTAAAAAATAAATACAAGAATGCAAATGACTGGATCTGGTTGCAGGAAGAACCGGAAAATATGGGAGCGTGGTCGTATATTTTGCGAATGACGCTCGGGAAAATTCCATTCCGCGCCATTACTCGCCCTGAGAGCGCAAGTCCGGCTACCGGTAGCCATAAAGCTCACGAAAGAGAGCAGAAAGAATTAGTTTTATCAGTTTTTAAAAAATAGATATCATGGCAATTATTGAAATGAAAGTTCCCAGTCCGGGAGAATCGATTACAGAAGTTCAGATTTCTCGTTGGTTGAAAAAGGATGGCGATTATGTGGAGAAAGATGAAGAGTTGTGTGAAATTGATTCTGACAAAGCTACTCTCACGTTAAACGCCGAAGCAAGCGGTGCGATTAAAATTTTAGCCAAAGAAGGCGAGACGATTGCTGTCGGAACCGTTGTATGCTCGATTGACACTGATGCTAAAGGCGAAAAAGCAGCACCTGCTGTGGCTGCTGCTCCGGCAAAGAAAGAAGAAAGTAAGCCTGCAGCAAAATCGGCGGCTACAGTTGTTACAGCTGCACCACCGGTTGAAAAAAATTATGCTGAGGGAATTCCTTCTGTTGCCGCTGAAAAATTAATGCGCGAGCGAGGGCTTACAGCTGAACAAGTAAATGGTTCTGGCAAAGGTGGCCGTATCACTAAAGCGGATGTACTAAATCCGGTTGTCGCATCGCCTGAAACGAAAGTTGAAGGAGCGCGAAATGATCGCCGTGAAAAAATGTCGATGCTTCGCAAAAAAGTTGCCGAGCGATTGGTTGCCGTTAAACAGGAAACTGCTATGCTCACTACATTCAACGAAGTTGATATGAGTGGCATTATGGATATTCGTAAGCAGTATAAAGATAAGTTCAAAGAAAAGCACGGTGTAAGCTTAGGCTTTATGTCGTTTTTTACAAAAGCTGTTTGTGAAGCTTTGAAAGCTTTTCCAAGTGTGAACGCTCAAATTGACGGTGCCGAAATTATTTATCACGATTACTGTGATATTGGTATTGCTGTATCTGCGCCAAAAGGATTAATGGTTCCGATTGTTCGCAATGCCGAGAGTATGTCGCTTGCCCAAATTGAAGCATCTGTTGCTGATCTGGCTACACGTGCTCGTGATGGCAAAATTACGATTGAAGAAATGACAGGCGGAACGTTTACGATTACTAACGTAGGAGTATTTGGCTCTATGCTTTCCACACCGATTATCAATCCGCCTCAGAGTGCGATTTTAGGAATGCACAATATTGTGGAACGTCCTGTTGCCATCAATGGAAAAGTGGAGATTCGTCCGATTATGTACGTTGCTCTTTCTTACGATCACCGAATTATTGACGGACGAGAGTCGGTTGGTTTTCTTGTTAAAGTTAAGCAGATGTTAGAGGAGCCGACGCTGATGTTATTTGGTGGAAATGATCCGGTGAAGACGCTTTTGAAACTCTAGTTTTTTTAACTCTAAGACACTTAGATTGATATGCATCTTAGTGTTAAAATAAATTTACGGAAGGAGTTTGTTTGGTAACATTCAGTTGCCTACGAAACATCTACTTACAACTTACAACTTATAACTTACAACTTACAACTTACTACTTACTACTTACTACTTACCGGCTTCCGGAGGGTAATCCGTTGAGTAATGCAACCCCACACTTTCCTTCCTCGCCATTGCCGATTTCACGATCAAATAAGCTATCGAAATCAAATTACGTAACTCGCATAAGCGAGGTGAAACAATCGTGCGTTCGTATAAAGCTTCTGTTTCTCCGTAAAGAATACGTAAACGATCGAGGGCGCGTTTCAAGCGCATGTCAGAACGAACGATGCCGACGTAATTACTCATGACCGTTTGTAATTCGCGGAGATTGGAAGTGATGAGGACTAATTCATTCGGTTGAACTGTTCCTTCGGCATCCCAGAGTGGAACGTCGGTTTGGTAATCAATTTTTGAAAGCGCTGAAGGACATCCTGTGCGGCGCGATGAGAGTAAACGAGCGCTTCGAGAAGTGAATTCGAAGCAAGACGATTCCCTCCATGAAGACCGGTACATGAACATTCGCCGGCAGCGTATAAGTTGTTGATAGTGCTCCGACCATTCGTGTCGACGACAATTCCGCCACAGATGTAATGTGCAGCCGGCACAACCGGAATCATATTCTTCGACGGATCAATACCGATCGACAAGCACTTCGTTAAAATATTCGGAAAATGTTTTTTGAATTCTTCGGCATCGATGTGGCGACAATCGAGATAGACGCAATCATCACCATTAATTTTCATTTCATTATCGATGGCACGGGCAACGATATCACGGGGAGCTAACGATTTTCTTTCGTCGTACTTCTCCATGAATTCATTTCCGTCGGCTGTCTTCAAAATTCCGCCGTGGCCGCGAACAGCTTCGGTGATAAGGAAAGCCGGACGTTCGCCCGGATTGTAAAGGGCTGTCGGATGAAATTGGATGAACTCCATATCCTTCACCTGGCCTTTGGCGCGATATACCATGGCAACACCGTCGCCGGTAGCAATAACAGGATTTGTTGTTGCCTGATAAACTTGTCCGGCACCACCGGTAGCCATCAAAGTTATTTTCGACAGAATTGTTTCAACTTCTCCTGTATGCAAGTTTAACGCATACGCTCCGTAACATTCTAACTCAGGACTGCCGCGCTTCACTTCCAAACCGAGATGGTGTTGGGTAATGATATCAATGGCGAAGTAGTGAGTGTAGAGGGAAATATTCGGATGGCTATGAATTTGCTCAAGCAATGCTCGTTCAATTTCATTTCCTGTTGCATCTTTATAATGAAAAACGCGATGCGTACTATGTCCGCCTTCGCGCGCTAAATCGTATTCACCTTTTGCATTTCGATCGAAGCGAGTTCCCCATTCGATGATTTCTTTAATGCGCTCGGCACCTTCTGTCACTACCATTCGAACCACTTTTTCATCGCACAAGCCCGCACCGGCATCCAGCGTGTCTTTCACATGTTGATCAAACGAATCGGTGCTATTTAAAACTCCGGCGATTCCGCCTTGTGCGTATTTAGTATTTGTTTCATCGGCATTCGCCTTCGTGATGATGAGCACTTTTCCATGCTCAGCAACTTTGAGGGCAAACGTCAATCCGGCTATTCCGGAACCGATGATTAGGAAATCGACTTGTCTTTGCATATTGTGAGTGCAAAGGTACAAATTTAGTAAGTGGTAAGTGGTAAGTAGTAAGTAGTAAGTTGACTTACTGTTGAAGGTCGGCAGTCTCATGTGTGAATTTGAGAAACGTTTTAAAAAGTCTTGCTCTATTCTATTTCACTCAAGAAACAACAAAATGCCCCTTATTTCGTTTAAATGGACTAAAAGTCAGTTTCTTAGCCGTGAAACAACTATAAGTCAACTTACTACTTACTAATTACAACTTACCAAAAACAGCCGTGAAACAACTATAAGTCAACTTACTACTTACTAGTTACAACTTACCAAAAACAGCCGTGAAACAACTATAAGTCAACTTACAACTTACTACTTACTACTTACCAAAAACTACTTCCGAATTCTTACCTTTACCCCATGGAAAAACGCCCCCCAATTAACGTCTATGCAGAAGCTACTCCTAATCCGGCTTCGATGAAATTTGTGGTTAATCAGTATCTGTTGGAAGAAGGCTCGGTGGAGTACACGAATGTCGGGCAGACGAATAATTCGCCATTGGCGAAACAGTTGTTTGCGTTTAGCGGAGTGGCCGGTGTTTTTATCAGCTCGAATTTTGTGACGCTTACAAAGGTGGGTGATCTGGATTGGTATGAGTTAATTCCAATCATTCGTACTTTTTTGAAATCGTATTTGGAAAGCGGCGATCCTGTTTTTACAGGTCCTCGCGAACAAGTGGCTGATGAAACGATTGCTCGTACAAAAACATCTTCGGCACTCGAAACAAAAATTATCGAAGCGTTAGATGAATATGTTCGTCCGGCTGTTGAACAAGATGGCGGTGCAATTCACTTCAAATCTTTCGAAGATGGAATAGTGACGGTGGTGATGAAGGGTTCTTGCAGCGGTTGTCCGTCGTCGACGGTGACTTTGAAGTCGGGGATTGAGAGACTTCTTAAACAACTAATACCTGAGGTTAATGAAGTAGTAGCCGAAGCTGTCTAAAAATCTTAGTGTCTTAGTGTTTAAATTTTAACACTAAGACACTAAGAGTGTTTTGCTAAACGGATTTGAGTTTGGCGTTTCAAAAATATTTCATGTTAGAGAATGCTGAGACAAGAATTACGAAATAACGTTTTTAGAAATTATTCCGAAGCAGAATTTACCAAGCATGCTGTTTCGTTATTTCAGTATCAGTATCAGCATAATGCAGTCTATCGGCTTTTTACGGATTCGTTGAAAGTAAATCCGGCATTGGTTTCTTCGATTGAGCAGATTCCATTTCTTCCTGTAGAGCTATTTAAGTCTTCGAAAATTGTTTCAGGGGAATTTTTTTCGGAAGTGCGATTTACCAGTAGCGGAACGACGGGCGAACAGACATCTGTTCATCATGTGAAAGAAATCGAATTGTACGAGGAGGATTTTCTCGCAGGCTTTCGCCACTTCTATGGTGAGCCGGAAGAGTTTGTATTTCTTGCTTTGCTTCCGTCTTATCTGGAGCGTGAAGGTTCGTCGCTGATTTACATGATGGAAAAGCTCATCGAGTGGAGCGATGATTCTCGCAGCGGATTTTTCCTTCACAATCATCGTGACTTGTATGAATTGTTGCTCTCATTAAAAGCAGAGAATAAAAAAGTTTTGCTTCTTGGTGTCACTTATGCTTTGCTCGATTTTGCTGAAGCTTTTCAAATTAACTTTCCGGAATTGATTGCAATGGAAACCGGTGGAATGAAGGGAAAGCGAAAAGAGATGATTCGTGAGGAAGTTCATCAACTGCTTTGTCCGGCTTTTGGTGTTAAGACGATTCATTCGGAGTATGGAATGACGGAATTACTTTCGCAAGGGTATTCATCAGGCAATGGCATTTTTCAAACTCCGCCATGGATGAAAATTGTTATTCGCGATATGTACGATCCAATGCGTGTTTTGGAAAAGGGGCAGAGCGGGGGAGTGAATATTATCGATTTCGGGAATATCGATTCATGTGCTTTTTTGGCAACACAAGATCTTGGTAAAATTCACGGAGATGGAAGCTTTGAAATTAACGGGCGAATCGACTTTAGCGATATCCGCGGGTGTAATCTGATGGTTGAATAATATCCGCAAGATTTGATACATTTGCGGCACAAAATTACCGCCATGAGTAACCGTCGCCGTCTTACAATTATTCTCGTATCTGTTTTAATCGGAAGTTTAATGTCTGTCTATATCGTGAAAAAACGAATGGGTGGGCTTAGTCGTGAGGCGTATATCCAGCTTGGGTTTAATTTCTTTTTCGCTGTGGCGATTGTGATTGGGATTGGGTTGATCTTTAACTTCAATAATAAGAAAGACAAGAATTCTTAGTGTCTTAGTGTCTTAGTGGTTATTTTAAATTTACCACTAAGACACTAAGTCACTAAGACGCTATGACTAAATAATAATTCTTTTTTCCTTTTTGCGCGAGAATATACTTCGAGCGAATCAACTCCGCCGCTGAAACTTTCCCATCCGGATCTTCGACTTTGTTTTTATTGATCAAAACACCACCACCCTGAATCATCTTTCTTGCTTCTCCGCGTGACGGGAAAATTTGTGTTTTGTCGGAGAGGAATTCAACGACGTTCATTCCGGCTTCGAGCTCGGAAAGAGAGATGTTAACTTTCGGTACACCGGAGAAAACCGATAACAAATCATCTTCCGATAAATTCATCAGTGATTCCTGAGTTCCTTTTCCGAAGAGAATTTCAGAGGCTTCAATTGCTGCCTGCAGATCTTTTTCAGAGTGAACACGAGCGGTGATTTCTTTTGCGAGTTCTTTTTGAATGTGTCGTTGGTGAGGAGCTTTTGCATGCTCTGCTTCGATGGCTTCGATTTCTTCTTTGCTCTTCAGAGAGAAGATGCGAATGAAAGTTCCGCTGTCTTCATCGGATGCATTCAGCCAGAACTGATAAAACTGATATGGAGATGTACGTTTCGGGTCGAGCCAAACGTTACCGCCTTCGGTTTTACCGAATTTTGTTCCGTCGGATTTTTTAATCAGTGGTGTAGTGAGCGCGAATGCTTCACCTGAATCTTTACGACGAATTAGTTCTGTACCTGTAACGATATTTCCCCACTGATCAGATCCGCCCATTTGCAATTTGATGCCGTTGTTTTTCCAGAGGTAGTAGAAGTCGTACCCCTGAACGAGCTGGTATGAAAATTCGGTAAACGACATTCCGTTTTCCAGGCGATTCTTTACGGAATCTTTCGCCATCATATAATTTACGGAAATATGCTTGCCGACATCGCGGATAAAATCGAGGAAGGTGAAATTCTTGAACCAATCGTAATTGTTGACGATTTCGGCTGAGTTTGCGCCGCAATTAAAATCCAAAAATTTCTCTAATTGTTTTTGCTGGCAATTCAGATTGTGCTGAAGCGTTTCTGCATTGAGTAGATTCCGTTCAAGCGATTTGCCCGACGGATCACCCACCATTCCGGTAGCACCCCCTACGAGCGCAATCGGCTTATGGCCGGCTTTCTGAAAATGCATGAGCGTCATGATCTGAACCAAATTGCCCACTCCTAATGAATCGGCTGTCGGGTCGAATCCAATATAGCCCTTAACCATTTCACTATTAAGCATTTCTTCAGTTCCCGGCATGATGTCCTGAAGCATGCCGCGCCAGCGTAATTCTTCTACAAAATTTTTCATTGGGTAAATATACCATTCCTATATTAATTTATGAAAGAGAAAGGAGGTTCAAGGTTTAAAGTTCAAAGTTCAAGGTTTCAAGGTTCAAGGTTCAAAGTTTAAAGTTCGAGGTTCAAGGTTTGGGGAGTTAAAATGGACCATTTCTTTTAAGAATTTTTTAATTGATGGTTATTATCTTGCATCTTTGCCTAAATTTCGACTATGATTCTCGTTACCGGAGCCACCGGAATGGTAGGCGCTCAACTTATTTTCGACCTGACTGCCGGCGGACAAAAAGTTCGTGCGATGTGTCGTTCGACGAGTAAGATGGATGTGGTGAATCGTATTTTTTCTGCCGATCTTTCCCGACTCAATAATGTGGAATGGGTGACGGGCGATGTAAATGATATTTTTTCAATCGAAGATGCGCTCGAAGGAGTCGAAACTGTTTATCATACTGCTGCTCTAATTTCTTTTCATGCTTCCGATCTGGCTCGAATGAATCATGTGAACGTCGACGGTACGGCGAATATGGTGAATATGGCGATGGAGAAAAAGGTGAAACGATTTTGTCATGTCAGCTCAGTGGCGGCAATCGGCCGTGCTGCGGGTAATTCGGCTGTGACTGAAACTTCTGTTTGGAAGACGTCGAAAGAAAATTCTAATTACGCTATCAGTAAGTATGCAGGAGAACGCGAAGTGTGGCGTGCAATCGAAGAGGGCTTGCCTGCATTCATTGTGAATCCGACAATCATTATCGGGCCCGGTGACTGGAATTTGGGAAGCACACAGATGTTTTCATCGGTTGCTAAAGGGTTGAAATTTTATGCGACGGGGAGTACGGGTTTTGTTGATGTGCGCGATGTTTCAAAGGCTGCCATTCAACTGAACGCAAAAGGCATTGTCGGACAACGATATATTTTAAATGCAGAAAATCTTCCTTACAAGACGGTCTTCAATACGATCGCTCGTGAATTAGGTAAGCCGGAAGCAACTATAAAAGTGACTCCATTGATGGGAGAGATCGGATGGAGACTGGAAGGAGTGAAAAGTTTTTTGCTTGGGAAAAAATCGTTGATTACTCGGGAGACAGTTAGAAACGGCGGGATGGATTGGGAGTATTCGAATACGAAGATTTGTAAGGAGTTGGGTTTTTCTTTTATTCCGATTGCTCAATCCGTTAAAGATACTGCTAAACACTTCTTAGTGGCTTAGTGTCTTAGTGGCTATTTTTAATTTACCACTAAGACACTAAGATTTATTGGAGACCTTCGGCTTCGCCCTGAATGCGGCTGAGATTAGTGATGACAGAGTCGTAAACTTCCTGCAAAAGCCCCGGATTATCCGAGTAGAATTTTAAACTCCGTGCATATTTTTCCTGCGTTGTATTGTGGTTTTTCAGAATGTATTCGGTGTATTGTTTCATCGAGTACATAGATGAATCGGTGGTTGCAACCGTCGCCATCGAAGCCTGCGCAATGTGCATGTCGGATAAAATGGCCGTCATTTCTGTTTTGTTTAAAACATCATCGGGGATGGAAGGCTTCTTTTTACCGCAGGCGAGAAGTGACAGACAAAGAAGTAGGGCAATTGAAAATTTATTCATCGTTATCTGGCTTTGAAAGTTAAGCGTTCGCCTTTATGTTCTTCGAAAATTTGACCGTTGTCGTAGATTAAATTGCCATTCACAAATGTTTTTTCGACGGATGAGCGGAATGTGTAATTCTCGAACGGACTCCATTTGCATTTTGCTAAAATGTTCTCCGGAATTACTGTCATCTCTTTATTCGGATTGACGATGACCAGATCGGCAAAATACCCTTCGCGGATAAAACCACGATCTTTAATGTTAAAGCAAGTGGCTACGTTGTGCGAAGATTTTTGTACGATCGTTTCCATCGAAATTTTACCGGCGTGGTAAAATTCCATGATGGCCTGAAGAGCATGCTGAATCAACGGACCGCCGCTTGGCGCTTTGAAATATGTTTGCGCTTTTTCTTCGAGTGTATGAGGAGCATGATCAGTGGCGAGTACGTCGAGGTGATTGTCGAGCAGCCCCTTGAGCAATGCTTGCTGATCATTTTTTGACTTGACAGCAGGATTCCATTTTATTTTAGTGCCCAGTCGGGTGTAATCATCGGAATTGAAAAAGAGATGATGTGTACACACTTCAGCGGTAATTCGTTTTTGTTCGAGCGGAGTTTTTGCATCGAAGAGCGACAATTCTTTTTCCGTGCTGATATGTAAAACGTGCAATCGCGTTCCGAACTTTTTGGCGAGACCGACGGCAAATGACGAAGAAAGATAACAGGCTTCTGCGCTACGAATTTCCGGATGCATTTCAATCGGCACGTTTTCTCCGTAACGCGCTTTTGCTTCATCCATGTTGCGACGAATGGTAGTTTCGTCTTCGCAATGAGTTGCAATAAGCATTGGAGAATTTCCGAATACTTTTTCCAGAACAGGAAGTTTATCGACAAGCATATTTCCTGTCGACGAACCCATGAAGATTTTGATACCGCAAACATTTTCGGAATTCGTACGCATTACTTCTTCGTAATTATCGTTCGATACTCCCATGTAAAATGAGTAATTGGCGAGCGATTTACGTTGCGCAATTTCGTATTTGTCCTGCAGTAATTCTTGTGTCAGTGCATTCGGGACGGTATTCGGCATTTCCATGTAGGAAGTTGTGCCGCCTGCCACACCGGCGCGAGCTTCGGTATAAATTTCACCCTTGTGCGTAAGACCCGGTTCGCGGAAATGCACCTGATCGTCGATGAGACCGGGAATGACAAAATTGTTTCCGGCATCGATGACTTCGGCATTGGAATGAGAAATGGAATCGGCTATTTTTTCGATACGACCGTTTTCAATCAAAATGTCGGAAGAGAATATTTTCCCTTCGTTGACAATTCGGCCGTTCGTGATGATGACTCTTTTCAAAATCTATTTTGCTTTCGGATATTTTCTGAAAAGACTTTTCCATCTCATCAGTAAAACACCCATGATGGCTTCTTTGAAAATGCCTTTACTCATCTTGCTTGTTCCTTCGGTACGATCGGTGAAGATGATAGGGACTTCAGTGAGTTTAAATCCGCATTTGATGGCGGTGAATTTCATTTCAATCTGGAATGCATAACCGATAAAGCGAACTTCGTCGAGCGGAATGGTGTCCAGTACTTTTCTTTTGTAGCAAATAAATCCTGCCGTCGTGTCTTTCACCCGAATTCCGGTGATGATGCGAACATAGACCGATGCATAGTACGACATGATGACTCGACCTAAAGGCCAGTTCACCACATTCGCGCCTTTGATATAACGAGAGCCGACTGACATATCTGCTCCTTCTTTTGCGCATGCAGCGTAGAGACGAACGAGATCATCGGGGTTGTGAGAAAAGTCGCAATCCATTTCGAAAATATATTCGTAGCCATGCGAAATCGACCATTTGAATCCGTGAATATATGCCGTGCCTAATCCCAGTTTTCCTTTACGTTCTTCAATGAAAAGTCGTCCTGCAAATTCCGGCATTAATTTTTTTACGATTTCTGCCGTACCATCGGGTGAGCCGTCATCGATGATGAGCAAATGGAAGTCTTTTTCCAAAGAAAAAACCTTCCGGATCATCTTCTCAACGTTCTCTTTTTCGTTGTAGGTTGGAATTATGACAATTGAATCGCTCACAGTGGTGGATTGTGGGGCGAAGATAGGCGTTTTTCTTTAGTCTTTTACCTTTAGTTCTAAGTCTTTAGACGGTAGTTAATGCCGTATTATATACTAAACTTTAATTAACAACTTAGGCAAAAAGGATTGCTTCTTTTTCAAGGGATTACATCTTCAAAAATTTCTTTCTACAATAATTTCCATTAGAACGTACTTCGATGATGTAAAATCCAGGGGATAAGGATGAACAGTCAACTGTTACAATATCCTTGTCTGTACTAGACCGGATTGCAATTAACAATCCAGATAGGTTGAAAACCGATAGCTCAATTCCTTTGCTATAAAAAATGGATTTAATTCTCAATTCATCATTGACTATGTTTGGAAGAATTTGAAAGATTTGTTCAGTAATTTCATTTGAAATATTACTGATATTGATGAAATTGCAAACAGAAGTATCAATGCAGCCATTATTAGAAATGATAACTGCATAGGAGCCACTAACCGTCGGGGAAAAGGTTTGAGAAGTTTCACCTGAAATTTGGTTATTTAGCGAACAGTTGTACCATTGATACTGCGCAGAATCTTGTAACGATTCGATGGTGTCACCTGAAACATTTACTGTATTGTCAAGATCAGTAAATTCATAAGCACCAATGTCAGGAATCGAATTTCTAGGTATGCCTTTCTGATCCCATTGATTTGTTGTATCTGATACCCCTGCATTTATTGCAGGACTTCCGCAAAGTAATGGATGCGTTTCAGTCATCCCGCCATTTGCTCCTAAAGGACCAATCATGGGATTTACGTAATTTTGGTTTGATGTCCCAGCAATTGAACCATTCCAAACAATGTTATTCCTTGAATTTGAATCAATATAAAAGCAATCTAAATCTTGGTGAGAGTTATTGCTTAAAATTGAATTCTTGAATAAATTTTGAGATGGGAATGGACCATAAACTCCACCTCCTGCTCCTGGAGCAGAGGCGACATTCAAGGTTATAGTCGAATTGAAAATACGTGTGACGTAATTAGAAAAAATCCCTCCTCCTTGGTTAATGGCGTAATTTTGGCTTAAGGTACAATTTACGATATTTAAATCGCCTCCATTCCATATTGCACCTCCATCTATTGCTGAGGTGTTAACGAGAAATGTTGTATTGTAAATGTTAGCGCTACTATGTACGCTGGGGACGTTATAAATCCCACCCCCACTGCCAATTACAGTATGATTGTTACTGAAAGTACAATGATTCAACTCTATCGAACCATAATTCATTATTGCCCCACCGTTATTATAAGCTCCATTATCTTGAAAAACACAATTTATACATATCAAGTGGCCTTGATTGAAAATTGCACCTGCATCTTCTCCGTTTGCCCACCCTCCGTAAAACTTTATATTGGCGAAGCTGACCGTAGTTCCAGAATACACCTGACAAAATCGATGAGAGCCTGAAGTGATAAGAGTTTTTTGGATACCGTTGCCAATTATGGTTAGTGTTGGAGTAATAATCTTCAGGTCAACAAGAAGATATATAGGAACTCCGTCAGTAATAGTGTCAAATCTAATCGTATCATAGCTTGCCGAAATTGTTATAAAATCCCTTAGAGTACCAGGGCCCGAGTCAGCATTTGTTGTTACATAATGCGTGACACCTAAAATAGGTTCGGAAAATATTATTAAAATTAAGAATGTAAAAAAATACTTTATGCGTTTTGTTTTATAGAGCCCCATTAGCGAAAACGTTATTTAAATATTGATGTTAGCCTAGTAAAGCTAATAGATAAAGATAATGATTTCAAACAAATCTCTACTCTTAAAGCAAGATGATTTTTATCATCGCTTTGGCTCAGTTTATTTGTTCTTTTTAGTTTCTTAATTGGAATGTGAAATTCTATTACCTTTACCCCATGAAGCTATTTGTAAAAAACATCGAAGGCTCAGTAAACGAAGTATTGCTGGAGTCTATTTTCCGCCAGTTTGGTGAAGTAGAAGATACAAAAATCGTGTACGATAAAATTACGTGGGAATCGCGCGGATTTGGTTTCGTGACTTTCAAGAAGAAGGAAGATGCTCAAAAGGCAATCGAAGGATTGAATGGGAAGGAGCTTGTGGGGAAGGCGTTGTCGGTGGAAGTTGCCGTAGAAAAACGTTAGGTGATTGCTGCTGGATTTATTCTGAACCTAGCTTGAGGGCTATCAAAATAATACTGTCAATAGAAAAGTCTGATGAAAAAATCAACTGTAATTAGTGCTCTGGACGAATTTCCAAAGGAATTTGCTTTGGATAAATTTTTAGAACGTTTGCTGGTTATTGAGAAAATTGAAGAAGGTTTGAAGGAAGCTAAAGCAGGCAAAACCGTTTCTCATGACCACGCTAAAAAGATTATTGCAAAGTGGCAAAAGTAAGCTGGACTCGAAGATCTCTTAAAGATTTAGAGGCAATCCACGAGTACATCGCTCTGGACTCAAAATTTTATGCTCACCGTTTTGTAAATAGGATTGTTTCCAGAGTTGACCAATTAATTGACTTTCCTGAATCCGGCCGCATTGTTCCGGAAATGGAAGATTCTTCAATCAGAGAGTTGATTGAAGGTAACTTCAGGATTTTTTATAAATTTCAAAAAGGTGCTATAGTCATCTTAAGAATTCACAATTCGGCACAATCAATAAGGTAGTTTTTTGAATAGTAGAAACTCAAAATTGGCTAAACAATGGCTCTTATGTCGGTCGTTTTTTATTATTCGACTACTTTGTTCTGTAATTGTAAGTAGATAACATTTCTCTTCTTTATTCGTTTAAGCATCAGATGACTCTGCGCACCCGTTTTTTGATGATTTTGATGATGGGCGGATGGCTTTTTTCGAGCCGGGCTTCGGGGCAAATTTTAGATACGATCGAATATAGCATGCAGCAAAAGCCGAAGTTTTTTGTCTCGCTGGCTTCGTTCAATACGTTTGTGGATGGCGATTTTGCGAGCTTTGGCGGGGTTCGGATGGGACTGAAATACAATAATCGGGTTCGATTTGGAGTGGGGTATTTTGAGCTAACCAATAATGGCGTCGTCTCAACGATTCCAATCGATGAAGGGCAGGGGATTTATGATGCGAACGGACAATTGGAGCTTTCCTTCTTTAGTCTTTCTGCCGAGTACAGTCTTAGAAACGATTTTCCATGGCATTTTGCCGTAGTTCCGTTTCAGATGGGTTTCGGCTCGGCGCATTACGAATATATCAGCAGAAGCAGTCGCACGAGGGTGAAAACGCCTTCGGAGTTCATTATACTTTATCAGCCGGAATTCAATGTTCAGTACAGCATTGTTCGCTGGTTTGCCGTAGGGCTCACCACGGGCTATCGTTTTACGCTTTTACGCTCAAGGAAACAGACCCGAAACTTCGATTCGATCAACTTTTCGTTCGATGTTAGTATTTCGCTTGATGAGTTGTATTATGAGCTTAGGGGGGAGAAGGATTAGTAGTTTCTGAAAATGGTAATTAGTGGTGCCTTTAACTTTGAACGCTTAGGTTTTGTGAAAATGTGATGTGATGTCTGCCAATAAACAATCTACCGAAGTGTGTAATTGACAAAGCCTTGATTTTTCTTTCTTTTTTTCGCTGTAGCGAACAAAAAGAAAGAAACAAAGAAAAAGGCGACCACGCGCAGCCTCCATCTCTCCTTACTTATACCAACAGCTTTCCTTGAATAAGCATTTGGCCATTGATTATTCAATTTGCTTCGATTTGCCACCGAGAAGGAGGCCGCACGCGCGTGGACGGCCCCCCACAACATCCTGCTTTCGTATTTCCCCACTTCACATTTTTTCAACCTTATTCCAAAATTTACCTGAAGCAGTATTTTTGAGATAGCTTTCTAGATTTTTCCCGTACTTTTACCCCGATGCTCAATCCCAATCTAGATCCAGCCGGTTCCGGACTTAGTTCGGCCGAAAAAGAACTCGATAAAGTCCTCCGCCCCCAAGGGTTCGACGACTTTACCGGTCAGTCGCCTGTGCTGAGCAATCTGAAAATCTTCGTCGAAGCTGCCCGCCAGCGTGATGAGGCTTTGGATCATGTCCTTCTACACGGACCTCCCGGATTGGGGAAAACAACGCTTGCCTACATTCTGGCAAATGAGTTAGGCGTAAGTATCAAAACAACTTCCGGACCTGTGCTCGACAAGCCGGGCGATTTAGCCGGACTGCTCACGAATCTGGGGCCGAATGATGTTTTGTTCATCGACGAAATTCATCGCCTCAGTCCGATCGTCGAAGAGTATCTGTACTCGGCGATGGAAGATTACAAAATCGACATCATGATTGAAACCGGTCCGAATGCACGATCGGTTCAAATTAAAATAAATCCGTTTACGCTTATTGGTGCTACAACTCGTTCGGGATTACTGACAGCTCCTTTGCGTGCACGTTTTGGAATTACAAGTCGTCTGGAATATTACGACGCCAAACTTTTACAAAAAATCATTCATCGTTCCGCACAATTGATGCGTACGGAAATTCGTGATGATGCAGCGTATGAAATTGCGAGAAGAAGTCGTGGAACCCCACGTATTGCAAACGCACTCTTACGTCGCGTTCGTGATTTCGCTCAGATAAAAAGTAACGGCATTATCGATTTAGAAATTTCTCACACCGCTCTTACTGCATTGAATGTGGATCAGCATGGTTTGGATGAAATGGATAATCGCATTCTCTCTGCCATCATCGATAAATTCAAAGGCGGTCCGGTTGGACTCACAACAATTGCTACAGCCGTAAGCGAAGAAGCAGGAACGATAGAAGAAGTGTATGAACCGTTTTTGATTCAGGAAGGATATCTCAAACGCACACCTCGTGGGCGTGAGGCGACTGAGGCTGCTTACAAGCATTTGGGGAAGAGTTGGCCGGGGACTGCCGGTCAATTGTTTTGAAATTGGCTTCTTGCTTAGCATTATATTTATACCAACTTTGCATCAGATTACGAAATAAAGGAACCAAGATTCCTTATGGATGTACCATTCTCTGTTGGTTTTTTCATTTAGAAATGGAATAATTAAAAATTTCTTACTGGAATTATGATTCCTTGTTTTATTTTTTAGCATTTTTCTATTAAAATCTTGTTTTGATTCGAGTCGATGCGCGAAATTATGGCTTGTTTATAAATATATCTTGGATTCAATTGATTTCCTATTACATTTGATCTAAGTTTTTTCGGACCCACATCCAAGTATAGAATCGATTTTAGTACAAGTTTATTTCAGTAATTTCTTTTAAAAGGTTAGCGACAGATTATTTGCTTGAACGATTGAAAAGCCTTTTGGTCTGAGTAGTTCAGTGCAATATTTAATTTTTTCTAAATCTCTATATCATGAAAAAATCCTCCTGTTGATTTTGTTTTGGCTTTCTTTTTATTGTAAGCAAGCCTACTCCCAGTCAGAATCTCCCATACTTTCAATGGATGTCGCAACCATAAGTGTTGCCAATAATTTCATTGACAGTTTGCCGGTCGAAACAGACTCAACCGTTTACTCGGTTGTCGTAAATGTGAATTTGTTTGATACTGTCGATGTTCAGAACATCGAAGTAAAAATTGGCACCACAGCGGGAGGTTCAGATTTAGTAAATCAAACTTTTGCATTTGATGTTTCAGGTTCGCTGAGCGGCGGGATGTCGTATTTGAGAGAATTGTATCGAGTCCAATTAGGGGTTGGTAATTTAATCGGGCTTGGTGATTACTATGCTGAGGTTCGTGTTCAAAGATTGGATGGCAGCTACAGTCCTTCTGTTGTTTTTAATCGTTAATAACATTTTAAACTCTACTCTCATGAAAACATCTGCATTTCGCATATTTTTGGTTTGTATTCTGATTTGTATTTCTGAATTGTGTTTTAGCGGAAATAGCAATTTTACATGGACAGGTAACACTTCTACAAGTTGGAATGTTACAACAAATTGGTCGCCAAATGGAGTGCCTTCAACAAATGATAGCGTAACCATCGTTACCGGATCAAATACTGTTTTGCTTGCCAATGACGTAACTGTGAAAAGATTCACAATGACTTCAGGAACCTTAAACTTGAATGGAAAAACACTTTCAGTATCAACACTGGCAACTTTTACCGCAGGTACAATTAACAATGGTCATCTGACATCCTCGGGAGCTACAACAATCACCTTTGGCGGGACAACGTTTGGAGCAGTAGTAAATATTACGGCCAGTACCATCTATTTGAATGGTTCTGTTTTCAATGATACATTATCTATAAACAAGAGTGGGAATTCAAATGATAACAGTAAGGGAGGAAATACATTTAATAAATATGTAAGTATTACCAATTCCGCGCGAGGTGCGTTGGTGATGGCCGATTCCTTCCCTGACATATTTGATAAAATCCTTAAGGTGTCAAACACGAATGAAGGAACTGTTTACTTAGCTCACCGAGCTCAAAACAATCGATTTAATGATAACGTTCTTTTTTACGGTAAAAATATTTATTCAAATTATTATGGTACTGCGGCATACTACGGGAATATCATTTTGAACTGTCCTGCCGGAGGTGTTTTCTTCGGATATTCAACTGGAAGCGCAAGTATTGCAGATACTAAGAAAATTGGTTTAGGTGATTCTTCTTTTGCCTCCGGAAGTTTGTATTTAAGGAATTTCATCAAGTTAGGAACAGAGCCTATACTGGAAATTTCACTTTCCGGGACCGCCAAACTCTATCTTGAACAAGGCACGGTATTTAATTCGTCGGTGAGCTTCAGTGCGCCTTCTGTATATCTTGAAGGTAGTCGTTTTAACGCCATAGCGACAATCACGAATACCGGAAGTGCAACAGTTACTTCAACAGGAGGATCATACTTTGCGGACTCAGCATCTATCAAAAACAACAGTTCATCATCAAATACGTTCACTCTTGGAAGCTCCTCTCCGGATACGTTTGCAATTTCAGCATATTTGTATAATATTAAAGGAACGTTTAACGTAAATAATGCTGTCTTTTCCGGCAAGGCTTATTTAAAAAATGCCGAAACTGCAACATCCGACGACAGATTTATGATTGCTTCTACAGGCAACGTATTGTTTAAAGGAAATATTTCAATTGAAAACTCCGGTTCGGGAATTTGTTTTGGAAAAACAGGTGGCACCAGCACATTACAAACGGGTAAGACACTCTCCTTTGTTAGTGGCCTAACCGGAAATGTGACGTTGAAATATTTTACAGAACAAGGAACGACTGCTCATAGTTTCACCCTTCCTTCAGCCACAACCAAATTAACGCTCGGACCTGGAACCTCTTTTGGCGGAAACCTATCCTTTTACGGACAACAGATTTCTCTAAACGGAACAACTTTTAATGGGAATGCAACTATATCAAGATATGGAAATATTCCTGACACATGCCTTGGAGGAAATGTTTATAATGGAATAACAACTATTCAGGATTCATCAAGTTCAACATACGGTTGCTTACTTTCTTATTCCGCAACGGACGATTATAATGGCGATGTAACTTTTATTCATAAAGGAAGTGGGGCCATGTTAAAACCTTGTTATAATAAAAACTCGACATTTGCTGGAAATATTACCATCAATGCAAATGTAGCTATTCAATTTGGAACGAATGGCGGAACGATGGTTTTAGATGGTGCAAATAATCAATCGTTTAACAATTCAACATCTAACCCGATAACTGTTAAAAAATTACAAATAAATAAATCGGCAAATTCAGCAACTTTAAGTTGTCCAGTTACAGTTAGTGATTCACTTATTATGACAAAAGGATGGATTAATACTGACACTACTAATGTTTTAATGCTTTCAAATGGAAGTAAACTGGTCGGTGGAAGTGATAGCTCATACGTTAATGGACCTTTGAAAAAAACAGGCAACAGTGCTTTCGTTTTTCCACTGGGTTCGGCTTCGCTCTCTCATCCGTACCATCCACTCGAAATTACTGCTCCATCCTCTTCAACTGATGCTTATACAGCAATTTATTATCCCAATGGTCAAACCATGGGCTCAATTTCGGATACGTCCGTCGATAATCTCAGCGAGTGTCAATTTTGGAGTCTAAACAGGGTCAATGGAACTGCTAAAGTAAAAGTAAAGTTGAGTTGGAATCATGATAGTTGCGAGGTGCTTTCTCCAGTCAACATGCGAATAGTGGCTTGGAACGATTCTATGTGGAAAGATGCGGGCAATAGTGCTTATTCGGGAGACAGTATTTCTGGAAATGCAACTTCAGTTGATAGTGCGACAACAAAAATTTATTTTACCCTTGCCATAAAGAAATGCTTGGCGATACGAAATTCAATTACGCAAATTAACATTCATTGTCAAGGCTCGTCTGATGGTTCAGCCATCGCAATAGTTACTCATGGAACTCCCGGATATTCTTATCTGTGGTCAGATAATAAAGGGGCAAGTATAAGTGCCATTAATCTTCATTCGGGATTATACATGATAAATATTTCTGATAAAAAGGGCTGCATCATAGAAGATAGTATAACAATTTCAGAACCAGATAGCATTATTATTTCTGCTGCAGTAACTCCATCAGCTTGCGCTGACTCTACTGGCGTAATTGATATTTCAAGCTTAGGAGGAACTGGCTCGCATCATTATATTTGGAGCGGAATAATCGATACAACATATTCCAATAGATTAGAAAACATTCCTGCAGGGAAATATATTATAACTGTTATTGATTCGAATGGTTGTTCTGCATCCCAGAATGTTTATGTACCAGATTCTGATGGACCAGGAATTAATATTATTAGTCAAGCAAATCCCATTTGCTTTGGGGTAGATAGCGGTTCTGTAGAAATCGAAGGAGCAGACGGAAAAGATCCATTTATTTATAAATGGGCCGACTCGGAATTAGATAGTTTACCAATACGAACTATGTTGAGATCGGGCATATATCCAGTTGAAGTAATAAATAATTCTGGTTGTATAAGTTATGACACAATTGAAATTGCTGCACCAGATTCCTTTTATGTTTCATTAGCAGTGACTGGTACACCGTGTGGATCAAGCTCAGGCGAAATTGTCGCGGTTCCTCATGGTGGACAAAGCCCGCTTTATTATTTATGGTCTTCATCAGCAGACACAGATTCCATTATATCTAGTTTACCTGCTGGGATCGATACACTTTTTCTCTCAGATGTAAATGGCTGTCAGATAATGAGTGTAGGGGAAGTCTTATCTACAAGTGGGTTTTCAGCTGCCGGAGAAGTCCTATCTAATGCCAAGTGTGTGCCAGATAGTGGGGGTGTCGCTCATATTACAGTTACAGGTGGAACATCGCCTTACACATACAGTTGGGTTCCAACTGTAAGTGATTCTGCAACTGCAGTAAATATGTTACCTGGAGAATATGTTGTCACTATTCGAGATCAAAATGGTTGCAGCATAAAGGATAGTATAATAATAAGTGGCCCAGAAATTCTAAAATCATATATACAGATTTTCCCTCCTAGTGCTAGTTCACTTACCGATGGGTTCGCATATGGCTATGTGGAAGGAGGAGTTGCACCGTATACCTATCAATGGTCAAATGGATCAACTTTGGATTCAACGGCAAATTTAGGAATTGGTACTGATTCACTTATAGTAACTGATAAAAATGGATGCCAAAGCAAGAGTATCGCTAAAATTATTCAACCGACACAACCATGTAAGGAGTGCGATTATTGGGGCGGACCCACAACTTATTGCGGTCCATTTTCAAACGTAAATTGTAGCCCTTGCACAACTGTAGTTCAAAAAAATATAGTAACTGATTTTGGTGCTGATGGTACAGATAACATTTCAGACGAGTGTGAATTTGAAGAGGCAGTTGATTATTTTAAACAATTACCGGATGCAACCCCAAAAGTTCTAGTGATTCCTTCTGGTACTTTCATCATCGGCCGACAAGGTACTACAGCTGGTTGGTATCAGGCAGGTCATTCCGTTTTGTGCTTTGATGGAATAAAAAATATGACAATCTCTGGTAAAATAACTGGATCCTCATTACCCAAGCTTCAATTTGAGAATTGTATGAAATATGGTGTATTTGACTATCCGAGCAATCCCAATAATAGACTTTTAACTGATCCTAATGTTGTTCATGTTACTGGATCTGTAACAAGTGGTTCAACGACCTTAACTGTTTCATCCGGATCAACTTCTTCGCTAGGCTATTCAATCAGTGGTCCTGCAATTCCACAAGGGACAACTATAACGAATATTTCGGGTTCGATTATTACTTTGTCCCAACCTGCAACATATACTCCTTCTACTTCGCAAGATTATGCAATTTATTGCGGCGTTTATGGAGTTGATTATCAAAAATGGGCTTCACCTGGTATCATGATTAATTTCACGCACTCCAATAATATTAAAATTGAAAATCTAGAACTGGACGGAAATCTTGACAATGCAATTATTGGTGGTGGTACAGATGATGGGATACAAATAATTTATGATGGCATTTTTATTAACGCGACTAACAACGTTACAATAAACAATGTTAACGTTCATCATTTTGGTCGTGATGGGTTAGTTGTCTATTATGATTATTGCCCTAGTAATACAACTAATATGATAAAAATACCTCCGCTTATGAATTGCAATATTAATAATTCTCTATTTACTTATAATGGGAGAAATGGCATGACATGGGGAGGGGGTAAGGGACTAACTGCGAATAATTGTGAATTTAGTTGGTCTGGGCAGGGAAGGTTAGCTAGTCAACCGAGCGCAGGAATTGATATCGAGTTGGAACAAGGAACTATTGGAATTTATGATGGTTTATTTACTAACTGTAGGTTTTTGTACAATAAATATTACGGTGTAACTTGCAATGCACAGAATTTGACAGACCCTTCAAAAAGTTGGGATTTATTTGCTCAAAGGTTTGAATTCAGAACGTGTACATTTGTTGGAGCGGAGATTGGATATTGTGTTTGGCCTAATTCGCGAGGATTTAAATTTTCTAACAACTGCAATTTTTATGGAGAGGTTGCCAAGGCTTTTAATTCAGTACTTACACATCCCAATTTACTTAATACCGATAATGTTCGATTTAGTGACTGCTATTTTCATGAAGATTACACAGATCCTGTTTTAGGTACATATTCCTTTTCTCTTACAGGAGACAACATTGCATTACTTTACGACCCCATGAATCCAGGTCAATTTGGTCCGTGTAATGTAGATCCATGTAATAATACGTGTCCTGGACATCATTTTTTAATTGATTTTTCTTTAGCAACAAGAGTCTATTTTACAAACTGTGATATCCGAACACATTATATGTCAAAAACAATTGACATAGGTGCAAGTGCAATTGCAAATTCTTATAGTCTAAATATAATGCAAAATACTAGGTTCATTAGTACCGGTCTTAATGGAATGTATTGTGATGGTGGACTAAAACAGCCATTATCATCTTTTAACTTTACTGATTTTAGACCTGGATGTCAACTTTGGTCCCCAATAGGCCTTACAAATTATGGAGCTGATTGGTGGTGTTATTGTAATGCAACGGACGATGACAGATATCAGGATGCCGTTAATCCAACCTGTATTAATGTAACCAATGTCTATCCCAGGCTTACAAACACAGTTGATCCTAATATTTATTCAAAATTTACGGATCCTGCCTATCCCAATGCAGTCACAACTCTAAGATGGTCACCTTGTCAATCGGTTTCTGCTCCAACCTGTTCTATCCCAAGAAAGGCGCGCCCCGTTGAAATGCAAAAGCAGAGCGAAGTACTTATATATCCTAACCCAAGTCATACTATAATTATCATAGAGAATTGTCAGGCAGGGGATGAATTAGTGCTTCAAAATTCATTGGGTACAATCTTAAAAGTGATAAAGGTTGAATCTTCTAAATATGAATTAAATATTGAAGAGCTTAATCCTGGTCCATATTTTATTTTGGTAAATAGAAATGTTTTTTTTAAATTTATTAAAATTTAATTTGATGAGAATAATTGCAATTGGATTTTGTATGGTGTTGAATATGTCAATTCAGGGGCAAAGTATTCAATGGGAAAAATCTATTGGAGGAAGTGACGATGACAGAGCATATTCTATTGCTAAGACTGATTCCGGTTGTTTTATAATTTGTGGAAGAACATATTCAAACGATGGAGATATTCCAGGACAAATTGGGCTTTCTACTAGCCAAAATGTTGTCGTTTCAAAAATAGATACAGGGGGAAATATTAAGTGGGTTCGCATTTATGGAGGAACTCAACATGAGGAAGCACACAAGATTATTCATACTTATGATGGCGGTTATGCTTTTTGCGGTAAAACCTCATCAACGGATTTTGATGTTATACCCGGAATTCATGGTGGACAATGGAATTTTTTTAATGATGCTTGGTTTGTTAAATTAAATAGTAACGGTGATATTGAATGGCAAAGTTGTTTTGGAGGAACCGGAGAAGATTTCGCTAATGACCTTATTCAACTTCCTGATAGTGGATACCTTTTTGTAGGGGAAACAGAATCTGGTGATGGAGACATCTCGAATAATCATGGAAATTCCGATATGTTCGTTTGCCGTCTTGACGAGTATGGCAACAAACTGTGGTCAAAGACATACGGTGGGACTTCATCTGAAGGAGGAGATTGTTGTAGTCTAACGACCAGTGGTAAAATTTTAATTGGAACAAATACACTATCTAATGATGATGATGTTCATGGAAATCATGGCACAAATAATAGTGATTCGTGGGTTATAGAATTGACTCTAGCCGGAGATACTGTTTGGACAAAATGTTATGGTGGAAGCGGAGTTGAGGGTGTATTTAAAATCATTCCAATGCCGAACGGTGATTTTTTTCAGGTTGGATCAGCAGCATCCATTGATAATGATCTAACAGGTATTGTTAATTATGGTGCAAGTTATATTTGGGTATTAAGATGCGATAGTATTGGGAATATTATCTGGCAATCCAGGTATGGGGGAAATAATTACGATGATCCTCGTGATGCTTTCATTACTTCTGATAGCGAATTATGTATTTTAGGGATATCTTCAAGTACAAATGGATTGGTGACTAATCATCATATTTTTGGAACTGGTTTTGACGACTACTGGTTGTTCAAACTTCATCTGAATGGTCCGTTTGATTGGGGGATCTGTTTAGGTGGTTCAAATGATGACAAAGGTTGTTCGGTATATGAAGGGGACAATGGCAATTATTACACTGTCGGTTTTAGTAATTCAATCGATTATGATGTAAGCAACAATCATGGCAATAATGACATTTGGATTGTTGATGTAATCCAAAACACAAATTCGATTTTACCAATAAATTCATCTGCATATCAAATTGCTCTTACCTCGAAAAAAGACAATCTGGTAATATCTTATTCAGGATTAGAACCTGGATTTTATTCAATGAGAATTTCTTCTTTAATTGGTAATGTCATTATTGAAGATAAGTTCGATTTTCAATCAGAAGGATGGCAAGAAATTCCATTGCCAGAATTATCAAATGGAGTTTATTTTTTAAGCTTAAGCAATTCAAATTGTCAAATTCGCAAAAATTTTTTTAATGAAAGATATTGATTGGAAAAGTAAATCATAGGTCGCAAAATATAGCGATCTTTAATTATATTCTGATTTTAGTGTTTTTAATTTCTGGGCATAAGTAAACGTCCTGTGAAGTACATCTTGCCATTCTGCTTTTCATAACATTCCTTTGTCAGCTCCCCTATAATTCGGCCACTTAAAAATAGAGAAAATAATAATTTGCCAAAAGTTACTTCTTTGCCTTCATCCGTCCGCTATCTAAAAGAGCTTTTTGCAAAAGATATTCAATCTGCCCATTAACCGACCGAAAGTCATCGGCAGCCCACTTCTCGAGGGCTTTGATGACTTCGGGGTTGATTCTTAAAACAAATGCTTTTTTTTCTGACATGTGGGGCAGTTTACATTTGTTGGTTATTAGTTGTAAAGTGTTCCGGTGTTCACGACAGGACTCACATTTTTATCGCCGCATAATACGACGAGGAGATTGCTTACCATCGCTGCTTTGCGTTCTTCGTCGAGAGTGACGATGTTCTTTTGTGAGAGTTTGTTTAATGCCATTTCAACCATTCCAACAGCGCCTTCTACGATTTGCTGACGAGCCGCTACAACAGCTGTTGCCTGTTGACGTTGTAACATGGCGTGCGCAATTTCCGGTGCATATGCAAGGTGGCTGATTCGCGCTTCGAGAACGTGGATGCCGGCTTTGGCCAGACGTTCGTTCAATTCTTCGACGAGCATTTCGTGTACGCGCTCGGTGTTGCCACGGAGAGTGACTGTTGCTTCGTTGTCTTCGAGATTGTCGTACGGACAATGGCCGGCAAGATGACGAACAGCGGCTTCGCTTTGAATGTTTACGTACATGGTGTAGTCGTTCACTTCGAAGAGTGCTTTCGCTGTTTCTTGTACCTGCCAAACGATGACGGCAGCGATCTCGATGGGATTTCCCATTTTGTCGTTTACCTTCAGCGACTGTCCGTTTAGATTTCGGGCGCGTAAGGAAACGTTTCGTTTAATCATGAGCGGATTAACCCAGAAGAATCCGTTGTCTTTTACTGTTCCGGCATAGGATCCGAAGAGCACAAGAACATTTGATTCATTCGGATTGATAATCATAAACCCCGGAAGAATTATGATGGCGAGAACTAAACATGGCACTAGTCCGATAGCCATGTGTTGTGAGCCGAAGAAGCCGGCGCCGGCGATTGTGGCCAGCAACAAAAAGAGCATTGTAAAACCTGAACTTGGTTTGTAAATTTTTTCAGTGATCATTGGTGAGTGATATTAAAATGATATCACAAAGGTATCACACAATTTTTAGTTTTGTCAAGCTTTTCGAGAAATATTTTTTTTTCGCCGCCGCAGCTTTTGGTGACCTTGCGCACATTAAAATTCCACTAGATTTTGTTTCCCGCAGATTACGCAGACAAAAATTCCCGCAGATTTCGCAGAAATGTGCAGAAATTTGCAGAAAAACTACATACTTTAGATTGAATCTTCAATAACCACTATTCAATCTTCAATGGTGCCCCGGATCAATCTTCAGTAACCCTCTTCTGAATGGTCTTCTTGAGCGCTTCGTGGACTTAGGGGCGAAAAAATAAAGTAAAGTGATCTCTAAATTGTATTTTCGTCTAATAATATTCATAGAATTTTCCAGATGTTTGACGCAAAAGTCCATCACAAAGCTTTAATTATTGCAGAGGCTAAACGTCTGGGATTTGAATTCTGCGGGGTTTCAAAGGCGGAGTTTTTGGCGGAAGAAGCGCCGCGGTTGGAGAAGTGGTTGAAGGAAGGGCGACATGGAAAAATGGCATACATGGAAAATCATTTCGACAAGAGATTGGATCCGCGGGTTTTGGTGCCGGGCGCGAAGTCGGTGATTTCTTTGTTGTATAATTATTATACTGACGAAAAACAGGTGCACGATGATGCTCCGAGAATCAGCAAGTATGCTTACGGGAGCGATTATCATTTTGTGATCAAAGAAAAATTGCGCGAATTGATGTCGGTGATCGAGGAGAAAATCGGCAGAGTAGAAGGTAGAGTGTTTGTCGATTCGGCGCCGGTGTTGGATCGTGCCTGGGCAAAGAAGAGCGGAATGGGGTGGATCGGAAAGAATAGCAATTTGATCACTCGCTCTCAGGGATCATTCTTTTTTATCGCAGAGATTATTTGTGATCTCGAGTTGGAAGCCGATGGTCCGATGGAGGATTTTTGCGGAACATGTAATAAGTGTATCGAAGCATGCCCGACAGAAGCCATCATCAAACCTTACGTTGTCGACGGGAGCAAATGCATTTCCTATTTTACTATTGAATTAAAAGACGAGCTTCCCGTTTCGTTTCAGAACAAAATGGACAATTGGGTTTTCGGATGCGACGTTTGCCAGGATGTTTGTCCGTGGAATCGTTTTTCAAAACCGCATCACGATAAAGACTTGAGTGGGAATAAAGAAATGCTCGGCCTTGCCAGAGAAGAATGGCAAGAGATGACTCATGAAGTATTTAAAAATCTTTTCAGCAGTTCAGCAGTAATGCGAACAGGTTATAAAGGCTTGAAAAGAAATTTGGATTTTATCAGGAAGAAAACTTCTTGAATGATTCGAAGATTACATCGCTGTAAGCAGCAAATGTAGCAACGCACCATATCTTTAATAATCTTCTTTCGTCTCGTTGTAGGATCCGTAATGCCTTAATTAATTCTTTACGGAAAAGGTTTCGGTCAAAACTTACCTTCGTCAAAATCTGCTTTGTGTACTCGAACATGGTATTCGGATTAGTTTTGGTTACCCTAAAGTATTGGTTTTTTCACCCTTTGTCAAGCTTTTTTCGGTGTTTGCCTTGCAAAGATTTCAATCTGCTAAAAATCAGATTGATTAGTTTTAACGGCCAAACTTGCCGATAATTTGTATGAAAACGTTAAAATTGGTCGCCCCAACAAAAGTTTTCAACCATTATCATTCCATCGGTAGGTATCTTGTTCGATGCCGGCAAGATCTAAAACGCGGTCGATTACGGTAGAGGCCAGGCTCTCGAAATCGGCAGGCTTGGAATAGAACGACGGAGAGGCCGGACAAATAATTCCGCCGGCTTCTGTCACTGTTTTCATATTGTTAATGTGTATGAGGCTGTATGGCGTGTCGCGCAGCACCATGATGAGCTTTCCTCTTTCTTTGAGCATCACATCGGCAGCGCGTGTAATCAAATCATTTGAGATTCCTCCGGCAATACGCGCCATGGTTCCCATACTGCAAGGACAAATGATCATTGTACGATAACGAGCCGAGCCACTCGCAAAGGGAGCGAAGAAGTCGTTGCTAGCGTAAGTCTTAAAAGGAATTTTCTCGTAATCCGTATTGCCCAATTCGTACTTCCAGACATCTTTCGCATTCGAAGAAAACACGACGCCTACGTCGGCAATCTGCGAGGAGTATTTCTGCAGCTTGTCGAAGAGAACCTTGGCATAGATGGCGCCGGAGGCTCCGGTGATGGCTAGTACGATCTTTTGTTTGGACATTTTTTGGTAAGTAGTAAGTGGTAAGTAGTAAGTTGACTGTTGGTGAATTGGCTGATTAGCTGATTAGCTGATAGCTGATTAGCTGATTAGCTGATTAGGTGGGCAGGGTGGAAGCTACTTGTTTCATGGGGAAGTTTTCATGCTGCTTAACTAACAATTGAATGTAAAATTAGTTAATTAACGTGATCTATTTTGATCATGCTTTGTGATGAACGAACCAAAATGAATGTTTACAGCCCCTTAACAGTAAGTCAACTTACTACTTACTACTTACTACTTACCAGTCCGAGTACGAACATTGTAAATCCACAACCCAATAAAAGCACCCAAGGCATTCGCCAGTGCATCGCGGACATCGGCGGAGCGGCTGATGAAAACGGTGCCCTGGAGGACTTCTACCAGTCCGCCGTAGAGAATGCTGATGAGGACGGCCATGAAGCGGGGATTTTCGTGAAAATAGGCGATGGTTTCTTGCTTTTTGAAGCCGAAAATGAATAAATAGGCCTGAACGCCAAAAAGGATTAGGTGTACGATCTTATCGGGCCGGAGCCAGTCGAGAAAAGAGAGTTTGGGGAGATCGGTCCCCGGAATTCCGCATAGGATTAGGATGAGCAAAGCCCATCCCAATGCATAGCGGTTATGTCTGAAAAACATCTTTAATTCTTAAGCGTCGACGCCTACCAGTTTACGGTAGTCGGCTGCCGACATCAGGCTGTTTACTTCAGCTGCGTTGCTCATTTCTACGCGAATCATCCATCCGTCGCCGTATGGATCTTTATTCACAGATTCCGGGTTTGTAGTCAGCTTTGGATTTACCTCGAGAACTTTACCCGAAACAGGCATGAAAAGATCAGATACGGTCTTTACAGCTTCTACTGTTCCGAATGTTGCTTCGTGGTCGAGGCTGTCGCCTTCAGTTTCGATTTCTACATACACGATATCACCTAATTCGCTTTGTGCGAAATCTGTAATTCCGATAATAGCAACATTGCCTTCTGTGCGGACCCACTCGTGGTCTTTCGTGTACTTGAGATTGTCTGGGAAGTTCATTGAAATTAATTTTCACAAACGTAGGAATTTTTTTAAACCCTACGGCCTGTGGGGAGGAGTTTTTCGGCCTTAATATTTAGTCTTTTTCTTCCGAAGCCATGCATAGGAAGGGGTGTAAAAACTTCAGCCTTTAGTCGGCATCTTGGGGATGTCGGCTAAAGGCTGATATTTAGGAGATAGAGACTAAATTAAATTGCCCCGGTCTACTGTGCCAGCGTGAAGCGCACGCTAATCCCCGCATTCGTATTCGAGGTTGGATAACTTGAAGAAACGAATGGATCGTTCGCATTGTAATCGTAGTATGCTCGGATATTAAAGCGCTCATTCAGCGGGTAATCGGCTGAAACTTTGATGCCTAATGTTCGTGTTCCGGCGCTTGGCTGGTTGGTGCCTTCTACGACTTTACGTAAGATCGTCGTATTGTCGCGGAGGTTGACGTCGACTTTTACCGTCAGGTCGTTGCTCAGCTTTTTCTTGCCGCCCATCTTAAACGGTAATGTCACGCGTTTGAATTTATAGCCTACACCAATCGTGTACTCAATGCCTCGTACTTCGGTAACCTGAATGTTGGAATAAGCAAGCGTTAACGTACGATCTCTCTTGATTTCGAAGCGTGTCTGCAGGCTGTTCTTCCAAGTCATATCGATTCCGATGAGCGGAGACAATTGTTCTGAAATGGTAACCTGCTGAATGTCGTATTTCGGAATGAAGTTTCCTGCCGTATCGAGTGCAGAGGAGAATCCGTTATCGTTGATGTCTTTGTAGAGGAGATTTTGTGAGAACGAATTCACACTGAAGACAGAACGATAGCCATGCGAAATAGACAACGACTGGAGGAATGACGAGAAGAATTTCAATTTCGAAAGTCCGTCGTAAGTGACACGCCAGTTCGGCATCGGAATCATATCCTGGAATTTCTTCGTGCCTTTTGCTGATGGATCTTTTCCTGCATATGCTGAGAGGAAGGAGTATGTGAGTACTTCCTGCTGCGCCGGACCATAACCTTGTGCATAAGCTGCCGGAGTTGCCGTACCGGCCGGGTTCGGATTCTGATCAGCTAAAATCTGCGAGAATGATTTCAGATTCGTGATGAATTGAGAGAAGTTGTTGTTCGAATAATCTTTCGCATCGGTAACGAAGTGTGTATTCCATGAGAAATAGGAAATGGAGAATGTTCCTGTTTCAGTCGGATTGTATCCGCGGAATTGTCCGTCGGATGGTGTGTATTTGTAATACTCGTTATGATTCAATGTGTAGTTACGACTTCCTGTCAACTCGATCTTGAACGATTTCACCGGTTCTATCGTCGCACGGAGCGTGAGATTCTGAAGGAGTGTTGTCGAATAGAAGGAGTTTAACGATGTGTCGGTCGTAAGCCAATGATATTTCACGGCATCCGGACGGATATCGGCCTGGCTACCGAAGATGAATCCCATGCCCGGAGCGTTAGGTCCGTTTTCAAAATTCCAGTCTTGTCCGAGGAAATCAGGCTTACCGCGGAAGCCCGGAACCGTTGTTCCATGGCTGATCTGGTAGTTAACCGAAGCTGTTTTCACCATCATCAATGTGCGGAAAATACCACGCGCAATCGGAGCAAAAGTGCTTTCTGTTTTTGTCTTTGTTTTTAAACTGTCTTTGCTCGCCGGATTTTCAGGATTTACTTTTGGTTTCGGCTGAACAGGTTTTGGTGGAGTTGGCGAATTGATTTTTTTCAAATACGGAATCTTGTTGTAGAGATTCGTAAAGGTGACGCTGGCGTTAAGTTGCCATCCTTGAGAGTTTGAAATCGTATTTCCCCAACTGTTTTCTGCTGTCAGTTTTTTCTGAACGGAATCGTAATACAGCGGAGCTGCCGTCCAATTATATTTCGAATCGTAACGAATGCTTCCGGTGATGAAGTCGGTAAGAGGTAATTTGCTAAATGGTACAGTGTACGTAGCACTCGAAGCTTGCTGATAACTTGTTAAGCGTCCCAAACGACTTAAGTTCTCACGAATAGAGTCGCGTTCTTCACGAGTATCGATTCGACCGATCGGTTCGTCGATGCTAGCAGTAGCATTAGCGTTCAGATCAATTTTCAATGACTTTGTCAGATCCCAGTTCAGTCCGTAATCACGGCGCATGAGGAATGTTTTTACATACGTCGGTTGAAGTGTAAAGGCGAAGTCGGTATTGTTGCGCAATGCAGTCTCAGCATACGTACGATCGAGCGTTGCACGGAAATTAAGCATGCTCGGCATCGGATTGAAGTTGAAATCTTTTACGAATTTCAACCAAGGCGACCCAAGGACTTTCGACTTCGATTTTTCAAAGGGAGAAATTGGTTTAGGGTTGTTGTTGTAATTATATCCTAAAATACCTGAATAGGTTTTCGTCAAATCGTATTCGGTATTATAGTCGCGTTTGAAGGTTTCCGTGTATGCGTAAGTGAAGTTTAAATTCTCCACATCGTAAATGTGCGGCTTGGCGTTCTGCTTCACTTTTGTTTTACGAACGTTTGTGAAGTTGAGACTTTTCTTTTGCGTGTAATCGGTTACGGTACGATTGATCTTGTCTGTTTCTGCAGCATTAGGAGCAGCAGCGAGAGCCTGAGTGAGTGTTACATCGGGATCGAGCGGATTGTACTGAGGATCTTTCTTTTCTTCTGAATAAGAAAAATACATCGGTACTTTGATGCCTGATTTTTCAGGGAGGAATTTACCTAACTCGAGTGAAGTAGAAACGTCATAGCTTGCATCGTCGAACTTATCACGTTCGCTTACTTTCTGTTCGATGCTTCCCCAACCTGCAGTACTGCGACGTCCTGAAACTGTCATGGTTCCAAGGTCGGCGAGCTTCGCCGTAACTTTTGCCAAGCTTGCCCAACCGCCACTTTCATCGAAATCAGATAGGCGTAATTCGTTGAACCAAACTTCACCGCAGATTTTCGCTCCGGCTCCGTTCGGATCTTTCGGATTGCGTACACCGACCATGATAGAACGAACGTTGCTAAGATTCGGAGATCCTTTGATTGTTATGGTACGATCGCCATCTGAAACTTTGTATGGCGTGAGAAGAGTAACCGTCGTATTGGTGAGCATCTCATTGTTTCGTCTCAATTTAGCAGAGACGAGATTATCGAGTACGACTTCCATGATGTTGCCATCAGGCCAAATGTCGTAAGGATTCGTTGCATGAGCTGCCGTTATCTTTAGAGGGATTTCATATTCGTAATAGTTGTCGTTAAAGTCGCTACCGATACGAATGAATGCATGCATATCGCCATCGTTGAGCTGTGTTGTATTTTCGTTCGACTCGGCGTGAATGAACATTTTCAATTTCTTGTACGAACGGAAATCGAATTGTGTGTTGCGATAAGCTCCACGTGCATCGCCATCTTCAAGTTCACAAACTTTTAATGACAACGATTGCTCGTTCAAAGTAGCAAGAGCCGGTGCACTTAAGTCACGTTCCTGCTCGATGCCCGGAGGTAAAACGTAATTCACCGGTGAACGCGCGCCGTTTTCTTCGATGCTGACAGATGCAATGTCGAAAGTCGTTGAACCGGGAACTTCCGGCGTCGGACTGTACTCACCCGGATTGAGGAGTGAGAAACTGTAACGACGCCATTCGCCGCGCAATAATTCAAGCTTCGCAAAACGACAGATGATCGGTTTCGAGAAGTTTTTCATGAACATACGGATGAATTCGATATTGTTCAGCTCCGGTGAGCCTACGGTTTTGTCAGGAGTCTTTACAGGAATTTTGAACTGATACCATTTTACCTGCGGGCCTGTGTGACCATCCGGATAAGATACTGTTGAAGCAATTTCATCGGTGATGTAATTCTGACCAACAACAAATGCACCCGGTTTCATTTCGATTTTGTACTGGTAATAATCTTCCGTCGTGTTCATGTTGTTGTCGCGGTTGATGTCTTCCTGATCAGGAAGATTTGTAGCCAACGTCAATGTTGAACCGGAAGAAACTGAGTTGCCTTCAACGCCATTCCAGGCTTTATAACACTCGAGTGGTGCGGCCTGATCGACGCTGTATTGATTGTCGAGGAAGTATTTGTAATTATCGGTCGACGGATCCGATTGTGCGGCTGATAATGCAGGTGATGCCGGACATGTATTAGCTACATTGATGATGTAAGCCTGGAACTTTGTACCCTCTGTTTCATCTCTGAGTCCATCTAAACCAACATCCTGCAGAGCTCTGCTGCCGGGGTCGTTGTCGAAGGCACTTACAATCGACTGAACGTTCGGATATACTCCCCAAACTGTTGATGATGTTGTGTAGTTATTCGATGGAGAAGGTAAACCGTTCTCAAATGATTTGTGATTGTCTTTCAAGACGTCTTCGGAAACACTACCAAGGTTGAAGTAAAGTTCACCACCGGTTCCGTCGTTCGGACTGTCATCGACAAACGGATCCATCATCCAGAACTGGATAAACTCAATGTTGTTTGCTTCGAAGTCTGTAGTTTCAATCTTACGCATGATACCACCCCAACGTGATTCAGGGTTTTTCAATCCACCGGCACAATTCAAACCTTTTGAAATTGCTGTTGCATCAACATCGTAATTGTATGGTCCGCGCTCTTCAGGGTAGAAGGCCACGTTCATACAGGTGATTGACTGTGGGCCGTAAGCCGATGATTTGTTCGGGAAGATTTCAGCTTGTGGAATTTCACGAACGAAGTTGTTACTCTGCATAGCGACATCGACATACGACGGAGTTACTCCGCTTTGTGTGTGCTGGAAGAGTGGATCAACGTAATACCAGGCGATATGAGCACGGTTCTTTCCCGGTGCTAAGCTGTCGCCCGCGACAAGTGCTGCTTCGGGGAACATGGCCGGATCATACTGTCCGTCAGGAATACTGGCAAGTGACCAACTGCTTGGTGTACGAAGATCGAGTGGCGTGATGGCTCCTTCGAAATCGTCGACATACGAAGTCCCCGCAGAACCAACTGCGCTTGAGTGACCCGGAATAATCTGTGCCACCTCTGCGTTAAATGTAAGCGTACTTGTTTCGCGTGTCGAGTAGAAAGGAAGCTTGTCGAGCAATTTTGTCATGAAGCGTGAATCGGTGCGGTAGTTTCCATCTACACCCCATTGCGTATTCGAAACCGGTTCGTCGCCGATATTTACTTTTTGTGTCAATGGCTTTTCGTACAAGTGCATCAATGTACCACCCACCTGCAAGTCTTTGTTGAAATTATACTCGAGTCGTGTACCGAGCATGGTTTTCGTTTGCAAAGAGAAAAGTGAATTGCTCTCGAGTTTGATGTCGAGAGGTGTGTTCGATTTCAGATAAGATTCGTTCAGGATTTTTACACGACCGAGAGTGTAATCGACGGTGTAGTCAACGTTTTCTTTCAGCGTAACACCGCCTGCAGTTACTTTTACGGAACCTTGCGGAATGTTAACGGCATTCAGAGGAATATCGGAACCTGAAGATGACTGATAAGTACCTTTGAGACTGAATTTATTTTTTTCCGGTAATTGCTGTGCGGCTGTTTTTGTTGAATCATATAACGCATCGTAGCAATAGCGGTCGGAATTGTTCGGAGCACAGTTTTGGAACTTGCCTCGCAGATATGAACCGAATGGCTCGCGCACAGGGAAGATGATGCGACCATTTTGCGTGTTAATCGTAATCCCATTCACGAAATCGAAAACTCCATCGGGCTGTGGATCGTTATTTGTATTCAAATCGTCGAGATTGAACAAGGTCAGTAAAGGAATTCCTTTAATGTCGACACAATTATCACTCAGGTAATTGATATTTCCTCCCAATTGATCATCCTGATACAATACATTCAGACGGAATTTATCTTTCGAAATATTAAATCCGCCAAGTGAATAAATGTTTTTCATCATCAGATCCCATGTGTAATCTTTCGGACTGAAGTTTGAGCTGTGAATCAATTTTACGATCAGGGCCTGCGTTCCGGAAACGTTTCCGTTGCTGGTACTTGTAAGTTCACCGACCTGGAATACTTGTCCGTTAACAGTATATTCAAAAGATACTGCCAGAACTTCGTTTGAACGTAGTTTGGTGTTGAGTGAAATGTAACCCAGACGATTGTTGAGTGTATACTCAGATGCCTGAAGTAGTCGGGCATTTTCAATCGTTTCGTAACTTTTGTTGGATTGGAAGCCTGTTACCTGCAGCGTTGCTGAATTCAACAAACTTGCATTTGAGATATCGCGTAGTGCAGTAACACCGCCACTGCCCGACAAAAAGTTATTTAAGTTCGGAAGGAGATCGTTGTTTGCATCGTAGGGCAAAGGATTTCCTGAGACAGACGGGTTGACAAAAGTCTGTGACGGATCCGGACGGGCTTCACCTAAGTCAGCAAAGGCAAATACGTTACGATTCTGATTATTCTGACTGATAGTCTGACGAGATGTGATCCATACTTCAATCTTCGTAATGTTTACAGCGGAACCGACACGGTTAAGATCTTTCAGATTGTTATCGTAATTATCTTTGAAGTATTGCGAGAGGAAGAAGTGACGCAACTCTTCGTATTGATCAGCTTTGATGTCGAAGCTTGTTGTCTGTGCTCCACCCTGAACCGAAATGGATTTCGATTCACTCTTCTGCTGAGAGAATACTCCGGTAACATTCAATTTACCGAATTGCAATTGTGTTTTAATACCAAATAAACTTTGCGATCCCTGAATCAACGTTGTCGGCAAAGGCATGGTAATATTTCCGGCTTCGATTTTTTTAATGATATCATCTTCGTAGCCTGTGTATTCGATCTTCATTTTATTTTCGAAGTCGAATGTTGCTTCAGTGTTGTAATTTGTTGTCAGTTTCATCTTGTCGCCGATGTTGGCGATGACGTTCATCTGAATTTTTTCTTTGAAGTCGAAAGTAGAAACTGTACGTTGGCGTGTAGGAATTGCCGGATTCTCGCTAGAAGAAATATTGATACCGAAACTTAATTCAGCTGAACCCTGAGGGCGGATGTCGATAGTGTTACCACCAAAGATGCGATCGAATACGACGCTATTGACGGTAATTTTAGGAGCAAAAGTTTTTCTTGTTGAGTTTGGAATCTTCGTTTGCACGTTGTTTCCAGTAATCGCGTGTAGAGCTTTTGAATTCGTGATCGACGAATTCGTCGAACGACATATACGACGGGCTACGGTAAAAAAGCGAGCCCATATTTTCGTTGATGTTATAACGATTGTTATCCGGATCGTACTGAACATCGGTTTTGATATTCGACGGATCTTTCAGGTACAGCGGACTCTGATCGGCCGGTGCAGAGTAAGGATCGGTAACGCGGTCCTGGAAAGGATAGTGCAGGCTATCGGTTCCGGGCGTATCTATGGGGGTAGTTTCTATATCAGATGTGAAAGGTTTGTCGGCTCCCCACGCGAAGGTGAGCAGAGACAAAACACTTCCAATCCCAAACAGAAGCTTCTTCAAACTTTTCAAGGCGTGTTAATTTATTGACGGAAGAAATTCAGCGTAGAGTTTGGCTCGATGTGCTTGGTATTGAATTTTTTTAAAGGCCTAAAAATAGCTTTTTTAGCTTATAGTTGAACAAAGATTTATAGTGCTTTCAGTGCATTTCGGATCAAATCTTCGACATTTGCTGAAGGACTGGTTTTCAGCAGATTATCCAAAGTTTTATCGATGGCATTTTTGGCGAATCCCAAGGTCAAAAGTGCAGCCGTTGCCTCATCCTTAATTTTCAGGTGGCTGACGGTAGATGGCGTAATGCCTTCCTTACGGAGTTTGCTCTTTAATTCCAGTATGACACGCAAAGCGGTCTTTTCGCCTATACCCTTGATTCCCTTGAGTTTCTGTGCGTTTTCGGAGACAATACACTGCTCAATTTCGGCTACCGTCATCGACGATAGCATCATGCGAGCCGTATTGCAACCTATTCCGGAAACCGTGATCAGTAATTTGAAAAGACGTCTTTCTTCCTCATCAACGAAGCCGAATAACGTATGAGCGTCCTCCGATATTTGAAGGTGCGTTAACACTCGAACCGCCTCATTATCACCAATTTTCGAATATGTGTTCAGTGAAATGTTAACGAAATAACCGACGCCGGCGCATTCGATGACCAGGTAGGCGGAGTTTTTCTACGAGACGACCGGAGAGGGAGTGAATCATGCGGTGAAGATAAAAAGTTTTGCCGGAAATTTTGCTCCCGTTTCTATCGATAACACTCGTGAATCTGTTAAAATCTCATCTAACGATTCCGATTTTTTCCCTCACAATTTTCCACTTGAAAAATTTTCTCAATCTGAACAAGGTTCTGGATAAGGCCGACCCGGAGGGTCGAAAAATTGTATAAAAGGAGGACAAAGAGGGAACGCGACTCGGAAGAGTCGCACCTTGTGCGGAAGTTTTCAGCTAGTAAAAAAAGAGGTTTAAGGCTAAGCTTTTCTTTGAAACCGTTCGCCCTTCAACTAATCGGATTGCTTTTGTAGGATGACGTAAGGTGCGACTCTCCGAGTCGGGTGCGTGCCGGAAGGCCACTAATACAATTGTGTGACCCTCCGGGTCACTGAGTGCTTAAACGCTCTTTTTTCCTTTCGTCAGCTCAAAAAAGTATTTCATGGGATAATTAGCGCAAAAAAAATCCTTGAATTGTGCTATACACAAATCAAGGATTTTTTTTTCGCGAATAAGAAACTAGACTTAAGAATTCTTACGTGATTGAGCATCAACAACCGCAATGGTAACCATATTCACAATCTCTCGAACAGAGCTTCCCAATTGAAGAACGTGCACCGGCTTTTCATACCTAATAACACCGGACCGATCGCCTCGGCGCCGCCGATTTCCTGGAGTAGTTTGTAGGCGATATTGCCGGCTTCGAGACTTGGGAAAATTAATGTGTTTGCTCCTTCGTTGGCGAATTCGCAGAATGGATAATTGTCGCTTAGTAGTGCAGGATTCAATGCAAAGTTTGCCTGCAATTCTCCATCGACCATCATGCCCGGATATTTTTGGTGAAGGATGGCAACGGCATCGCGTACTTTTTGAGCCGACTCTTCGTGAGAAGAACCGAAGTTGGAATACGACAATAATGCGATGCGTGGCTTGATGTTAAATTGTTGAACAGCCCATGCTGTGAGAACGGTTACTTCGGCTAAATCTTCGGCCGTTGGATTCACATTTACCGTTGTATCAGCAAAGAAAATCGGTCCTTTTTTCGTCACCATGATGTACATGCCGGCTACTTTTTTCACCGCATCCTGAGTGCCGATAATTTGCAAAGCCGGACGAATTACATCGCCGTATTTTCTTGTTAAGCCGGAAATCATCGCGTCGGCTTCACCAACTTCAACCATCATGGCTCCGTAGTAATTTCGTTCGTTCATGATCTTACGCGCTTCGTACAGCGTGTAACCGCGACGACGACGTTTGTGGAAAAGCAACTCACCAAAATACTGGCGCTTATCTTCTTCCTGACGCGGATCGATGATTGGAGTATCTCCTAAATCGAGGTGATTTTCCTCGAGAAGACGCATAATTTTTTCTTTATTACCGAGGAGAATTGGTTTCGCAATACCCTCGTCGCGCACGATCTGTGCGGCTTTCAGAATCTTGTAATTATCGGCTTCTGTGAAGACAATTCGTTGCGGATGTTGTTTCGCTTTGCTGGTAACAACACGAATTAATTTGTTGTCGAGACCAAGGCGCTTACTCAATTCATCGACATAATTTGCCCAATTAGTAATCGGCGCCTGTGCGACTCCTGATTCGATCGCTGCTTTTGCAACGGCAGGAGCAACAGTTGTAATCAGTCGTGGATCGAGTGGTTTCGGAATGATGTAATCTTTTCCGAACGTAATATTTTTTGCGTTGTAAGCGAGATTAACGATTTCAGGAACCGGTTCTTTGGCAAGTTCAGCAATGGCGCGAACGGCGGCGAGTTTCATTGCCTCGTTGATCTGTGTCGCACGAACATCGAGAGCTCCGCGGAAAATGTACGGGAAGCCAAGAACGTTATTCACCTGATTCGGATAGTCGGAACGACCGGTTGCCATGATGATGTCTTCACGAGCATCCATTGCATCGGTGTAAGTAATTTCCGGATCCGGATTTGCAAGAGCGAAAACGATAGCCTTTTTAGCCATCGACTTAATCATGTCCTTGCTGACAATATTTCCTTTCGACAATCCGAGGAAAACATCGGCACCCTTAATGGCCTCTTCGAGATTGTGAACGTTTTGTTTTGTTGCAAATATTTTTTTGTTTTCGTCTAAGTCGGTACGATCGGCGCGAATAACACCATGGCTATCGCACATGATGATGTTTTCATTCTTTGCGCCGAGGGCGAGATAAAGTTTAGCACATGAAATGGCCGATGCTCCTGCGCCACTGACAACGATTTTTACTTCACCGATTTTTTTGTGAGCGATTTCGAGTGCATTAAGTAAAGCAGCACCTGAAATGATCGCCGTACCATGCTGATCATCGTGCATGATCGGAATTTTCAGTTCAGCTTTTAAGCGACGTTCGATTTCAAAACACTCGGGAGCTTTGATATCTTCCAGATTAATTCCGCCGAAAGTAGGAGAGATGGCTTTTACTGTTTCGACAAATTTATCGACGTTCGTTTCATTGATTTCGATATCGAATACATCGATATCGGCGAAGATTTTAAAGAGGAGACCTTTTCCTTCCATCACCGGTTTTGATGCTTCCGGTCCGATGTTTCCAAGACCGAGAACAGCAGTTCCATTGGAGATAACGGCTACGAGATTTCCTTTTGCTGTGTATTTATAGACATCGTCTACGTTATCAGCTATAGCGAGACATGGTTCAGCTACTCCGGGAGAGTAGGCGAGAGAAAGATCACGTTGTGATGAATAGGGTTTTGAAGGAATGACTTCAATTTTTCCGGGGCGACCTTGCGCATGGTAATCGAGCGCTTCGCTTTTCATGTTTTTTTTGCTCATAAGAGAACGGTACTAAATTGATAACTGTTACAAACTAAAAAAGCACCCCTTCGCAGGCAGGTGCTTTTCTTTTTACTGTTTTAATGATGTTTTCAACTTCGAATTCTCTTCAGTGAAACGACTTAGAATTAGCGGTGTGCGACAATTAATTTCTTAGTTGCTACAGGCTTACCGTTGTTTATTAACGAGTAAACGTAGATGCCGGATTCCAATTCTGAAGTAGATACAAAGAGAAGAGATTGTTTAGAAGTGATCTCAATATCTTTAACTTTACTACCAAGCATATTGTAGATAACAAGATGCGGATTGTGCAAAGAAGGCAGATTATAACCAATACCTGTCATGTTATTTGCAGGGTTTGGAGAAGCTGTTGCAAGGCTGCCGTTGTTTTCAATTTCATCAACTCCTGTATTCAATACATCGTAAACGATTGTTGCAGAAATTGAGTCTGAAGGATTGTTTTGAGTCGCTCTTGTCGCAACGAACCAATACGTTAATCGGGTTATTGGTCGTATTTTCGACTGCGAGATGAGATTCGAGGCGATTCGTCGTAAATGGGCCGGAAATGTAGAAAACGCCGTCCGGAATGCCCAAACTCTGAGCGATTGTACTAGTCTGGAATGACAAAAAAACGAGGCCTAAAGCCAGGAATTTCGTAAAATTTCTCATTTTTTTCGATTTTGGAATACAAATATAATGATTAATTATATCGACACAAGATATTAACGTTTCTATGTAGCCCAGCCTTTGGCAATGTTTAAAAAAATTCCGTACTTGCATTTCCTAAAATACTAACGAAACCAAACAAAACCTCTTAATATGAAAAGAATATCTCTACTCCTCGCTCTCTGCGTAGCAGGAACAATGACGTTCGCACAGTCGCAGCGTCTGGTTCTGTTCGAAGAATTCACACAGGCGTCTTGTCCTCCGTGTGCTACTACAAATCCGGGACTCAATGCCATGTTAAATGCGCATCCTGAACAAGTTGTTTCGATTAAATATCAAACAAGCTGGCCGGGAACGGATCCTATGAATGCTCAGAACCCAACACAGGTTGCTACTCGTGTTACTTATTATAGCGTAACAGGTGTTCCTGATGGTGAGTTAGACGGTGGAATTGGCTTCTCAGGACAACCGGCTGGTATGTCGTACGGAGATGTTTCTTCTCGTTATGCTGTTACTTCTCCTTTCACAATTGATGTGGATTTCCACCTTTCAGCTGCGAAAGACACAATTTACTGCCATGGTATGATTCGTTGTACTCAGGCTGTAACGGGTGCTCTTGTGGCTCACACTGTGGTAATCGACAGAAATGTATATTATACAACAGCTCCGGGTTCAAACGGTGAAAAGGAATTTGAAGGCGTAATGCGTCAGATGCTTCCTTCAGCTTCCGGTTTCACTCTTCCGAATTCTTGGGCAGTAGGTGATTCTCTTGAATTAGATTATTCTTGGAAGCTCCCTTCTTACCTGATTCAAACGGTAAACGGTCAGCCTGACAGTACAAACATCAACCAACTTGCATGTGTGATCTTTGTTCAGAACAATACAACTAAAGACGTATTACAAGCAGGTTATATGGCTCCGCAAATCCCAACGGATTGTGGTGTTGCTGCTGTTGCTAATATTCCTGCCGTTCAGTGTACTCCTGACATCACTCCTGATGTAACGATCACTAACTACGGAACTGATGTGTTGACTTCTTGCGATATCGAATATTCAATTGATGGAGCAACTCCTGCAGTTTATAACTGGACAGGCAGTCTTGCTTACGGTTCAAGTGCAACAATTACGCTTCCAATGATCACTCTTACAAGCGGCGCTCACACGGTTACTATTTCTACATCTAATCCGAATGCGGGTTCAGATATGAATATTCATAATGACGAAAAAATAAACAACATCGCTGTTTATTCAACTTCAGTACCGGCTCCTATTGCAGAAGCTTTCGGTGCGACTCTTTTCCCTCCAACAGGTTTCGTTGTTGAAAACGTTGATGGTGATGCTGACAAATGGATTCGTTCACCTTACGGACACAATGGTGCAGGTAGTGCAAAGATTGCTTTCTACTCAGCTCCGGATGGAACAATTGACAATTTGTATGCTCCGAAATTCGATTTCTCTAATGCTATCCAAGGTTCAGTAATCACTTTCGATGTTGCACACGCTCAATATTCTGCTGCTTACAACGATCGTCTGAAAGTTAAAGTATCAACAAATTGCGGTACAAGCTGGACTACAGTTTATGACAAACAAGGTTCTGCTCTTGCGACAGCTCCTATCACAACTTCTCAGTTCAACCCTTCTGCTTCTCAATGGCGCTTAGAAACTGTTTCTTTAGATCAGTTTATCGGTGCTTCTGAATTGCTTATTCAATTCCAGGGCTTGAGTAATTACGGTAATAACTGCTACGTTGATAACCTCAATATCTCTGATGGTAACGTTTCAGTTCCTCTGATGTTATTCGACAAAGGTATCTCTCTTTACCCGAACCCTGCATCTGATTTAGCTTATCTTGGATTGAACCTCGACAAAGCTTCTGATGTAACTGTTACTATCGTTAATGCTATCGGTGCTGAAGTGAAAGTATTTAACTTCGCAGGTGTGACTAACGAAGTAGTGAAACTTGATCTTGCCGGTTTAGCTAAAGGAAGCTACATCGTAAAAGTTCAGTCAGGTTCAAGCGTTGCTAATAAACATTTGAACATTACCGAATAATAATGATATTTGTAATGAATAAAGGGCTTAAGTAATTAAGCCCTTTTTCATTCCAACCAATTCCATACTCTATGAAAAAATTATTGGTCGTCCTGCTTACCATCGGACTCGTTTCCCTCAAAGCTCAGGACAAAGCAACGCCGACTTCGGCGCGTGCACTTCCGGCTGTAGATGTGAAAAATCTTACCGGACAGAACATCTCTACTTCAACATTCAGTAACGATGGAAAACCTATCGTAATTGACTTCTGGGCAACGTGGTGCAAGCCTTGTATCGAAGAGTTAAATGCTATCAACGAAGTGTACGCTGACTGGCAGAAAGAAACCGGAGTGAAGGTTATTACCATTTCGTTAGATGATGCCCGTACGATGAGCCGTGTTGCACCTTTCATTAATGGTCGTAGCTGGAAGTATGAAAATTACATCGATCCGAATGGCGATTTCAAACGTGCCATGAATGTGAATATGCCTCCTCACACTTTTCTGTTAAACGGAAAAGGTGAAATCGTTTGGCAACATGTCGGCTTCGCTGAAGGAAACGAAGAAGAACTCTTCGAACAAATTAAGAAAGTAGCTGCTGAATCGGCAGGAACGAAATAAATCTCATTATTGTGATCAGAAAATATTTTGCCGCACTGGTACTTACTGTGGCGGCTCTTCCGGCTTTTTCTCAGGGATTAGGCGGAACCAATATCCATGGTAACTTCGAATTCAACGGACAGTATTATAGCCCCGATTCTGCAATCGGTGCTCCTGAAGTTCCGGAAAAATTTCTCAATAACGGTTTTTTAAACCTGATCTATGAGAAGGATAATTTCTCTGCAGGAATTCGTTATGAAAGTTACCGAAATCCGTTACTCGGATTTGAACGCGATCTTTCAGGAAGCGGATTTACGTATCGCTTCATTAATTATAAGAAAGACGGACTTGAAGTAACAGCAGGAAATTTCTACGATCAGTTTGGAAATGGTCTCGTGCTTCGTGCTTATGAAGAACGCGGGCTGGGACTTGATAATGCTCTCGATGGTATTCGTGTCAAATACACTCCGATTTCCGGTGTTACTGTTAAGGGTATTGTTGGTGTTCAACGAAATTATTTTACCGAAGGAAAAGGTGTTGTTCGCGGTGCCGATGTTGAATGGAATATCAACGAAAGTTGCTCGACAATGGCTGCGAAGAAAACAACGATCATTCTGGGAGGTAGCTTCGTCAGTAAATTTGAGGAAGATGATAACAATACGTATATCCTTCCTGCCAACGTTGGTGCCGGCTCCGGTCGTTTTAATATCATCAACGGCGGATGGAATATCGGTGGTGAATTTGCTTACAAGGCAAACGATCCTTCATATGCAAACGGTTATATTTACAAAGACGGATCTGCTGCGTTGCTTACCGCTACGTATTCGAAACAAGGATTCGGTTTTTCATTCGGAGCAAAACGTATCGATAACTTCAGTTTCCGCTCAGAGCGTACTGCCATTCTTAATAGCTTGATGATTAATTATCTCCCGGCTATGACGAAGCAGCACACTAACATTCTTGCTTCTTTCTATCCGTATGCTACACAGCCTACAGGCGAATATGGTTTTCAGGGCGAAATGTTCTTTCACCTGAAAGAAGGTTCTTTCCTCGGTGGTTCACGCGGTGCTGATCTTGCTTTCAACTATTCGAGAGCACAAGACATCGACCGTGTTCCGACTACTGATCCTGATCAGGGTTACACTTCGGATTTCATGAAATTGGGCAAAGAAGTTTTCTATGAAGATTTTAATATTGAGTACACACATAAAGTGAGTAAGAAAGTAAAACTGATTTTGACTTACGTTTACTCAAATTACAATAAAGATGTAATCGAAGGTCGTCCGGGATTTGGTCACGTTTACAGTCATATCGGTATTGCCGAAATCAACTGGAAGATCGACAGCAAGCACAATTTGCGCACGGAGGTTCAACACCTCTATACTATGCAAGATGATAAGAGCTGGGCGCTGTTGCTCGCTGAATACACCGTATCACCGCATTGGTTCTTCGCAGGCTTTAGCGAATACAATTATGCTAACGATAATACAGATCGTCGTTTCAATTATTACAATGTATCGTTCGGTTATACAAATAATGCCAATCGTATTGCGTTCGGTTATGGTCGTCAGCGCGCAGGATTGTTCTGCGTTGGTGGTGTTTGCCGTACCGTACCGGCTTCCAACGGAATTAGTGTATCTATAACAAGCAGCTTCTAAGATGAAAAAAATAATATTTCCCGCATTGCTCATAGCAGGTGCTATAGCAATTTACAGTTGTGATAAAATCGACGGACCTACTCGTGAGGAAGATAATTCCGGTGTGGTACTTGGAGAAAATGCGTTGCTGATCGATGGCGATACTTTGTCGTTCGATACACTGGCTTATTCTGCTCAAAAGCATGTACTGGCGGAAGATTACACCGGACACTTATGTGGCACATGCCCTCCGGCCGGTGTAACATTGAACGACAGCTTGAAAGCGCAGTTCGGTGATCAACTTGTCGTGATTAGTATTCACGCAGGCCAGTTTGCCGACGTTTGTCCTACAGCGCTCGATTGTCCTTCGGCTGCTCCGACAGGTGCATTTACTGCTGATTATCGTACAGCTCTCGGAAACTCCTGGAATACGAAATTTGGTATTACAGCCAATCCAATCGGAATGATTGATCGTGTCGGATATCCGACATCGCATAAGAAAGTATATACTGCCTGGAAGAATGCAGTTCAAACTGAGTTGGCAGTTGCTCCGGTAGCAAAAATGCGAATGAAAACAACGTATGATGCTACATCACGTGAAGTTCGTGCAGCAGTGCAAGGCCAGCTTGTTCAGGAATACAATGGAACTTTGAAATTGCAAATGGTTGTTGTGGAAGACAGCATCGTCGACTGGCAACAGTGGTATGCTCATAATCCGCAATTGGTTTCTGATTATGTTCATCACGATGTATTACGCGGAAGTTTTAATGGTGATTTCGGTGATACACTTTCTACCGGTGCTCCGATTGCCAATAGTACAAAATTCATCAAAGGTTATTTTACTTCGCTTGCTGCTAATTGGAATGCAGATAAATGTCACGTAATCGCATTCGTTTACGATGCCGATACTTATCAGGTTGTTGAAGTTGTACAAGCAAAAGTAGGGGAGTAAGCCAATGAAGAAGGTTGTAGTTTTGTTATTGTTATTTCCTCTAGCAACCTTCGCTCAAAAATTTAATGCCGGTATTCGTGCCGGAATTGTTGCATCACAAGTTGACGGCGACACATATGAAGGATTTGATAAGGCCGGCGTCATTGCCGGCCTTTATGTTAGTCGTTCTTTCTCCGATAAATTTTCTCTGCAATTAGAAATGGATTACATTCAAAAAGGAAGCCGTATGCCGGTCGACGATTTGAATAATTATTATCTGATGCGACTTTCGTATCTCGAAGTTCCGCTATTGCTTCAGTGGCATGTTTCGAATTCTTTTACCTTATTCGGTGGCCCTTCATACGGTGTGCTAATTGCTTCGCATGAAGAAAATCAACTGGGCGATTTAACTTATATGCCGGCTTTTAAGAAATACGAAATAGCTGCACGTTTTGGATTATCGTACAAGCTTTCGGAAAAGTGGACAACCGACATTCGATATTGCGGATCAATGTCGACGATAAGACCTTCGCCGGCGGGATATACTCCATCCTATTTTGAAAATGGTCAGTTTAACAGACTGATCGAAATAGGACTTTCACTGGCATTCTGATTTTTTTTGAGACGCGAGATGATTTAATCAAGAGTGGGAGCTGCTCAACTTTAGTGTTGTTGATACGGGCAAAGTCTCGCGGATTAGTTCTCCCTTTTTTCTTCGGAAAATAATCTCTGTGTTCGGATTGAATTCTAAACAGGTGAAGAGTCGGAAATCTTACCCCAAGACTTTGTTAACTCACCTATCATTATTGGCTTTTTACTGATTATTTAATTTTTTGTGAATCTATTCAATATGTTCTGTCTACATTCGTCTCGACCACTAATCATTTTCTATGAATCTATCTTTAATTGTTCCTGTTTATAATGAAGAGCTCACGATTGCTAAGTTGCTGAAGAAATTGTATTCGGTGGACTTTAAAGATGTGAACGTTGTTGAAGTGATAGTTGTGAATGATTGTTCAACCGATCATACGAAAGTTGCTATTGAGAATTTCATAGACGAGAATCCGGGACATAAGGCTCTCAAGTTTGTAAGTCACTCTGTCAATCAGGGCAAAGGTGCCGCTATTCGTACAGGAATTTTACATGCAACAGGTGATTATACTATTATACAGGATGCAGATCTGGAGTTAGATCCGGGAGAGATAAATAATTTATTGATGCCGGTTTTTCGTGTAAATGCCGACGTAGTTTACGGATCACGTTTTGCCGGAGGAAAAAATCCGAGATCGATTTTATCATACTGGCATAGTAAGGCGAATCATTTTCTGACAGGCTTTTCAAATCTGCTTTCGAATATGAATATCACCGACATGGAAACGTGTTATAAACTGGTTAGGACAGATGTTCTAAAGCAGATTATTATCAAGGAAAACCGTTTTGGCTTTGAGCCGGAAATTACCGCGAAGCTTGGTAAAATGCGTCACTTGATTATTTACGAAGTTGGTATTTCTTATTACGCGCGCAAATCGATGGAAGGGAAGAAAATTGGTTGGAAAGATGGGGTACGGGCTATGTGGTGTATTGTCAAATACAATTTGCTGGATTAGATGAGTGTTATTCTCTTTTTTCTGAATATCTATCTTCTCTTTCGCATCGTGGAACACTTTGCTGAGGCGGAGGATTCGTCGTTAGACAGATTTAGAATTTCATTTTTCAGAACATCGGTTCTTTTCGCTCTCTTTGTTTACCTGCAAGTTCATCTGCTTTCGCGAGTCGATTTAATTTCGTTTGGAAGTTTATTGATTTCGAATTTCGTTTTTGCTTTTACCCTTGGAATAATTATGTTCCGATATGAAATACCATTTTTTCGTTCGCCGAATTTTTTTTTGACAAAAGGAGAGAAGGTTGTGTTGTCGATCATTTTCATTATCTTAATTGTTCCGCTACTGTTTTTGCTCTTCTATGTACCACCGAATAATTCGGATGCTGTCACCTGTTATTTAATTCGTGTTGAAAATTGGTTGTGGAACGGAAATATCGAGGCATACCCAACGCAGAATTTATACGAAATTTATTACAACCATTTCCCGCAATTCTTTATGGTGAATATGCGGGCTCTTTCGGGTGGCGATTCATTTTCTGCCGTCTTTCAATTCTTCGCCTACATCGGTTCGGCCATCGCAGCTTCGGCCATCGTGAAGGAAGTGTTTAATGGTAACAGAAAAGCGCAATGGCTCTCAGCACTCATTGTGATTTGTTTGCCTCAGGCTATTCTTCAAAGTACGGCTACGATGTATGATTTACAAGCAGGATATTTTTGTCTGATCGCTGCTTACTTTGGCTTCCGGCTTTTGAAAAGGAAGTCATTTCAAATTCCTGATATTATCTTTTTTGCCTTGAGCTTTGCCTTTGCGAGCTACACAAAATATACGTCTATATTCTTCATTTTCCCGTTTTCGCTATGGGTGATCTTCGCAATATGGAGAAATAGTCTGCAAAAAATGATGTTGACGGGAGTGATGTTGGTTTTTGTTTTTGTCATCATTCATTTGCCGTTATTTATGAGCAATCATCAGATGTTTGGCAAGTGGATTGCTCCGGGAAAAGAATATGCTCGGCTCGATCAGGTCGTGAATGAGAAGCATTCGTTCTCCGACGTTATTTCCGGTCTATCAAAAAATATTGCACTTAATTTTAATACATATTCATCGTCAATAAATGGATTAGTTCATAGCTCGGTTTTAAAACTGCATTCTGCTCTTAATGTCGACGTCAATGATCGCCAACTGAATTTGAATCACTATTACGAAAAAGGCTCCGGAGCAATTTCCGAAACGGTCACAGGAAATACTTTTATTGCCTTTCTGGGAATAATTACACTCGTATTATTTGTTGTGAAATTGTTGGCGCGAAGAGGGTTTAAGGATGAGAATAAGGAGATGTTTTACTTGCTTTGCTTATCGACCGGCTTTATTCTCTTTTGTATAGTTTTTAAATTTCAGCAATGGAATGCGCGATTGCAATTGCCGTTTTTTCTATTGCTTGCACCATGGTTGGCCATGCAGATAATTAAGTTTTTGGAGAAGCGTGAGAGAATTGTTTCCATCTTAATTGTTTGCTTAATCCTCAGCGCGCTTCCATGTGTTTATTTGAACTATGGTAAACCACTTGTTTCTTATTATAGTCTTCGTTCATATTTTAATCGTCCGCCTCAATTTGTAAATAAAAGAGAAATTGCAACCTTGCTTGAGATGAATGGTGGATTAACGGAGGAATATCTACGTCCGTATTATTCCGGTGAAAGCAATTCTTCCTTTCTTAAATTGGATCCGAATCTCGCGTCTGATGGTCGCAGTATAGCTATCTCGCTTTTAAATTCAATTGGATATTTTCAAACCGAGAAAAGTATTTTTGAAAAATCAGAGAACGAAATGAGATTGCATCCGGGAAATGAAGGGGCCATGACTTTGATGCACAATTACGAAAAGGCAGCCAACTTTCTTTCTAAGAAAGGGGATTCGTGGCTAGCTCCCATTGGATTGGTATTCCGGCATTCAGAAGAATATCCTTTTCTGTCGATGATGGATGGGCTTAACATAAGGCCTTCTGTAAAATTGAGGCATATTAGTACTATCGAATTAATCGGTCAGAATCGAAATTTTTATCGCCCGTTTGAATACCGTTACATCGTTACAAATGATAGTAGGTTTATTTCAATGCTGGATCGATCAGCTATTTTGCAGGATACGGCTTTCGGGGGTATTCACGTTATTAGTTTGAATAAGTTGCAGCAAAGCAGGTACGTTCTAAGCAAAGATGGTAAAACGTATTTGTTGAATTCTGAATTATCCATTCGGGAATGAGCTCAATTGTCGGAATTCATAGTTTCAGGTTCAGTCAATCGATTCTGTCATCAATAAAATACGAGCATTTACTCTTGAGTTAAATACCATAATTGAGAGATCTTATGATTTGCTTTTTTGAACCGGAAAATTCGTTGCAATGGTCTTTGCATTTGGTGTACAAACCCCGTTTTGGCTATTACCATTTGATTTTTGACTTGTGAAGAAGATTTCCCTTGCACAATTCCTTTTCGTATATTCGCTAGCCTATTTTGGCTAAGATCCATAGAATGAAAAGAACAGATTATTTAGTGACCGACAGCCCTGCGATTGATCAGGTGGGTGTGGAGGAACGAATTTCGCGTTTTTCGAAGCGAAGTATTAAAAAGGAGTCGAAAATGGCTGCCCTGAAGATGGCGCTCAGTATGGTCGATCTCACCACTCTTGAAGCAAAAGATACTCCCGGGAAAGTAAAGCAACTTTGTACGAAAGCAATGCATCCGCATTCGGCTTATTCCGATATTCCTCCTGTTGCGGCCGTTTGTGTGTACCCGAATCTGGTGCGTGTTGCAAAAGAGGCGTTGAAGGGTTCCAAAGTAAAAGTTGCGGCTGTGGCAACGGCCTTCCCAAGCGGTATGTCTACACGCAAGGTGAAGCTCGAAGAAACTAAGTGGGCGGTGAACGAAGGTGCTGATGAAATCGATATGGTGATTTCCCGCGGACATTTCCTCGCCAGCGAATATAATTTCGTGTTCGATGAAATCTGTGCCGTGAAAGAAGCTTGCGGACAAGCACATCTCAAAGTGATTTTGGAAACAGGTGAGTTGAGTACGCTCGACAATGTGCGTCGTGCTTCTGATCTCGCTATGCATGCCGGAGCTGATTTTATTAAAACTTCGACAGGGAAAATTCAACCTGCTGCGACATTGCCTGTAACATTGGTGATGCTCGAAGCGATTCGTGATTTCTATTATGAAACAGGAAAACGAATCGGAATGAAACCGGCAGGTGGTATTGCAACTTCCAAGCTGGCGTTGAATTATCTCGTCGTTCTTCGCGAAACATTGGGCAACGATTGGCTGAATGCCGATATGTTCCGTTTCGGAGCTTCGGCCTTGGCGAACGATTTGCTCATGCAGATTGTGAAGGAGAAGGAAGGCGTTTATCAGAGTATCGATTATTTTTCAAAAGACTAATTACTAACGGGAAGTGTATATGCTTCCTCTATAGATATCAGAATGGCAAAGACGAAATCAAAAAAGAACGTTGCAATAAAATTCGATACTGACTGGAAATACGATCCGGCTCCGGAAAGCAAGGATCATATCCGCTTACAGGAGTCGTACGACTTATTCATCAACGGTGAATTCAGCAAGCCTTCTTCAGGAAAATATTTTGAAACCATTAATCCGGCTAATGAAAAGAAGCTAGCTATGGTTGCCGACGCCAACGAAAAAGATGTTGATCGGGCCGTCACGTCAGCTCGTACGGCTTATGATAAAACATGGTCGAAAATGCCCGCAAAAGAGCGGGGTAAATACATCTATCGTATTGCACGTATCATGCAGGAGCGCGCTCGCGAGTTAGCCGTTATCGAATCAATGGATGGCGGAAAAGCTATTCGTGAATCACGCGATGTAGATGTTCCTTTAGCAGCCGCACACTTCTTCTACTATGCAGGCTGGGCCGATAAAGTTAAGTATGCCGTTCCGGGAGCTTCCGCAAAACCGTTGGGAGTAGCCGGACAAATTATTCCGTGGAATTTCCCGTTGCTCATGGCAGCATGGAAAATCGCTCCTGCTCTTGCAGCAGGAAATACAGTTGTATTGAAGCCGGCTGAAACGACTCCGCTTACAGCATTGAAGTTAGCTGAGATTATTCGCGATGCAGATTTACCTCCGGGAGTTGTAAATATCATTACAGGTGCCGGCGCTACAGGTGCTGCTTTGGTGAATCATCCGGGTATTGATAAGATTGCTTTTACAGGAAGCACAGATGTAGGCAAGATTATTCAGAAAGCCATTGCCGGAACAAATAAGAAATATACTCTTGAATTAGGTGGTAAAGCTGCCAATATCATTTTCGAAGATGCGGCGATTGATCAGGCGGTTGAAGGTATCATCAACGGTATCTTCTTCAATCAAGGTCACGTTTGTTGCGCAGGTTCTCGATTGTTCATTCAGGAAAGTGTTGCGAAGAAAGTTATTCGCAAGCTGAAAGACAGAATGGAAACCCTTATCGTCGGTGATCCGCTTGATAAGAATACAGACATCGGTGCTATCAATTCAAAAATGCAGCTTGATAAGATTAAGCAGTATTTGAAAATCGGTGTAAACGAAGGAGGAGAAATGTTCCAGACTTCTTGCTCAGTGCCTTCGAAAGGTTTCTGGTGTAAGCCGACATTGTTTACGAATGTATCGCAATCGTCGCGCATTGTTCAGGAGGAAATCTTCGGACCGGTATTAGCGATTCAAACATTCAGAACGGTTGAAGAAGTGATTGAAAAAGCAAACAACATTCCTTACGGATTAAGTGGTGGTGTTTGGACAGATAAAGGTTCAAAGATTTTCAAAGTAACATCAGCACTTCGTGCAGGTGTGGTTTGGGCAAATACGTATAATAAATTTGATCCAACCTCTCCTTTTGGAGGCTACAAAGAAAGTGGAGTAGGACGCGAAGGCGGTTTGCATGGCCTTATGCCGTATTTGGAAGTTGAACACAATTAAGATTATAAAAAGAAATTGAAAATGGATCAGGCAGAAAAAAGTAAAACTGAAACTATCAACGGTGCTCACGTGAACGGACAATCCGGCAAAAGCGGACGTCTCGACGTGTTGAAGACCTATAAAATATACATCGACGGAAAATTTCCTCGTACTGAGTCGGGTCGTTATTACATTCTGAACGATAAGAGCGGAAATACGCTGGCAAATATCTGTCAGAGCTCCCGTAAAGATTTTCGTGAAGCCGTTGTTGCTGCACGTAAAGCTCAACCGGGCTGGACAGGAAAGTCGGCTTACAATCGCAGCCAGATTCTTTACCGCATTGCAGAAATGCTCGAAGGACGTCGTGCGCAATTTGTCGATGAGCTGACGAAACAGGGAAGCACAACTGCTCAAGCGGAAAATGAAGTGAGCTTGTCTGTCGATCGTTTAGTGTATTATGCAGGCTGGTGCGACAAGTATCAGCAAGTGTTCAGTGCGGTGAATCCGGTTGAATCGTCACACTTCAATTTCTCCGTTGCAGAGCCGACAGGAGTTGTGTCTGCATTGTCGCCTGAGAATTACGGACTCATCGGATTAGTATCTGTTATAGCTCCCGCAGTTGCAGGAGGAAATACGATTATCGTTTTAGCTTCGTCAGAAAAGCCGCTGTGCGCAGTTACTTTCGGCGAAGTAATAAATTCTTCTGATGTTCCGGGCGGAGTAGTGAATCTGCTTACCGGTTATCGTTCTGAATTGATTTCGCATTTCGCCAATCACATGGATGTAAATGCCATTGTTTATTGCGACGATGTTCAGGAAGAAATTTCTAAGGTGAAAGAATTATCGGCGATGAATGTAAAACGCGCCGTTGTATATAAAGACGATAACTGGATGAAAGAATCGTCGCACAATGGCTATCGCATTATGGATTTGCAGGAAATTAAAACAACCTGGCATCCGATCGGACAATAAGTATGGCAGAAGACATTTTCCCGCCGCATTCATTGGTAAGTCGTGAGGAAAGATCCCGACTTCTGAAGCAGCAACCGCTCGTTATCTGGATGACCGGACTTAGTGGTTCGGGAAAGACAACGCTGGCTAAATTGCTCGAGAAAGAATTGCTGGAGCGCGGTAAAATTGCTTATTCGCTCGACGGTGATACACTGCGTGCCGGACTCAATAAGGATTTAGGATTCAGTGATGCCGACCGGAAAGAGAATGTCCGTCGTGCCGGGGAAATATGTCGGGTTTTGGCCGATGCCGGAATGATAGTAATTACTTCTTTCATTTCACCATTCAAAGCTGACCGCGATGCAGTGCGAGCACTTTTTCCCAAAGGGCAATTTATCGAGGTGTACGTAAAAGCATCCATCGAGGCCTGTGAAAAGCGCGACACAAAAGGCCTGTACAAAAAAGCAAGAGCCGGAGAAATCAAAAACTTTACCGGAATTGATTCACCTTACGAAGCGCCTGAGAAGGCAGAAGTTGTTGTGGATACGGAGAGTGAGAGTGTGGAGAAGAGCGTTTCGAAGTTGCTTACTTGCCTGGGAATTTAGCCGGCAAAATTTCAAAAAAATACTCCGATTTTTATATCTTTACCCCACTATCAAGTGATTATTTTGTTTAAAATCTAAGCATCTAAGCAACAACTAATGTTCTCCTACAACCTAAACCACCTAAACGAACTCGAAGCCGAAAGCATTTTCGTGATTCGTGAAGTTGCAGCTCAGTTTGAGCGGCCGGTGTTGTTGTTTAGCGGAGGGAAAGATTCAATCATTACATCTTATCTGGCCCAAAAGGCATTTTATCCGGCGAAGATTCCTTTTGCCTTAATGCATATTGATACAGGTCATAATTTCGAAGAGACGATTGCTTTTCGCGATCAATGGGTCGATAAATTGAAAGTGAAATTGATTGTACGTTCTGTCCAGTCATCGATCGATAAAGGAAGAGTGGTAGAGGAGAAGGGTCCGATGGCCAGCCGGAATTCGTTGCAGACGATTACTTTGCTTGATGCCATCGAAGAATTCCGTTTCGATGCAGCAATTGGTGGAGCCCGCCGCGACGAAGAGAAAGCTCGTGCAAAAGAACGTTTCTTTTCTCATCGCGATGAATTCGGTCAGTGGGAACCTAAGAATCAACGTCCGGAATTGTGGACTTTATTTAACGGACGAAAAAATCACGGAGAGCATTTTCGTATTTTCCCGTTGAGTAACTGGACAGAATTAGACATCTGGAATTATATACAAAGAGAAAATCTGGATCTGCCGTCGATTTACTTCGCACACAAGCGTAAAGTATTCCGTCGTCAGAATTCTATATATGCATTTGCAGATTTCATGCAATTGCTCCCTGAAGAAAAAACAGAAGAACTTACTGTTCGCTTCCGAACCATCGGTGATATGACATGTACCGGAGCTATGGAATCACAAGCTCACGATATCAAATCAATCATCGCCGAACTTCTCACCTCACGCCTCACCGAACGCGGAACCCGCATCGACGATCAGCGGAGTGAGAGTGCGATGGAGGATAGGAAGAAGCAGGGGTATTTTTTAGCATTAGTTAATTCGTTAATTAGCTAAGGTTTAATGTGAGCATAGGGAATGATTGACCTGGGAAATCATTATTTAATTATGTAATGATAGTTATATAGGATTGCCAATAATTAGCTAATCAGCCAATCAGAAAATTAACCGAATCAACTAAAACAAGATGCCCACCCGCCAAGACATAGAACTCCTTCGTTTCACCACATGTGGTAGTGTGGATGACGGGAAAAGTACGCTCATTGGGCGGTTGCTTTTGGATACACGTAATATTTTTGAGGATCAGTTGCAGGCGTTGAAGGCTTCGAGCGAGAGACGGGGATTGTCGGAAATGGATTTGTCGTTGCTGACGGATGGATTGAAGGCAGAGAGAGAGCAGGGAATTACCATCGACGTAGCTTACCGTTATTTTTCTACTCCAAAAAGAAAGTTCATTATATCTGATGCTCCCGGACATTTGCAGTATACGCGCAATATGGTGACGGGTGCATCAACGGCCAATCTGGCTTTGATCCTGATTGATGCCCGTAAAGGAATGGTTGAGCAAACTCGACGACATGCATTTATTGCCAGCTTGCTGGGAATTCCGCATATGGTTGTTTGCATAAATAAAATGGATCTGGTCGATTGGGATCAGACAGTGTATGAAAATATTGTTGAAGAATTCCGAATGTTTTCTTCACGCCTGGATACACAGGATATTCAGTTCATTCCAATCAGCGCTAAGTTTGGCGATAATGTAGTAGACCGTTCGAAGAACATGAACTGGTACGAAGGAAGTACGCTCATGTTTAATCTGGAAAACGTCCACATCAGCGGCGATCAAAATCACATCGATTGTCGGTTCCCTGTTCAATATGTTATTCGTCCGCAAGATGATCAGTTTCACGATTACCGTGCGTATTCAGGAAGAATCATCGGCGGTGTTTTTCGTCCGGGCGATAAAGTGATGGTCTTGCCTTCCGGTTTTACATCTAAGATTTCAAAAATCAATGTAGCTGATCGGGAAGTGTCCGAAGGTTTTTCACCTATGTCAGTTTCAATTCAGCTCGAAGATGATGTTGATATCAGTCGTGGCGATATGCTCGTCCGTGAAAACAATCTACCACAGACGGGACAGGAAATTGATGTGATGATTTGCTGGATGAACGAAAAGCCATTGATGGAAGGGAAAAGATACGTGCTCCGTCACACCACACGCGAGTTGCGCTGTATGATCAAGGAGATTCGGTATAAAATTGATATTACCACCTTGCGTCGTCTCGAAAACGAAAAGCAACTTGGCATGAATGATATTGGACGAATTCATCTTCGCACCACTCTGCCATTGTATTATGACAGTTACCGACGCAATCGCAATACGGGGAGTTTGATTCTCGTCGATGAAGCCACCAATGAAACTGTTGGAGCCGGAATGATTCTCTGATCAGTTTCAATTTATCCGCACTCATAAATTTTTTGCATATATGTCTGAACAATCCATTGCCCAACTTCTGATAAATGCTGTTCAGACTTCCTTTCGGGCAGGATCTGAAATCATGAAGATTTACGATTTGGCTTTTGAAGTTGAACTAAAAGGAGATCTTTCACCTCTTACGGAAGCAGATAAGGCGTCGCATGAACTTATTATAAAGGAGCTGTCGGCTTTTGGTTATCCCATTCTCAGCGAAGAAGGAAAATCGATTCCGTTTGAGGAACGCACGGCCTGGACAAAATACTGGTGCGTGGATCCGCTCGATGGAACTAAGGAGTTTATCAAGCGAAATGGCGAGTTTACTGTGAATATTGCTCTGATGGATAAGGACACGCCAATTATGGGAGTCATTTACCAGCCGGTCAAAGAAGTGGCTTTTGCGGCTATTGTCGGAGGAAATGTTTATCGAATTGACTCGGCCGGTTTAGGCAAATTGTCAGCCGATACTCTGGACTCATACCGACTTACTGATACAGAAATCTCTTCGCAGGGGGAAATAAAAGTAGTTGCCAGCCGTTCTCATCGCTCTGTCGAGACCGAAGATTTTATAGCGGACTTAAAAAAGCAAGGTTCAAAGGTTTTACTGGTTAACTCCGGAAGTGCTCTGAAATTTTGCTTACTTGCCGAAGGGAAAGCCGATATCTATCCCCGCTTTGCTCCAACGATGGAATGGGATACAGCTGCCGGGCATGCGATTCTAAAAGCCTGCGGCAGAAATATCATCCTTTATCCGGGAACGGCAGAGATGAAATACAACAAACCTTCACTTGTTAATGACTGGTTCATTGCCCGATAAAATTCGTAGTATCATTCAGCGTTTCCGGAATGATAAGGAATATGCTGAACTTATTCGGACAAGTTTTCTTGCCTTGCTGGTACGAATGGCCGGAGTTATTACAGGCTTCGTTGTTACTCTTCTTACTTCCCGTTTTTTTGGCGCTGATGCATTGGGCCTGGTTTCAATCTGTCTGGCGATACTAAGTTTTGCCTCTGTTTTCGGAAAGCTCGGACTCGATGTTGCTCTCATGAAATTTGTAGCTGAATATGCTATGAAAAATGATTACGGTACTATCAAGGCAATTTACCTGTCGGCGATGAAAGTGATTCTACCGCTAACACTGCTGATATCTGTTGCTCTTTATTTTCTTTCCGGTTTTATTGCAGAAAATTATTTTCATAAACCGTATCTGGAAGCAATTCTAAAAATCAATGCGTGGCTTGCCTTGCCGCTTGTTTTGATATTGGTGAACTCAGAATGTATTCGTGGACTGAAGAAGATTCGCGCATATACTTTTTTTCAAACTGTCTCGGTCAGTTTTTTTGCAATGATCGTATTGCTCATCGTTTCGCAAACTCATTCAGAAAAAGAAGTTCCGGCTTATGTGCAATTTGGTTGCATAGGCTTATCGGGTACACTAAGCTTAATTCTGTGGCTTTACTACAGCAAGTTTACTACATCCAAAGTTGTCGAGAAATTTCCTTTGCGCGAATTGATGAAAACTTCTTCGCCGATGTTTTTCACAACACTCATGCAATTGCTGATGTCGTGGGCAGGAACGTTAATTCTCGCTGCGTGGAGTACGGAATCAGACGTAGGTATTTATAACGCACTCGTCCGTATTTCTGTCTTTACGAATATTACTATTCTTGCAATCAATAGTCTGGCAATGCCCCGCTTCGCTGAAGCATATGCGGCAGGGAAATATGATTTACTCAAGCAGAATTCGCGTGAATCGTCACGCTTGATATTTGTAACTTCCTTGCCAATTTTCGTTGTCTTGTCGCTTTGCCCGGCTTTCGTTCTTTCTGTTTTCGGGAAGGAATTCCCGAGCCATGAGGAAGCGCTTTATGTTCTTTTAGCAGGTCAGTTCATTATTACCTTCGTTGGGCTTCCTTCTCAAATCCTGAATATGACGGGTCGGCAACATGTGTTAAGGAATATTGCCATCGTTTCGGCGATCGTTAATATTACCTCTTGCCTGATACTTACGCCGGCTTACGGACTTATGGGTACTTGTATCGGACAGGTTTTTGGGATATTTACGTGGACTTTACTCTGCGTTCTGAGTGTGAAACGCCATTTTGGCTTTTACACGTTCTTTAGCCTTTAATTCTCCAAAGCGCTTCTTTTCCTCCTTCATTTGTGGCCGGAAGACCTCAAAATTCCCTTTAGGTTTTGTACTTTCGTCGCTAGACAAAACAGATGCTGAACGACGCCTTGCATACTAAATTACATCCGCTGCTTGCATATACGCTGCTGTTTTTGATCTATACGTCTACGTTCCGAATATTTGCCACTTTACCTTTGGAGAGTATTCACCAATCGTTGTCGACATTCGCCATCATACTCCTTTCGGGTTATTATTTGTTGAGCATGTTTCTCAACTTTCGTCGTAGCCGAATTACAAGGCTCGATATTTTGATGTGGGTTTTTATCATCGTTAACTTCCTGGCCGCATTCAAAGGGCATGAGGTTTTTGGACAACCATACTACTACGGCATCATGGCTCAACGTTCGGTCTTGCTCTCGCTCTCCGGAATATTGCTGATATCGCTTCTGAATAAGGGATGGATTACCATTAATCAAGTAGAAAAATCATTCCTCTATATTTCACTGTCGCTCTTATTCATTTTCTACTTCTTCTTCCTCTTTGTTAACCCTGTGAAATTTACGGATGCCGAATTCGTTGCCTACTCTCCAATTCGCGGTTATCGCTACCGTTTCCAATTTGCCCTGGTTATCATGCTCTTGTTTTATTCGTTGTTTAAAATATCGCATGAACAAAAATCGCGTTTTGTGATCATCGCAATTATGATCTTATTCTATCTGATCTATTTCCTTCAGTCGAGAACAACGTTGGTGGTATTAGCCATTACAATCATGATTTATTTCGCCCGTAATTTTACGACGAGGGAGAAACTTAGAAATACAATGATCTATGGTGGATTGGGATTCGTAGCTGTTACGTTATTGTTTTCGTTGGGATATACATCGCTCTTTGATAAATACCATTTGCTTTATCAGAACGTGTTTAATGTATTTTTGGGTGAATCTCCGGATGAAGCATCTTCGGCTGTACGGTTTATGGAGTTTAATACGGCTTTAGATTATATCAAAAAGAATCCACTCCTCGGAAACGGATTTATTTCGAATCAATGGAATGGAGGGTGGCACGATTTACTTGGGTATTTTTATCCGGTCGATATTGGCATTTTAGGAAATGTTTTCGTATTCGGGATTCTTGGTACTGTCGTTATTTATCTTCCGTTTTTCTATTCATTGTCGATGTCAAGAAAGGTGAGAACGAATCACGTGTTTTTCAAAACGTGTGAGTACATGCTCCTGTTTTTCTTCCTCTGTATGTTCTTCTCCGCAGTAAATATTCGGGACTCAAGCAGTATTATCTTCCTGGTTTGTTTGCTCTATTATTTCAGATATCATTATTCACCGCAGACTGATGTATATTCAGTTTCGCCAAATCCTGTTACGACATGAAGTTTCCTCAATTTATCGTAGCCGGAACAGCGCGCGCCGGAACAACGGCTTTGTACGCCTATTTACGCCAGCACCCGCAGATTTTCCTTCCTGTTGTTAAGGAGCCTTGCTTCTTTACTTTCGCCGGCGAGGAAATTGAATTTACTAAAGGGAAATTTGCTTTTGCAGTGAACGATATTGAGGTTTACGGACAACTATATAAAAAGGCAGCAGAAGATCAGATTACGGGTGATATTTCAACTCCCTATCTGTACAAGTACGAAAAGACAATATCAAACATTAAAATGCTTCACGATTATCCGGAGCAAATTAAAGTAATTATTATTCTTCGAAATCCGGTTGAGCGCGCCTACTCGCAGTACATGTGGCGAGTTCGTGATGGAAGGGAAGAGTTTACATTCGAAGAAGCGCTGGAGCAGGAAGCTAATCGAATGAAAAAGAATTATAGCTTCGATTACTTCTATAAAGACAGGGGATTGTACTATGAACAGGTAAAGGCTTATTTGTCGAATTTCAAAAACGTCAAAATCTTTTTGTTTGAAGATTTGAAAACGAATCCGACACACACTCTTGCGGAAATTTGCAAATTCATAGGCGTGGATGACTCTTTTCATTTCGCCAAAAGAAATCCGAATGCCAGCTTTATTCCGAAATCGGCAATGTTGAGCAGATTAATGACAATAGAAAGCAAAACGAAATTTAAGCTTCTCAATTTTTTACCGGGCCAATTGCGATCAACTATTACTCAGCAATTGTTTAAACTGAATGCCTCTAAGCAAGAAATTCCAAAAATAAATCCGGATACAAGAACACGTTTAATAGAGTTCTTTCGTGATGACATATTAAAGCTGGAGCAATTAATTCAACGCGATTTGTCCGCATGGCTTGAGAAGGAGAAGGTATGAGTATGGAAAGGAAAATAGCCATTGTAGACCCCGTCGGCTGTAAAGCCGGCCTTGATCATTACGATCGGGAACTGGCTGCCTCTTTACGTAAACAAGGATTTTCTGTGGACATCTACAGCAATTTTTCAGATACTGATGAAGAGCTTAGAGTCTTCCCATTTCGATTTTGGAGAAATCCTCTACTGATTCCTACTTTGTATTTAATTTATCGACGACTCATCGCCCGATGTGTAGCGACTAATATAAGAACCATTATCTGCCATTTGTTTCATGCGAATAAAATAGATCTCTGGTTTTTGAAACGTTGCAAACAGTTTAACTTATATACGATTGTTATTCTACACGATGTTGAAAGTCATTTGTCAAATACAGATAATGATCAGAAATTGGATGAGTGTCTCAATCAGGCAACTCAAATAATCGTGCACTCGCAATTTTCCCGGGCTGAATTAGTGGCTAAATTCAATAAAAAGTACGAAGGAAATACAGTTACTATTCCACACGGGCATTTTCTTTCTCTTCCCACGCGTACATCGAGGATTGAGGCGTACAAGAAGCTTAAGTTAAACCCAAACAAAAAGTATGTTTTGTTTTTCGGAATGATTAAGCCCACAAAAGGCCTCGACGTTTTGATTAAGGCGATGAAAGATCAGAATGCTGATCTTATTATTGCCGGTCGTTTGAGAAAGCAATCATTCGATGAATTCGAGCAATTGATAAGCGAGAATAATCTGAGGGATCGGGTACATCGTTTTGTCAGATATATCAGCAATGATGAACGGGATTTGTTCTTTAAAGTGGCCGATTTAATTGTACTTCCGTATGAGAAGGTTTATCAAAGCGGAGTTTTGTTGATGGCAATGAGCTATGGTTTGCCTGTCGTTGTTTCGGATTTATTGCCATTCCGTGAAATTGTTCAGCATAAGATAAACGGACTTGTCTTCAAGAAAGGTGATGTGGGCGATTTGTCGGAGAAAATTATGGAAGCTCTTTTAAAAACCGAGGAAACTGAATCCAGAGCAAAGAGAGCTCATGACGATATGAAAACCAATCACAGTTGGGATGATTTCGCCGATAAAGTGAAAGGAATGATTGGATGAAAGTAGCAATTATAGGTACTCGCGGAATTCCGGCTGCCTATGGCGGTTTTGAAACTTTCGCCTTCCGTTTGTCTGCAGGTTTGGCAGAAGCAGGTATCGATATAACTGTGGTCAATGAGAAGTCACATGTGTGTACTATTCCATTGGCGAAGAATATTCAGGTTGTTCACTCTAATTACGACAAGTCTACGAACCCATTGCAATTCTATAGAGATTCTCTGCGAATGACGGAAAATGAGCATGACATTGTTTTGGTTTGCGGAGTGGGCGGTGCTTTCTTTTATCCGAATAAAAATGCAAGAGCTATAATTATCACCAATGTGGATGGCCTTGAACATTTGCGAAAGAAGTATACATTTTTGCAGCGGCGATTGGTGTACATGTTGCAGAGAATTGCTAACAAGCGAAGCGATTATCTTATCGCAGATTCAAAGGAAGTCGAAAGCTATTGGAAAAAACGTTTTGCGAATTCTTCCGAAAAACTCCGCTCCATTTCTTACGGCGCCGATTTAATATCGCAAGCGAATGAGAGCCTGCTTCAAAAATTTGGAATAGAGGCAGAGAATTATTTTCTTGTTATTGCACGCTTGGTGCCGGAGAATAATATTGAAATGATTATTAATGGGTTTAAAATGTCAGGCTCCCGGCGAAAGTTGGTAATACTGGGTGACACGAACGATAATCCATATAGTAGAGATGTGGCTAAAATGGCTTCTGATAGCATAATCTTCGCGGGTGCAATCTACGATGAAGAAATTGTACGTGCGTTGAGATTTCATGCTTTTGCATATCTTCATGGCCATTCTGTTGGTGGGACGAATCCATCTTTAGTCGAAGCAATGGCCGCAAGTTGTGCTTGTGTTTGTTTTAAAACGGTATTTAATTCAGAAGTTACAAACGATAAGCAATTATCTTTTATTTCAAGCGATGAATTATCGGCGCAGCTGAATTTGCTTGAATCGAATGAAACATTACGCAAGCGAATGAAGAAAGATGCATTCGAACTTGCGAAGAATAATTATTCATGGGAAGGAATCACGACTTCTTACATTACACTCTTTAATAAGCTACTCGGTGAGCGAAGATAAACAGATACGATTTTGGGGTGATGAACCTTTTGGCAGATTGGCAAGATTGGCTTCATCAACCTATTCCGGTCGTGAGATTGCTGATTCCGATTATCTCGAATGGGAGTATAGCGCCAATCCTGATGGGAATGCCATCATTGCGGTGGAAGAGGAGAGGAAAAATCTGAATGGTCAATATTTGGTACTGCCACGAAAATATTGGGATGGAAAGAGTATTCTTCGTGGTTCGCTTTCGGTGAACACGCTTACTCATCCCGCAGTCCGTGGCAAAGGGGTTTTTCCGCGTCTTGCAGAAAAAGTTTATGAAGAATGTGTAAAGGGTAAGATTGATATCACATTGGGATTTCCCAATCCGGCTTCTAAGCCGATATTTCTTAGTAAGCTTAATTTTCAAAGCATAGGTGAGCTTGATTTGTATGTGAAAACAATCAATCCGATTCGTGCTGCATTTACCGTAATATTTAATCGAAGAAATAAAAGCGGTGAAGAAATATTTTCAAATAATGAAGAGGCGCATTCAAGTTCCGTTTCCAGATTCAGTTTTCAGAACGATTCAGAATTGTACCAAGCTTTTCTGAAAAAGTTCAATTCGGCTGATCGGATCACTACTTATCGTTCTCCTGAGTTTTTGAAATGGCGTTATATGCAAGTTCCGATTCGACGTTATTCTATTCTCAAAGAGAAGAATGAAAATGGAATCACTGCTCTTGCTGTTATTCGTATGAAATACATTTATGGCCTGCGTTGTGGCATTGTTACCGATCTTATGACGGATGGAGAAGTAGATTCGGGAAAGAAAATCATCTCTGAAATTCACCGTATGTCGGCCACCGATAATCTCGATTTGCTCATTTTCGCCGGCTCAGGAAATTCTCGCGAGGCAAAACTTGTAACCCAAAACGGTTTCCGTAAAATGTCGAGCAAGTTATTGCCACAATCGTTGACAGCCATTCTACGGGTTCACAATACTGAAATTTCGGCGGAAGATTTCCCGGAGTCGAAGTGGTTTCTTACTTTCGGGGATTACGATATTTTTTAAGATGAAAATTCTGACGATCGACTTAGAAGACTGGTTTCATATTCTGGCTCATTCCGAAACGGAGCGACCTGAGCAATGGGAGCGGTTTGAAAGCAGAGTAGAGCGAAATACTGATCGTATTTTGGAAGCCTTAGATCAAAGAAATATTCGAGCTACTTTTTTTGTACTCGGATGGATTGCCGAGCGTTTTCCCGAGCTTGTGAAGAGAGTAGGCGAGAAGCATGAGCTTGCTTGCCATTCGTACAGTCATCAATTATTGTATAAGCAAAGCCGGAAGGAGTTTGCTGAGGATTTGAAAAGGTGTATTTCGACGATAGAGCAGGTTAGCGGACAGAAATTGCGTATTTACCGTGCTCCCGGATTTTCATTGCAACGCGACCATCATTATATTTTCGAAGAGCTCTGCAAAAATAAAATAGAAATTGATGCTTCAGTTTTCCCTGCCGTAAGAAATCATGGCGGTATTCCGGGATTCCCTTTTGCATCGCCGTGTCTGATAAAGGGAAGTAATTTCCTCATCAAGGAATTTCCGATGAGCACAAGTTCGCTTTTAGGAAAGCAAATTGTTTTCTCAGGTGGCGGATATTTTCGCTTGCTTCCTTATTCTATTATCCGGTCGAAAATGAAAAGTTCGGAATACGTGATGACGTATTTTCATCCACGCGATTTTGATCCGGAACAACCGATGATTCAATCATTGCCGATGAAACGTAAGTTTATGTCGTACGTTGGCTTAAAAGGCTCTTTCGAAAAGTATAGTAAAATGCTGGATCAATTTCCACATACATCAATCGGACAGGCTGATGAGTCGATTGATTGGACGGGGGTGCCTGTGGTGCATTTTTGACGCATCGCTGATTAGATGATTAGCTGATTGGGTGATTAGCTGATTAGCTGATGAAGGGGGCGCGGGTTTTATTCGACTTCTTGGCGGAAAGGTTAGAATTTGATGATTGGAGTGCATAAAAAAGCCACTTGCATTTTATTTCGTCCTACAGATCGATCTTTTCTAAAATGCAAGTGGTATGGAATTGGCTCATCAGCTAATCACCTAATCAGCTAATCATGCCAAAAGCTAGATAAACAACATGTGCGTTCCAATCCCTGCACCCTTCTTGTAAAATTCGCCAACAGTAATTACGCCACCAATTCCTTCGTACATATCTTCCTTCTTAAGGTGGAACATTTCCATGGCAAGCTTACAAGCCCACATTTTTACGCCTGATGCTTTTAGGATATCCAGGAACTCGTGCACACCCGGCATATCCAATTTATCCATTTCCTTTTTCATCATTGATGTTGCCAAAGCTTCCATTCCCGGCAGACCTCCAAGCATAGTCGGTATATGCATGGCCGGATTTCCGACAGTGGCAACATGAAGATGTTCAAGTTTCTTTTTATGAATGGCTTCCAGTCCGAAGAATGTGAAAAACACTTCGGCTTCGATTCCTTCCATTCGCGCGCCATTTGCCAAAACAAAGGCTGCGTATACGTTTTCGAGAGTTGCTTTAGAGAGAATGATCATCATCTTTCTCACTTCACCATTATATTCAGTCATGATCTTGAGTTTTTAAACTGTTATTAGATGCAACTAGCCGGTTTTGGAATGCCTGCAATCTTCGTTGCTTTTTTTAATGGACCCTGAGGGAAGAGTGCGTAGAATTTTTCAATATCTACAACACCGCTTTTTCCAATTTTGCGAATGCTCAGCGGGATTTCTTTTTTGTACTGATCCTGCAAGTAGTCGATGATGCTCCAGTGTTCGTTTGTTAATTCGGGAATGCCTTCTTCTTTTGCAATTTCAGTTGCTATATTTTTATCCCATTGAGAGAAATCTGTGAGGTAACCTTCTTCATTTACCTGAATTGTTTTACCATTGATAGCTTTTTCCATAATGTTTATTTTAGTCTGATTAATAATGTTTTCCTTCTGTTTGCATGGCTGTTGAAACGAATGGAATGTGTGTGCCTTTCAGCAGCATATTCCAGTAGATCCAACGGAAAGCAAGCTTACCCATGTGATTCATTCTGCTTTCCTTCAATAATCTCAGCGGACCAATGCCCGGGAACGGGAATGTTCCTTCTACCGGTTCATGAGTGTAATTGAAATCGATCAATAAGGCTTTGCCATTTCCTGTTTCAATAAAGCAATTGGCATGACCGTCGAACTCTTCTTTTAATGGCTCGCCTTTTATATAGCGTAAGATGTTCTCGGTTAAAATTTCCGCTTCGAAGTGTGAAACAGAACCGGCTTTGCTGGCAGGAATATTTGTTGCATCTCCCAATACGAAGATATCCTGATATTCCATTGACTGTAACGTAGCTTTATTGGTCGGAACATAATTCAAATCGTCGCCGATTCCTGAACGTTCAATCAAAGCATCACCTTTATTTGTAGGAACTGTAACCAATAAGTCAAATGGAACTTCACGGCCTTCGTAATCGATGATTACTTTCTTCTCATTGTCTACTTTTTTAATTCCAAAATCGTTGACCTGATGAATATTCTTTTCAACTAATAAATGGCTGAGTGCTTCAGTAGCTTTCGGTTTGGTAAACGCACCGCTAAGAGGAGTCACGTATGTGATCTCAACTTTATCGCGCATTTTTTTATTCTTAAAGTAAGAGTCAGCTAAGAATGCAAATTCCAACGGAGCAACCGGGCATTTAATCGGCATCTCTGTAATATGAACAACAAGTTTTCCACCTGTCCAGTCACGTAATTTATCTCTCAAAGCCAAAGAACCTTCAAAAGTGTAGAAATCGAATACACTCTTATGCCATTCTGCTCCATCCATTCCGTTCACTTCTTCGGGAGCAATATTGCAACCGGTGGCAATAATCAGAATGTCGTAGTGAAGAACATCGCCATTTTCCATAACAACACTCTTCTCTTTCGGGTCAATCTTTTTTGCTTTGTCGCTAATCAAATTGGCAGATTTCGGGATGAACTCGTTTATCGGTTTCACAATGTCTTCCGGTCCGTAAATGTCGAATGGAAGAAAGAGGTATCCCGGCTGATAATAATGTTCCTGACGATGATCAACGATATCGATCTCCCAGGTTTTTGTATCTAAGTGATGACTCAGGTGATTCGCCATCATTGTTCCTGCTGTTCCGGCACCGAGGATTAGAATCTTTTTCATAACGATTATTTTTTACTGTAACTTTTATACTGTAAAGGTAGAGTGAAGTTGGAGCGATTGTTATGAGTTAACTCAGATGCATTCATGCATTAAATCAAAAATCTTTGTAACCAATGTTACACAACTATTCCACTGATACTTCTAACTAGTCGTATTGATGTTGCATTGATGTTTTAAGAAAAAATGATCAAGCTCTATTTTGTATTTGGTGTGTAAATACCGTTTCCGGGAAAACTGAATTTTGAGGAAAAGCTTGTGGAAATTGTGAGAGGCAGGGGAGCAAAAACGGTAGAAAAGTGAGGTCTTCAGGAGAGCTTCCTTTTCAAAAAAAGCCCTATCTTTCGACCATGGCCAGATTCCTGTTTTTAATTGTTGCTTTGCTGAGTTTTTCGGCAACATCTGCTCAAGAATACCTGTTTCCGCTCAATCGCGATGTCAATACTCGTATAGAGTCTTTTATCAATGCTGATACTACCGGCTTTCACTCTTCGGTAAAACCGTTTACAATGGCCGATGTGCAACGTGTCGTGCCGATTGATTCTATATTTCATCCGATCGTTGGTAGCGGAAAGTTTTATTCAACTTGGGTCGGAAGGAAATTGAGAAAGGAACATTTGTTTGTGGTCAATGAAGATGACATTCTGCTTTCAGTCGATCCGATTTTCAATGTCCAGCTCGGACGTGAATCGGAAGCGAAAAGAAATTTATATGTGAATACGCGTGGTGTGCTCGTTCAGGGAAATGTGAAGAATAAGTTTTTCTTCTATACAGGTTTTCGCGAAAATCAGGCGCGTTATGCAACTTATGTCGATAGTTCGGTTCGGTTAACAGGTGTTGTTCCCGGACAAGGGATCGTTAAGTTCCTGGCAAAAGAGACATTTGATTTTAGTCAATCGTTTGGCGGTATTGCTTACACATTAGACAAGCATTTTGATTTTCTTTTTGCACACGATAAGAATTTCATCGGCGATGGATATCGTTCTCTTGCTTTATCTGATAACGCATACAATTATCCGTTTCTGCGAATTAATATGACGTTTTGGAAATTTCGCTACTCGGTGATTTATGCCGTGCTGCGCGATTTGCAAACTCCGATTGATCCGAATGTGGGTTTTTATAAAAAGTATTCTACTACGCACAATTTGGATATCAATATTGGTAAGAAGAATAAGCTTACAGTCAGCATTTTTGAAACTGTTATGTGGAAACCGGCGGCTTCACGTGGTTACGAGCTGGCTTATCTGAATCCGATCTTATTCTTACGACCGGTAGAAAACTCTCTCGGTTCACCGGATAATGTTTTGCTTGCTTCTAATGTGCGATGGAAAATTAATTCGCATCATACAATTTACGGACAGCTCATGCTCGATGAGTTTTTACTCGACGAAGTTCGCTCCGGAAAAGGTTGGTGGGGAAATAAACAAGGCTTTCAGTTGGGTTACAAAACGTGTGATGTTTTCAAAGTTCGTAATTTGAATTTCCAAACGGAATTCAATTTCGTTCGACCGTTTACCTATCAGCATCGCAGCTCTGAACAAAATTATGTACACTACAATCAGGCAATCGCTCACCCGCTGGGAGCAAACTTTATTGAATCGGTTAGCTTCGTGAATTATCGAATCGGTAATTTCTTTGCGGAAGTGAAAATTCAATATGCGCAGTTGGGAAGAGATACAGCGAATGTAAATTTGGGTAGTAATATATTCGACAGCTACGATAGTCGCTCAGCTGACTATGGTTTCCGTGTTTTAAACGGAAGAAAATGCACGCTTTCGTCTGCCGATTTACGAGTGAACTATCTGGTAAATCCGCGAACTAATTTTGTCATAGAAGGCGGAGTAACTATGCGAACATTAAAAAGCGATATTCAAAACGATAAATCAACAATTATTTATTTCGGACTTCGAACTTCGCTGGAAAATTTCTACTTCGATTTTTAAAAACAACAAATGCTGATTCTGGTTTTTCTTACAGCGTTCATGATTTCCTTTGCGGCGATTCCTTCGATCATCCGCATTGCGGGACGATTGCATCTATATGATGAACCGAACGACCGGAAACGTCATGGGGAGAAAACTCCGCTTCTTGGCGGCGTAGCTGTTTTTGCTTCGATGCTTTTTGCATTCACATTAGCGGCAGCTCGTTATTTCGAACCGGCTAATATCTTTATCATTACCGCGCTCATATTGTTGTTTTTCTTTGGACTGCGTGATGATATTGCTCCGCTTGCACCACTAAAAAAATTATCCGGACAAGTTCTGGCAGCTATGATTGTCATTCTCTTTTCTGATATTCGTTTAACTAGCCTGCATGGACTCTTCGGCATTCATAGTTTGCCCTATGCTTTCTCAATCTTCATTTCACTAATCGTTATTCTCTTCATCGTGAATGCGTACAATTTGATCGACGGCATCGACGGATTGGCGGCCGGACTGGCGGTGATATCTTCTTTAGCGTTCGCCGGATTGTTTTTTGTTTACGGTGATATGCTCATGGCTATTCTCGCCGTTTCTCTCGGAGGAGCATTACTCGGATTTCTGCCGCATAATTTTTACAAAGCGAGAATTTTCCTCGGCGATACCGGTACGATGACGATCGGATTCGTGCTTGCATTCTTCTCGCTTCATTTTATCAGTTTGGCGCGAACAAATCCTGTCGAAGGCTGGTTCGATTATACTTCGGCACCTGTCATCGTCTTCGCCATTTTAGTGATCCCAATGATCGACGCACTCCGTGTCTTTACAATCCGGATCTTCAAATGGCGCTCTCCTTTCATCGGCGACCGGAATCACATCCACCATCGCCTGCTGGAAACTGGGTTAAAACCTCCTTTAGTATCAATTTTGCTTTATATAATCAATTCACTTTTTATCCTGTCAAGCTGGGTACTACGCGAATTCGATGCTACTTTTGTGCTGGTCGGATTGATTGCTACCGCACTGTTAATCACTCAGTTACCTGTTATCTGGCTACGCTTTAAAAAGCAACGCCAAATCAGCTGAAACTGCAACCAGAGTCCGCTTTTTAAGGTATAATGGAGCTGTCATACGACAGTGAGAAGTCGCTATTTCAGTGGCTTTTCCAATGAATTCTCGTTAAGTGAAAAAAACTACGTTGCTCTTTATTTTCGGAACGCGTCCGGAAGCAATTAAACTCGCTCCGCTGATCAAAGAATTTCAGCGCAGATCTCAGTTTGATACGAAAGTCTGTGTAACCGGACAACACCGTCAGATGCTCGATCAGGTGCTCTCGTTTTTTGAGATCAAACCTGATTATGATCTGGATATCATGCAAGCCGATCAAACGCTTTTTGACGTAACGGCTAATGGTCTCAAAAAACTGGAAAAGGTTTTTGATGATTGTAAACCTGAATGTGTCTTTGTTCAAGGCGATACGACAACATCATTTATCGGTGCACTTGCTGCCTATTACAAAAAAGTAAAGATTGCTCACATCGAAGCCGGTCTTCGATCGCACAATAAATACTCTCCGTTTCCTGAAGAAGTAAATAGAAAACTTGCCGGTCATATGGCCGACTTTCATTTTGCTCCGACTGAGCAGGCTGTTCAACATCTTGCATTGGAGAATATCCGCTCTCACGTTTACAATGTAGGAAATACCGTAATCGACGCACTCTTTCTGGGTCTTGAGCAAAACAAGAAGAAAGGGCATACGAAAAACAATTACGACTTCCTCAAAAATAATCATCGCATGGTGCTCATCACCGGTCACCGGCGTGAGAGTTTCGGAAAACCATTCGAAGATATCTGCGAAGCGATTCGTACGTTATCTCTCCGCTATGCCGATGTTGAATTTGTTTATCCCGTGCACTTGAATCCAAATGTTCGTGAGCCGGTTAATCGTTTGCTCAGCGATTTGTCGAACGTTCATCTCATCGAACCGCTCGAATATCCTGAGTTCATCGAGATGATTGAAAAATCTACCATCGTTCTTACCGATTCAGGCGGCTTACAGGAAGAAGCGCCTTCGCTCGGAAAACCTGTTCTGGTGATGCGCGAAGTTACTGAGCGAATGGAAGGAGTAGAGGCAGGAACGGCTAAGCTTGTCGGTACCGATAAGAATCTGATCGTTTCCGAAATGAGTAAATTATTAGACGATAAAATGGCGTATGATAAAATGGCGAAAGCCGTGAACCCATACGGCGACGGAAGCACGTGTGCGAAGATTGCAGATGTGATTTCGACTATATATTCAAATACCAAATAGAATGCAAGTAACTATCATGGGACTCGGCTACATCGGATTACCGACAGCCGCACTGATTGCCAGCAAAGGCATCACCGTCCAGGGAGTCGATGTAAACAAACAAATCGTTGAAACGATCAACAAAGGGAAAATCCATATTGTTGAACCGGATCTCGACGGACTGGTACACTATGCCGTTCACAAAAAATTACTCACGGCTTCATCAACGGTGAAGCCATCCGATGTGTTCCTCATTGCCGTTCCGACGCCTTTTCAAAAAGATCACCAGCCTGATTTGTCATTCGTAGAGAAAGCGACAAAGATGGTAATTCCTCACTTGAAATCAGGAAACTTATTCATCATCGAATCTACAAGTCCGGTAGGAACAACGGAGAAAATGGCTAAGCTCATTTTCAAAGAACGTCCGGAGTTGAAAGATAAAATCTGGATCGCCTACTGCCCTGAGCGTGTATTGCCGGGCAGCGTGATTTACGAGTTGCAGCAAAATGATCGCGTCATCGGCGGTATCGATGAGCCTTCCACCGAAGCTGCTGTGAAATTCTATGGCAGATTCGTGAAAGGAAACTTACATAAAACGAATTCACGTACGGCTGAAATGTGTAAGCTTGTCGAAAATGCTTCACGCGACGTGAATATTGCTTTTGCCAACGAACTCTCTATGATCTGCGACAAAGCCGGCATCAATGTGAACGAACTGATCGATCTTGCCTGCAAGCATCCGCGTGTTCGTATTCTTAAACCCGGACCGGGAGTAGGCGGACATTGCATAGCCGTTGATCCTTGGTTCATCGTTTCTGAATTTCCGAAGGAAGCTAAGATTATCAAACAAGCGCGTTTGATCAATAATTATAAGACGGAATGGGTGAAGTTGAAAATTACCGAAGCGATAAAGAAATTTACTAAGTCGAACGGACGTGCACCGAAAGTCGGATGCTTTGGTTTGGCTTACAAGGCCGATATCGATGATTTGCGCGAATCTCCTTCACTCGAAATTTATCATGCTCTTGAGAAAGATGGTCATAATGTGATGGCTGTTGAGCCGAATATTCGCAAACATGCCGAGCTTGAGATCACGGATACAATTCGTGCCGTCATGGAGGCCGATATTTTGGTGTTCCTCGTAGGACATAAAGAATTTAATTCCATCGTAATTCCGGCAAGTAAAATTGTTTTGGATTTTTGTGGCGCTCAAACAAAGCGTGCGTGATCAATTAATTTAGGACGGGATGTCGGGAGAATCATTTGTAAAAGAAGTTAAGAAACTCGGAGGACTGGATAAGAGTGTTATGCAAACACTCTTGTTTCGTTTATCCGGGCTTGGACTTATTTTCCTTTTGCAAATTATGCTGGCCCGATTGATGGGTCCTAAAAGCTATGGTGATTATACTGTCATCATCACAGCAGTCAATTTGCTTCTCGTAGTAAGTATGTTCGGGCTCGATTCAGCGATTCTGCGCTTTCTCCCTTCTTCCCTCGAAAAGGGTGATACCGGCGGGGCGTTGGGCTTTGTCAGATTTGGAAAACGAATGATCAGTGTACTGGTCATCGTTTGTTGTGTCGGGATATTTATTTTCCTCCTCGCTAAAGCAAAACGATTCAGCAGCGATTTTTCCGAAGGATTACTTTGGGCAATACCGCTTCTGCCATTTCTTGCGTTTACAAATTTCTCCGCAGCAATTTTGAGAGCGTTGCGAATGATTAAAACGTCGATGATGCCGGCGTACTTTTTGTTTCCGATTATGATGGCTGCGTTCTCCTGGATTTATTTCAATGCAGAGAACCGTCTCACGGCCGATGCTGCGATGGTTTTGAATCTTGGTTGCTCTGTTGCCATCTTTCTCTACACGAGTCGAAAAGCAAAAAAGACGCTTAACGAATATGTCGGTGAAACAGAGCCTGTCTTCTCAAGAAATGTTTGGTTCTCCGTTTCGTCTGTGTTATTTCTCACAACAGCGATGGATCTACTCCTGAAGCAATCCGACATTTTGATGGTCGGTTATTTTCTGAATAATACCAAAGCCGGAATTTATGCCGTTGCCGCAAAGTTGGCCACGCTCTCGTCACTCGGACTTGCCGTTGCTGATTATATCGTCATGCCACGGATTGCTGCATTGTTCGAAGCGCGTCAATTTGGAAAGTTACAGAAAATGGTACGCAGTGCGAGTTTTCAGATCCTATCGATCTCGCTGCCTGTAATGCTCATCTTAATCATCTTCGGAAAATTTATTCTGGGTTTGTTCGGAACACCGTACAAGGTTTCATATATCCCTCTGGTTATTCTTCTCGTCGGACAATTAGTAAATGCAGCAACCGGAATGGTCGGTGGGTTGATGATGATGACAGGTCACCAAAGGAAATTTTTCGTATTCTATGCAGGTGCGATCTTACTTCAATTCGTTCTGAATATTTTGCTCATTCGCCCGCTTGGAATCAATGGCGCTGCTATCAGTACTACGGTGGCGATGATCTTTCTTAATGTCAGCGCATACTTTTTTGTCCGAAAAAATTTGCGGATCAAAGCCTCGATATTTTAGGTGTGCAAAGACGCGTCCTCTCAGGCTTTTTAGTACTTTCGTCTGCTTAACTGATTCGCGTGAACACGGCCGTTTTACCAGTAAATTCAGAGTATTCCGGACAAACATCTTCGTTGTTTGATCGTGTCCTCTTGTTTTTGCTGGTTTTCTCCATCTATTTCGAAGCGAATCTTCCGAATATCTACGGAGCAAGTACACCATTCCTGCTCTTCGGATTTACTTTTGCTTATCTGGCCGTAAAACGATTGAATACACTTGTCAGATTATTTTCAGGAAGATTCTTTATCGCTTGCCTCTCGTTTGCAGTTCTCTGCGTGTTTATGGAAACGCTGCACCCGTTTGCTTCCTACGATTTCATCTCCCGTTACATGAATATGGTGCTGGGAATGTTCTGCATCATTGCTCTCTGTCGCGATCTTGCTGCCGTTGATATTGCACTGTTCACATTTATTCTCGCCAGTGCTTTTCAGGCATTCTTTATCATTACCGGCACAGCTCCATTGCTACGCCATGTTACGGCGGACAATTTTTCTGATGCTTCCCATGCACGACTGATGGCTTTTGAAGAGTTTTACCTTCGGGGTAATTTGAATGATATCTCATATTTCAGTTCCATCGGTGCTATTATTGGAATCATCTGGGCGTACTATGAGCAAGTGAAATGGAAGAAAATCGGATTGGTTGTTCTTACTATTCCATCCATCTTCGGCGTCTTTCTACCGGCTTCACGTACAGGTGCCGTTATATTCTTTACTTCCTTTCTGCTCTTTATGTATAAGTCGAAAATAAAGATTCGGAAATGGATTTTTGCACTGCCTGTTTTGCTCATCGGTCTCATCATGGCAATTCCTGATTTCGTGTGGGTGCGCCTTGGATCTTTAGTACGACTTTCGGAATTGCAGGAAGAAGACTCACGAACAAAAGTGTATAAAGCTGTTTTGAAAAATATTGATCAGTATATTTTCACCGGAGTGGGTTCGGGAAATTATTGGAATGGCTGGGCTGTGAATGCAGGAATTACTAATCGTTTCACAACGGATATGGCAATGGCTGCACATAATGCATTCTTCCAACTCTGGATCTACTGGGGATTGCCGGCACTGATCGGATTTATTTATCTGATGTATATGTTTTCGAAAATCCTCGATCGCAATATTGCCGGCGATCGCCGAAAGACTTCGATCTACATTTTCATCATGATCATCCCAATGATTTTTGTGTTCTATCATTCATTCTACCATAAATCTTTTTCCATCGGATTGGGCCTCTTGCTCAGTATGCGATTCTGGAATTTGCAGGGAGAAAGAAAGCTGACTCTTTAAAATACATGCCTGATAAATTACATATCGCTCTCGTAATCGGTTCCATGAGAACCGGTGGTGCAGAGCGTGCGTTTTTGAATTTGTCAAATGCATTTGTCAAAGCGGGACATCGGGTAGATTTGGTTCTTGTTGAGAAGACAGGAAGTTTTCTTGCTTTGCTCGATGACGGAATTAACATCGTTGATTTAAATGCCGGACAGGCTAAACGTGGTGTCTCTGCATTTAGAAATTATTTAAATGACGTTAACCCAAATGCAATCATTGTTGCTCAGTTGCATGTGCAATTAATGGCAATGATGGCTGTGGGAAAAGCAAATTGGCAAGGGAAAATTATCCTGAACGAGCAGAGTACTTTTTCGCAAAACAATAAAGGTTTTAAAAAGCAAATGCAATATTGGCTTGCTAAATGGTTCTTCCGGAAAGCTGATGCGATTACCGTTGTCTCCAAAGGAGCAGCGGATGATTTTGTTGAGTATTTTCCTTCGTTGAAAAGTAAGACAACGGTTATTTATAATCCGATTATTACGGATCAATCTGAAAGGCTTGCAGCGGAAAAAATTGAACATGATTTTTTTAAAGAGAATGTTCCGGTTATTGTTTCGGCAGGACGATTAGTTGTTAGCAAAAATTTTCCTCTGCTTATTCGTTCGTTTGCTGCCGTTGTCCGCGAAAAAGAGGCTCGGCTTATAATCCTCGGTGGTGGGCCGGAGAAGTCGAATTTGCAAGTGTTGATTGACAATCTTGGTTTGCAAGATTCGGTTTCGTTGGCCGGAGAAACTTCGAATACGTTGGCGTTTTTTAAGCAGGCCGGAATCGTTGTACTTTCATCAGATTATGAAGGACTACCGGCAGTTCTCATCGAAGCGCTTTATTGTAATTGTCATGTAATCAGTACGAACTGCCCAAATGGACCGGCAGAAATTCTGCAAGAAGGCAAGTTTGGTGTTCTTGTAAAGATGGGAGACGAAGCCGGAATGGCGCAGGCGATTTTGACAGCAATCAAAAATCCTCGTTCAGCGAATGGTGTTCAAAGGGCAAACGATTTTATGCAGATACAATAGCTTTGGAGTATCTTCGTCTTCTAAAGAAATAAGCATTGAATGCATAAGCCGACAAAAAATATTGCTTTTGGACCAATGCCGTCTCCTATGGGTGGCGTATCGGTTCATTTGTCGCGGCTTTTGTATAAGTCAAAGGATGAGGCCGATCTTGAATTGGCCGTTTTCGATTTTCGTAAAGTAAAATTATTTCGTGTAGAAGGACAATCCGGCTTCTGGTCGATGCTTTTGTTCTTCCTCAAGAGTTCTATTGTGCACATTCATTATGCGCATACGGCGAAAGTTCCGATTGCTATTGTTTCGAAGTTATTCGGCAAAAAGGTCTTTTTTACGCAGCACAATATGTACGGAGTGGATCATCCGTCGACGAAGCGAATCCTTGCCATCGCCGACAAAGTGATATTAGTAAATCCGACAATGGTTCCTATTCCGTCGAAAAAAATGGTGGTTGTTCCGGCTTTTATTCCCGATACAATTGGTGTAAGCGAAAATGTGTTCTTCAAAAGAATTGCCTCCGAATACGAGAACGTTATCATGGCCATCTCCACTCACACGCGGCATCATCCGTCTTTAATCGATGGCAAAGATGTTTATGGTTTCGATCTCGCTATCGAAGCCGTGAAAGCTTGCGAGCTTCAAAAGAAAACCGTGCTCGTACTTGTCGATGCAGCCGGTGTTTGGAAGGATAAATACCTGCCTTCAGCTACGATCCCCTTGAACGAAAATATCGACATGCTATACCTGACCGAAGCTATTGATTTCACGTCAGCATTACCTTATTGCACTTTATTTCTCCGCCCTACAAGAACCGATGGCGACGCGCTCTCCGTACGTGAAGCTTTAGCCGACGGAATAAAAGTTGTTGCCAGCGATGCCAGTTTACGTCCGGCCGGAGTTTTCTTGTTTGAAAATGATTCTGTCTCTTCACTTACGTCTGTTCTCACTCTGGCGCTTTCAACAGCCATCATTGAGTCGCCCGAACAGCCGGATTTCAGTAAAGAGGTTTTTTGGTTGTATCGAAATGCTGACTGATGCAAGATCGTTGCCTCTGTTCATAAAGTTCTTAGCGGATGCGGCCTCTCAAATCCCATCTGTTCGGCCTGAAATCAAGGCTTAATGCCCGTTTCTTATCCCTGAATAGTAGTTCGGAATTTCTTTTTATCAACTGTGGAAAATTGGAGAAAAAGTTTATATTTGTAAATACCATTACCAAATTCAACTAAGTAGGATTGTTCCGCTTCTGCGGATATCGTTTCAATTATTTCGGCGATTGAAATTCGTAGAGTAAAACAAGTAATTTTATCGTGCAAAACGTTTTTCGACTTGGGCGTACCGTACGCCATTTTAAGGCTGCTCAGCTGGGGAATAAATTCCAATACCGGCTCGTCAAGTTTTGCTATGATAAAAACATCATCACTCCGCCAAAAGGAGACTATCCTGATATTAAGTTTCTCAAGTTATTGCCCATTGCATACACATGTTCGGTCTATTCAAAAGGCGAGTTCTCTTTTTTAGGTCATAAGCACCGGTTTGAAAAGACGATCGACTGGAATATAAAGACCAATGGTACGCTGTGGAATATTCGCCTCAACTCTTTCGACTATCTGAATCACAGTCAGATTCTGCCAGATGAAGGGAAGCAGGTTATTTACTCATTCATTCGTGATTTCAAAAAGAACAAAACTCGTTTCGATGCGCATTGTGTGTCGTTGCGAGTGATCAATGCTATCAAATTTGTTTCCAGATTTCAGATTAATGAAAGTGAAATCAATGCTTTTTTATTCTCGCAAGCCGTCTATATCCTTCGGAATTCGGAAGTGCATTTGAAAAATAATCACTTGCTGGAAAATGCATTTGCTCTTTTGTATGCAGCAGATTTCTTTCAGGATAATGCCATGCATCGCTTTGCCGGAAGAATGCTGACGAAAGAATTGCAGAACCAGATTCTCGACGATGGTGCGCACTTCGAACTGTGCCCAATGTATCATTTGTGGGTCGTCAACCGTTTGCTGGAATCAGTGCAGATTTTCCGTTCATCAATGTTTACAGTTACGGCACTCAATGAGCAGCTAACGAAGTATGCATCAAAAATGCTCGGATGGACTTCACAATTGCAATTTGATAACGGCACCTTACCGGCCATTAACGACAGTGCCGCCGGCTACGGTCCGGGAGTGTCGGCTGTTTTGAAACTGGCGGCCGAGCTTGGATTGAAACTGCAGGTTCTCCCGATGAAGGAAAGTGGCTTTCGGAAGTTTCGTAATCGTCATTTCGAAATGCTTGTCGATATCAATGGACTCACACCTTCCGAAGCACCCGGACATTCGCATGCCGATACGTTCAATTTTGTGCTCAATGTTTTCGGTGACCCGTTTGTAATTGACACAGGAATTTCAACGTATGAAAATTCGCCGCAACGTTTGTATGAGCGTTCTACCATGGCTCATAATACCGTTGTTGTAAATAATAAAAATCAAAGCGAAGTTTATGGTTCATTCCGGGCGGGAAGAAGAGCGAGCGTTCATCTGATTCAGAATTCCGGCTCCGAATTGAAAGCTTCGCACAATGGTTACGCTTATCTTGGCGTGAAACATCAGCGAACTATTACATTTGAAAAAGACAGGATTATTATTCGCGATACGATCGAAAGTAAAAAGCCGGTGAAGTGCACGGCTTATTTGCACATTGATAAAAAAAATAGACTGACGGAGAAGGAGGGAAGCTATTTTTCAAAGTTTGTCAGAATTGATTTTGAGCATGCCGGCAAATCGATGCTCACCGAAAATCACTACGCACCTTCGTTTGGACAATTATTGCCGTGCCACGTCATCCAGACTGAGTTTGAGAAGGAGTTGGTGACAGTGATACGGTTGGTGTGAAGATCGTAAGTGTTTCCCACGGAGATCACGGAAATAGACACGGAAATCACGGAAATGCAGACCCTAATTACAATCTTGTGCCTCTCGTGGACTTCGTGTTCTTGTGGTAAAAAAAACCGAGTTTGAGAAGGAGTTGGTGACGGTGATACGGTTGGTGTGATGCTTAAATTTGTTTCCCGCAGAATTCGCAGAAATTTCGCAGAAATCGCTGAGATGCTTTCTTCAAAGTAGGGTGACTCAAAACAATCTTGTGCCTCTCGTGGACCTCGTGTACTTGTGGTAAAAAAATCACTCCTATATCCACTGCTGCTCTTTTTGTTGATTATTTACTTTTTAATCCGGTTGTGTGATTAATGGAAAATTTTAATTTTGGCAACCCGTTAATAATTCATAATTCTGAATTCATAATTTAAAAATGTCTCGCAAAGTAATAAACCTCATAACCCCGCACTTCGCTCCGGAGAACACTGCTGCTTCTCACCGGATGGAAACTGCTGCGCGGATTTTGTCGGCGAGCTTTGACGTGAATGTGTTTACGCTCACTGAACGGGGCAAGAAATTCAGAGCTGAAAAGGAACTGTGGAACGATAATCTGACGGTTCATTACACGTATCTTCCTGCGTATCCTAAGGCATTCTTTCCGATTCGTGCTTTCATCGAATGGTGGTACTCTCGTAAACTTGTCAAAAAGGCAAATCGTTCCGAAGCGGATATGGTCTTGGTTACCGTGCCTTTTATGTTCCTCCTGAATACGGTTGCTTCTAAATCAGTCGCAGCTAAAAAGGTAGCCGATATTCGTGATCTCGTTTGGCACTACTTGCCGGAAAGAAATTTCATTCAGCGTTTTTTCAAAAAGGCTGTTACGAAATTAATGCATCGGTCATTGCTGAAATATGATGCCATTACTGTTACCAGTGAAGTCGAGAAAAAATGGCTTAAGAAAGTTGCGGGCATCGACGGACATATGATTCACGTCGTTTCCAATGGTATTGCTGATGATAAGTTCCGAGTGCTGCAGACTTTGACGCCGAATCAGCTGAAGAATGAATACGTGATTTCTTATATCGGAAATATCGGGAGCAGTCAAACTCTTATGCCACTTGTAGAGGCTGTCAAAAATGTAAAGGGTATTCGACTCAATCTAATCGGCGATGGAAACGAACGTCGTCGCATTCAGGATTACCTGCACAAGGAAGATGTTCGCAATGTTTTTCTCCCGGGAAAATTGAAATGGGCACGAACGATTCCTTACTATCAGTCATCATCTTTACTCTTCGCCGGACTGAAAAACGAATTCGATACGGCTATTCCATCGAAACTATACGAATATCTCGCGACCGGACTTCCGATTTTTTACATCGGAACCGGAGCGGCGGCAAATTTCATGAAAACATTTGAAAATACTTTTGTGATTGAGTACACCGATCCGGTGAGCATCAAGAAGGAATTGCTGCGAATTATGCATGCAGCTCCCGAACTTTCGGCCGATAATGCACGAAAAGTCAACGATTATTATCTCCGCGATTCACTCAGCAAACGCTTCGTAGAAATTTCGGCCGGATTACTGAAGGAAAAAGAACTCAGTAATTTGTTTGTCGAAGACCTTCTTTCTGTCTAATAATCAGACACTTTGAAAAGCGTCGCGGCCTTTTTATTTCGAGAAAAAAGCCCTATCCTTGCATCCCGATTTTATACCGTATCAATCTCATATTATTGAGCGAGAAAGGTATACCATCTGAGGCGGATCCGGTGTCCACTCTTTAATATCTCAATAGGTTAGGCAGTAACAGAAAAATGCAGGATAAATCCTTGGGAATTCCCGAATCAATAACTTTCGCTTCACGCATTCAGGACTACGTTCAACTGACAAAATTTCGTTTGTCAAGTCTGGTCGTTTTTTCAGCAGCTATGGGTTACATTATCGCTGCCGGTAATGGATTCAGCTGGTATATTCTGGGTTTGCTTTCACTCGGAGGATTTTTAGTCACAGGCTCATCTAACGCATTCAATCAGGTTATCGAAAAGGATCTCGACAAGCTGATGGATCGCACAATGAATCGTCCGCTTCCGTCAGGACGAATGACGGTTTCCGAAGCGCTCATCGCTGCTTTCGCCATGGGTATTGCCGGCGTTGCCATTCTTTGGTTGCAAATCAATGCACTCTGCGGAATGCTTGCCTTGCTTTCGTTATTGCTCTACACTCTCGTTTATACTCCTTCCAAAAAAGTAACTCCTTTCTCAGTTTTGATCGGAGCAATTCCGGGAGCCTTTCCTCCGCTGCTCGGATGGATTGCTTTCCGCAACGAGATCGGACCGGAAGGTTTGGTGCTTTATGCAGTTCAGTTTATCTGGCAGTTCCCGCACTTCTGGGCAATTGCATGGGTGTTGCACGATGATTATCTGAAAGCCGGTTTCAAAATGCTTCCAAGTGGTTCCGGAAGAACAAAAGGCTCGGCGTTTCAAACGTTGGTTTATACTATCTGTCTGATTCCGATGGGCTTAATGCCTGAGATTTTCGGATTCACCGGTACAATTGCTACGGTATTAATGGTTGCTTGCGGTGTTCTCTTTACGATGCAGGCTATCCGATTATATAAAGATCTTGAATTAAAATCGGCTCAACGATTGATGTTCGGATCATTCATTTATCTGCCTGTCGTTCAGATTATCTGGATGCTCAGCAAATTATTCTAATCAAAAATGGGAGCAAGTACAATGACTTTAGTTGATCCTTCTGTTGAAGAAATTAAAATCAAGACCGGAAAATCACTCCTCTGGCTTGGTATCATCAGCATCGTAATGCTTTTTGCCGGACTTACTTCGGCTTATATCGTTCGTCAGGGTGAAGGGAAATGGGTGGAATTTGCAATTCCCGCCATGTTCAAAATCAGCACTGTTCTCATCGTTCTCAGTAGCTTCAGCATGCAATGGGCCCTTGGTTCCATCAAAAAAGGAAATGAACAATCTCTTCGTATTGGCCTGTTAATTACGCTGTTACTTGGTGTCGGCTTTGTAATTACACAATACCTTGCCTGGTCAGAACTCTACCGTAATGGTATTGCCTTCACAGGTCGTATTACCGATATCAAGACAAACTTCACCTATGTGCCTACGGGCAAAGAAACTCTGGCTGAGGCAAATAACGTTGGTAACGTAGCCGGGTCTTTCTTATATGTTATTACCGGATTGCACGTAATACACCTTTTGGCTGGAATGTTAGCCTTAATTGTTGTATTTTCGCGCGCATTGGGGCATAAATACACAGTCAAAAATTACAACGGGGTGAATATGTGTGCAATATATTGGCACTTCCTGGATGGTTTGTGGGTGTATTTATTTTTCTTTTACTTTACATCCGTTAAAAGAAACCCTTGCCTAAAATAAACGATTAAAACCACTCAAAAACCGATACGAATTTCATGGCTAACCATTCTGCAGTTTCTGCTCCTTCCGCCGCTTCAATCTGGGGAGGCGACACGTCTCCGTTCAGCGCTCGTTGGGGAAAACTATTCATGTGGATCTTCCTCGTTTCCGATGCATTCACATTCTCCAGCTTGCTGATTGCTTACGGAGCAATGCGTCACCGCTTTGCCGATATCTGGCCTAAGCCGGGTGATGTGTTTACTCACTTTCCTTTTATGCACAGCTCTGTTCCTCTGGCTTACGTAGGTCTGATGACGTTCATCCTCATCATGTCGTCCGTAACAATGGTACTTGCCGTTGACGCCGGACATAACATGAATAAAAAGAGTGCCGTTCGTTGGTTGGCTCTTACGGTTATCGGTGGTTTCATGTTCCTTGGCTCTCAAGCCTGGGAGTGGTATCACTTCATCGAAGGTTCTGAAGGTGGAGCTTATGTTCTTGCCGATGGTCGCTTCGCTCGTACAAACGAATACAAAGAAGGTGAACTCAAGTTTATCGACGGAACTGCTCTCAACGGAAAAGAAGCTGAAGAAGCTATCGCCACAAGCACTCGTCATATCACCGGTGCTAATATGGAAGAAAACGAATACGGAAATACTCCGCTCTTCGCGAATTTCTTCTTCTTCATTACGGGTTTCCACGGTTTCCACGTATTCAGTGGTGTGGTTATCAATCTAATCGTTTTGGTTCTGGTTTATCAGGGCTTCTGCGAAAAGAAAAAGGATTATGAACTGGTCGAAAAAGTCGGTCTCTACTGGCACTTCGTCGATCTGGTGTGGGTATTCGTATTCACATTCTTCTACCTCGTATAATTAATTTCCACCTAAAAGAAAAAATCTGAACCATGTCTGATATCCATCACGAACACGTTTCTCACGCGAGCGAAGAAAAAGCTCACAGTGCATTAAATACAAAAATGATCTGGAGAGTATTCTGGATCCTCCTCGGTGTTACTATCTTCGAAGTTGCCATCTCTTTCACAGGTATTTCAAAAGATGTTCTCCTCATTACGTTCATCGCTCTCACCATCGTGAAAGCTTATTTCATCGTCGGCTACTTCATGCACCTCAAATTCGAAGTTATGCCTCTGCAATGGTCGCTGCTCCTTCCGTTTATTCTGATCGTGTATTTAATATTCATCGCGATCTACGAAGGCTCTGCGCTCATGCACACAATCTACTAATGTGAATGAATAAGCCGAACTGGAAATCGATTCTCATTCCGTTTACAATTTTATTGTTCCCGGTAATATTATGGCTGGTACTTGTTACCGGCCATAATCACTTTCAGACCTTACCAATCATCGGTCCGGTCGATGTGAATGCCAATGGTGATACTACCTATCATACCATCCCGCCGTTTTCTTTTACTAATCAGGATGGAAAAACAATTACCGATAAGGATCTCGAGAATCAGATTTATGTCGCAAGCTTTTTCTTCGCCTCCTGCAAATCGGTTTGCCCGAAACTGAATGAGGAAATGGGGCGTGTGCAGTATGCTTTCAAAGACTACAAAAATTCCACATTCTCTCTTTACCGTCGACCCGGAACGCGATTCAGTTGCTGCCTTAAAAGCTTACGCGGAAAATATGCGTGCCGACAGTTCAATGTGGTGGTTTCTTACCGGTAATAAAGATTCTATCTATTCTCTCGCCCGCGACGGATATCTGGTTCCTGCCGCTATGCGTACAGAGGAAAACGATTTCTTCCACTCACAGGATATTCTGCTCATCGATAAACAAAAACGCATTCGCGGTGTTTACGATGGAACTGATAAACTGGAAGTGGATACGCTCATCGATGAAATAAAATTGCTGATGACGGAACGCCCTTTCGATAAAAAATAGTCATGTCTGCTCCCTTAATTGCCCGAAACGATTCATTCTATAAACGACTTATCTACATCGTTTCTGTTGCTGTATTCTTAGCCGTCGTTGTACTCAATCGCCTGCCAAAGCAGGAAGCTATTCCTGATTGGGTGAAAGTATTGCCGGCTCTTAATGCACTACTAAATGGAACGACAGCTTTTCTGCTTATCCTTTCGCTCTATTTTATCCGAAAGAAAAATATCGATATGCACCGACGCATCAATTTGCTTGCTTGCGTACTCTCGACTGTCTTCCTTCTTTCATACGTTGCATTCCATTCTTTCTATGGTGATACGACTTTCCCGAAAGATCATCCCTGGAAATATTTTTACTACTTCATTTTAGCAACGCATATCATTTTGGCGGCCATTGTTTTACCGCTCGTATTACTATCTTTGTATCGTGGATTGACAAATCAGGTCGTTAGCCACAAGAAAATTACCCGCTGGTCGTACCCAATTTGGCTCTACGTCACAATTACCGGTGTTATCGTTTATCTGATGATTTCACCTTACTACACTTTCTAATGAAAAAAGGACTAATTCTGCTTGTTTTCGCATTTTCTCTCAGCATTATGAATGCTGATGCACAGTGTGCCATGTGCCGTCGTGTTGCCGAAAGCAGCCGCGATGCTCACGAAAATAAAGTCGGAAAAGGCCTGAATAACGGTATCCTTTACCTAATGACGCTTCCGTATCTGCTCGCAGGTATCGGTGGAATTATCTGGTATAAGAACCGTAAAAAGAGCTAATTCAGTCCAAAATACCCGTTTTCTTATAATGTCTTCTCCCCCCGGGAGCAGGCTTGATGTTTTTTATTCGTTTTCCGCTGCCAAATACTATCCTGTTGGGAATTATGCTCTTGCCTCGAAGGCCATGCTTTCGTACCTTTGAAAACTATGATTTTGCGAAATAAATACGATAAAGAAACACTCCGTAAGCGCCTGGAAGCCGAGAATTTTCCCCGGACAACCTTGTCTTTTTACAAATACGTCATTATTCCAAATATGGAAGAAATGCGTGACACGCTGTATAGTGAGTTTGAAGAGCTGGGAGTCCTTGGACGAATCTATGTTGCCAACGAAGGAATCAATTCGCAAATGTCGGTGCCGACGCACAACTTCGAACGCTTTGTGGAAGTTCTGTACGCTCATCCTGAATTTAAAGATGTCGATCTGAAAATTGCGGTTGAAGACAACGGCAAATCATTCATCAAACTCATCGTTCGTTTGCGTAATAAAATTGTTGCAGACGGATTGAACGACGGAACTTTTGATGTAACGAATGTTGGTAAACATCTTTCTGCGCGCCAGTTCAACGAAGCGCTGAAACAACCGGGAACAATTGCCGTCGATCTTCGCAATCATTACGAAAGCGAAGTCGGACATTTCAAAGGTGCCATTCTTCCCGATGCCGATACTTTCCGCGATGAATTACCAATGGTGCTCGATCAGCTGAAAGATAAAAAGGATGCAAAGCTTCTTCTTTATTGCACGGGTGGTGTTCGCTGCGAAAAAGCGAGTGCGTTTTTTAAACATCATGGTTTCTCCGATGTGAATCAGCTCAACGGTGGAATTATTCACTATGCTCGTCAGGTGAAAGCCGAAGGACTCGAATCTGAATTCATCGGAAAAAATTTCGTCTTCGATGATCGTCTCGGTGAACGAATTACCGATGATATCATCAGCTCTTGTCATCAGTGTGGAGCTCCCTGCGATACGCATGTGAACTGTGCAAACGATGATTGTCATTTGCTCTTCATTCAATGTGATTCCTGCAGAGAAAAAATGAATGGCTGTTGCACTCCTCAATGCAAAGAAATTTCACTCATGCCGATTGAAATGCAACGCGAACTTCGCAAAGGCAAAAAGAAGGATAATGCTCATTCGGTTTATAAAAGCAGATTGCGCCCAAATCTCAGAGCATATCTGCACGAAAATAATTTATCATTACACCAGACTAAATAACTCACTCCTAAATCTCCCAACCATGAAAAGAAAATTACTCACTCTGTTATTCAGCGTGATTTTTCTCGCCGGCACTCAAAGTGTTCTTGCGCAGAATTACATGACCGAAGACTTCACTTCCGGAATTTTACCGACCGGATGGACGAATGATAGTGCCGGTTCTCCGTCGTCTAATATTTGGTTATTCAACAATCCATATAATCGTTTAATTTCCGGAGTAGCCTTTGATACACATTTTGCCATATTCGATTCGGATGAAGGTAGCAACGATGATGAAATTCGCGAAGATGCTGATTTAACAACAGGTTTGATTGATATCAGCAGCGCATCTGTTTCTCTTTTCCTTGGCTTGGACGAACAGTATCGCGGAATTACGGATACATCGGGTTCACTGCGTACGATCGAATACAGCGTTGATAGTGGTGCTACATGGTTGCTCGTCGATACTACAATTCTTGATATCGGTTATCCGAATCCTGCTGCTCACTCTGAATACGATCTTTCAACTGCTTTAGGTCATCAATCAATTATGATTCGCTTCAATTTCCGTGGCTCATGGGATTGGTGGTGGGCTATCGATAATATTTCTGTCTTCCAACGTGCCAATTGTGTCTCTCCGCCAAATGCAGGCTTAGCCGGCTCAACTATGTCAATGGTGTGTTCTGATACATATTTTAATCTGACTCTGGATAGCGCTGATGTAGCTCTTGGTATCTCGTACCAATGGCAGAGCTCACCTGATAACACTACATGGACCGACATGACAAACGATACAATTACATTTGTGTCGAACTTGCAGCAGTCGACAGCTACTTATTACCGTTGTGCTGTAACATGTAGCGGAAATACTTCTTACTCTGTTATCACTTTTGTCGACATGTATCCTCCAACTCAGTGTTATTGTACTCCAACGTATACCCTTGGTTGTGATGCCCTCGATAAAGTTGCAGTAAATACTTTGTTGAACGATAGCACTCAATGCAATGGTCAGCCTAATAATTACATTTTTTATTCTCCGAATGGTAGCCTGACAACTACTCTTGGAACCGGCGATACATACGACTTCACCATCGCTTCCGGATTCGGATCAGGTACTCATGGTGCCGGTGTATGGTTCGATTTCAATCAGGATGGCGATTTCGATGATGCTGATGAATATTACCACATCTCTGATACAATCCCTGAAAGCTCAGGTGATATCACCACTCAAATTACTATTTCTCCTGTGGCAACACTAGGTCAAACCCGAATGAGAGTTCGCTATGTATACAATGCAGCCGTTGTTCAGACCGATTATTGTGGCGCTCATGGCTTTGGTGAAACTGAAGATTATATTGTGACAATTGCTCTGGGAGTTTCTGTCGAAGAAAATCCGTTAAATGTTATCACTGTGTATCCAATTCCTGCAAACAATACACTACGTATTGCCGGTCGCTCAAATAAACTCGAGGTAACACTTATGGATCAAACAGGTCGTCTGGTGAAAGCAGTTTCAATGAACTCTGCCTCATCCGAAATCAATGTGTCTGATCTGGCTGAAGGAATTTATATGCTCCGAATGACTGATGGCAAGAATGTTTCGGTAAGAAAGATTGTGATCAGCCGATAAGGAGTAGACTAATAGGGGAAAAGCTGCTTAGATTCAACCCCTGAAGAGCAGTGTTGAACGGCATTTTATCGACATAAATCGAATAATTTGCATTTCGAGGGCTCTTCTTCTTATATTTGCAGTGCGTTCTTTAATACAATCTCCCTCGTGGAGATAAGCTTATCAAGAAAGGTGGAGGGATTGCGCCCTATGATACCTTGGCAACCCTGACCGGTGAATATCCCGGTAGAAGGTGCCAACTCGCCCTCCCGGGAACGGGAGCCAGATAAGTCAGTATAGATTTTATGAATTATCGTATTCACTATAAATCTCTCCTGACTCTTCAGGAGAGATTTTTTTTGACCTCTGCTTCAAGCAAGCGGTCAAGTTTGAGTTTAATTCTAGTAAAAAAAATGCCAAACAATCTGCAACAAAGAGCCGGGCATGCCTGGACGATTAAAAGTGAACTGAAGAAGAGAATCCTCGTCATCGACGGAGCTATGGGTACAATGATCCAGCGCTATCGCCTGACGGAAGAGGATTTTCGTGGAGAGCGTTTTAAAGACTTTCCGATTCTCGTGAAAGGCAATAACGATTTATTGTCGATCACTCGCCCCGATATTATCAAAGCTATCCACCTCGAATACCTTAATGCGGGTGCCGATATCATTGAAACAAATACGTTCAGCGCTCAGCGAATCTCTATGGCAGATTATTCGATGGAGGATCTGTCTTACGAACTCAATTTTGAATCTGCTAAAGTTGCACGACAGGCTGTTGAAGAATTTACTGCTAAAACAGGAAATAAACATAAATGGGTTGCAGGTGCACTCGGACCAACAAACCGTACGCTCTCGCTTTCGCCCGATGTAAATAATCCTGCTTATCGTGCCGTTACATTCGATCAGGTTGTAGCTGCATATGAAGAACAAACACGCGGCCTCGTCGAAGGTGGTGTTGATCTTATTCTTGTCGAAACAATTTTCGATACGCTGAATGCCAAGGCGGCTTTATTTGCCGTGCAAAAAGTTTTCCGCGATCTGAATGTGACTTTGCCGATTATGATCTCCGGTACAATTACCGATGCCAGTGGTCGTACATTGTCAGGACAAACAGTAGAAGCTTTCCTGAATTCTGTTTCGCATATCGACTTACTTTCTATCGGACTCAATTGCGCTCTCGGTGCAAAAGAAATGCGTCCGTATATCGAAGAGCTTTCTGAAAAATCGCCTTTCAATATCAGTGCCTATCCGAATGCGGGTTTGCCGAATCAGTTTGGTGAATACGACGAAACACCTGAACATATGGGACATCACATCAGCGATTTCCTTCGTTCCGGTTTCCTCAATATCGCCGGTGGTTGTTGTGGAACGACGCCAGATCACATTGCTCATATCGCTAAGTTAGCTGCTACGGTTACTCCTCGTGAAATTCCTACAGTAGAACCGTATCTGCGTATCAGCGGTCTCGAAGCCGTAACTCTTCGCCCTGATTCAAATTTCATGAACGTGGGTGAGCGAACGAATGTAACGGGTTCGAAAAAATTCTTACGCTTAGTAAAAGAAGAAAAATACGAAGAAGCTTTGTCTGTTGCCCGCGATCAGGTTGAAGGCGGAGCTCAGGCCATCGATATCAATATGGATGAAGGTATGCTCGACGCGCATTATGCGATGACGACGTATCTCAATTACATCGGTTCTGAACCTGATATTGCTAAGCTGCCTATCGTAATCGACTCATCGAAATTTCCGGTGATCGAAACAGCTTTGAAATGTACGCAAGGAAAATCAATCGTAAACTCTATTTCGTTGAAAGAGGGTGAAGCGGAATTCCTTCGTCAGGCTTCTGTTATTCGTCAGTACGGCGCTGCCGTTATCGTCATGGCTTTCGATGAAAAAGGTCAGGCCGATTCATTGGTTCGACGTGTCGAAATCTGTAGCCGTGCTTATCAGCTACTAACCGAAAAAGTAAATTTCCCCCCTCAGGATATTATTTTCGACCCGAATATTTTCCCGGTTGCAACGGGAATGGAAGAACACCGCCGCAATGCTGTCGACTTTTTCGCAGCAACGCGTTGGATTAAAGAAAATCTCCCTCTGGCAAAAGTCAGCGGAGGTGTAAGCAATGTTTCATTCTCTTTCCGCGGAAATGATGTCGTTCGTGAAGCTATTCACTCGGCTTTCCTCTATCATGGAATTCGCGAAGGAATGGATATGGGAATTGTTAATCCCGGACAACTTCAGGTGTACGATGAAATTCCGAAAGATTTATTGGATGCCGTTGAAGATGTACTGCTCGACCGTGGCGACGATGCAACTGAGCGACTCATTGCACTGGCTGAATCGCTCAAAGGCACCGTGCGTGTAAAGGATGAAAAAGAAGAAGCATGGCGAAGTGAGCCTGTTCAAAAACGTTTGGCGCATGCACTGGTAAAAGGTGTAACAGATTTCATCGAAGCCGATCTCGAAGAAGCGCGCCCATTATACGAAAAGACTTTACACATCATCGAAGGACCTTTGATGGATGGTATGAATATCGTCGGCGATTTATTCGGTGCCGGAAAAATGTTTCTTCCGCAAGTTGTGAAAAGTGCACGTGTGATGAAAAAAGCCGTTGCTTATCTCACTCCGTATTTAGAGGAGGAGAAAGTTGCCGGTGCTCGTAAAGCCGGGAAAGTTTTAATGGCAACAGTAAAAGGTGATGTGCACGATATCGGAAAAAATATTGTGGGCGTAGTTTTAGCTTGTAACAATTACGAGATCGTCGACTTAGGCGTGATGGTTCCTGCTGAGAAAATTCTCGAAGCAGCGAAGCGCGAAAATGTCGATGTCATCGGTTTGAGCGGACTGATTACTCCATCGCTCGATGAAATGGTTCACATGGCCAAAGAAATGCAGCGTGAAGGATTAAACATTCCGCTCATGATTGGCGGAGCTACCACTTCGAAAGTTCATACCGCTGTGAAGATCGAGCCTAATTACAATTTCCCTGTTGTGCACGTGAATGATGCATCGAAGAGCGTAACCGTAGTAAGCAGCTTGCTTTCCGACAATCAGCGCGATGCTTTCATTAAAAATAATTCAGAAGAAAATGCCCGTTTAAGAGAGTATCATAAAAATGCCCGTGCAAAGGCTGATATGCTTTCTGTCGACGAAGCAAGAAAAAATAAATTCCCGATCGACTGGAATGCCACTGAAATTCCGGCTCCGAAAATGACGGGAACGAAGACGTTCGTCGATTATCCGCTTGAAGAAATCGTTCCGTATATCGACTGGACACCTTTCTTCATCAGCTGGGAAATGAAAGGGTCATATCCGAAAATTTTAAAAGACCCGCAAAGAGGAGTAGAGGCGCAGAAATTATTCGACGATGCGCAAGCGATGTTGAAGAAAATAGTTTCGGAGAAATGGATAACAGCCAATGCTGTATTCGGAATTTTCCCTGCTGCTGCCGTGGGTGATGATATCGAAGTTCTCGATGAATACGGAAAAGTGAAATCGAAATTCTATACGCTCCGTCAACAGAGTCGCAAACCTGACGGCACTGCTAATATTGCCTTGTCGGATTTCGTTCGCCCTAAATCATTCGTTCCTGCGGAGGCTGCAAAAAAGCATCTGCTAACTCTCATGATGTAGAACATATCGATACCGATTTCATTGGCACTTTTGCTGTAACGACAGGAATCGGCATGGAAAAATGGATTGAGAAATTTGAGAAAGAACACGACGATTATTCATCCATCATGCTCAAAGCTCTGGCCGATCGTTTAGCCGAAGCATTCACCGAGCTTTTGCATACAAGAGTTCGACGTGAATTCTGGGGCTATGGCGCCGATGAAAATCTTACTACGGAACAATTGATTCGCGAAGAGTACAACGGTATTCGTCCTGCACCGGGTTATCCCGCACAGCCGGATCATACCGAAAAGCATACGATCTGGAATTTGCTGAACGTCGAAAAAGAAACCGGTATTTCATTAACCGAAAGCTTGGCGATGTACCCGACTTCATCGGTAAGTGGATTGTTTTTTGCCCATCCGCAGTCGCATTATTTCGGATTAGGCAAAATCAATCGCGATCAGCTGGAAGATTATGCAGCCCGTAAAGGGTTGGATGTTGCGGTTATGGAAAAATGGTTGGGGACGGTGGGGAATTGGTAAAAAAACCAAAAACCAAAAACCAAAAAACCAAAAACGGTGGTAGGGACGCGATGCATCGCGTCCCTACCACCGTTTTTGATTTTTGGTTTTTTACCAATAATATCCCCAATCCCCGAACCGAATATACCCACCACCACGTACGACATTTTTGACCTGCTTCCGTATTTTTGTGTAAACAAAAAACTCACAAAAATGATCCGTACTCTACTCATCACTTTGGCAGCCGGTTTGACCGTTTCGGCTGCAACAGCCCAAACTCCTTCTTTTCAGGGAGCGCTGAACAACACAGCAGGCACTCAAACCAATTCTATTTATCAAACTGTAACCGACGCTTCCGGCAATATTCTTTTTTGCGGGAAGCATCCCGACGTACTTACCATCGACGGACAAACTCTTGCAACGGGTTCCGGCGGTGCTTACTTCGGAAAGATGGATGCATCCGGTAACCTTCTCTGGCTTCGTCAGGGCGGTACAACTTCAGGAAATGATGCGGCATATGGCATTGCTTGCGATGCAAACAGCAATATTTATATCGTCGGCGCTTTAGGCGGACCTACGGTTGCTTCTTTTGGAGGGATCTCTTTAGGATCGACTTATCCCGGCTTTGTGGCGAAATATAATTCATCCGGAACAGCACTTTGGGCTGTGGGAATCGGAGGTACAGGCTATTCCATTGCTGTAACCAGTTCTAACGAACCGGTGGTAAATATCGGCGATGGAACAATTTCCTATTTCAGCAGTGCCGATGGTAGCCAGGGTGTTTATACAACTCTTGGTGGGAATTTGATGAATCCCTTCTACCATAACATTGTTGCCGATAATAACAATAATGTGTATGCTCAGGCAGGAAATAAAATTGTGAAATACGACAATGCTCTCAATGTAATCTGGAGTACACCTGTTACCAGCTCTCTCATGGAGACCTATCGAATTAATCTCGATGCATCCGGAAATGTTTATGGAGCATTCTATGCTCTTTTTGGTTCAGTAACGATTGGTAGTTTCACCAAATCAAATTTTCCAAACGGGTTTATTTACAAGCTCGATGGATCAACAGGTACTGCTCTCTTCTGCGATTCAATCCTCATCGCCGGTGCGGTCTCTAAAATCAAGGAAGTGCTTCCTGCAGCGAACGGTGATTATTATATTTCCGGCGATGGTGCTTTCAATTCTCCGCATGTACTGCGAATGACTTCTTCGTACGCTACCACTTGGATCAAACCGCTTCCGACTAACGCTCCTGCAAATGATATTGTCGAACTTACTGACGATTGTCTCTACGTTGTCGGTGTTCATTCCGGCACTTCGGTATTCGATACGTACACATTGAACCTGCCATCAGGCGCAGGCTCGATTGACAATGGCTATTTAACCGGATTGTGTAACGGAACCATTTCCGTTCCTGAGCTGGGTGATAAATTGACTCTATCCGTTTACCCGAATCCTGCAGCAGACATGCTTCATGTTTCCGATTATTCGAATAACACTTTACGAGTGGTAAATGCACTCGGACAAGTTTTTTCGCTAAAGGCAGTTTCAGAGGGGAATTTTGATTTGTCAAAATTGGCGCCGGGGGTTTATTTTATTCATGGCGGGGTAGGCAAGTTCATTAAGGATTAGTTTAAAAATAACCACTAAGACACTAAGGCACTAAGACTTTCGCGGACTTCGTGCCTTAGTGTCTTAGTGGTTATTTAAAACTCTTAGTAAAGTTGTTAATCATTCGTTCAGAGGGCCCCATCAATCAACCTTGTTGATACCTAATTTTACCCTCAATGAACGAAATGTCCAAAAAGAAGATCAGCTATCGCATCAACGAGGAACTATTCATGTACCTCGAAGACTTCGGTCGTACGTGCGAATTGCCTTTTGTCTATCAGGATCTTCTTCGTTACAATTATAGCATCCCGCTCTCCAATAAAGCCGGCCAGGATACTCTCTGGGAAACCGTATTTTTTACTTCTACCGAAACCGAAGAACTCAATCATCGTCTCGTGAAAACGTATGCGATGATGAAGGTGGAAGGGAATATGTCGCTCATGGAGCACTTGTATGTCGACCGGATCGATTACTGTCCGTTCGGGAATTCACGACCTTTTCGTATTCGGATCAAAAATCAGTACAACGATAACTACGATTACTTCTACGTAAAACTGGCTGATGCTTCGCGTGTCTACGGTCTCGAATTCGAAGATGTGCTCTCACCGAACCGGATCAATTACATGGTCGATGCCGATACGCTCATCGAAGAACATATCATCGGAATTCCCGGCGATCAATTCATCAGACAGAATCTGGCCGACCTTACCGTAAACCATACGCGTCTGGCAAAGGAGTTCATCAAATTCAACGAGCGCTGCTTTGTTCGCTTGTTGGGCGACATGCGTTCGTACAACTTTGTGATCGACATGACGGCCGACTTCGACGATACGCAGTTTCGATTTCGGGCTATCGACTTCGACCAGCAGTGCTATGAAGGGAAGCGAACTTTGTACCTTCCTCAGTTTTTCAAGGAGAATAATCCGTATGTCGACCTTTGTTTGAAATATATCAATAAGGAAACCGTCAGACAATATCAGTTGGAGGAGCGTTCCCTGATGGCGAAGCGGATGAAAACGGCTCGTTTCCGGGTAGCTTCCATTCTGGAAGTCATGCAAAACGACGAAATCAGCCAAAAGGCCAAAGTGGAACAACTACGTACCGAGCTGGCTGAATTTTACGGCTTAAAAGCATTCGAAAAATGTAAAAATATGGGGCATATCATGAAAGTCAGCCTCGAATTATTGCTCGAGCCGAATACCGGTCTTCGGAAACAGGACTAAGCCCGATTCAAGCCGTTCATATTTGGTTAATCTTGGTTAATGACTAGATTTATGAATAGTTTTGGTCTAATTTCGTCCGCCATACCACAGCTTATGAAACCTGTCATACGTTTTGCGTTGTTTTTTGCTATTACCCTTATTGGATTCTCTGCGAATGCCCAAAGTACCTGGACGCTTCAGCAGTGTATTGACCGGGCATTACAATACAACCTTCAAATTCGTCAATCCGAGTTGAGCGAGGATCTCGCCAAGGCTCAGGTGGAACAAAGTACGGCTTCGTTTTTCCCTTCCATCAATGGTAGCGCCGGACAAAACTATTACTTCGGTCGTAGTATCGATCCATATACCAACAGCTATACAACTCAGCAGGTACAATCCAATTCGTTTTCTGTTTCCGGCTCCATGCCATTGTTCGAAGGTCTGCAAATGCAGAACACGCTAAAGCAATCGAAATTGAATTATATGTCGTCGCAATTCGATTTAAAGAAAATCAAAAACGATATTTCTTTGAACGTTGTCAGCGATTACCTTTCTGTTCTCTACAATCAGGAATTGATGGCTGTAAGTTCTTCTCAGGTTGATGCAAGCGCTATTCAGAGAGACAAGATGAAGCGTATGTACGAATTGGGTTCGGTGAACAAAGGCAATTACCTCGATATGGAATCGCAATTGGCAACTGATCAATTACGACTCATTCAGTCGCAGTCGCAATTTGATCAGGCTGTTTTGAGTCTTACTCAATTGCTCGAACTCGATACGGTAAAAGGTTTTGTAGTACAAAAACCGGATGTCATCGTCCCTGCTGTCGATGCTGCTGCATTTAATACGGAAGTAGTTTATGCATCGGCTCTAACCAATCAGCCTGAAATCAAAAGCTCCGAATACAAAGTTGCCAGCGCCGAAAAAGGATTGTCAATCGCCAAAGGCTATCGTTATCCGCGTATTAATCTAAGCGGTTCAATCAGCACTTCTTATTCTACTTCGAGTAAGCAGATTGAAAGCTTTACCTATGGTGTTCCAACGTCTACTTTTTCCGGATTTACTTCCGGAGGCGATTCCGTCTATCTGGTTTCACCGAATGTAACTCCTGTATATGGTGAAACTCCGTTCAGTAAGCAATTCAACGACAATCTTGGAAAGTCGGTAGGAATCAATTTGTCGCTGCCGATTTTTAACGGCTGGCAAACTCGTACCGGCGTTAAGCGTGCCCGTATCAATCTTGAACAAACAAGATTAACGCACGAGCTTACAAAGAAGACATTGTACAAAAGCGTTCAGCAAGCTGTAGCCGATGCTGCGGCAGCTCAACGTAAATACGAAGCCGGACAACGCAATGTGGATGCATTGACGGAATCTTTCAACTTCAACGAACAACGACTCAATCTTGGATTAATCAGCACATACGATTATCTCCAGGCGAAAAATAATCTGGCAAAAGCTCAGGCGGATTTACTTCAGGCTAAGTATGAATTTATCATGCGACTGAAAATCCTCGACTTTTACCAGGGCAAACCACTGACTTTTTAATTTCTGATTTATGGCGAAGAAAAAAAATAATGTTTTAAAATGGTTGATCATCACAGCCGGTGTTCTCATCGTGTTTGCAATCATCGGTAAAAAAGCAGGATGGATAGGTAATGTCGAGAAAACTAAAGTAGCCGTTGAAAAAGCGAAAAAGCGTGATCTCGTTGAAATCGTTTCTGCCAGCGGTAAGATTCAGCCGGAAGTAGAAGTGAAAATCAGCCCTGATGTTTCGGGTGAAATCGTTGAACTCAATGTGAAAGAGGGCGACCGTGTTACCAAAGGTCAGCTATTGGTGAGAATCCTTCCGGATATTTATCAGTCATACCTCGATCGTTCTGTCGCGGCCTTGAACTCTTCCAAAGCAAATCTCGAAAATTCTCGCTCACGTCTCATTCAGTCGCAATCGCAATTTGAAAAGGCACGATTAACTTACGAGCGTAATCAGAAGCTCTTCAATGAAAAATTAATTTCTGCAACGGACTGGGAAGCTGTGAAATCTGGCTATGAGGTTGCCAAAGCCGAAGTTGATGCATCGCAGCAAAGTGTTTCATCATCTGATTTCGGAGTACGTAGTGCGGAAGCTTCAGTAAAAGAAGCACAGGATAATCTTCGCAAGACTTCCATCTTCGCTCCGGTCGAGGGAACAATTTCAAAATTGAATGTTGAAAAAGGAGAGCGCGTAGTTGGTACATCGCAGATGGCCGGTACGGAAATTCTTACGCTCGCCAATCTCAACGAAATGGAAGTGAGTGTCGACGTAAACGAAAATGATATCGTTCGCGTTCACAATGGTGATACAGCTACTATCGAAGTGGATGCGTATCTCGGAAAGAAATTCAAAGGTGTGGTTACGGAAGTTGCTAATTCGGCAAATGTTGTCGGTGCCAGCGTCGATCAGGTGACAAATTTTTCGGTGAAAGTTCGAATCCTTCGTGAGTCATACGAATCTATCGTCGATAAAGATCATCCGGAGCGTGCCGTTTTCAATCCGGGTATGTCGGCTACAGTTGATATTCGGACGAAGAAATCTGTCGATGTGCTTTCAGTCCCAATTCTAGCGGTAACAACTCGTGATACCACAGCAAAAATGGGAGCCGACGGACGAAAACTCCCCGGCGAAGATGATATGAAGGAACAGGATAAGCTCGAAGTGAAAGACGATAAGGATGCTGTTTCGGAAGAAGATAAAAAGGAAATCGAATGTGTTTTTGTCGTGAACGATGGTAAAGTGAAATTGACACCAGTCGTTACCGGCATTCAGGATAACAACTATTTCGAAATCAAAAGTGGTTTTGAAAGAAGGCGATGTTGTTGTGGCCTATCCATTCAACACCATTTCAAAAGTTCTCAAAGACAAGGATGAAGTTGAGATTGTCAAGAAGGACGAGCTTTATTCTAAAGATAAGAAGTAGACGGATTGGGCAATTGAATATTGAATATTGAATATTGAATATTGAACTTCGAACATTCAGCCTCGAACCTTGAACTTTGAACTTGAACTTTGAACTTGGAACATTGAACATTGAACAATGCCCCTAATCCTCTCCATCGAAACTGCGACTACGAACTGCTCCGTTGCTCTGGCAAAGGATGGACTCGTTATTTCCGAGAATGCGGTAAATGAAGGCTATTCGCATTCCGAAAAACTTACGCTGCTCGTCATAGACGTGCTCGACAAAGCCGGCAAAAAACTTCGTGATGTAGATGCATTCGCCGTCAGCGCCGGCCCGGGCTCGTATACGGGCTTACGAATCGGTATCAGCACCGCAAAAGGATTTTGCTACGCACTCGACAAGCCACTCATCAGTATCAGTACACTCGATGCAATGGCCTATGGAATGCAAAAACTTTCTCCGGGAAATATGCTGTGCCCGATGATTGATGCGCGTCGAATGGAAGTGTATTGCGGTGTGTATTCTTCATCGCTCGAAGTATTGCAAGAACCTAAAGCAATTGTGGTTGAAAAAGATTTTCAATCTCCTTTTCGTGTTTCGCAAAAACTAATTTTAGCAGGCGATGGAGCCGATAAATGCACCGAGCTTTTTAGCGGTGATTCCACGATTGAAATTGTAAAGGGATTTATGCCGAAAGCGGCTTTTCTCGCAACACTTGCCGAGGAAAAATTTAAGGCTGGTAATTTTGAAAATGTCGGGCTCTTTGAGCCATTTTATTTGAAGGAATTTACGCCCGGTCCGTCCAAATCTTAGTGTCTTAGCAGGTTATTTCGGTGTCAGAGTTGCAACTCTGACACCGAAATAACCTGCTAAGACACTAAGAAATAACTACGACCAAATCATCCGTCTCCACCATCGTCGCCTCCGCCAAAACAATCTTCTCCACCTTCATATCCGCCACCGCGGTTATCGTCGTCTCCATTTTCATGGCTTCAATCGTGAACAATGGTGTGTTTTTCTTGACTGTGTCGCCGGCTTTCACGAAGACTTTTGCTAAACGGCCTTGCAGTGGTGCACCGATTTGCTTGTCACCACTGGCTTTTGCATGACTGATCTTCACCACATTTGCCTTGAGGTCTTTTACATCGACGGAGCGTGTCTGTCCGTTTAATCGGAAGAAGACGGTTCTGTTTCCGTTTTCATCGGTATGGTCGGAGATGTAGAGCAGACGAATCAGCAATGTTTTTCCGGTGCCGATGTCGACGAGAATTTCTTCATTGCTCTTCATTCCGAAGAAAAATGATGGAGTAGGTAAGGCAGTTACATCACCGAATTGCTTGTTGAAATTGTAGTACTCTTCGAAAACTTTCGGATAAAATTTCCAGGAAAGGAAATCTAAGAAGCTTTGATAGTTGTCGAATTTCTTTTGAAAGACTTCGAATTCTTTTTCGAAATCTATCGGTGCGAGATGTGCATTAGGTAAATCAGTGTAAGCTTTTTCATCTCGTAAAATAATTTTCTGTAATTCTTTTGGCCAGCCGCCAAAGGGTTGACCTAAGTCACCGCGGAACATGCTTTTTACCGATTCAGGAAATGATAAATTCGGTTTCGAGAAAATATCTTCTTTCGTGAATTTGTTGTTCACCATAAACATGGCCATATCACCAACTACTTTCGACGATGGTGTTACTTTCACGATATCGCCAAACATTTCGTTTACGTCTTCATAGGCTTTCTTGATCTCGTCCATTCGTTCTTCCAGACCTAATGAAATGGCTTGCGGTTTCAGATTGGAATATTGTCCGCCGGGAATTTCGTGCTTGTACACTTCCGCCGTACCGGCCTTCAAACCTGACTCGAACGGATAATAATATTCGCGAACGGTCTCCCAGTAATTCGAAAAGGCATTCAGTGAATCTACATTGGTGTTTACCTGATAGGGTGTGTTCTTCAAGGCTTCTACAAGTACATTGAAGTTAGGCTGACTTGTCAATCCTGAGAGCGAACTCAAAGCTACATCAACCGCATCTACGCCGGCTTCAATCGCTTTGATGTAGGATGCGTTTTGAATCGACGATGTATCGTGTGTGTGTAAGTGAATCGGAATGTCAATCGACTTTTTCAATTCGCTCACAAGAATTCCTGCTGCATAAGGCTTGAGCAATCCTGCCATATCTTTAATGGCTAAAATGTGAGCGCCTTCGTCTTCCAGCTTCTTCGCCAGATCGACATAGTATTGCAACGAGTATTTTTGTCTGGCCGGATTCATAATGTCACCGGTGTAGCAAATACAGGCTTCGGCAATACCGCCTGTGCGCTCGCGAACTGCGGCAATGCTCACTTTCATACTGTCGATCCAGTTCAGTGAATCGAAAATTCGGAATACATCGACGCCATTGTCCCAGCTCTTCTCGATGAATTTGGCAACGAGATTGTCAGGGTAGGAGGTATAGCCTACGGCATTAGAGCCGCGGATGAGCATTTGCAAAAGAATATTCGGAATGGCAGAACGCATTGCCTGCAATCGTTTCCATGGACATTCATGCAGGAAACGAAGCGCAACATCGAATGTAGCGCCGCCCCAGACTTCCATCGAAAATAATTCGGGATGATGGTGGGCGAAGCTTTCGGCAACTTTCATGATGTCAGTTGTGCGAACGCGTGTAGCAAGCAACGACTGATGTGCATCACGGAAAGTAGTGTCGGTAAACATCACGTGCTTCTGATCTTTCAACCATTTCGCGAATTTCTCCGGACCCATTTCGTCGAGCAACTGCTTTGTTCCGGGCGGAACTTTTTCTATTCGATCAAACGATGGAACTTTCGCCGTTAGAAACGTTTTTGAGTAATCGGGTTTCTGTACATCGGGATGGCCGTTGACCATCACTTCGGCCATGTAGCGCAGAATTTTTGTTCCACGATCCTGACGAATCTGAAATTGAAAGAGCCCCGGATTCTTCTCGATAAAACGAACCGTTGCCTGACCTTTTTCAAAGTCGGGATGCATGAGTACGTTTTCGAGAAAGAGGATATTTGTCTTCACGCCGCGAATACGAAACTCGCGAAGCGCTCTGAGTAATCGTTGCTGTGCCCCATGAAGCGTTCTTCCTTTTGCTGTAATCTTTACGAGCATGGAATCGAAGAACGGCGACACTTTTACGCCCTGATACGAACTTCCTTCGTCGAGACGAATTCCATAGCCTCCGGCGTGACGATAGGCAATGATAGTTCCGTAATCGGGTTTAAAATCGTTTTGCGGATCTTCTGTCGTAATACGACATTGAATCGCCACACCGTGACATTTCAAATATTCCTGCGATGGAATTCCGATGCGAGGTGAGTCGAGTCTGTCGCCATCTGCGATCAGAATCTGGCTGCGCACGAGATCAATTCCCGTTACTTCTTCAGTCACCGTATGTTCGACCTGAATACGCGGATTTACTTCGATGAAAAATACATTCTCGTCTTTGTCGACGAGAAATTCTACCGTTCCGGCGTTATTGTAATGAACGTACTTCGCAATAGCGAGTGCGTAATTGTAAAGCTTAGTTTTTGTCTCCGGCTTAAGCGATGGAGCAGGAGCCATTTCGACAACTTTCTGAAAACGTCGCTGCACACTGCAGTCGCGTTCGAAAAGGTGAACGATGTTGCCGTGATTATCGCCGAGAATCTGCACTTCGATATGCTTCGGATCGTCGACGTATTTCTCAATGAAAATGGTATCGTCGCCAAAAGCATTTCCTGCTTCGCGCTGTGCTTCGGCAAAGGTTTTTTGTAAAGTTTCTTCATCGTGAATCACGCGCATCCCACGACCACCCCCACCGGCGCTGGCTTTGAGGATCACTGGCAAGCCGATACGGCGCGCTTCGCGGAGAACGATTTCAGGTGAAGTGAGTTTCTCGCGATTGTCTTCGATCACAGGAACGTTGCAGGCACGGGCCACTAACTTCGACTGAACTTTGTCACCAAGCTGCGACATTACTTCCGGTTGCGGCCCAACGAAAATGATTCCTTCTTCACGACAACGCGTCGCGAAACGAACGTTCTCCGAAAGAAATCCGTAACCCGGATGGATGGCCTGAATTTTATTTTGCTTCGCAATGCGAATAATTTCTTCGATATCGAGATAAGGTTTCAGCGGCTCGTTATTGTCGCCGATCTGATATGCTTCGTCTGCTTTAAATCGGTGCAGCGAGTAGCGATCTTCATAAGTAAAAACGGCAACGGTACGAATTCCTAATTCCGAAGCTGCGCGTAAAACGCGGATGGCGATTTCGCCACGGTTGGCGACTAAAAGTTTATTGATTTTCTCCATAGCTAGTACTTACGTTTTTTTTGTAAGGAAGTTCCATGTAGGAAGGGGATTGAAGAATGAATTTTGAAGATTAAATATTGGGGTGGGCATGTAGGATAAAGTTTGAATTTGAGCAAAATTTGACGTTTTAGCGTGATTTAAAAAAGGATTTCATTGGATTGGGCAGCAAAAAAAACGGGCTTTAAGTTTCCTTAGAGCCCGCTTTGCGTGAATGTAGTTTGATTTTTACTTTTTAGCCAAGATCACCTTAGCCTGACTAAATTTATATGCTGCATCAACGAAGTCTACTACTTTGCTCCAATCAGAAACCGGGAAGTAATTTCCTTTGTAGATTTTAGCGACATGGACAGAGAGTTCGTTGCCGTTTACCGTAGCTTTTGAAGTAAACGAACCTGTGCTATTGTCAACATTCATATTGAGAGATTCAATTCCCTTTACCGTATATCCTTCCGGAATAGTTAATACGATATTTGTTTCAAGTGTTCTTGCATAAGCAAACCAAATGTTATTGGTTCTTTCTTTTTCCTTTTCAGAAAGATCTACTTGTTCACCGATAAGGGAGCCAAGATCGAATGAATAGTTTTGACCAACCTTTTTGAGATGATTATTTACAGTGAATTTATCCCGAACTATCAAATCAGGATTATCAACTCCGCGTCCGTCTTTTACGATGACACTTTCATAGAGAGAATCCAGATCGGCGAAATCTTCTTTTAATCTATCCTTAGCTTGTTCCAAGAATGCTTTTCGCTGGCTGTTCTCCCATTCATCTTTTTGACGTGCCTTCTCAGCCTTGGCAGTGGCTGCATAACTCCTTTTTGCTTCCGGCGAATGGCCACCAAAAGTAGAGTTGTCGGATTCAGACCACAGATAATGGAGCAATACTTCTGAGCTGAAGCCGGACCGGGCAATGCCTCGAGCTGTACCTGTGCGATCGATATTCGTCATGTCCATCTCCGGATTGAATTTTACTCCAAGGTCAAATTTGAATAAATTATCTTTCGCTGTAGTCACCGGAAGAACATGAATTGTCGTGTCCTGGTCTTTGTCTTTTTTGTCTAGATCAATACTGATATATTCCATTCCTTCCAAAGCTGAGAGACGATCATCAGGTTTCGACCATGGTGACACCAGTGGTAGAACAATTTGATTGTTCATCTTAACGAAGAAAATCAGCTCATCTAACTTAAATACATCTCTTATTTCGCAATAGCCGCGAGTTGTTGTTAATTCAACTTCAAATGGGATGTCATATTTCTCGCACAGATTTTTCATGATGGAACAAAACGATTGATCTGTTGAGCGCTTATTGGAATCGGTATTGCGGTAGTCGTATTGAAGATCGGCATACAAAGTTTGTCTCGTATAATAGTAAATCAGCTTCGAGAGCTCATTCTTGTCTGTTACATCTTTGTGAAATTCTCTTATACGATCGTTTACCTCTCTTGCAATCAAATAGTAGCTTACCGACCATTGAATTCTGCTTGCGATTTTCTTTTTCAAGACTGAAAGTGGAAGTCGATCCATTACTTCGCCGGGTTTATCTGAGTGGATCTCGAATTTATCACCCGGAACAACGACTAGAAATTTGAAGGCGGGAAGGTCACGCAATTCATAAAGCCATCGCGTGCCCTTTTCAGCATCGCGATTCTTGTCTGTAATTTGATACCACACCATGTGTTTTTCGTCGCTTTCCATTTTCGTAAGAGATGGTGCGCCGTTCATGCTGATGGCGTTCACGAATTTTTCGTCATGAATTTTGAAATTGAATTGTTGGTAAATAACAGGATATTCATATTGCAGTAATTCGTAAACAATCGGATAATTTATTCCCCAATAATTAAAATAATATTGATTGTTCAAATAGGCGAAATCCAAAATGTCGCCGGGTTCAATTCCCGGTATCGCCACCTTGCGATATTTTCGGGCGCTTTCGTATTTTGAAAGGAAGAAGTCAGGAACATCTTTTGCTTCTGCTTCGAGAGCGTTTTCAGTTGAGATGGTTGTTTCCTTGCCATCGTGCTTTATCAGGACAATTCGGATCGAGTCTTCCCACTTTGACTTCACTTCCGATCCGTTGAATTGACGGTAATAAAATGAAGCAAAAAAATCAGCCGCAGCTTTATCCTGAATTTTGATTCGATATCGTACGCTTTCAATCTTTAACCCTTGCGTATTCTTGCTTTCGGGATAATATTGATAGGTTTTTTTTGCCAGAATTACGGCCGATTCGTTCTTCCATTTTTCGGGAACTTCGCTCACGTTAAATGCCGGATCTGCTGCAAATACTTCGTAGTCGGTTTGATACTTTTTTGCACTTGATGTGAAAGCCCATAAAATGCCGAGAACAATAAGAAATTTAATTTTCATAAAAATTTATTTTGTGATAATAATTTGCTCGTTTGAAGCAGTGGTTAGTTTCTTTAGATCTTTTTTCCAGGTCTCAAAGTCTTTATGTGAAATAAGTCCGGTTTTCAGAATGAGTTTTTTGGTCAGAAGGATTTTATTCCCTGCTTTTTCATACTTAATGTAGAAAGTATAGCCGGGTTGATCAATAGAAAACTCTTCCGGTATGTACTTTACTTTATAACCCTCGGGAACGGCGAATTCAATCTTGTAATCAAAATTGATCTTCTCTCTGAAGTCGAAATCGTTTTGTCGCTTTGCATCGGGAATGAACTTTTCGAGCTTGTGGTTCGGATCAATTGAAATGTACACTTCATTGTCGGCTGTAGTAATGCTGTTGCTGATTTTGAGATCGTAGCTTATATCGGCATTCTGATCATGGCTCGAAAGATCGGAAGTTTTGATATTTGTTACTGTGAAATTTTTGTCGTCGGAAGTTAAGTAGGAATTCATTGCTTCTTCCTTTTTATTGGAAGGACAAGTTGTGTACATGTTTTTTAAATATGTTTCTGTCTCACCATGCAGCTCAATCTTTGTAGATCCTGTAAGTGTTTCGCCTTCCATTTTCAATTTTTGAGAAACAAATTTTCGATTGTTTTCCGGGCCGTGTGTCGGTACTGTTTTGATCAAATATGTATCGCCATTCTCGATCATTACCGGTCGTCCACTAATGCGATCGGCATATTGACCGAAGGGAATGAATTTCTCAGTTCCGTCGAGGTAATAAATAGAATCTTTGAGCATCAGTACACAAATCATGTGATTATTAACGACGAGACTAGGGCTTGAGAAATCATACGGAATGGAGCTGGTTCCGATCCAGCCTAATCTTGAATCATAGCCGGCCTGCTTCAACATCGAATTTAACAGATTTGCCATGCCTTTACAGTCGCCGAATTTATTCTCAAACACTTTGTGATCCGGTTCCGGAATATAACCGGCCAGACCTCGCTCAAAGGCAATGTATCGGATATTGTCCTGAACCCAATAAAAAAGCGCTTTGATCTTTTCGGTATCGGATTTTTTATCGGCAACAATTTTGTCTACGACGGGCTTTAATATGCTTGGATTGTTTTCAGATTTGCTAACCAGAAATTTATACCACTTGTATAAATCATCTGTTTTTTCGAAAACAACTTGTTCAGATTTCTTTGATTTATATTTTTTGCCAATAAACAAAACGTGTGGAAATGATTTTGAAATCGCAGGAGATAGTCTTTCCGATTTGATAGCCGGAGCATTATTTAATGTGAATGAGTAAATTGTTTTTTTCTCTTTTTCGTTTCGCTCCGTATTCTTTACAATTCCCTGGCCTTCGAAATTAAATTCTTTTAATTCTACTTCCAGCCAGTCGGGAATTTCAAATTTAATGGTACTAATCTCATGCGGAAGGTCTGATTGAAAATAAGTGGAGGTAAGATATCGAAGATCTGAAATTCGCTTTTCGCAAATAGATTTTTTACCCTGACCGAGAGTCTCAAAGTAAAATCCAAATACCTTTACTTTGTTGTCGTCGTCAAATACTTCGTCGCTCGACAGCTTGAATGATTGAGCATAAAACTCATAGCTTGGAATGTTTTTGTACTTGCCTTTCTCCTTATTGAAACCTTTTATTGACTCAATGCTTGAAAAGTCGTCGTACGATTCAAAAAGTGTGGCTGCGGTTCGGTCTTTCAATGCCACATATTCAGCTTCCGTTGTTTTATATGCTCTTGCGGAATCCTTATTGTCTATTTCGAAAGTGTATGTAATGGTTGAATTAATCACACAGACGTTGTTGTCAGGATACTTTGCTCTGAGTTTATTGCCAAGCTCAAGTTCTTCGGGCGATTTTACTCCTTGCGCCGATACTATTTTAGTGGCAATAATTGCCAGCATTAAAACCAATAATTTAAATTTCATAAATAAGTTGTTGTTTCTTGAATAAGTTAACCGAATCGGGTCGCTCTGAAATTAAAATGGAAGTCGAGAAGTAATAAACTATAGTCGTGCTTTTCGTTTGAACTATTCTATCAACGACTTCGATGCTTTTAGTTTTTCCTCGCTAAAATTTTGAAAACTCAGAATCGGGAATATTGCCAAATATAGAAAAAAGATTTACACTCAAAAATCAGTTAAATCATAGTCTGTTATTGCTTGAAAAAGCAATTGTTTTCGGTAGAGGAAATACTCGATTACCACTTAGGAAAAGATTTCCTTATACCAAATTAAGAAGAAGTGGTACTTTTCAATTGCAAATAGAAGCAATCTAGTTATGCAACTGCTTAAATGCTTCAGTTGCCGATTCGATTGGTAGTTTGCAGGTGTTATTTGAGCAGATATAAATATACGTTTTGTTGTGAACCACTCTCGATTCGAGTAATGGTAACTGACTCGCCTGTGCACTACCGGCGAAAAGTGTGTTCGGAATATACTTGCGTGAAAGTTCTTTTCTCTTTTTCTCTGCGTCGATACCGGCAATCACGGTTTGGTGGAATTCTCCGGTTAGATTCATTTGCAACATCATCCAGTTACTGTAAGCCGAGCCCCATTGTGTCATATCTTTTTGAACTTGCTTGAGCATGTTTGCCGACATGTCGGAGTAGTAGCTGTTGTCGTAATACTGTCCGAGAAGAAATAATGCAGTGGCCATTTCTGAATTAGATGCAGGAATGACGTTGTCGGAAACTTCTTTCGTACGACTGATCAAATCATGATTTAAAGACGACGTGTACCAGAATAAACCATCGCCGGAATCGTGATACATAGCAATGGCGTCATCGGCAAATGCACGAGCTTTATTCAAATATTCTTCGTTAAATGTAGCCTGATACAAATTGATCAGCGCCGTAGTTGTAAATGCGTAATCATCGAGATAACCGCACTTCATTTTACCATGCTGTGATTCGGTATGGAGAAGTTTGTTGTCGGAACTAAGTGCTGTTGCCAGGAGATTCGACATCGTTTTCTTTGCTTCCGTTAAGAATTCCTGATCACCGAAGGCATTGTAAGCTTTGCAAAGAGCCGTCACCATAAGTGCATTCCAGGAAGTAACCTGCTTTGTATCCAGACCCGGACGAATACGCTTCGTTCTTTCTGCAAGTAATGTTGCTTTGACTACATTGATAAAATTGTGTAACTCCTTTTGAGATAGCTTGTCTTTATTGGCAATCTCAGCATCGCTGTGTTTACGAAGCAAAATGTACTTATCGTCTTCCCAGAAGCCGAGGCGGGTAACGTTGTAGTAATCGAAGAATACTTCGCGTTCGATCGAATCATGCAAATTCGGTAACGGAATATTCGACAACTCATCTTTCGACCACACATAGAATTTTCCTTCTTCGCCTTCGGAGTCGGCATCGAGGGCAGAGTAGTAGCCGCCTGAATTATCGCTCATTTCACGTTTGAGGAAACCTGCTGTTTCGTAAACGATGTCTTTGTACAATTCATTTCCGGTAAGCTGATATGCCTGCGAATACAATGAAATCAATTGCGCATTATCATAAAGCATTTTTTCGAAATGCGGAACTTTCCATAGCGAATCAGTCGAGTAACGCGCAAAGCCGCCGCCAATCTGATCGTAAATGCCTCCGTAAGCCATTTTCTCCAGCGTCAGATTTACGTGCTTCATTAAATCGTGATCGTTATTAGCCGATGCATAACGCATGAGGAATTCGTAATTATTCGGAAGAGGGAATTTCGGCGAACGATTAGGACCGCCTTCTACATTATCGAGGTATTTTTTCCAGTTTGTAACCGTAGATGCCAAAACATCTTTTGTAAGCGTTGTTTCGTTGAAACTAGCCGGCATGATTTCCGGATGTTTTATGCCTTGTGTTAATTCATCGGCATACTGCTGAGCTTGTGCCGGATTATCGTTGTAGAATTGATTCAGTTGAACAATGAGCTCTTTCCATTTTGCATTCGGGAAATAGGTGCCTCCATAGATAGGTTTGCCGTTTGGAAGCGTAAAGCAGTTTAACGGCCAGCCACCGCTGCCTGTCATCAGCTGAACGGCCTTCATATATATAGCGTCGATATCCGGACGCTCTTCGCGGTCGACTTTGATACAGACAAAGTTGTCGTTCATCAATTTAGCCGTAGCTGAGTCTTCGAAGCTTTCGCGCTCCATCACATGACACCAATGGCAGGAAGAATAGCCGATGGAGACCAGCACCAGCTTGTTTTCACGTTTGGCCTTTTCCCAGGCTTCGTTCGACCAGGCGTACCAGTGAACAGGGTTATGGGCATGCTGACGTAAATACAGGCTGGACTCAGCTGCTAATTGATTGGCCTGGGGCCGGGACGTATGCATAGTTTGATCTTTCACGTGACGACAGGTCACGAGCATCGTAACCAGTTGTACGATGGAAAAAATACGTAAATAAACCAATGTTGGGTAATTTTAGTGCAATAAGTTCGTTTTTCGGTTGTTGATCTTTACGACAACAAAGGCTTCGGGTGAAAAGCCTGCGTTTTCGCAGATATAAGATACGCACAAAAAGGCGTTTTTTCAGCAAAAAACTTCTCGCAAAATCATTTTTGAAAATTAAATTATTTGTTTACATTTGCATCCCTTAAAAAATTGAGGGATTTGAACCTCTTAAGATTCAAGAAAATGTACGCAATCGTAAATATCGCCGGACAGCAATTCAAGGTTGAAAAAGACCAGACTGTCATCGTTCACCGCTTAGAAGGCGAAGAAGGTAAAAAGCTGGAATTCAGCGAAGTAGTCCTCGTAGACAATGGTGGAAAAGTTAAAGTTGGTACTCCTGCCGTTAAAGGAGCCAGCGTAGCAGCTCGCATCGTTTCCCATCTGCGTGGCGACAAAGTGATCATCTTTAAAAAGAAACGTCGTAAGGGTTATCAGAAGCAATCTGGTCACCGTCAGGATTTGACTAAGATCCAGATCGACAGCATCACTGCTTAATTAATCTAATCGTTAATCTAGAAAAAACACAAAGTCATGGCACATAAAAAAGGGGTCGGTAGTTCGAAGAACGGTCGCGAATCACATAGCAAACGCCTCGGTATCAAAATTTACGGTGGACAACATGCCATTCCGGGAAATATCATCATTCGTCAGCGTGGTACTAAACACATGCCGGGCGCTAACGTTGGTATCGGAAAAGACCACACGATCTATTCATTGATCGAAGGTAAAGTTGTTTTCAGAAAAAAAGCTGATAACAAATCGTATGTATCTGTAATGCCATTGGTGGTTGCAGAAGCATAAGCTTAAAGATATTTTGAAATGATAGAGAAAGGCAATCCGGTGGGGTTGTCTTTTTTTTTAGTTCAAGTTCAAGTTCAAAGTTCAAGGTTCAAAGTTCAAGTCAAGTTCAAAGTTCAAGGTTCAAGGTTGGGCTATGAATGACGCCAATGCTAAATTTCTGTACAGGATATTTCATAGCTGTGTTTTTTATAATTTTGTCAAAGTAGTTTTACCCTAACTTTAATATCGAACAAGGAACTATATCTTCAAGTCCAATTAAACCATCATCGCTTGCTATTCCCAATACCTTGAACCTTGAACCTTGAACTTTGAACTTTGAACCTTAAACTAATAAACCATCCTATGATTGAAGCAGCAACGTTTACTTTCTTGAAGAATATTAAAAAGAACAACAACAAAGATTGGTTCGATAAGAATAAGGAGAAATACATTCTGGCGAAGGATAATATAGCCGAGACCATCGATGCTTTGTTGGTGGAGATATGTAAGTTCGATAAGCGCTATGCAGGACTGACTTCGAAGGATTGTTTGTTTCGGATTTATCGCGATGTTCGTTTTTCGCCCAACAAAACTCCGTACAAAACGAATATCGGTGCCGGTATTAATGTTGGAGGAAAGAAGGCTATGAATGCCGGTTACTATATTCATATCGAACCGGGCAAGTCGTTTATCGCCGGCGGAATGTGGATGCCACCGTCTGATCAGATCAAAAAAATCCGCCAGGAAATCGATTACAATGGAAAACACCTGGTGAAGATTTTAGAAAATAAAGACTTCAAAAAATACTACGGCGGACTCGATCCCGAATACGCACTCAAATCCGCTCCCCGCGGCTACGCCAAAGATCATCCGCTAATCGACCTGATTAAGATGAATAGCTACATCGTTTGGCATGGGTTCTCCGATAAAGAAGTACTCGGTAAAAACTTCGTCAAAGACCTCGCAAAGGGCGCCAAGCTGATGAAGCCTTTTCTGGACTTTATTAATGAAGGGAATTGCTTAACGAGTTGCGGGTTGCGAGTTGCGAGTTACGAGTTACGAGTTACGAGTTGCGAAACAGACATATTGCTTTTCAAGAAACATTTCTGCGAAATCTGCGTAATTTCTGCGAAAGGCGTTTACCCGCCGCAACGGGCAGGAAAAAATCAACAAAACAACCCTCTGCGTAATCTGCGGGATTTTTTGTCTGCGAAATCTGCGGGAAATAATTTAGCCCAAACCCTCTGCGTAATCTGCGGGAAATAAAACCAAATCCTGCGAGAGATCAAGCGGGAAAATACCCTAAATTCACCCCATCAATTCACCCCTTATGCTTCAAATTAGTACCCTTCGCGAAAAAAGTGACTTTGTAATAGAACGCCTTGCCGTTAAAAATTTCGACGCGAAATTAATCATAGCCGAGGTTTTGTCGCTCGATGAAACGAAACGTAAAATGCAGAATGAACTCGACCAGTTATTGTTCGAGCAAAATACGCTTGCCAAACAAGTAGGCGAACTTTACAAAGCCGGCAAAAAAGCCGAAGGTGATGATCTGAAAAATAAATCAACGGCATTAAAAGAGTCTTCTGCTCACTTGCAAAATCAACTCAATGAAGTCGAAGAAAAATTGCACAGCGAATTAGTAAAGCTTCCGAATATTCCTTCCGACAGCGTTCCGAAAGGAAAAACTCCGGAAGATAATGAAGTGGTTCATCAAGAGGGCGTGATTCCTGAATTAGGCCCGGATGCAAAACCGCATTGGGAACTGACGTCGAAATATGATATCATCGACTTCGAATTAGGAGTGAAACTAACAGGTGCCGGATTCCCTGTTTACAAGGGAAAAGGTGCACGATTACAACGTGCGTTGATTAACTACTTCCTCGATAAAGCAACAGCAGCCGGCTACCGCGAAATTCAACCGCCGATTATGGTGAATCGCGATTCTGCCTACGGTACAGGACAGCTTCCCGATAAGGATGCACAAATGTATCACGTACAACTCGACGAATTTTATCTGATTCCGACCGCCGAAGTTCCGGTGACAAATATTTATCGCGACGTGATCGTGAAAGGCGAAGAACTGCCGATCAAAATGACAGGCTATACGCCTTGCTTCCGTCGTGAAGCGGGTAGCTATGGTAAGGATGTACGCGGATTAAATCGCTTACATCAATTCGACAAAGTGGAAATCGTTCAAATCGAAACGCCGGAGAATTCTTATAAGGCGCTCGAGGGAATGGTGGAACATGTTTCTAATCTGCTTCGTGCTTTGCAACTTCCTTTCCGTATTCTGCGTTTATGCGGAGGCGATATGAGCTTTGCGAGTGCGCTTACTTTCGACTTTGAAGTTTACTCTGCAGCACAGAAAAATGGCTGGAGGTGCTCGGTTTCTAATTTCGAGACCTTCCAGGCGAATCGTATGAAATTGCGTTACCGCACCGGAAGCGATAAACCTCAAATTGCCCATACTCTCAATGGAAGCGCTCTGGCTTTGCCTCGCATTGTTGCTGCACTTCTGGAAAATAATCAGGGCCCGAATGGCGTTACTATTCCTGACGCACTTCGCTCTTATACGGGATTTGATACGATTTCGTAATTTCCGGTTCCGGGTTTATTCGGGGGAAGAGATAAGGCAAAAAAGAAATGCTGTTTTCATAAATAATGATTACAAAACTCTTCACTATAAAAAATTCACACACCGCCGCTAAGCTTCTTTTTTCTGCTTTGCTGGCTCTCGTCTTTTCGTTTTCTTCTTTCGGTCAAGCGTTGCAAGATCGTCAGCTTGCCGATCAGTATTTCAATAATGCGGAATACGAAAAAGCAGCTGAGCTCTATGATAAACTCATGGACCGCGATCCATTCGGAACGTATCCGCAGTATTATCGTTGTCTCCTTGCTTTGAAGGATTATGAGAAATCGGAAAAGCTCGTCAAGAAAATGAGCAAGAAGCAAGACTCGCCCATATATCTTGTCGATCTCGGCTACATCTATGCTTTGCAGGGACAAACGGACAAAGCCAAAGCACAATACGACAAAGCGCTGAAAGGTCTTAAAGGCGATCAGGGCGCGATCATTTCTTTGGCATCAACTTTCCTCAATAAAACCGAACCTGATTACGCGTTGCAAACATATTTGCAGGGACGAAAAATGATGAACGGTATTTATGGTTTCTTTTTTGAAATGGCAGAAGTGTATTATCAGAAAGGTGATTTTACAAAAATGACGGATGAATATTTAGATGCTGTGGCCGATAATCCGATGATGCAGCAAAGTGTGCTGAATATCCTGCAGGCTCGTGTCGGATTGGATCCGGATAATTCGCGCACTGAATATTTGCGTACATCTTTATTACGCCGAATTCAGAAGAATCCGGAGCGCACGGAATTTTCTGAAATGTTAATCTGGCTTTTCATTCAGCAGAAAGATTTCGATTCAGCTTTTATTCAGGCGAAAGCATTGGATAAACGTGAGAGAGAAGATGGCAGTCGTTTGATGTCGATTGGTTCGATGGCGGTTTCAAATCTGAACTACGATGTCGCCATCAAATGTTTTCAGTACGTCATCGACAAAGGTCCGATCAATCCGAATTACATTCAGGCGCGAATGGATATGCTGAATACGTATAACAAAAAGATCACAGAGAATAATACGTATACGCTTGCTGATTTGCAGAAGCTCGAAAAGGATTACGAAACTACGCTCGCCGAATTGGGAAGAGGTCCGCGTACATCGGGCATCATTCGCGGGCTGGCGCATCTTCGTGCTTTTTATCTGGATAATACAGACTCGGCAATTACAGATCTGGAAAATACAATTGCCATGGCCGGATTGGCCGCTCAACCGAAAGCCGAATGTAAGCTAGAGCTCGGTGATATTTTGTTGTTCACCGGCAATGTGTGGGATTCGGATTTACTGTATAAGCAAGTCGATAAAGATTTCAAACACGATCCGATGGGTCAGGAAGCTAAATTCCGCGGTGCTCGTCTCGACTATTTCCGCGGCGATTTCCAGTGGGCGCAGGCGCAATTAGATGTTTTGAAATCCGCAACTTCGCAACTGATCGCCAATGATGCATTGAGATTGTCGCTGCTCATTTCCGATAATCAAGGCTTGGATTCTACAACCGATGCACTCATGCTGTATTCGAAAGCCGACTTACTCAGCTTCCGAAATAAAAACGACGAAGCATTAGCCACGCTCGATACACTACTAAAAAATTTCCCTGATCATTCACTCGTCGACGACTCCTGGTTTAAGATGGCCGAGATCATGGACGCAAAGCATAACTGGAAAGAAGAAGATTCGCTCTATGCTCTCATCGTCACAAATGACAGCGCCAGCGTCATCGCCGACGATGCCCTCTACCACCGCGCCCAACTCTACGACACTAAACTCAACGACAAAGCCAAAGCGATGGAACTCTATCAGGATTTGATTGTGAATTATCCCGGTAGCGTTTTCGTTACCGAGTCGCGCAAAAGATACCGTTCCCTTCGGGGTGACGTGGTCAATTAGCTAATTAGCTGATTAGCTAATGGGGGCCTTGTCGCATTGGAAATTTATTATCAATTAGTAACCGAATCAATTAGCTAATTAGCTAATCGTCAAATCAGCTAATTCAAAAAAATGATCATCTACAGCGTCACCACCAACATCGAAGACTCCGTAAAAGCCGACTGGCTTACATGGATGCAGAGCACTCACATTCCTGAAGTCATGCAAACAGGCATGTTTAAAGAATACCGCTTTATGCGCGTGATAGGTGATGAAGAATCGGGCGGAGGAACTTACTCGGTTCAATATCTGTGCGAGAGCATGGAGAAGTTTAAAGAGTACGAAGCGAAGTTTGCAACGGCGTTGAGGGCTGAAACGATTGCGCGGTATCAGGATAAGTTTATTGCGTTTAGGACGCTGTTGGAAGTTGTTGAATAGTTGTTCAAAGTTCAAGGTTCAAGGGTTCAAAGTTCAAGGTTTAATGATTGAGGTGTGATGTATAAGGTTTGGTTGTTTTCACTTTTACTGTTTTTTGTTTTTACGTATTCATTTGCGCAGGATAGGAGTGAAACGGTTTTAATCAAACGGATGATCGTGGCTTGCGAGAGTGTGAAGTCGTCGAAGTTTACGATGGTTTCGACGGAGCGGATGCCGAATGGGAAGTTTGAAGTTTCTGAGATACTAGCGAAAGTAAAATACAATCCGAAGTCGGTTTATCTGTATATGGTGAAACCGAATGTGGGATCGGAAGCTTTGTGGATTAAAAGTGGCCCTGATTCAAAAGTACTCATAAGTCCGGGCGGATTTCCGTATGTGAATGTTCGGTTCAATCCGCATAGTTCGTTGCTTCGGCAGGATTCACATCATACGATTGAAGAAATCGGTTTCGAGCAAGTATCTTCTATGATTCGTTATTCCTCGCAGCAGATGGGTGATAAATTCTATCAGTATCTAACGATCAAGGATACGGTGAGCTGGGATAATCACTCCTGCATTCAAATTGAATACGATTACCCCGGTTTTGCGTACTTCGACTATACAGTGAAGAAAGGGGAGACGATTACCTCCATTGCCGCCCGATATTTTCTAAATGATTACGCCGTCCTCCAGGCCAATCCTTCCGTCCGCCACTTCGATTCCGTCAAGCCCGGACAAGTCATCAAAGTCCCGAATTTCTATTGCCGGAAAATTGTATTCTTCATTGATAAGCTCACTTTTTTGCCCCTGAAGCAGGTGATTTATGACCAAAAGGGATTGTTTGAGCAGTATGAAATGAAGAGCTTTTTCCTCAATCCTTCTTTTTCTCCGGAGGAGTTTACCGAGGGGTATAAGGATTACAAGTTCTAGCTGGAAATGTGCTTATTGAGTTTACCACGAGTTCACGAGTGCCACAAGGAATCACGAGATTCTTGTGATTCCTTGTGGCACTTGTGTTCTTGTGGTAAACTTAACCATTGCACAAGATTCTTGTGATTCCTTGTGGCACTTGTGACCTTGTGGTAAACTTAACCATCGCACAAGAATCTCACCTTGTGGTAAACTTAACCATCGCACAAGAATCTCGTGATTCCTCGTGGCACTTGTGACCTTGTGGTAAACTTAACCATCGCACAAGAATCTCGTGATTCCTCGTGGCACTTGTGACCTTGTGGTAAACTTAACCAATTTGCACAAGAACTCTCCAAACGACCGTATAATTTGCTAATTTGCAAATCTTCTAATTTGCTAATTCCCGCCCCCCAAGTGCAAAACGTAAAAGCCAAAAAAAGCCTCGGTCAACATTTCCTGAAAGACCTTGCCATCGCCGAACAAATTGTTGATTCGTTGCAGAACACATCGCTCTACAAAGATGTGCTGGAAATCGGTCCGGGGATGGGAATTCTCACCGACTTTTTATTTGCCAAAAAAGAATTCAAAACGAAAGTGGTGGATCTCGATGAGGAATCGATTGCTTTTCTCCATGAGAAATTTCCGCTTCGACAGTCTGATATCATCTTCGGGGATTTTTTGCAAATTGATTTCCGAAAAATTTTCCCGGGACCGTTTGCCATCATCGGGAATTTCCCTTACAATATTTCAACGCAGATTTTATTCAACGTTTTAGACAATCGTGATTTAGTTCCGGAAGTTGTCGGAATGTTTCAGAAGGAAGTAGCCGAACGCATTGCCGGAACACCGGGCGGACGAGAGTACGGAATTCTCAGCGTCTTCATGCAGGCGTATTATGAAGTCGACGTTATTCTTCAGCTGAATGAAAACGATTTTCAGCCACCGCCAAAGGTGAAATCGGCTGTGTTGCATTTCCGGCGGAAGGAGAATTTTACTTTGCCTTGCGATGAAAAATTATTTCGCAAAGTGGTGAAGGCTGCATTCAACATGCGGAGGAAGACATTGCGCAATGCGCTCACGCCGATTGTCGGTAAAATTAATTCCGACAAAATTCCATTTGCCACTCTGCGCGCCGAAACACTGAGCTGGCAGAAATTTACCGAGCTCACCAATTATATTCAAGAACTCAATCTGAATCCGCCGAAATCGTGAAGATACTTTTTGTAGATACCGTTCACCCGATACTGTGGGACAAGCTCGTTGCCGACGGACATACGTGCGTTGAAGCTCATCGTTTTTCGCTTGACGAACTAACTCCACATTTGAAAGAGGCAGATGGCATCGTGATACGCAGTCGTATCCGTCTCGACAAAGCCGTTTTGGATCTCGCACCCAAATTAAAATTCATTGCCCGCGCCGGCGCCGGAATGGAGAGCATTGATGTCGATTATGCGAAGAGCAAAGGCATTGCTTGTCTGAATTCACCCGAAGGCAACAGAAATGCCGTTGGCGAGCAGGCGCTGGGAATGCTCTTATCGCTTTTCAATAATCTCAATCGTGCCGACCGACAAGTCCGCTCCGGCCAGTGGATTCGCGAAGCCAATCGCGGACACGAGCTCGAAGGAAAAACTGTCGGCATTATCGGCTACGGAAATATGGGAAGTGCTTTCGCCAAAAAGCTCCAGGGCTTCGATTGCACCGTTCTCGCTTACGATAAATACAAGACCGGCTTTGGTGCAGCTCACGTAAAAGAAGCCAGCATGGACGAGCTATTCGCCCAATGCGATGTGCTCAGTCTGCACGTGCCTCTTACAGCAGAAACCGAATACCTCGTCAACGACAACTACATTCAAAAATTCGCCAAACCTTTTTACCTCATCAACACCGCTCGCGGAAAGTGCGTTCGCATTCATGATCTTGTAAAGAATCTTCAAGGCGGAAAAATCCTTGGCGCTTGCTTAGACGTATTTGAATACGAAGACACTTCGTTCGAAAAATTCAGCATCGAAGCAGCGGGATTGAATGAGAATCCGGATTGGCAGTATTTAATTGGCAGCGATAACGTAGTGCTGACTCCGCATATAGCCGGGTGGACGTTTGAGTCGCATCGGAAGATTTCGGAGGTGTTGTATGGGAAGATTGTGGGCTTGTAGTTTGCGCTTCTTGTTTCCCACGGAGATCACGGAAATTTGCAGGGAAAGACACGGAAATTATTTCTTTAAAAAATCGACTACTTAATTGCAACAGGCAAAGTATCAGTAGAGGCTAGAATCCATATATTCTTTTCAAGCAAAATTAGTTTTCCTGCAATACAACCTGGGCCGTCTGTCTGCTCCTTTGCTCCAACAAAACCTTCTTCCCTTTAGTCAACTGATCAATCGTAGAAGGATAGTAGTGACGAATCGTAATCAACTTTAAGTTCTCATTGTACAGCACGCGGAATTCTTTTTTCAATGCTTCGAGAAGAGCGGGGATTTTGTAAGGATCGTTGTCGACGCAGACGGAAAAACTGACGGCGGAATTTTGCATCAGATTGATTTTGATTTTGTGCGTGGCGAAGATTCCGAAAATCATACTCATATTGTCTTCGGCGATGAAGGAGAAGTCTTTGGAGGAAATGGAGAAAAGGATCTGATCAAATTTATAAATGAAGCAGGGTACAAGGGGCTTGGTGGCTTTGTAATTGCCAATGCTTGTTCCTTTTTCGCTTGGGGCTTTGAAAGAACAAACTCGGAGGGGAATGTTTTTATTTTCTAACGGCTTAATCGTTTTCGGGTGAATGACGGTGGCTCCGTAGTAGGTTAATTCTATCGCGTCGTGATAGCTGATCTGATCGAGCTTCATCGCGTCGTCGCTTTGTTTCGGATCGGCACTCATGACGCCGGAAACGTCTTTCCAGACAATCATTTCTTCGGCATCGAGGCAGAACGATAAAATCGCTGCGGTGTAATCGGAGCCTTCGCGGCCGAGAGTGGTGGTAAAGTTTTCCGAAGTTGAAGCTATGAAGCCTTTAGTAACGACAATATTATTTTTCTCAAGCAATGCCGGGATCTTTGTTTTCGTTAAGCGTGTGGTTAAATCCCAGTCTACTTTTCCTTCACGGTACGTATTATCAGTTACAAGCACGTCGCGGATGTCGAGCCAGCTGTTGGCGATTTTTTGTTCGTTCAGATAGGCACTGACAATCTTCGTGGAAATTAATTCGCCTTGCGAAACTATCTGGTCGTAGTAAAATCCGTAATTCTTTGCGGGCTCATCTTCGATTACCCAATCGATTTCTACGAATGAATTTTCTACATCGCCGCGCAAAGGATGATTTTCGGCAAAGCCTAATTCGTCGATGATGTCGAAATGGAATGTTTTTACTTCTTCGAGCAATGATTTGATATCGTCGCTCTGACTCATATATGCTTTTACAACTTTTTCAAGCGCATTTGTCGTCTTGCCCATGGCAGAAACTACAACAACGATTTTTTGCTTCTTAAACAATGATAAAATCTGCCCTGCATTTTTCACGGCTGTTGCGTCTTTTACCGAAGCGCCACCGAACTTGAAAACTTTCATTGAAAACTATTTTGAGTTGTATTTATTTATCTGAGCTTCCGTCATTTTGCAATCCAACCATTCTACATCAATCTTCGCTCCGAGCTTTTTGTAGAAGTCAATTGCCGGTGTATTCCAGTCGAGCACCTGCCAGTGAACTTGTTTTGCATTTATCTTTTTGGCTTCATCCATGTAAGCATCGAACAATTTTTGTCCGATACCCTGACCGCGCATTTTTTCTGTAACGATTAAATCGTCGAGATAAAGTCCTGCGCCTTTCCACGTTGAGTACTTCACAAAGTAAAGCGCAATGCCTACGATGACTTTATCTACTTCTGCTACATGAAATCCGAAAACGGGTTTTTCGCCGAAGCCATCGCGTTCCATATCGGAAAGCGTATTGGTTACTTCTTCGGGAGCTTTCTCAAAAAGTGCTAACTCTTTTACAAGGGAAAGGAGGGAAGGCAGATCTTTCTTTTCACCTCGACGGACTGTGATTGTTGACATAAATAAGCCGGGATTAGAGGGATTTAGGGATTGCCGGGATTGGTTTACTTAGAGATGTATTCATTTATTTTGATTTGGTTAACACAGATTTGTGCTTTTATCGGAAATCAT
>JADKIH010000017.1 GCA_016721305.1 Bacteroidota bacterium
AAGCATCAAGCAACAACCTTCAGATCCAACGGCCTCCATTCTCACACCGAATAATCCTCGCCGGAAACTTCCTCGAAATCAAATTGTAATTATGCGTCGCCATTAAGACAGAACAACCTTTCTATTAATCTCAATCAGCAATTTCATGATGCCTTCCCCGGTTTCGGATCTAAGATGCCGGTTGGCTCGTCGGCCAGAATCATTTCAGGGTGGTTGAAGAGGGCTCAGGCTATTACTGCACGCGTTGTTGTTCGCCGCAGAGGAAAGTTCATTAGGGGCATCTTGAAGCCTTTTGTGGCTATTTTTACCATGTCAAGTACTTCGGCGATGCGTTCTTTGATTTTGTTTTTGTCTTTTTCCGGCCTGTGGTATAGAGGACGAAATGCAAATTGGCATTCACCGAGCGATCGGTGAGTAATTGAAAATCCTGAAATACGATGCTAGCTTACGACGTAAATGATTATTTTGTTTTTCTTTGATATGATTCAACTGAAAGCCTGCGATAGTGGCCATGCCTTTTAACTCTACGTCTGCATAAATGGTTTTCAGCAGACTGCTTTTCCGCTGCCAGTTTTCCGATGAGAATGCAACAAGAATTTCGCCTTTGTCAATTTTCAGATTGACATTCGACAATACTAAGTTGCTCGACTGAAATATGTCGGCATTGCTTGATTCTACAATCGTTCTGCCGGGCAGTTAGCTGACAAATTCATTCATTAAAACGGAAGTTTTGAATTTTTCAAATGGCATTTCATTGATCGATGTAATGATCTCGGCTTCGTAACTCTCCTAATCCGGCTTTACTGGTAAAAGAACCTCCGGACGATCAACACGAAAGTAGGCGAGGAGCGTGAAGTTGTCGTCAGCGCAACTAAGAATCCGGAATCTTAGCCGTGCCTTTGACTTTTCAGAATATACATGGCGCAAATTTGAGGTAAAGAAAAAGCCTCCTGACTTTCTCCGGGAAGGCTTTATAAAGTATTTAACCGTTTTATTAACGGAGAATGATATTAAATGTGACGCCGTTTATCGTTACTCGGGCTGAATCATTCGCAATTTCCGTTGCCGTAATCAAGCGTGCGTGTAAGGCTTGCCCGAAGATGTAAGCTCAAATGCGCCGCCCACGGATGTAACGACAATTCAAAGCAACGTCTAGTGGCGATCATAATGTTTGCCGTATGGGGATGTTCCTCAAGATTAACACCGGTGGCCGAACCGGTAATGTGGTATGCGTCGTCGGTCAACTTCAGTAAGTCCGATGATGCCTCTCCGGCTACCCATTCGCGGTCAGCGCGTCGACTGCCAGTTCATCGTATTCTGATTCGCATTGATCAAATGTCCGTCTACGACGATGTGATATATCAGATTTTCTGCTGGCATTATGTCCCATATTCGTCACGGTTTTGTGCCGATTCGCCTGGAACTTTATTCGACTGATCTTTCCACCATAATAGTTGGTAGAAATATCGTCGTAATCACCGTTCAGGACTCATGATATGCTTTCCCGTAAGTACGACGTGAATATTACCCCGACCGTAACGATAATCAAGGCGGAGCCAGTTCGTTGATCCGAAATCTGCATCAATCGTTCCGCCGTTTCCGCTTACAGGTGGAGTAGGCGTAACTGTCGCACATCCGCTCAAAGTGCGTAAGACTCAGCACTTTCACGATAGGTTGTGGTGAAGTGCTGCGTTTTCGATAAATTGCGAACTGATGTTCTCGGCATCGTTAAATATCCTTCGGCCAACGCATTGTCAAACCGATGTTTGCGTGTCGTATTCAAGCTGCTAGATGCCTTGTCTTTTACAACCTAAAGTCACTAAAGTAAGTACGGTTGCGACGGCAAAAAGCAGCTTAATGGAATAATAATAACATTGTATGGTTTTGGTTAAAGGTGTGCTTTGAACCGCCTTATACTTTCTGATTTTGAATTTGTTACTGTGTTAAAACTATGTTTGTAACTGCAATGGCTTTAAGCCTGTCTTGAAGACGCTTTCGAATAATTTTGAAGGAATTTGCGTTATACCATACCATGAGGAGTGTCGTGAGAAAGAGAATGGTATATCCGCAAGGACCCCTGCTTGAGGTGTTTCATAAACTGAATTATCATATACATACGATATTCCCCAAAGAGATCATGGCAAGAATTTCTGCATAATCCTGATGTTACTTTCGCTTCAGGCATTTTCCCATGGCTGCAATTTATGTTGATCCTGAAAGAGATTATCAGCGCGGACTTGATTTGTTGCAAAAACAAAAATACGGTGCCGCTCAAATTATTTTTAGCGTAATCGATTCGAAAGAAAATATTTCGGAAGAAGCTCGCGCGAACTCTGCTTTCGTGGGCAAATGTGCATCGGAACTTTTTAATGAAGATGCCGAATATCTGCTGCTCGATTTCATGAAAAATATCCGGCAGAAGCTCGAACTATCAGCCTGCGGTTCTCGAATTGGGATTGTATTACCCTATCGTCTCAAGCGATACAAAGAGGTGCAATCGAATGGTTGGCGAAAGTCGATCGGGCGGACCTGGAGCAGGATAAGAAGGATGAAGTGTGAATTTCAAGACCGGTTATGCGTATTACATGACGAGCTGATTGCGACAAAACCGGCAAAAGCATTTCTGCTGGTGAAAGATGGCAAATTCGAAGTATGCAACGGCTGCTCAGTATTACTACGCTCCGCATAACTCGTAAACGAAATTATGTTTCAGCACTGAAAGAATTTTAAACTGAAGGCTCAGAGCATTCATGCGGTTGTCCTTATTACATCACCCAAATTTATTATCGTCAGAAAAATACGACGAGTGTTTAGTATGCTCCTTCTGTGCTCGACACAGCAGCTACCCGTAATGGAAATTTCGCGTATGGTGGCTGAGGCGTATTACCGTAAAGAGATTACAAATCGGAACGCCTTATCTGATCGATTACTCTAAATTCCGGAGGTGCAGGTCGCACCGACGATTGTGAAAATTGCCTTCTCAAGTTATCATTGCAAGGGCGACTATATCAGGCAATTACTTACTTCCAAAAGTTACGGGGCCGGATGATAGCCTTTCAAAATGCCTTTTATCATATAGCCGACTGTCAGCTGAAGATGAATAAAAAGCCCGGTCCCAACTCGCTCGGCTCCAATCGACATCTAAATCGGATTTCAATCTAGTCGATCAAGGAATAAATCAGCTTTCAACATGCTAAACTTTCATAAGGAATTATCGTTTCAGTCCAGTTTTAGATGCATTTAGAAACTTCTCAAGAACTTCCCGTCGTCACTGTACTTCGATCAGGCGAATGAAATGCTCACCGCATTTACACGGAATACGCGTAACTATAAAGATGCATTGATGGCTCTCGAAACGGTGAAGAATAAAACGCAAAACATCAAAGCGGCTTATCAAAAGGTGGCATACTATCGCGGAGGAATTGACCATGGATAATAATTCTGCCGAAGCGATTTCATTCGTCCGTACTATTGCATTATCCGGTCGATCAGGAATTTGGTTGCTGAAGCAAATTTCTGGTCAGGCGAGGCACATTACAAGCTGAATAAATACGATGAAGCTGTTCATTCGTACAATAATTTCATTCTTACTCCGGCAGCGCTGAAGAACGAGCGCTATAATCTGGCGAATTACAATATCGGTTACTCGTACTTCAAGCAGGAAGAGTATTCGAATGCCTTAAGTGCTTTCAGAAAATATGTGAAAGAAAAATCGCTAACCGATCCGACTCGTTTCAACGATGCGACTTTACGCGTTGCTGATTGTTATTTTATGCTGAAAGATCAGAGCGCAGCTTTGGAAAATTACAATGCGGCAATTGCGGCGAATTCAAAATCGACGGGACTACGCAATTTTCCAAAAGGCTGGATCGCAAATGTATTCAAGATAAATTTTCAGAAAAGGTTACGACGTCAAAGTTGCTCGACAAATATCCGAAGTCGGTTTACTACGATGACGCCTTGTACGAAGCAGGACAGGCAAGTCTGGATCTCGATAAAAACGAGCAGGCGTTGTCGTATTTCAATCGTATCATCGGTGAGTATCCGACAGGTAATTATATGAAGAAGGCTGAGGAAATGGGACAGGCTCTCGTTTACTACAACACGAAGCAGGATGATCAGGCTTTGACAGCTTACAAAAACATTGCAAATATCCGAATACAACTGAAGCTCACGAAGCACTGATTCAAATCAAGAATATCAGCGTAGCGCAGAATAAGGTGAACGATTATCTTTCTTATGTGAAGAACGTTCCGAATTCAGATGTGTCTGAAGCCGGAATTGATTCGATTACTTACGAAGCTGCGGAGAATTTGTACACGCAAACTAAATTCGAACAGGCAGCAAATGCTTTCGATGGTTATACTCAGAAATTCCCGAATGGTATTTTATTGAGAATGCGAATTACTATCGCGCCGACTGTCAGTACAAAGCGAAAAAGTACAGCGAAGCGCTTACAGGTTTTGAATTCGAATTAGTCATTCAACAACAAATAGCTCGTTCCGCGAGAATTCATTGTTGCATGCTGCGCAACCAATTTCTATCTGAAGTAATATGAACCTGCACTTAGTCAGTTTGAAGAGCCCGAGCAACTTCGAAGTGAAAGAGAATATTCAAACAACCGTTGTCGGACAAATGCGTTCTGCCTTCAAAATGAATAATTACAAAAAGGCTTCCGAGGCGCAGAAAGTGTTGACGAATAATAGCGACAATAAAGATTTGGGAGTAGAGGTACATTTATTCTTGGAAAATCAGCCTATGCTCAAAATGATTTCCTGGTACAGCAAAAACGGAATTATCGATCGTTGCCAAACGTACAAATAGCGAAATGACGGCAGAGAGTAAATACCTGTCGCTCTCATCGAATATAATCTGAATAATTACAAAGGTTCTTCGAAATTGATTTTCGAAATTCAAAATCAGGTTCCGTCATATGACTACTGGATTGCGAAAGGATTCATTTTGCTTGGCGATAATTATCTAGGACAGCGCGATACTTTCCAGGCGAAAGAAACCCTTCAAGAGTATCATCGACAATTACAAAAAGAAGCCGACAGATGCTGATGATCTCGTTGCTATTGCGACACAAAAATTGGCAGATCTGAATGCGCTCGAGGATAGAAACAAACAGGGAATCGAGAAGAAGATGATGAAAGTGGAAGAGGCGGAAGATTCAACTGAAATTCAAATTAACAAGTAAAAGGTCCCCTAGATATAATACAGATGAAAAAATCAATTGCATATTTGTTTTCGTTTTTTGCTACTACATCGTTGATGGCGCAAACTGAAACGCAAAAGGACCTGAACGATACTACCGTCGTTACCATCAAGGCCTATAAGCCGATTTTGGCTGAGTCGTATAAGATTCCTGATACACCGGATGGAGATACCTCATCGACGGAACCACCGTGATGGAGTATTCAATTCGTTCTCAGAAAGCGAAACCGATTTCGAAGCGTCGACTATTAAAGCTGTTAAGATCAAAAGACGAAGCGCTTACGAAATTGTATCGTACGTACGTGAAGCTCGGCTTGGGTAATTACAATATTTACAACGGCGAATTGTATGTGAATGCGCTTCGATCTAAAACCGGGGCATTGGGAATTTCTGCATCACATCTTTCGGGTAATCCCGGATTGAAAGATGTTCAGGCAGCCGGCTATAGTCGCAATAAGGCAGCATTGTATGGTAAATACATGCTCGATCATTCCACTTTCAGCGGAGAGTTTAACTTCGATCGTAATGCCGTTCGTTACTATGGACTGAGCAATCAGGGATTCTATTGTCGACGCGGCCGATCTTAAGCAGCGATTCAATACGTTTGGTTTGAATTTGAATTTTGCCAGCAATTATCTCAATCGCGATCACATCGATTACGCAGCCGAATCACTTACTCGGCGACATCTGATTTATTCTTGATGAATGAAAGCGATTTTATCCTGAAAGGTTTTGCTGGAAAAGATCTCGAAAGTTTTTATCTGAGAACTGATGTATCATTCGATTACTTCAAAAAGAGTCGTTCCAATTTTGAAGGACTTTCTCAGTATTCGGATCTGAGTCGTCATATCATCGACGTTACACCGACATTAAATTTCCATAAGGAGAAAATTGATCTCGTTCTTGGAGTTGATTTTGCGATGGACAAAAACCTCGAGACGAACGTCCATTTGTTTCCGAAGATTGATTTCAAATTCCCGGTTGCTGAGAACATTCTTTATCTCTTCGCTAACGTAAACGGTGGCATCATTAAAAATTCGTACCGTACTGTGGCTGACGAAAATCCATTTGTTTCATCAGCCATTCAACTAAAGAATACAATCAATAAGCTCGAGTTGAAAGGCGGTATCAGTGGTAATTTCTCCAGCCGTGTTTCCTTCGTCGGTTATGTCAAATACTCGACGCTTGGCGATATGCAGTTGTTCTATAACGATTCGCTTTATACTAACAAATTCGATGCAGCTTACGTCGATGGAAAGGTGCTCGATTTACATGCTGAGTTCAGTTACCATGTCGGCGAAAAATTCCTGACAACGGTTCTTCTCGATCAGTACAGCTATTCGATGGATTGTCCGAAAAGCATGGCATCATCCGAATACCGAAGTGACGCTGAATATGAAGTATAATCTGAAAGATAAATTGCTCGTCAACTTCGCCCTCTACGGGCGCGGCGGCTATTACGTTCGTCAGCAAGAAACTTTAGGTTACAGCGAGCAATCTGTCAAAGGCTTCATCGACGCCAATCTCGGCTTAGAATACCGCTACTCAAAAAATCCTCTCCCTTTCTTCAACGCCAACAATCCTCGGATTCTCCGCTACTACTACTGGAGCCAATATCCGACGGAGAGGTTTAATGTGTTGGGGGGGATTACGTACTCCTTTTAGCGATTAGCTAATTTGCTGATTAGCTAATTTGCTAATGACTCTCTGTAACCCCTTGGGTTAAATTCGAGTGTTTGATCACTTGTAGAAGGCGTGGCTTTTTTGCAAAGTGTCGGTGCTAATATCCTATTCAGCCTGTTAGGTGCCTCGACTTCATTAGCTAATTAGCTAATCAGCAAATTAGCTAATCATTTTTGTTTAAACTTGGCAATAGCAGAACGCGTAAACTCCGATAAAACGAGCTCACCGCTAATCCCCGCACGGTAGGTGAGAAGCGTATCCCAATGATCGGTTCCTTCCCAGAAGATTTTTTTGAGGGCTTGCATGGCATCGGGGTTGCTGGCAGATAGCTTTGCTAAAAGAGCTTCGATGGCTTTGTCCATGCTTTCTGCATCGGGAAAAATTTCGGCGTACATTCCTTTCTCGCGCGACCATTGTGCGGTCTGCCATTCGGTTGCGTTGATTGACATCTGACTGAAAGCAGCATTTCCGATTTTTCGTTCAACTGCCGGACCAACAACAAATGGACCAATGCCTACAGCGAGCTCGCTGAGCTTCGTAGATGCGCTTTCAACAGCAAATGTATAGTCTGCAGCACAAGCAAGTCCCACGCCGCCACCGACAGCTTTTCCCTGCACACGGGCAACAACAAATTTCGGCGCACGGCGCATGGCGTTAATAACCGATGCGAAGCCGGAGAAAAATGTTTTTCCTTCTTCTAAAGTTTTGATGGCCATCAATTCGTCAAACGAGGCACCTGCACAAAAAGCTTTCTCGCCTTCACTGCGAAGGAGGATCACTTTTGCTTCTTTGTTTTTTCCTGCTTCTTCAATTGCAGTAGCGAGCTGATTGAGAATAGCTCCCGTAAAGAACTTTGCGGATGAAAGAAAGTAACTTCCGCTATTCCGTTTTTGATTTCTGATTTTACGTGGCCGTTTGACATGATATGTACTTGAGGGGGCGAATTTAGTTAATTAATTTGCATTGATTTTGTTTCCCGCAGAATGCGCAGAAATTTCGCAGAGATCGCAGAAACTAGAGGTGTTATTTCCCACGGAAAGCACGGAAATCGGCACGGAAATTCACGGAAAGTTATATTTTTGATCGGTAAATCGCTGAAAAAAAGATATCTTCGGGTATCAATTTTACTCAAATGAAATTCTGCTTCTTAATCCTCTTCTCTTTGGCCGTTTTTTCTTCCAAGGCTCAGATGTCGATCGATTGGGTCAATAATTTTTGTTGCTTCGATTCGATTGCGCCGCATACGTTTTCATCACCATTGGGATTTGTAACGGATGGTGATACTTTGATCATAGCTTACTGGCAGGATGACGTATGTGAATTCAAGAAAATCAATTTGCCTTCCGGCACGGATTATCCTCTTTCTTATTTTCACTCTGCTGTAGATTCGTTCATGGATCCAAAATATTTTGGGGGTGATTTTTTAAAAATAAATGGAAGGTATTATGTTGCAGGGATTGATGCTCGTTTTCATAACTATCATTACCTGAATTATGGACCTGTATTTGATCTTAGGTTAGCTGCAGGTTCAGCACAAACAGGAATTCGAAAAATTTCAAAATCTGCAAGAAGCACTGCCTCGGGTTCTGTAATTTGTGCAGAGTTGGGAGATACTATGATTGGTACTGTTATGGCAAATATTTTTACAGGATTCGATACAACATCATTTGCGCCAAAGAATCAAACTACAAATTTGTATCCGGATGTTTTTGAAATACCTTCACAGAAGATCGCTGTTTTTAGTGATAATTTGCCGGGTGCATTTACTACTTTTATAAGACTTATCTCTTGTACTGCAGACAGCGGATTTATCACACTTGATCAGAGTTTTTCGTCGACAACAGGTAATAGTCATCAATTTGCCCAAATGGGTGATACTCTCGTTTGTGCTTTTACCGATTCATCTACGTTTGAGACTATATTTCAAAAAATAGATATGAATAATTTTCAATCTGAACCGATAGTGCAAAGTTCAGTTTTTGATATTTACGGCGTTAGGAAATTATCAATTAGCCCTGATTCGCAATTCATCTATGTGCGTACAGGAACAACATTCTCCAAGTTTACCAGAGATTTTCAATTAATTTATTCTCGTACTATTCCGGGTTCTTCTTTTGATGCGGAAAACAGGTCTTCAATATTATTTGATGACGATCAGAACCCTATACTTGGATACAGTTTTATAAACAATCTCCTCACCAATGAAGATGTTTTGATCTTAATCATAGATAAAAACTCAGGAGTTACCCTTGACTCTTTGCATTATAATGATGCAAGAAATACGGCAGATCACTTGCTTAATATGTTTCGTGATTCAACTGGACATCTGAACGTCATCTTCTGCAACGATTACGATAATTTTGCCATCCTAGCCGAGGAAACTCAAATTGGTATCTTTCAAATCAGCTCTCAAAGTCTTTCTTCTTATTCGCTGTCTGCATTCGATAAATCAATTCGCATTTTTCCCATTCCCGCATCGAATTCGATTAATGTTTCCGGAATAGCTGATGAATTTGAATACACAATTTTAAACAACCTCGGACAAGTAATCCAGCAAGGCCATTCAATTAACCGAAATGAGTTATCTATTTCTTCGTTGCAGCCGGGATACTATTTTCTGAAGTTGATTGCGAAAGAAGGGAGTGGGAGGAAAGGGTTTATCAAGCAATAATTTTCATTGTGTAATTTCCCCGCAGAACACGCGGATTACGCAGAAACTTTCATAAGAATGTATAATCTAGTCAATCTGCGCAATCTGCGTAATCCGCGTGATCTGCGGGAACAAAATTCAGGTACCTCCTCTGGTTTACTGAATAAACTACCTTTCTGCGTGAAACAAAAAAAGCCATCCCGTTCCCGAGATGGCTTCCAATTTTCTTAAAGCATAATCGAATCAATTCGACGCGTAAGAAGGAATCTTTCCCTCTTTCACCATCTGCTGCGTTTTTTCTTTGTGCGCTAAATAGTCGCCAAAGCACAGCGCCGATAACATCTCATCACGAGACATCGTCAGATTGCCCAATTGCTTTTTAATTTCCGGTCCACAACGATCTACGAAAATCTCGAATCGTTCCGGTGCCCAGATGTACTCTTTCTTTTGCCAATCCGGTTTCGTGCGATCAATTTGAAACTCATTTGGCAAATCACCATGAATAATCGCTTTTACATCCAAACCTTCGAAAGATTTCGGAAGTAAACGGTTGTCGAAAATAAGAGGACGGCTGACGTCGATCACGTGCTTCTTGCGCTTCGGATCAATCATCTTCAGTCCGTTGATACGGAGACCTTTCTTCTTCAGGTGACCGAACTTTTTCTCGAACCTTTCTAATGTGTCGTAAAGTAACATGGTTTTTTTTGGTTTATACTTAGTTGCTTGTAGTTTCTTTTTGAGTTGCGGGTTACGAATTGCGAGTTGCGGATTACAACTTCTCAATTCCTTCACGCAAAATTCTTATTGCTTTTTTGTGTTGCGAGTTACGGGTTGCGAGTTGCGGATTACAACTTCTCAATTCCTCACTGCATATTTCTAATTAACTTTTTTTATTTAACTAATTTCTTTCTTGTATCACCTATCAATTGCGAATGTTGCTTTTTGAATTCTGAATTCTGAATTCTGAATTGCCTACTGATGGGCTTGCAAGCCACGAGCGTAAGGACCGTCTCCAACGCCACAATCTCCTGCTTCTGATTCACGACCTGAACGTACCATTCCACAACTCCTTGCGGAATTTGCCCTTCGCGATTGTCTTTTTTCGTTTTACGCTGACAGGTTAACTTCACCTGAATCGTATCGCCCGGATAAACGGGTTGAATGAAACGTAAATTATCTAATCCGTAGTTGGCAAGTACAGGTCCTCTCTTTGGATCCACGAACAAGCCCGCTGCTGCAGAAATCACGAAGTAACCGTGAGCCACTCTTCTTTCGAAGATGGATCCTTCGAGCGATGTTTCATCGGTGTGTGCGTAGAAGAAATCTCCACTCACTCCGGCAAAATTCACAACGTCGGCTTCTGTAACAGTGCGTTTATGTGTAATGAGCGTATCGCCCACTTGTATTTCTTCGAAATATTTGCGGAAAGGATGAATAACATCTTCTTTCATTTCCGCACCCGGCAAATAGGTATTCAAAATCTTTGTCAAAGTCGTCGGTGATCCCTGCAACGCAGTACGCTGCATGTAATGATGAACACCACGAATTCCACCCATCTCTTCGCCACCGCCTGCACGTCCCGGTCCGCCATGTACTAAGTGCGGAAGCGGAGAACCATGTCCGGTCGATTCGCCTGCACACTCTTTGTTGATGATGACCATCCGACCATGCATACAGGCAGAGCCTAGTACGATGTCTTTTGCAAAATGGTTATCTGCCGTAAACACGGAGCCAACCAGACTGCCTTTTCCCATCTTCGCCAACTCGGCTGCTTCTTCGTTGTTGCGGTATGGCATCACGGTACTAACCGGTCCAAACGCTTCAACCGAATGCGCTTCGGTGCTATTCATCGGATCTTTGCAGTAAAGCAACATCGATGAAATGAACGATCCTCTTTCGGAATCAGCTCCTACAACATCAACTTTATCTAAATCGCCGTACACCAATTCGCTCGATTTCATGAGCAGGCGTACTTTATCTTTTACATCTTTTACTTGGCCTTTGCTTGCCAATGGTCCCATACGAACGCCTTCTACCGAAGGATCGCCGATGATATTGCTCTTTAAGCGTTCACGAAGTGAGTTGATCACCACTTCCGTCATATTCTCCGGAACAATGATGCGACGAATTGCAGTACATTTTTGTCCGGCCTTTAATCGTCATCTCTCTCGTCACTTCTTTGATGAAGAGCTTAAACTCTTCTGTCTCCGGAGTGCAATCGGTTCCAAGTATGCAGCAGTTCAGTGAATCTGCTTCCATATTGAAACGAATCGAATTATTTACAATGGCAGGATGACTCTTCAGCATTCGTCCTGTTTCGGCCGAACCTGTGAACGTCACAACATCCTGACAAGTCAGATGCTCAAATAGATCGCCGACGCTTCCGCAAACAAGCTGAAGCGAGCCTTCAGGTAGAATTCCCGAAGCAACGATTTCGCGAACGACTAATTCGGTGAGATAGGAGGTAGAGGTCGCAGGTTTCACGATCGCAGGCACGCCGGCGAGGAGATTCACAGCAATTTTCTCCAACATACCCCAAACCGGGAAGTTGAACGCATTAATATGTATAGCCACTCCTTCGAGAGGTACACATATATGATGGCCGACGAAGGATCCGTTTTTCGAGATCATTTCCATATTGCCATCTACATAGAATGACTCATCGGGCAATTCGCGACGACCTTTGCTGGCGTAAACGAATAAGTTACCTATACCGCCATCAATATCAATCCATGAATCCGCTTTTGTAGCTCCCGTGGCAGCCGACAAAGCATAAAACATTTTCTTCTTCTCGTTCAGATGCATGGCTAATGCTTTGAGCATTCGCGCACGTTCGTGAAACGTCATTTTGCGCAGCTTATGACCTGCCTGCTTACGCCCGAATTCGAGCATAGCGTTAAAGTCCAAGCCCTTACTAGTGGAGGTAAAAATCTCCTCTCCTGTGATGGCATTGAACAGCGGGGTGCCGGCACCTTCGCCCTCGATCCAGCGACCGAGTGTATAATTTTTAAGCTTTTCAGCCATGGTTATTTCAACAAATTAGGGGCGACTATTTCCACTCCGGCTATCCATGCGGATTCCGGCGGAAATATCGACCATTTACTCAAATTCAGCCTGTTATGGCCTGTGGGGGTCCTTAATAAAGAGTTAGGAAAATCGAGTGAGCAAAGATAACCCAAAGTAGGCTGATGTCAAGCTATTTAAGAGGGAAATACAGGACTTTAACCATCTTTTTTTCGCTCCGGGAAAATTCACCGGAAATAGTTGACTAATTAATCCTCAACTCCTTGTATTTTGTTGAAAATTATCTACATTTGCAGCCCATAAAAAAATCTCCGTAAAACAAACAAACATGCCAAATCAGTACGAGATGGTGTTCATCATGACTCCTGTTCTTTCGGAGGAACAGATGATGGATACTGTCAACAAATTCAAGAAAATCCTCACCGACAACGGTTCCGACATTGTTTTTGAAAACAATTGGGGATTGCGCAAACTGGCTTACCCTATCCAGAAAAAAAACACAGGGTTTTATTATCTGATTGAGTTCAAAGCACCGGGCGAATTAATTGGCAAGGTGGAAACTGAATTCAAGCGTGATGAAAGAATTATGCGCTTCCTTACGATTGCTCTCGACAAACATGCCGTTGCTTACAACGAAAAAAAGCGTAAAAACGCTGCGTTGAAAAAAGAAGAAGAAAAAGTAGCTTAAACAACACAGAACGATGAGCCAATCAAACGAAGTACGTTACCTCAACCCGCCTGCGGTTGACACGTCAAAGAAAAAGTATTGCCGCTTCAAAAAGAACGGCATTAAATACATCGACTACAAAGATGCTAACTTCCTGCTCCGTTTTGTGAACGAGCAAGGTAAGATCCTTCCACGCCGTCTTACAGGTACATCCCTGAAATTTCAGCGTAAGGTTGGACAATCAATTAAACGCGCGCGTCACCTTGCGTTGATGCCGTATGTATCTGATTTATTAAAATAAGGAGGACTGACCCATGGATATCATTTTAAAACAAGACGTCGATAATCTCGGTTATGCCGACGAAGTGGTGAAAGTTCGCCCTGGTTACGGCCGTAACTACCTTATTCCACGTGGCCTTGCTATCATGGCTAGCGTTGAAAATCGTAAGATACTTGCCGAAACAATGAAACAACGCGCTCACAAAGCACAAAAGATCAGAGGAGATGCTGAAGCTGTTGCAAAACAACTCGAAGCTATGACTCTTAAGATCGGTGCGAAAGTGGGAGAGAGCGGAAAGATTTACGGTTCTGTCAATGCTCTGCAATTGGCCGACGTACTCGCTAAACACGGCGTGAACGTTGATCGTAAGAAAATCCACCTCGATTCTGAACACATCAAAGCTCTGGGCACTTACACTGCAATGGTGAATCTGCACAAAGATGTGAAAGTGAAAGTAACATTTGAAGTAATCGCTGAGTAATCAGCATTGCTTGCAAGAATAACGGGCTGTCTCTTTTAGGGGCAGCCTTTTTTTTTGAAGTCAAAAATCAAAAGTCAAAAGCCAAAAGCTGCTTACCTGAAGTAAGCAGTTGCGAATAATTCAGCTATTAGTCCCGTAGGGACGACCTGCTTGTAGAAACAAATCAAACCCAGAATTCAAGCTCCGTAGGAGCGACCTAAATTCCTTTTATTCTTTCGGCTTCGGTTCGTAGGCCGCTCCTACGGAGCTAATCATCCGATGTCGATGCGTTCTACACACAGTACGCTCCTACGGAGCTTTTATTCGAATTTCAATCCTCTCTTACGATAATATCGGGTAATCTCTTTTTAGGGGCGGATTTTTTTTGAAGTCAAAAGCCAAAAGCTGCTTACTTGAAGTAAGCAGTTGCAAATAATTCAGCTATTAGTCCCGTAGGGACGACCTGTTTGTAGAAGGAAATCAAACCCAGGATTCAAGCTCCGTAGGAGCGACCTAAATCCGTTTTATTATATCAGCTTCGATTCACAGGCCGCTCCTACGGAGCTAATGTTCCGATGTCGATGCGTTCTACAAACAGTGCGCTCCTACGGAGCTATGGTTCCAATTTCATTCCTCTCTTACGATAATATCGGGTTGTCTCTTTTTAGGGGCAGCATTTTTTTTAAGGCCAAAATCAAAAGTCAAAAACCAAAAGGGCGGAGGCTTGGATTGATCCTGATTGTGTTTTTTTGAATTCAAAATTTTGCGTTGAACTTATAATTGCTTTCAATGCAATGTACTTTGTCGGGAATGGAATGTGCGACCCCGATGGGGTCGGGTGGGTGTGCGCATTCTTTCTACCATTGTTGGACCCCGATGGGGTCCTTATGTTGTTGGTATTTCGTTTCTCAAGATTAGTGCGACTTTCAGGGTTGCACAATTTGCCAATCAAAGTTCTTTTTGCCTATGAATTCAATTAGAAATGATTTGTGTAGGAAAACGATTCTAGTCAATTTTTGAAGCCGCTTGTTCAGTCATATGCGTTTTCTACTGGCTGGACCCCATAGGGGTCCCACAATGGTAGCAGGTGAAATATCGCCCGCCGTCGACCCCATCGGGGTCGCACAAATGGCCATTCATTATAGCGTTAATAAACGTTTTCCGTCGTTGGAATTCATATCTCAAAAGACGAACAATTCAATTTTTGGGAGATGATTTAAATTGATATTCCTGATTTTAAAATTCATTCTTTCACGAAAAGCTTTGTCGTAATATGCTCCCGGCAGTGAATAACTATCATGTAGGCTGCAGGTAACAGTCGACGAAGATCCAGTGTCTCTTCATTCATACTTCCGATTGTTCTACTGAGTTGCTTCCCGTCCAAAGTGTAAATCTCAATCGACTCGGGAATTTCTTTGCAGACGATATTCAGGTATTCTGATGTTGGATTAGGAAAGATCTGTGCTTGCGTTTCTTTAAATTGCTCTTCAATAGACACGGAAAGACATTCGGTAGATACCGGAATCACATGATTGATGACGGGCAGGTGCGACACGGCCAGAGTAGGAGTAGACCCATTGATCATTGTTAGCGTTGTACGCAATGAGCTACCGTAAATTGATGTTCTGAAAGGGGATAATGGTACGGTTGAACAACTAACACCTGTGCTGTCATGTTTAAACATCTGCTCTGTCATGAAGATCCAATAATAGCCATCACCGGTATTTAGGCCGGTGGAAGTCCAGGAGTATTTGGAAGGTGCGGGTGAATAATTAGCGGAAATTGGATCACCTGCTGTATCCACCATCATTGAAAACTGATTATAATAGTCAAGCGAACCCGTCACTAACAATTTCGATGTATCAACGTTAAATATTGAAGTGATGAAAGTAGAGGTTCCGATATTTACATCATCTCTTGCTGCCCAGAGGAAGTACCCGTTCTTGTCGAGCTTAAAAAGATCATCGCTTTCTCTATAAAAGTTATTGAACTGGGCATCGACTCCATAAATGGACGAATCCGGACCTTCTACAATTTTTCGAATACCATAGCTTTTCCAGCTATTCGTATTACAACTGACCGACCAAAGGAGATTTGCACTGCTGTCGAGTTTTACAATCTCATATTTGCCAAGAACGAGTAAATAACCCTTGTCCATTGTTCTTTCCATCTCCGTGAAGGTGTCAACTGAATCAAATGTACGACTCGATGAAATATTACCTGAGGTATCGGCAAAGAATATAGCGGGAAGCGCTTTTGCATGAGGGGTGTCGAAATAATATCCGCTTATAAGTATTGAATCAGTGCCGTATTCCTCCATGCCATTGAAAATGCATACAGTATCAGGATAAATTTCGTATGACTTGCTCCATAAAAAATGCCCGTTTTCGTCAAGACTCAGAATTGCGTATGAAAGACAAATCAGATAATTGTTGCTTTGTTTTAATTGTATAACAGATTTTACATTTCCGGTAGAAGGATATTGAGCACTGTCAAGAAGAGTCGACCAAATGGTGTCACCTTGCATGTTTACCTTAAGAAAAAATGGATTGGTTGTGTAATTCCCGGGATCCGGCCGAAATGTATTCCCGCATATTAAAACACACGAATCTTTAGTTAGAAAGGAATACTCCGAATTCAGCGTATCACCTGTATGAGTAAATGATTTTGTAAAAGTTTGCGCATTGATACTGCAGCAGAAATTAAAGATTAGCAAAAATGCTATACTAAGTATTCTCATAAAAATCTCTAAAGGTTGCATTGTTTTCGAAACTAATATGGTTTAGAATCGGCTTGACAATTGAACAGCAAATTAAAACTTCACCAACTTCCGGTATTCATTGGAAGAAGGCCATCTAAAATAGTAATTATTCGTGACGTAACGCCTCAATCGGATCCAGCTTCGCAGCCTTCGCCGCAGGATAAAATCCGGAAAGCATTCCAACTACAAAGCATAAAACAAGGCCGAGGATAATCCAGTTCCATGGGATGAAAAAGCCAGAATCGAGTGCTGCGCCCATGGCATTGCCGGCGAGAATGCCTAAAATTACTCCCAACACACCGCCGAGCTGGCAAATCATAATAGCTTCCGTAAGGAACTGCTGTCGTATAACTGCCGGTGTTGCTCCTAGCGCTTTTCGGATACCGATTTCTCTTGTTCGTTCCGTGACTGAAACGAGCATGATATTCATTAATCCAATCGCCGCTCCGATGAGTGTGATGAAGGCGATGATGGTTGCTAAAATTCTGATGAAAGAAAGCTGATCGATGAAAAGCTTCGCGATACTATCACTCTTTGTAATTTCAAACGTCTCTTCTTCGCCGATGCGAACTTGTCGTATGATGCGGAATAATCCCGTTGCTTCACTGATCGCAGCTTCCATCATCTGAACATTATTTACGCTCACGTTAATGCTAAACGACATGCCCGGACGATTGTAATTCTGCTTCACGTTGAAGAGGGGGATAATCGCAGTACGATCGCCTCCGAAGCCCATCGCTTGTCCTTTCTCTGCGAGCGTTCCCACTACGCGATACTTCGAACTTCCAATGGCAACTAACTGTCCGATCGGATCACTGCTCGGAAATAATTTATCGACGACGTCTTTTCCCAGCAAGACGACGTTATCGCCGAAAATAATTTCATGTGTCGAGAAATTTCTGCCGCGATCAATTGTGTAACCGGCAGTGGTAATGTAATTCTCATTTCCTCCGACGACATTGATATTCGGATTCGTCTTTTTATCGTTATGGCTGATTGTTGATGCATGCGTCGCAAACGTGCTCACAGAAACTGTTGCCGGAAATTTATACTCTTCAGCAAAGCGCATCGCCTGATAATAATCGATCGGTTTAAAATGCTTGGCGCGACGACCTTTATTCCCGATTCGGATATTCATTCCTCGGTTTTGTATGGTGAACGAATTGGCTCCCATACTCTGGAAATTCGAGCTGATACTATTGGTAATGGCGTCAATAGCCGTTAAAATGCCCACCAGGGCCATAATTCCGATGGCAATAATCAATGCCGTCAGAATCGTCCGCAGGAGCTGGCTGCGTATACTTTGAAAAGCGACCTTAAAATTCTCTGAAATATCCATAAAATCGATGTGAAAGTAGAAAACGCTTTCCAATATTACCTAAAAATGGCCGTTAAACAGTGTTAAGAGTGGTACAATTGCAAGAGATTGCTATATTTCGCAACAGTAATTGTCTAAAACTCGTATCTTTACGTCTCAACATAGAAATCTAAAAACCCAAATAAAATGAAAAAAGTATTTGCCCTTCTTTCTCTCGTTGCTTTCCTTTCAGTTAGCGCTCTTGCTCAAACTGCAGCTCCTGCTGATACGAAAGCCGATACTAAAGCAACTCACTCTTGCTGCGCAAAACCAAATGCTTCTTGCTGCAAAAATAACAAGGAAGCTAAGTCTTGCACAACAGAACAAAAAGCTGCTTGCGAAAAAGCATCTAAATCTTGCTCTCCTGCAACTCCGGAAGTAAAGAAAGACGAGAAGAAATAATTTCTTCGATCTAAAAAATTAAAGGCCTGCTTCATTGAAGTGGGCCTTTTTTTATTAATTCAAAATTTATAATTCAAAAGCCAAAAGGCTTATAAGATAGACATCAACTCATCCAACGACCGTATTTCATGGGTTGGCTTGGCATCGTGAGGGATCATCGTCGGATTGAAATAGATCGCATCCCACCCCGCTTCCTGCGCGCCGATGACGTCGACATCCAATCCATCGCCAATCATTAAGCACTCACTAGGTTTTGCATTCGCCCGGGTAGAGGAGTAATCAAAAATGCGAATGTCGGGTTTGCGAAAGCCGGTGTGTTCGCTGATGATGATCTCCGAAAAATATTTTGTCAGATCGGAAGCTTCAAGTTTTATATGCTGTGCCTCTTCAAAACCATTCGTGATAATGTGCAATACGTATTTGTCTTGCAAATAAGAAAGCACCTCGTGCGCATGAGGGAATAAATGTTTTCTCTGGGGACTCAATCGCAAATACTCATCCGGCAATTCTTTCGGAGCTAATTCTGCATCCAATCCCATATCCCAAAACGTAAGCGAAAATCTTTGATCACGTAACATCGCTTTGTCGATTTTGCCCAGACGATATTGCTCCCACATCATCGCATTGCGCTCTTTGTATTTCTCGTGAAAGATTTCGAACGAAGGAACGCCGAGCCCGCTCAGATTGTATTTCTCATACAACTCAACGAGTGTGTCGTGCGAATTGCGATCGAAATCCCAAAGAGTATTATCGAGGTCAAAAAAGATGTGGCGGTATTTCATCATTTGATGATTTCATGCAATGTCCGCACGTGCGACAACTGGAAAAATGTCGTAATGATTAACGACCAGCAGGTGATGGAAATAAACATGTAGAATATTATTTTTTTCTTATTCTTCTCTAATCGTGTCATGAAGAAAGTCCCGATCGGAATACTGAAAATCACCGGCGTCAAAGCAGCCAAACCCATTAGCCCGTACTTTTTCCAAATGCGAACCATGCGACGTGTACGAGCCGAAAAGATTTTCTTTTGCGGTACCATACTCTCAACGTACTGATAGTGGATTTCCAGTAAAGCCGGTGTATCAGCCACAGGTGGCGAGAACATGGTATTACGACGACGCTTGCGCTTGAAAATGTAATCGCGCACTTTTTCATACATGTGGATGAGCCAGTCGCTCACATGCATGAATATCGTCACTCCAATCATCCCACCCATAATCGCATACACATTCGTCTCTAGCCACGTGAAATCATACTTCTCATTCAAATAAGCAAACGAAGGCCCGAAGGCAAACTTCACGCTGCTGATGAGGATGAGGGTTAGGATTTTTAGGAAGGCTTCCAATGGGGAGTAAGTAGTAAGTAGTAAGTAGTAAGTAGTAAGTAGTAAGTAGTAAGTTGACTCGGAGTTATAACTGGTTTGAGAAAATTTCTGAGGTAAAGAAAGGGGGGTGATTGAAAATACTGTTCGACTAAAATATTAGGCACTGAAATTCGGAATCAGTCAAGTTGTAAGTGTTAAACAGTTAATTGCAACTCAACAACAACAAGTCAACTTACGACTTACTACTTACAACTTACCGGTACTTCCTACATCTTCGTTCCAAACGCCAAATCCCCCGCATCTCCCAATCCCGGAACGATGTACGACTGCGCTGTCAACTCTTCGTCGATAGCGGAGGCCCAGATGGTGACGTTCTCCGGTAAATTGCGTTTTACGTGCTCGATTCCGAGTGTACTTGCCAGTGCACAAACGATGTGTGTGTGCGATGGAATGCCGTGATCCATAAGAGCTTTGTACGTCATCACCATAGATGAACCGGTTGCTAACATCGGATCGCATAAAATAAGTACGCGGTCGGTAAGTGAAGGACTTCCTACATATTCGAGCTTAATGTCGAATGTGCCGTCTTTATGATGTTTACGGTACGCGCTGATAAAGGCATTGTCGGCCCAGTCAAAGTAGTTCAGCAATCCGTAATGTAATGGTAAACCTGCACGAAGAATTGTTCCGATAATGGGCTGATCTCTCAGCACGGGAACGTTGGCAATGCCAAGCGGCGTTGTGACTTCCTGCTCTACAAATGTCATCGTCTTGCTAATCTCATAGGCGAAGATCTCTCCCAGTCTTTCTAAGTTCTTCCGGAAACGCATGCGGTCTCCCTGAATATTAACGTCACGTAATTCGGCAACAAATTGGTTGACGATGGAATTGTTGAGGCTGAGATTGTGAACCATACTAGGAGTTATTATTTAAAACGACGAATCAGTGGTGGTAAATTATTTTTTCGGATTTGTAAATATACAATTTCCTGCGAACCAAAACTGCGATAATAGCGGGCCAAATCATCGTCCATCGATCCTTCAAAATCGAGTACTTTATCGGATGGCGTCTGTCTTTCGATCATAGCATCAATCAGGAAGCTCATAGCGCCACTTTCTTTTGCTTCGCTATTCGCGCCGGAGAATAGAAATATCAGAGAATGAGCCGATTGCAGAAAAACAGCACCGGCAATTAACTCCCCTGCCGCATTTCGGATACTCGGAATCTCAACCGATTTTCTTTTTCGTCCCTCGGAAATGAGTCGCTCGAGCGCATGATAATCGTCAGTTTTCAAACCGACGCCTTCTTTGCCACGATTGTTTTTGAAGAGTTCGATCAGCTCCTGTACGTTTTCTTCGAACGACAAAACATGATTCGCCTTCGCTGCTTTTTTCAAATTGCGGCGGAGGTTTTCACTATAGGAAGAATGAATTTTTTCAATCGTTGAATTGAAGGAAAGGTGATAAGTACGCTTACGAATGATCTCAAAACCGCTTTCGGCTTTTACTTTATTTCCTGTATTAAGCTGAATCTCGATCAATCGGTATTCTTTCGGAATGGCCGATAAAAATTCGTGCACAACATTCTCATCTGCTTTTTTACCTGAACAAAAAACACCGCACTGCTGAGTAAATGCGGGTTGATACAGATAGGAGAATCCGAATTTCTTTCTGCGTGTCAGAGGGAAAACAGCAGCGTAATCGCCGGCAACTAATAGCTTCCCAGTTTGGACACACAATGTCCAGATACCACGACAAAGCATATGTCAATCCATCCGGCGACGACAACACGCATTGATCCCATTTTTGGAAATCGATTTCGTGATGTTTGAGTCGGCGGATTTGCATGGTGGGTTTGATGTTTCGAAGATAGGGAATTCTCTTCTTTAGTTTGTAGTCTTTAGTCTGTAATCTTTATTTAGAGTTTTCTCAATCGCAGCTGTAATCCAAGTGGAGGAAGTGACAACAGACTTCAGATTAAAAACTAAGAACTAAGAGCTAGCACGATGGTATGAATTTCCACACTCCCATCCGCCTTGGTGAAATTCACTTTCATGATTTCCGGCGAATGGAATTGACTTGATTTCAAATTCTCAAGGATTGTTTTTAGCTCGTGAAAATAGAAGTATGTTCGGTCGCCTGTGCTTGCTGTCATAAAGCCTGATTTGTTGTAATCGCCTTCTACGAAGCTCATATAGATTACTCCATTTTCTTGGAGTAAATTCCGGCAATCAAGAATCAGTTTTCGGTTTCTTCTTTACTTAAATATGGAATACAGAAGCCGCAAATTATGGCATCAAACTTTTTTTCAATACGACTGATTTCCCGACTATCCATCACTTCAAAATGAGCTGAAGGATTGTTCTTTTGAGCAAGCTCAATCATCGCCGGTGCAATGTCGATTCCGGTGATACAGAAATCAGGTCTTTTTGATAAAATGTACTTCGTGATATTTCCCGGACCACAACCAATTTCAAGAACGCCGACATTTTTAACAGAAATCATTTCACAAAAGTGATCATACGTTTCATTGTAAATATCCAGATGCATGAACTTTTCTTCATACAGCTTGGCTAATTTATTCCACGTTTGGAATGTTTCTTTATCGTGAGTCAAGTGGCGAGAAATCTTTGGAGAAATTTATTTTTAGTATCCGGAAAACTAATTCTGCATCAAAACAATCTATCGGCTTGCAACTTTAACAACATCCTCATAAACATCCTTCCATCCTGCCCAGGGATGCATTTCGCTGATGGATTCATTGTGCCAGAGAGTCGTAAATGTTCCGTTAACGGCACGAACTTCTTTAATCAACGGCCCAACGTAACTCATTACTTCAGCGGGCTTGATTTTCATGTAATGACGAAGCGTGGCATCCATAACAGTAAATGGATGTATGCGAAGTCGCGTTGGTGTATCGCGATCTAAATCGTAAAAGTTGAAGTCGGAACAAATACCGGCGCGGAAACCGATTTCTCCGGCAAATCCCATGGTGTAATCGTCGGTAATATCGCAGTCGATCAGATTACGATATGTCTGCGGAAAAGAAAGTCGCAGAAAGTGCTGACGACTTCGGGTGATATCTCGACGAATAATTTTTCGTAAACGCGTTTGCTCGATTCGTACTCTTTCAGGATTTTCATTCGATGCATAGCTCGGATGAATTCCGGTCGCGCAATAATCGGCAATTGTCTTGATCAGATTCTGAAAATTTCTTCTGTTGGGAGAAACGTTCTTATCGTTCTCTCCATAATTTCCGACGAGGAAAAAATAAATCGTTTCTAAATTGTAACGACGCTGAATGTCGAACAAATGCTCGTATGTATCGTAAGGATCTCTTTTTCTCTCGAGCAATACAGAAACTCTCTCTGCAATTTTCCGAAAATCGAAACGGAAGAAGGAGCGACCTAATGCTCCGACCGTGCGCAGTAACCCTTTTTCACGATAGGCCCAGGCATTATCAACGTCGATCGTAGAAATGTATTTGTATGTGCTTTCCCGAAATTTCAAATCAGGAAAATTCTCTTTCAAAATTTCTTTTAATTTTTTCGCGTAAATATTTACAACGGGCTTATGAAGAAATCCTTTTTGAAAAGCCAGGCTTTCTGATGCATCAAAACGATGATGTGAATCAGGAGTGAATGGCAGATACTCTTCGTAACGACTCACCATATAAAATGAAGCCGCAAACGGATCGAATGATAAAACGTATTTCGGGTGAGTAGCAAAAAAAGCTTTTGTATCGTTCCAGTCGAATACGGAAATATCTTGTTGCTTTATTTTCTTCTCAAACAATAAACGGGAGGAGTAAAGAAATAATTCCTCGCCAAATGGTTTCTCTGAATAGTTAAGTTTCGGGCCTGTATAAAAAGTGAACTTCTCGACATCGTGCGTAAGCTCGTAATCGACACCGATCAGGTCGCCGATGATGAGCTCGATAATGTACCGAAGACGTGGAGTAGAAGTGGTGGTGTAAATGAGTAACAAGGCCGTGCAGTTCGTTGATGAACGAAGATAAATGTATTCAATTGAATACAAAGTAGGATTATCTCGCTTTTGCCGGCAAATTTATAACAATCCTTCGTCTGCAAAACTGTAAAAACTGCCCTGAGTGATAATCAAATGATCAAGTACCATTATTTCCAGAACTTTACCGGCTTCGAATAGATTCCGAGTAAGCTGTATGTCGGATTGGGAAGGCTGATTATTCCCCGAAGGGTGATTGTGACAGAGTATGATCGACACGGCTTTCTGGTCGAGCGCAGCCTTGAAAATCATCCTCGGATCTGCTACCGTTCCGCTCATTCCGCCTATGCTGATCTGTTGTTTATTGATCACACGATTGGCCCGATTGAGAAAGAGAATCCAAAATTCCTCGTGCAAAAGATCGCCCAGGAGTGGTTGGAAAATGTCCATCACATCCTGGCTCGAAGTAATTTTCTTCCGTTCCGTGTCGAGCGATTCTTTACGTCGCTTGCCCAATTCCAGCGCTGCCAGGATCGTTATCGCCTTCGTTGATCCGATACCCTTAAAACGGGAGAGCTCCTGCACATTCGTTCTGCTGAGCTTGTAGAGATTATTTTCATTCTCCTGCAAAATGCGCCGCGATAATTCAACCGCCGTTTCTTCGACATTCCCCGTTCCTATGAGAATGGCCAATAATTCAGCATCCGACAGCGTATGCCTTCCTTTCAGCATGAACTTCTCTCTCGGACGATCTTCTTCTGCCCATGCCTTGATGGGAATACGTGGTGTTTGCATCTGCCTTGTAATTGAAACACAAAGTTCGCAAACCAAGGCCGGTCTTGCATCCAATAAATGCGGGAAATCAATTAGCTGATTAGTGAATTAGCTAATTAGCTAATGATGCTTACTCATGCTGTTCAAAAAAAGCCAAGTGGAGTGTCTCTGCGATTTCTGCCAATTTCTGCGCATTCTGCGGGAAACAAAAAAGTAGCGACAAAAAAAAAGAGCCCCGCAGAGCTCTCTTTTTCAATAATGAAAACCGATTATTTTAAATGATTCACATGAATAGCCAACTCAGATTTTAAGTTAGCCGCTTTGTTTTTGTGAATCACACTTTTCTTAGCAAGACGATCCAACATTGTAGCAAGCTTCGGCAATTGAGCGACAGCTTCTTTCTTATCAGTTACCGAACGGAATGTTTTGATTGCATTACGTACAGTTTTTGCCTGATAACGATTACGATCTTTTTTAGCTTCGTTGCTGCGGATACGCTTTTGTGACGATTTATGATTTGCCATTGTAATGTTGTTTCTAAGTGGCCCATTAATTTTGGGGATGCAAATATACAAACTGAGCCGGACAAAACAAGGATTTGTGAATGTTTTTCCTGAAAAAATCATTTTTGTAAAATATTGAAATTCAATTAGCTAACAATCAAGGGGATTGGCATTATCCTCATTTGGGTGCAAATTATTACTACTTTTATCCCCTTCATTTTATGGTAAATCTTTCAAAAAACACCACTATCGGCGTCATCGGTGCCGGTACTATGGGAGCCGGAATAGCTCAGGTTTCCGCTTCGTCGGGGCATCCAACCGTCCTTTTTGACGCAAATTCGGCTATGGTCGAAAAAGCCCGCACAAGCCTCAAAGCAACTTTCGCCAAACTTGTCGAAAAAGGAAAGTACTCGGCCGAACAAGCAGATGCTATTCTGGGTCGAATCGTTTTTGCGGACTCTCTCCAGGCGTTTTCATCGTGTGGACTCATCATCGAGGCCATCATCGAAAATCTTGGGATCAAAAAAGAAGTCTTCACTTCTCTCGAAAAAATAGTAAGCGACGATTGTATTCTCGCCACCAACACTTCTTCGTTGTCGGTAACTTCCATCGCCGCTGCCTGTCGTCTGCCTCAACGTATCATCGGAATCCATTTCTTCAATCCGGCTCCTCTGATGCCGCTCGTTGAAGTGATTCCGGGAATTGCAACGGCAGCTGATCGTTCTGCTTCCGTAAAAACTTTGCTTACCTCTTGGGGTAAGTCAGCCGTTACGGTAAAAGATACGCCGGGCTTTATCGTCAATCGTGTTGCTCGCTCTTATTATGGGGAGTCAATTCGGATCTACGAAGAAAGCTGGGAAGGTGTGCCGCAAGGAATCGACGGCTTCGCTACCATCGATCTCGCTCTTAAAACAGCAGGCGGATTTAAAATGGGTCCGTTCGAATTAATGGACATGATCGGTAACGATATTAATTTCACCGTCACAGAAACCGTTTGGACGCAATTCTTTTACGATGCGCGTTTCAAACCTTCGCTCACTCAAGAGCGTTTGTTCGAAGCGGGACGTTTCGGGAAAAAATCCGGAGCCGGTTATTATGATTATTCGGCAAATGCCACCTCGCCAAAACCTTTAACGGATTCTTCTCTTCAACAAAAAATATTTCGTCGGGTAATTGCCATGCTCATCAATGAAGCTGTAGATGCGCTTTATCTGAATGTCGCTTCACGCGATGATTTGGATCTGGCAATGATGAAAGGCGTAAATTATCCGAAAGGTCTCCTTCAGTGGTGCGATGAAATTGGAGCGAAAGAAATTCTCCAAACGCTGACGGATCTTCACAACACATATTTGGAAGAAAGATATCGTCCTTCCGTTCTGCTCCGTAAAATGGCTGCTGAAGGCAAAAAATTCTATTCTTAATCAACACAATATATCATGTCTTCATCCGAAGATTTTAAAAAAGCCATCGACGCCGGATTTAATTTCTCAGGCGATTCAATTCTCCTTGGAACGGCGATGTACGACAAGACAGCCGTGGAAAAAACTCCGGTGCGTCTTCCGCTTTCCATGGTTAATCGTCATGGTTTAATTGCCGGCGCAACAGGAACCGGAAAAACAAAAACGATTCAGCATCTCGCCGAATCACTCTCTGCAAAGGGCGTGAGCGTTTTGCTTATGGATATAAAAGGCGATCTCAGTGGTATAGCTCGTCCGGGAACGGAAAATCCTAAAATCACTGAACGTATTCAGAAAATCGGTGCCGAATGGAAACCTACTCAGGTGCCGGTTGAGCTAATGTCTATCAGCAATGAAAAGGGTTTGCGTCTTCGTGCTACGGTTTCTGAATTCGGTCCCGTGCTGCTCTCGAAAATATTAGAGCTAAACGAAAATCAGCAAGGTGCTGTAACCATCGTTTTTAAATTCTGCGACGATCATCAGATGCCGTTACTCGACATCAAAGATTTTCGCGAAGCGTTACGCTATGTGACGAGCGAAGGCAAAGCTCAAATAAAAGAATACGGATCTATCAGCCCGGCAACAAGCGGTGTGATCATGCGTAAGTTGCTTGAACTCGAACAACAAGGAGCCGATAATTTCTTCGGTGAAAAATCGTTCGAAGTAAATGATCTTCTTAGAAAAGATAATAATGGCTTTGGTTACATCAATGTGATTCGCTTGTGCGATATGCAGGATAAGCCGAAACTATTTTCCACTTTCATGCTTTGTCTGCTTGCCGAAGTGTATGCGAAATTCCCTGAGTTAGGCGATCGTGCACAACCAAAGCTAGCTATCTTCATCGACGAAGCGCATCTCATCTTCCGCGAAGCAACAAAGGCTTTGATGGATCAGATGGAAACCGTCATCAAACTCATTCGCTCTAAAGGTGTCGGTGTTTATTTCTGCACTCAGATTCCCGGCGATATTCCTGATAATATTCTTAGTCAGCTCGGATCTAAATTCCAGCATGCCATGCGTGCCTTCACGGCAAAAGATCGTACAAGTATTAAGCTGGTAGCGCAGAATTATCCGGAGACAGCTTTTTATAAGACCGAATCGCTTCTCACGGAAATGGGAATCGGCGAGGCTCTCGTTGCCGTGCTCGACGAAAAGGGTACCCCAGCACCGCTAGCTCATACATTGTTATTTCCTCCGACAACGCGAATGGATATTCTCACACCTGAAGAACAGGATCAAATTGTGAAGTCATCGTCCATTGCCGCTGCTTATAATGAAGAAATTGATCGAATGAGTGCATATGAAATGCTCACGAAGAAAATTTCTGCTCCTGCATCAGAGGAAGAAGCTCCGTCAACTTCCAAAAAAACCGTCGTAAAGGAAGACGACGGAGGAATCGATATCGCAGGAACAATAAAGGCGGTCTCAAAAAATCCGATCGTAAAGCAAGTTGTTCGCGATTTCTCCCGCGGACTGCTCGGAATGTTATTTGGTAAATCAAGATAAAATGTCAGAAGAAACCGTTGCCACGAAAGTGGTCGATAAAATGTACAATAACGACTGGTTCAGTCAGTGGCTCGGAATTGAACGAGTGCTTGTCGAGCCGGGTAAAAGCATTTTGCGAATGAAAATTCGAAAAGAAATGCTCAATGGTTTTGCTATCGCTCACGGTGGAATTACTTATTCGCTTGCCGATAGTGCTTTGGCATTTGCTTCAAACAGCCACGGACGAATGGCAGTGTCCATCGAAACAAGTATTTCACATACTCAGTCATTGCGTGAAGGCGATGAAATTATAGCCGAAGCGGAAGAAATTTCCTGCACTGAAAAAATCGGCGTCTATTATATTACTATCAAAAAAGTCTCAGGAGAAAAAGTGGCATTGTTCAAAGGAACAGTCTACCGTACTTCTAAAAACTGGGATGTTTAATCAATTCGCAAACTTATGAACTCAGCATACATCGTTGACTTTATCCGCACTCCGATCGGGAGTTTCGGAGGAACTTTAGCCGCTGTTCGCACCGACGATTTAGCCGTCGTTGTTTTAAAAGAAATTATGCGTCGTAATCCGAATGTCGATTTTACTCAGGTGGCCGACGTAATTCTCGGTTGTGCCAATCAGGCGGGCGAGGATAATCGGAACGTAGCTCGTATGGCTTCAATAATGGCCGGACTTCCAATCAATGTTCCGGGCGAAACTGTCAATCGCCTATGTGCTTCGGGCTTATCAGCTGCGATCAATGCTGCACGAATGATCATGGTTGGTGAAGGGGAACTAGCTATCGCCGACGGAATAGAAAATATGACACGTGGTCCGTGGGTGATTTCAAAAACATCTACAGCTTATGGTCGTGATGCACAAATGTTCGATAGTAGTTTCGGATGGCGTTTTGTGAATCCAAAAATGAAAGAACAATTCGGCGTTGATGCCATGGGCGAAACGGCTGAAAATCTTTCCGACCGCGATTCTATCAATCGCCTCGATCAGGATAATTTTTCTCTTCGCAGTCAGATGAAAGCAAAAGCAGCTTTTGAAAAAGGTCGTTTTAAAAAGGAAATTGTCGCTGTTGAAATTCCTCAGAAGAAAGGTGAAGTGAAATTGTTCGACAAAGACGAGTTCATGAAACCGGATTCTACCATCGAAGGACTTTCAAAATTGAAACCAAGCTTCCGTAAAGACGGAACAGTTACAGCCGGTAATGCATCGGGCTTAAACGATGGTTCTGCAGCTCTATTAATCGCTTCAGAAAAAGCAATCAAACAATATTCGCTCAAACCTCTTGCAAGAATTGTTTCATCAGGTGTAGTAGGAGTAGAGCCTCGCATTATGGGAATCGGTCCGGTAGAAGCAGCTAATCTTGCTCTTCGACGTGCAGGTCTTACCTGGGATCAGGTTGATGTAATCGAACTGAACGAGGCCTTCGCCGCTCAATCGCTGGCTTGTATCCGCAGTTGGGGATTGAAAGACGACGATGCGCGAATTAATCCCAACGGTGGCGCAATTGCACTCGGACATCCGCTCGGTATGAGTGGTGCTCGTATCCTTGGATCGGCTGCATTGGAATTGCACGAACAAAATAAAAAGTACGCCGTTGCTACAATGTGCATCGGTGTCGGACAAGGTTATGCCGTAGTAATCGAACGTGCCTAACTCGCAACTCGCAACCCGCAACCCGCAACTCGCACTCGCACTCGTAACTCGCAACCCGCAACTCGCAACCATCTTTCTCATGGCAAATATTTTTGAATTCAACGGTTATCGCCCTGTCGTACATGAATCGTCATTCGTGCATCCTAATGCAACGGTGACAGGAAATGTGATCATCGGAAAGAATGTGTACATCGGCCCGGGAGCTGCTATTCGCGGTGATTGGGGCGAAATTATCATCAGCGATGGTTGTAATGTACAGGAGAATTGCACGATTCACATGTTCCCCGGAACAACGGTGTTATTGAAGGAAGATGCGCATATTGGTCATGGCGCTATTATCCATGGTGGCACAATTGGTAAAAATGTTTTAGTTGGAATGAATGCTGTTATCATGGATAATGTGATTGTCGGTGATAATTGCATCATTGGTGCTCTGACATTTGTACCTGACGGAATGGAAATTCCGGAGAAAAAAATTGTTGTCGGAAATCCGGCCAAAATCATCAAAGACGTAAGTGATCAAATGATCGAATGGAAATCGATGGGAACGCAATTGTATAAAGAGCTTCCCGGAGAAATGCATCGTACATTCAAAGCATGCGAACCTTTGCGTGAAGTTCCTGCTAATCGCCCGAAGCAGGCCGATATTTATAAAACTTTCAAAAAGCAATAAGCAATGTGCGGAAGATATGTCGTTGTGAGTTCGGTAGAAGTGATTGAGAAGCGATTCAACGTCACCGTTCCTGAACTTCCATTGAACATTATTCCGAATTATAATCTCGGTCCGGGAATGATGGCGCCTGTGATAACGAGTGCAAATCCTAATCAGGTCAGCTTTTTGCAATTTGGACTCACACCTGTTTGGGCGAAGAAGAAAATGTATCTCTTTAATGCCCGAGCCGAAGGTGATGGCAATCCGAGCGACGATCCGAATTATACCGGCGGCAAAGGAATTATTTCTAAGCCGTCATTTAAGCGCGCCATTCGTTCGCAGCGATGTTTAGTCATTGCCGATGCATTTTACGAAGGACCGAAAGGCGAAGGTTTAAGCAAGCCTTATCTCGCATACTTACGCAATCATCAGCGACCATTTGCTTTCGCCGGTATCTGGGAAAGCTGGACAAATCCGGAAACAGGAGCGATCAGTCAGTCGTTCGCCATAATTACCACTGTCGCCAACGAGTTGATGCAAAAAATCGGACATCATCGTTCGCCCGTTATTCTGCATCGCCACGACGAATCACGCTGGTTGAAAGCTGAACACTTGAACGAAATTACCGGAATGCTCGAGCCTTTTCCTGCAGAAGAGATGAACGCTTATCCGGTAAATCCTGCTGTTAAAAATCCTCGCGCCAATGATAAAACGCTGGTGGAACCTCTTGGTGAGCGAGTACTTTCCGAGACTGATGTCATCGTCAAAACCGATATCCGTTTGCAGGGCATGGGAGAGAGAAAGAAAAAGCCGGGCGAGACCCACTGATTTTAATTTTTCAATTGTAGAGAATAGCTATATTTCAGCAATGATTTTGAAGACATCTTTAATTTCCGTTCTGATCTTCCTGCTGCTTTTTTTCAGGAGTAATGCACAAATCGTTAATATAGAATGTGAGCGAATCAAGACAGACACCACAGGCTGGTCGGGCGATACGAAGCTGGGTGTAAATCTCTTTAAAGATGTGAATTCCGGATTTACTTTTTTCAACGAATCGCATCTGCAATATAAAACTCCGCGAAACCTTTATTTGTTGAAAGCAGCCGGATATTTTACAGAATATAATTCCAAGCAGATTTCAAACGCCGCTTTTTGCATCTCAGGCATAATATGAAAATCACTCCCTGGTTAAGGATGGAGGAGTTTACCCAAATTCAGGATAATAAGATAACCGGCATTGATCTTCGGTATCTTCTTGGAGCAGGTCCGCGTTTTAAAATATTTCAAAAGGAGAAATCGGCAATGTACTTTGCTGCATTGCCAATGTTTGAATATGAAGAAGATCTTTATCCCGAAAAGCGAAAAGTGATTGAAAAGAATTTTCGCCTTTCAACATATCTCAGTCTTACATGGCAAGCGAATGCAATTCTGACTCTTGTGCATACAACATACTACCAGCCTTTGCTCAGGAATATAAACGATTTCAAAATATTTTCAGAAAGCAAGTTACGTCTTTCAATTTCAAAGCATGCGGCTATTGAAATCGGGTATAGATTCATTTATGACAATGATCCGATCCCCGGAATTCCGGGATCAATTTATTATCTCGACAATTCGCTAAAATTTAGTTTTTAGCATCGACGATTTGAGAGAGCCCGGCAAATTTTTCTTTGATCGGAATTTCACCCTTCATATCCGGCAGTGACTCGCCAAGTTTGAACAAGTTGATATGGCGCCCGAACGTGTTGTTGATAGCAAAAGCAAAAGTAGTTGTATTGCCTTTTATGTCGGTGAAATCAATCGTATTGGAAAGTGGAGTAGTCAGACCAACGCAATCACCGCTGTAGCAAATTTTGTAAGTTATAAATTGATCAAAGCCTTTGATTTTCCCCGAAGCGTCAAATTCAAAAATGACATTTGAGACGATGTTGGTGGAGCATCTACAAAATATTTTCCGGCGATCATTTGTTCATTCAGATAATAATCGAAATGCCATTCGTCTTTCGTAATCAATTCCGATTTTTTGAAGACTGAATTTACTTCTAATCCCGTCCACGCACTGTCAATTAAAACAAAGCTGCTATCCGGATTCAATAGAATGGAAAGATCGCCTTTGTTGCAGGCATTTTTAATGATCATAGTATCACCGCTTCTGCTCGTTCCAAACCGTGCGGTCTCAAAGCCGAAATTAATGTCAACGCTATCTTTATATGAGAAATTAAATTCATAACAATAAACCGGAATCGTCCCCGGCAAGCTATCCGAAATGTTGTCGAGAAAAGTCATGTTTACAAAATGACCATGAACCTCAATATTCTTCGTTTCAACCGGCCGATTCCCCGCACCACATCCCAAAATCCCTAGTCCAATAATCGAGTACAAGAAAACAATGATTCTATATTTCCCTAATTTCATCAAACAAGTTTTATTCAGCCTAAACTATTTACCAATTACCAATTACCAATTACCAATTACCAATTACCAATCTCTAATTACTAATTTCCAATCCCAAACGCCCACCCCTAGCCTAAGTAACAGTCAACTTACTACTTACTACTTACAACTTACTACTTACTAATAAACCTTCACCGCCAAATCATGCAACTGATGCGAAACCTTCAATCCTTGCGCCTTTAAATCTGTTTCGTTCAGTTCAAATGCTAATTTGTCGTTTCGGCTGACAATATTAATATTTGATCCTGCCGGAAACTTGACTTCTTCGGTAATGATGAGAACAGATTGTGATTTAAATCGCTCTCTGATTTCTTTAATAGATTCAATCTTAGAAGAGGCAATGAAAATAATGCTGGATGATTGAATTGCATTCACGTTTTCAGCTTCGACAACGACGAATTTATTGCCGTTCATTTCGCGTCCTTTCAGCATCGACATTAATTTACCTGTCAAATTATAATTGCCAAAATAGTGATGACGAATTGCTTGTTTGGATTATTGGCTTCAGGCCATTCGATATGCTTGGTAAATGTGTAAATGAAAAGCGCTTTCAACGTAGCCTCGTCGCGTGAACTTTCCAATTGTGCATGTGATGCAGGAAGGAAAGTTAACAACAAGATTACGGCAAAGGATCTTCTCATCAATGAGAAAATACGATTACGGATGTTGAAAGTTAAATTCAAATTCTTAGTATAAGCTATAAGCTACTTTGATAATAATTTCCCGTCCTAATCCCGGCAGAGGCGCATGATTGCTGGAATAAGGTTGTACATAGTGAGTTTCTTCGTTCAGTATATTATTAACTCCAAAAGAGACGCTAAAACCCCGTGCTAATATATTAGAATAATCCAAATGAACGTTAATTGTATGAGAAAAAGGCAATGTTTCGTAAACGGTAATAGACGAATTTTCGTTGTACGACACGATTGCTTTCCTCTCCGAATAGCCGATGTAGGCCAGGTAGAGCGATAATTTCTTTGTCAGATAGTAGTTGACTCGTCCCTGCAATTTGAGAGGTGAAATTCCCAAATGCTCTGTCTCACTTTCAGGAGACCGGTAGGAGGAGAGGTCTTTACCATCGTTGGCTATATAATACGAGCCGCCTAAGTCTAGTTTGCCCCATTTCTTCTTTAATGTGTATTGTGCCTCTAAGCCCATTGTTCCTGTAGACGAATAATTCATATACGCATCGTAGTTAACGACATTGTTGTAATAAAACACAATTGGGTCGTCGGTGAGGAGGTAATAGGAGTTCAACGAGAAGTAGGCATCGTCAGATAAACGGTAACCTAATTCAAGCTCGACGGCATCGGTATTTTCGGGTTTCACATCTACACCGGCGTCGATATTCATCGTTCCGGGTGTACGGAAAGCTCTACTGTAAAGGGCTTTCACATTCAAATCTCCAAAGGCGCGAGTAAGTCCAATTCGCGGAACGATGGATGAGGTAAAGCGACTGTTGCCATTAAACCGAAATCCGGCCGTGATATTGGCAATCTTCGTATTGAAGATTCCCTGCGAGTAAAGCGAATAATTCGAATACGCGAACGTCGTCGAATTCGTCGTGTTAAAGAATGAGTTTTCTAAAAGCGTTTCCGAATTATCCGTAAAGTAACTGAAGCCGGAGGAAAGACTTACTTTCTCGCTGAAAGTATTGTTGCTGAGTAGCGAGTAGGTGAGTCGGAGATTATTCGTGTTCAGAGGAAATACATCGCTAAAGGCACTGTCGAGTCGTGTACGCCATGGATTCGAAAAGCGCCCGCTGATCTTTGGCGTGAGCGTCCACTTCTCGTTTACTTTGAAGTCGTATTTTATTTCCGCCGAAGTGGTACGAAAATCAACCGGAATAATTTCCGAAGTGCTGTGCTGATATTGATCTCTTGATTCCACGCGATAATAATCGCTGATCAAACGGAACTTTAATCCTTTATGTGATACGCCGAGATTGAAGAAAGCATTCGAAATGTCGGAATTGTCTTTCATCGAATAGGAATTCGAAAATGCATCAGTATAAGTAGCCAGACTTCTTTGAGTTTGGCCTACATTTCCCTGAATTGAAAACGTCGTTTCATTCTTGCTGACGCCGAAAGCAATTCCTGCACTCTGATCCGTAGCAGTTCCGTCCGAAATTCCATATCGTGCAAAGCACTTGAAATCTTTTTTCTGTGGTTCTCCGGAAATGATGTTGATTACCGCATACTCTGCATTGCCTCCATACATGGCAGAACCGGGACCGCGAATAATCTCAATGCGTTCTATGTTTTCGACGGGATAATGATTTCCAAGCTGAATGGTAGAGTAGAGGCCATCGTTCATTTCCTGACCATCAATGAGCAAAAGCACCTTGCCTTCGTGTGCCCAATTCCCACGAACACTCAAGCCGACATTCCCTTGAACGTCCACTCCCATCTGAAAGCCGGGAATCTCGTCGAGCACTTCCATTAAATCACGTGCCCCCGATAAACGGATGTCCTCTGCCGTCACCACCGAAACAATTCCGGGCGATTCCAGCGGTGTCAGCTCCTTGAAGGAAGCTACTGTAACTTTAATGTTTAGTAAATCTTGTAACGACAACGTATCGATGTCGCTAGCCATGGCAGTGGTCTGAGAAAAGGAATGTGTAAAAACAAAAAGGCCGATGAGGGTTAATAAGGAGGCTTTCTTGCCCATCGTAACTGTTTTCATAAGTATACGAAGGCAAAAATGGAAGGTTGCAAGCCAATTGCAGTTTCATGGCTGGCACTACAACTCACATGTACACTTACCCTCGTTATCGTTATCGTTATCGATAACGATAACGAGGGGCGCCGTTTCGTTTCATCAGTTCGCCTTTACGACGACCATCACCTTCCTGAACTCCTTACAGGTAAATTCGAAGAAGTACGATCCGGGAGCTAGTTGTTCTCCTGACGAGAAACTGCCGGTAATGTTCTCATGACTGCTGACAAGTCGGCCACTTACGTCGAAGATTTTACAGTCCATTCTCTGCTCACTCAATATCGTGAAAGTATTGGTGAATGGGTTCGGATAAATGTACACTCCGAAATTGTCGTCAGTGATTTGTTTTACGCTCTGGCACGCATCAAAGGTGATGTTAAGCGTATCGCTTGCTGAGCATGCAGCGGCATTGCTAACCGTCACAATAATGGTTTTCACTCCGTATCCGATTCCGGCACTGTCAACCATAATTGAACTTGTCGTTGCTCCGTTAGACCAGTTTACAGTCGAAAATCCGCTTCCGACATTCAATGTCACGTGCGAGTCGGCACAAACTGTTGTGTCGCTTCCCAGGCTAACTACCGGAGCCGGATTGACAGCAATCGTTGTCGTGGCTGTTGACGAACATCCGTAGCCATTTGCATAACTATAAGTGACCGTCGAACTGCTACCGTTTACGAGCGCCGGATTGAAGTTGTTATTCGTTACTCCCGTGCCGCTGTAAGTTCCTCCTACCGGAGTACCTGCATTCAGAACGATGCTCGAACCATTGCTGCATACTCCTGCATACGATCCTGCACTCACGCTCGGAACCGGATTCACTGTCATAATTGCACTCGCTGTGCCGGGACAGCCATTAGAATTCGTGAACGAATATGTGATCGTATAGAATCCTTGTCCGACGGAAGGATTGAAAGCGCCGCTGCTTACGCCTTGTCCACTGTATGTACCGCCTGTAGGTGAGCCGCCGGACAATGTAACTGGATTTGCATTTGCACAAAGTGCAGTAAAGCTGCTTTGAGTAACGGTCGGATTTGAATTTACCGTTACCGACGATTGCGCAGAACTACTGCAACCACTCGCGTTAGTGAAATTGTAAGTAAGCGTAAACGTCCCAGGTCCTGCAGTTGCCGGAGAAAAGGAAGTGCCACTGACGCCGGTACCCGAGTATGATCCACCGGCCGGACTTCCTTGTGTTAAAGTGACAGGTGTACCATTAGCGCAAAGAGATGGAATGTTTGCAAAAGTTACTGTTGGAAGTGAATTGACCGTAATGCTTGTGTTAGCACCGGCAGTACAGCCAAATCCATCGGTATATGTATAGGTAATTGCGGCTGTATTGCCGACAACAGCTGCCGGATTAAATTGATTTCCGCTTACTCCATCGCCGCTGTAAGTTCCACCGGACGGACTTCCGTTTGCTAATGTGATCGCAGCAGCGTTACTACAAAGTGCAGAGTAGTTTCCGGCTGCTACAGTTGGAAGTGCTCGCACCGTAATCGTAGTTGTTGCCGTAGCTGAACAATTCTTGATATCGGTATACGAATAATTCAAAGTAAATTGCCCCGAACTCGACGGAGTAAACTGTCCTGCGCTGACGTTCGTTCCGCTATATGTTCCTCCTGCCGGTGTTCCTCCTGTTAATGTTACAGCCGGTGAATTTACACAGACATCACTCGGTGTGGCAAAATTTACTATCGGTAATCCATTTACCAAAATTGTCGCCGTTGTCGAATTCGAACAACCATTGGCATCGGTGTAGCTGTAAGTTATCGTTTGACTTCCCGTTCCGGCTGTTGAAGGTGTAAAAATGTTGGATGCAACTCCGGTACCTGAATAGCTTCCGCCTGCCGGTGATCCGCCACTCCGTGTAACAGGACTTCCATTTACGCAGACAGCAGAAAAGTTCGAGAGACTCACTGTTGGTTTTGCTCTGACAACGATTAATGATGTGTCGCTGGCCGAGCAGCCGGATGAATTAGTGTATGTATAGGTAATGATGAATTGCCCGGCTCCGCTTGTTATCGGATTAAAATTTCCTGAAGTAACTCCGGTGCCGGTGTAAACTCCACCTGCCGGACTTCCACCCGTCAGTGTAACCGGATTAGCATTTTCACAAATTACATTCAGATTTGCAAAGCTTACTGTCGGGCTTGTTCCAACGCCTATGCTTACTGTTGCCGTGCTTGTACAACCTGAATTATCTGTCGCCGTTACTGTGTATGTTGTCGCAGAAATCGGTGATGCGTTTACAACAGAATCAGTCGTTGATGATAATCCTGTCGACGGTGACCATAAGTATGAGGCAGCTTGCCCGGCATGCAAGTTCGTCGAGCCACCGTTGCAGATAGCGGCTTGATCGGATGTTGCAGAAATGGTAAAGCTGTTTACAACAGTTTGGTAGCTTGTTGCTCCGCCTGTCAAATAATTGGAGGCGTAACCGACACCGTTATATTCTACAATTCTGAAATAGTAAGTAATTCCCGGAGAGAGACCGGAAAGTGTTGCGCTGTTTCCTGTGCCGTCGTAGACGATGAAATTTCCCAAACCTAAATCTGTTCCTGATCCGAAGACGGATGAAGCGGTATAATAATTTCCATCAGTCGGCATTAAACTCACCGGTGAACCGGCACTGGCAACAATCACTCTGCGATTTCCGTCGCCTTGTGTGAATGAAAGCTGGAGATTATTGCAATTTACAATAGCCGAACTTACCGATGTTGCATTTGTTGTAGGTTGAGTCGCTAATGGCGGAGCCATCTTTGCAACGAAGAAATCTGCGAGAGGATAACCCTGAAGCGTTGATGTGCCAAAGCTAGCCGTATCATTGAAGAAACCGGATGTGTAGATATTGCCAAGCGTATCACAAGTGATTGCTTGTCCGGCATCACGTTGATTTCCTCCTCCCGGTCGTGCCCAAACTTCGTTTCCATTCGGATCGTATGCGACAGTAAACGCATCTCTGTTTCCTGCTGCTCCGACATAGATTGTTCCGAAATAGCCATGATCATCTATCTGTCCGGTTACATAGAGTAAATCGTTTCTCTGGTCATATGTACATGCATAGGCCATGTCTTCATACGGACCACCTGCCTGTTTTGCCCAAAGCACGTTTCCGTTAGGATCATATTTCATTACAATCACATCGGATGAACCAAAGCTTGTAAATGAATTTGAGCCAATGGTGGTTTGACTCTTGAAATATCCCGCGATGTATACATTGCCTGATGCATCGACGCTGATTGCATTGCCGCGAGTTGTATCGCAACATGCACCTGAACTACGCACCCATTGAAAATTCCCGTTGATATCATACTTTGCTACAAACGTACTGTTCGTTCCTGTGGAGCTGATATTATTTCCGTTGAAGGTAGCGCTCGTTGTAAATGTTCCGGTGATATAGACATTTCCCTGTCCGTCCAACACAACTCCACGTCCACGATCCTCTTTTGTTCCGCCGCCTTTCTTTGCCCAAAGAACAGTACCGGTTGAATTCGTTTTGAAAAGAACTACGTCGTTACTGCTCGAACTGCTTGTTAAATTTACAGAGCCAAAACTTCCGTTCGAACTAAAGTAACCTGTTATGTAGCAATTTCCGGCATCGTCAACGGCAATCGCTTTTGCTTTATCGTCGCTCGATCCGCCAAAATTTTTCGCCCATTGAAAGGTTCCGTCGGAAGTGTGCTTCGTCAAAAAGATGTCATTCGATCCGTAAACAGAAATTGAATCACCCGGACCAAATCCGGCAGTGTATTCAAACTCACCTACCGTATATATGTTTTGTGAAGCATCTAATCCGATTCCCCAGCCGACATCACCACTTGTTCCTCCGGCGTGCTTTGCCCAAATGAGCTGCCCGGCAGAGTTGTATTTTGCATACAGAATGTCATGCTTGCCATTCGAGTTAAGATGGATGCCATTGTCGAACTGAGCCGAAAATTCAATCTGTCCGGTTAGGTAAACATTGGCTGAATCGTCGATCGTTATGGCATTACCATAATCGAATCCTTCGGAGCTTCCCTGATGAGCCCACTTATACGATTGAGCAGTGGAGAAAAGGCTTATTCCGGTGAATAATAAAAAAGGAATTAACCCCTTTAAAAAGAGTAATTTTCTGGTTTTCACGTGCGGTGTGTTTGATTGCTAAACAACACCAAAACGCGACGTCAAGGTGGCGATTTTCAGACTTGAATTACAGTTTTCTTACAGTTTTTCAGGAAGCAGCAAATTGATTCAATTTCGAATCTGATAAACGATTTAATAACCCAGGATTTCGTTAATAATCGTCGTGACTTTTTCAGCATTCGGAATCATCGCAAATTCCAACGTCGAATTCAAAGGAATCGCCGGTAAATTTTCTGAACCTAAAATACGAACCGGGGCATCCAATTGCTCAAAGCATTTGTCGGAAATTCTTCCTGCAATCGATTGAGCGAAGGAATTGTTTACCGAATCTTCAGTGAGAACAAGACAACGATTGTGCTTTCTCACAGCAGCATAAATAGCTTCTTCATCTAACGGCATGAGTGTACGAAGATCCAGGATTTCAACTTTTCCAGGGAAATTCTTCGCTGCAGTCTTTGCCCAATAAACTCCCATACCATAAGTAATGATGGCAAGTGATGGTTCTTTTCCGGCATCGGCACTTATAACTGTACGAGCTTTTCCAAACGGAATGATATAATCTTCATCTGGCTCGATCGTTTTCGCATCTTCAGTTCCTTTAATCTTCGACCAGTAAAGTCCTTTGTGCTCTAAAATGACAACAGGATTCGGATCGTAGTAGGCTGATTTCATCAGACCTTTTAAATCGGCGCCTGTCGATGGATACGCAATCTTTATTCCGCGGATATTAGTCAGAACACTTTCAACGCTTGAAGAGTGGTAAGGGCCACCACTGCCATATGCTCCGATCGGAACACGAATGATACAGCTTGCCGGCCATTTGCCGTTACTCAGATAAAACGAACGACTCAACTCTGTGAACAATTGATTCAGTCCGGGCCAGATGTAATCGGCAAACTGAACTTCCACAATCGGACGTAATCCGGCTGCGGCCATTCCAACAGTGGAACCTATAATGAATGCTTCTTGAATCGGTGTATTGAAAACTCTGTCATCGCCGAATTTCTGCGCAAGCGTCGCTGCTTCGCGAAACACTCCGCCTAATCGTCCGCCGACATCTTGTCCGTATAATAAACACTCTTTGTGCTTCGTCATTAATTCCTGAACGGCAAACAAAGCGCAATCAACCATTACAGTTTTTTCTTTTCCTGCCGGTTCGCGTACACCTTTTTCTTCGGTTACGGGAGTAGGAGCGTAGTCGTATGTGAAAAGATCTTCCGGACGAGGATCTTCGGCTTTCATAGCTTTTTCGAAATCAGTTGCAACAGTGATGATCGCACGATCTCGCATGGCATTCAATTCGCTTTCCTTAAATCCATTGTCGAGCATCACCTGACGGAATTTCGGGAACGGATCACGCTTTCCGTGCTCTTCTAAATCGTGGCGATACCATTCGCGACGTACACCGCTCGTATGATGACCCAGCAGCGGAACTTTCGCATGAATCATAAACGGACGACGTTCTTTCCGAATGATCGAAATAACTTCTTCTATAGTTTGATACGCGGTGATGAAATCCGTACCGTCGATCGAACGAACTTCCATTCCCGGAAATCCTTTCGCATATTCCGGTGCATCCATCGCGCGAATCTCTTTTGCATTGGCAGAAATATCCCATTCGTTATCCTGAACGAGATAGAGGATAGGCATCTTTTTCAAGACAGCCATTTGAAATGCTTCGGCAACTTCGCCTTCAGTTACAGAGCCATCGCCGAGAGAACAAACAACAACACTCTTATCGGGAGTATTAGCATCGATGAGACCGATTTTTTCTTTGTACTGAATTCCCATTGCAACACCGGTTGTCGGAATTGCCTGCATACCCGTAGCCGACGACTGATGCGGAATTTTCGGCATGTCGGGGCGATTCAAACTTGGGTGACAGTAGTAAGTACGTCCGCCGGAAAACGGATCATCGCGCTTTGCAAGTAATTGCAGCATGAGCTCGTAAGGCTTCATACCGATGGCTAACAAAATACTATCGTCGCGATAGTAAGCCGAAAGATAATCCTGCGCTTTCAATTGCAAACCCATCGCCAGCTGAATTGCTTCGTGCCCGCGAGAAGTTGCATGAACATATTTTTGTGTGATCTGAGATTTCTCTTCGTATAAATCCGACATCGCCCGAGCCGTACACATTAACTCGTATGCTTTGGTCAGTATTTTCTTGTCCACCGTCTTCTTGCTTTTTTTTGCCGTGTCTGTTAGCATTACGCTAAACTACGGCATTTGTCAGAATTGGGCAATACGAAGACAAAGTCTAAAGCCTGATTAATGAGCTAATTACCAAGTGTTTTGCTGTATTGACGGAGACTGGGAAAATGAAGCAGGAAAATCAATACGAAATGCGTTTCCGCCTGCAATAAAATCCCCCGCTAACCCCAACCTGCTCCGTCGCCAACCATACAATCGTATCCGCTCCTTCTTTCACCGTTAACGGCGCCGACGGACCTCCCATATCTGTTCGTACCCAACCCGGATCTACGGCGAAAACTTCGATGCCTTTGGATTCTAATTCGGAAGCCGCAATCATCGTGAGTGCATTCACCATTACTTTCGATAAACGGTAGGGGGCGTGTGACGACGTCAATCCTTCCATTACCGACATGCCGGTTGATACATTGATGATGCGCGATTTCTTTGCCTTCGCCAATAATGGCGCAAACGCACGAATCATTTTCATCGTGCCTAATGCATTCGTCGAAAAAATTTCATGGAATTCTGCCTCCGTCATTTTCAAAAGCCCGCTCGTGTTTCCCAACAATCCGGCATTGTTCACTAGAACGTCAATCGAACCATACATGGCCGAAATTCTCTCTACAGCAATGCTGATGCTTTCGTCATTACTAATATCTAAGGGTAGTGCCAGACTTTTCTTCAGTTCCTGATCCAATTCTTTCTGTACGTCCCTAATCATCGCCGTATTTCGTCCGGATATGATCACGAAAAAATCTTTTGCAAGTAACTGGCGACAAATTTCTTTGCCGATACCTTTGTTGGCGCCTGTGATTAAGGAGATTTTCATGGGTTTTCGGAATCTGCTTGCTTAGGGGAATTCAGAATTTAGAATTCAAAATTCAGAATGGCCTTGATGTAAGGTTGTTCTAAATTCCGGATTATTAATTTAAAATTTGAAATTCAATTTCCGATTAAATACTCGAAGGCCTGATTAATAAATTCAGAATTCAGAATTCAAAATTCTGAATTTCCTATATGCAAGCAGCCTTCATAATTCATAATTCTGAATTTGTCAGTAAACAGCCTAACAGCTGATTGTCAGGCAACCCCTTCCTTAAGGCGCTCCGCATTCTCCGCCACCTGCAACGCATCAATCATCTCTGCAATATCACCATCGATAAATGTCTGGAGATTGTACATCGTCATGCCGATACGGTGATCTGTTATACGACTCTGCGGATAATTGTATGTACGAATTTTCGCCGAACGGTCGCCGGAGGAAACCATCGTCTTACGTTTCTTCGAACGTTCTTCCATGAGCTTGCTGTGCTCTACTTCGTAGATACGACTACGGAGAACGGCCAGGGCTTTTTCGTAATTCTTGATCTGCGATTTCTGATCCTGACATTGGGCTACAATGCCGGTTGGAATGTGTGTCAAACGAACAGCCGAGTAAGTGGTGTTCACCGATTGTCCTCCCGGACCTGATGAACAGAAAAGATCTTTACGGATGTCGTTAGTTTTGATATCTACGTCGAATTCGTCGGCTTCAGGTAAGCAAACTACCGTCGCAGCTGAAGTGTGAACTCGTCCTTGTGTTTCTGTCTGTGGAACGCGCTGTACTCGGTGTACGCCGCTTTCGTATTTCATAATGCCGTACGCACCATCTCCGTTTACATTGAAGATGATTTCTTTGAAACCACCCGATGAACCGTCAGTAAAATCTACAAGCTCAATTTTGAAACCTCGGCGCTCGCAGTATTTTGAATACATACGATACAATTCTCCGGCGAAAATCGATGCTTCATCACCGCCCGTACCGGCACGGATTTCCATGATGGCATTCTTGCGATCTTCCGGATCGGCAGGAATGAGGAGCAGTTTAATTTCTTCTTCCTGCTTTTCGTTTTCAATGATGAGCTCGTCTAACTCTGCTTTCGCGAGTTCACGAAACTCTTCGTCTTTTTCGCTGGCAACTAATTTACGTGCATGATCCAGATTGCTCTGAACGTTTTTGTAAATCGCATACTTGTCAACGATTACCTGAAGCTCTTTGTATTCACGATTCAACTGGGCAAAGCGTTTCATATCCGACATAACATCGGGTGTACTCAATTCGCGTTCTACTTCTTCCCAGCGCTCTTTAATCGCTTGTAATTTATCTAATAACATATCTTAAATTCATTCCTGTTTTACAGGGAATATTTTTTAGTAAGTAAACTCTCCGTACTCTGATCGGATGGTCACTTGTGTGGCTTCTGAAGCTTCACAACGACCGATAATTTTTGCTTCTATATTGAACTCTCCTGCAATTTGAATCAGCGACGACGCTGCTTCCTGCGGACAGTAAATTTCCATTCGATGGCCCATGTTAAAGACCTGATACATTTCTTTCCAATCGGTTCCGCTTTCTGATTGAATCATCTTAAATAATGGCGGCAACTCAAACAAATTGTCTTTTACGATGTGAAGCTTTTTTGCAAAATGATTCACCTTCGTTTGCCCGCCGCCACTGCAATGAATAATGGCGTGTATGTCTTTTCTTCTGTCAGAAAGTATTTTCTTAATCAACGGTGCGTAAGTGCGAGTAGGGGATAGAACTAATTTTCCCGCAGTAACTTTCTCGCTCACCATTTTTCCGTCGACGTCTTTGTATTTCACCTCAACTAAATCTGTCAACGATTTAGATCCACTGTACACAACTTTCGAATCGAGCGCCGGATCAAATGTCTCGGGATATTTCGCTGCCACGGCTTTACTGAAAACATCATGTCGTGCCGATGTTAATCCGTTACTGCCCATTCCTCCGTTGTACTCTTTTTCGTATGTCGCTTTTCCTGATGAAGCAAAACCTACGATCACATCACCCGGACGAATATTTCCGGTGGTGATCACATCAGATCGTTTCATGCGACAAACAACGGTCGAGTCAACAATCACTGTTCTTACTAAATCGCCAACATCAGCTGTTTCGCCTCCTGTAAGTTGAATGTCGATTCCGTGTTCGCGAAGTCCGTTCAGAACTTCTTCCGTGCCTGTGATGAGTGCTGCAATGACTTCTGCAGGGATGAGTTTTTTATTACGACCAATGGTTGAGGAGAGGAGAATGTGATCGGTAGCGCCTACGCAGAGCAAATCATCGGTGTTCATGATGATGGCGTCTTGTGCGATGCCTTTCCAGACGGAGATGTCTCCGGTTTCTTTCCAATACGCATACGCCAGCGATGATTTCGTTCCGGCTCCGTCTGCATGCATCACAATGCAATGCTCAGCGCTGCCTGATAACGAATCCGGAACAATTTTGCAGAAAGCGTCGGGAAACAAGCCTTTGTCCAGGTCTTTGATGGCTGCATGGACGTCCTCTTTGTTGCCGAAACTCCGCGTGATGTATAGTTGCCGGTGGTAGTCATTTTGGTGCTCTAACAGGCCACAAAAGTACGCACTTTTTCGCCCTTTTCATCCCTCTGAAAACGTCAAAATTGGCCTTGAATCGGATATGAGCAAAAAAAAACGTCCTGCCGGTGAGCAGGACGTCCTTTTTTTGTCTTAAAAAAGCTTATTGAGCAATACGAACTCTCTTGCCCGGACGGAAGGTATCGTCGTCCATTCCTTTGTTCAATTTCTTGAGGTCGGCGGCTTTCTTGCCAAGGCGTTTCGCCAGATTATTCCAGCTGTCGTCGCCCTTAACAAGGAGAGTGAATTTCTTGTCGTATTCAGTGTAATCTCCACCCATGGTAACTTTCAGCTCCATGCCTTCGAAAAGGACTTCGCCTTTTAAGCCGTTCAATGTTTTGAGATCTTTCACCGTCATGCTGTATGTCTTCGCAATGCTCGTGTATGTGTCTTTTCCTTTTGCAACATACAATTCGCCCGGACCAACAACGGCTGCTGCAGCTTTTAAGCTATCAGCAACTGGGTCTTTTTCCTGAACTTCAACTTTCGTTGCTACGCTTGCATCTTCAACTGCTTTTGGCGCAGCTGAGCTTGAATCAACAATCGTCTTAGCCGGAGCTTCAAGATTGATATTGTCGATAGCTGACTGACCTTTCACGTAGTTTGTACGAAGTACTTTGAATTCAGTACGACGATTCAACTGGTGAGCTTCTTCTTTCAATTTCGTATTTGCAAGTTTGTCGATGAATGCATCGTTCAATACATCGCCTGCTTTGAAACTGCCCATGTCTTTGTCAAGTGCACGTGGCGTTGAAGCTCCGTAACCGTGAGCTGATAAGCGTTCTGCAGGAATGCCATGTTGAATAAGGAAGTTTACAACTGATGCGGCACGACGGAATGAAAGTGTATCGTTCGTCATCGGAATCGGACGTGAATCGGTGTGAGAACCAATTTCAATTACGATTGTCGGGTTGTCATTCAATACCTGAATCAAACCATCCAATGCTTTCTTCGACTCAGGACGTAAATCCCATTTCGAAAGATCGTAGTATACTTCCGGCAATTCGATTGCACGTAATGTTGAACGTAAAGCAAAGTCGAAATCGCCAATGAAATCTTTTGATTGCTCTAAGCCGACAGTTGAAACCTCGATGTATTTGTTGAGGTAATTCGGCATCGTAGCAGATAAGCGGTATGATGTTTCAGGTTTCAAATCGAATTTGTAAGCACCTGTTTTATCCGTCTTAATTGAAATCGCATCACCATGACTGTCGAACAATTCGATTGAAGCGCCTTCTACGTTAGCCTTCGTATCGAAATCGTAAACACGACCGCTAACAGTAAATACCAGTGGTGGTAAATACCATGAGTAGATATCATCGCTTCCTTTTCCGCCGTCGCGATCAGAACTCAGGTAACCTTTGTCGCCTGTTGATTCGTCAACGATGTAAGCGAAATCATCGAATGATGTGTTGATAGGGTATTTTAAATTTTCTGCATCAGCGAATGTGCCATTAGAATATTTCGAAGAGAAAATATCCAGACCACCCATTCCGATGTGTCCTTTTGATGAGAAGTAAAGTGTGCTGTCGCCTGAAATGTATGGGAACATTTCATCGAGTTCTGTATTGATTTTCGGACCGCAGTTTACCGGCGTTCCCCATGATTTTGATTTTTTGTCGTAACGTGTGAGCCAGATATCTTTTCCGCCTTCACCACCCGGCATATCGGAAACGAAATACAATGTTTGCTCGTCCGGAGACAGAGATGGTTGAGCAACTGTAAAGCTGTCACTTGAAAGCGGAATTAATTTCGGCTCTTCCCATGTTTGTCCTTTACGTTTTGTGAAGAAAATCTGACACGCTCCGATTTTATTTTTTTCTGCATCACAACGAGTGAAGAACATGTCCTGACCTTTGCTGTCGAGAGATGCACCACCGTCGTTAGCGCCTGAGTTGATTGGCTCGAGCAATGGTTTTGGTGAGCTCCATTTTCCTTTTTTGTCAACGGCAGCTTCGAATAAATCCTGGAATTTTTCTCCTGTACCACCATCGTTTCCTTTACCAATTGACTCCTGACGTGCAGAAGTGAAAATGATATGGCGGTGATCTTTATGAGAAATTGTAGCTCCGAAATCTGAATATTTTGTATTCACAGGTGCTACGTTCGATACTTTGTAACGTGTAGGTTTGTCTTTCCACTTTTGTGCTTGCTCGCACGATTTAATTCCTTCGTCTCCGCGCGGATCTTCCGGTTTTGCTTTTTGGTAAGCCGTGTATTGAACAATGGCTTCGTCGTATTTACCATTCATGCGTAATGCATCTGCATAGTGCATGATACAAGCCGGCTCTTTGTAATTCGCCTTTAAAGCTTTTGCATACCAAACTTCCTGATTTTTGTAATCGTTCGTCAGTCGGTACGATTCAGCCACCTTGTAGATAATTTCGGCGCGCTTAACCTTGTTTTTTTCTTTGGTAAATGCCTTTTTGTAAAGTGCAGCAGCATCGTAATAGTCGCCTTTTTCAAATGCGATGTCGGCCGAATAAGTCGGGCCGCGCTGACCAAAGACAACACTGGCTGCAAGTAAGAATACTGCAGTTAAAAGGAAACGAAAGTTCATTTTCATTTTTTCGGGTTAGAGATTGAGTTGAGACCGTAATCCGCTCTATAGGCAAAGAAAATAAGAATTTAGAAGAAAACAAAGGTTATAGAGGTCGAATCTGAGAAAATAATTAACCTTGACGTTAGATGTTACTGGCTCTTTAGCAAGTGATTAGGTAATGGGGTGGTTTTGAGTCACGGATTGTACAGTTTGGTGGTTCTAAGTTCAGGGTTCAAAGTTCAAGGTTCAAAGTTCAAGGTTCAAAGTTCAATGTTCAAAGTTCAATGTTCAAGGTTCAAAGTTCAATGTTTCCGTTGGTCTTTGAAATTTAGTGGGGAATTGAAAAATAACAAAGAATTGAGGGCAAGTACAATTTAAAATTAGTCCCGCTTTCTCAACAATGTACGGAAACTTTGAACCTTGAACCTTGAACTTTGAACCTTTAACACAAGAGCCATTTAAAATTAGTCCGGCTTTCTCAACAATGTACGGAAACTTTGAACCTTGAACCTTGAACTTTGAACCTTTAACTTTGAACCTTTAACACAAGAGCCATTTAAAATTAGTCCGGCTTTCTCAACAATGTACGGAAACTTTGAACCTTGAACCTTGAACTTTGAACCTTTAACTTTGAACCTTTAACACAAGAGCCATTTAAAATTAGTCCGGCTTTCTCAACAATGTACGGAAACTTTGAACTTTGAACCTTGAACTTTGAACCTTTAACAAAAGGCCAAAAAAAAGCCCGACAACTGCCGGGCTTCTAAACTTTCTAAAGATGACTAGCGGATCGCAACCAACTCGCGGTACTTCGCCATCGGCCACAACTCATCGTCAACCAACATCTCCAGATCATCAACATTGTCGCGGATGATATCGAATAATGGTCGTACAGCATCGCAATAAGCAATCGCTTTTTCGCGGATGTTCTCGATCTTATTGGCTTTCTTGCGGGCTTCGATCATTTCTTCAACTTTCACATTGATATTCGTAATGTGCTTGCTGATATCGGTGATCATTTCCATCTGTGTCTTTGTCATGTCGGCGCTAACTTTGATGCTGTTTAAAGCGGCAACGTTTTCGGCCAGACGAGTCTGATATTTCAGAGCGGCAGGAATGATGTGATTGATCGCTAAATCTCCCATCACGCGCGACTCGATCTGAATTTTCTTGATGTAAGTTTCAAGCAAGATCTCGTGACGCGCTTCTACCTCACGGTGTGAGAAAATCGAAAGATTCTCGAACAGACTGAAGTGAACTCTTCGAAACATAAGCGTCGAGAGCTTTTGGCGTAGTTGTGATATTCGACAAGCCGCGTTTTGCTGCTTCTTTTACCCACTCATCACCGTAACCATTTCCTTCGAAACGGATGTTCTTCGATTCAACGATATACTGACGGAGAACTTTCAGAATTGCTTCGTCTTTCTTCGATCCTTTTTCGATCAATGCATCAACTTCTTTCTTGAATTCGAGCAACTGATTAGCCATAATCGTATTCAATACCATCATCGCATTCGAGCAGTTTGCCGAAGAACCTACAGCGCGGAATTCGAATTTATTTCCAGTGAAGGCAAATGGTGATGTACGGTTACGATCGGTATTGTCGAGGAGGATTTCAGGAATCTTGCCGATATTCATTTTCAATGTAGTCTTCTCGTCGGCAGACAATTTTTTGCCTTCGTTAACTGTATTCACGATTTCGTCCATCACATTTGAAAGTTGTGAACCGAGGAATACCGACATGATTGCAGGCGGTGCTTCGTTCGCTCCCAAACGGTGATCGTTACTTGCTGATGCGATACTTGCGCGAAGCAAATCGGCATGCTTGTAAACGGCCATCAATGTGTTCACGAAGAATGTGAGGAACATCAAATTGCTCTTCGGAGTTGAACCCGGCGACAATAAATTTTTTCCTGTGTTCGTGCTCAAACTCCAGTTGTTGTGCTTACCGCTACCGTTGATACCGGCATATGGTTTTTCATGCAATAACACTTTGAAGTTATGACGACGAGCAACTTTATCCATCAAGTCCATCAACAATGCGTTGTGGTCAACAGCTAAGTTGATTTCTTCGAATACCGGAGCGCACTCAAACTGACTTGGCGCAACCTCGTTGTGACGAGTCTTCAGAGGAATTCCCAGCTTGTAAGCTTCTGTTTCGAAGTCGAGCATGAAGGCGTAAACGCGCTCAGGAATCGATCCGAAATAGTGATCTTCCAACTGTTGTCCTTTTGCAGGTGAGTGACCAAATAAGGTACGACCTGTGATCATTAAATCCGGACGGGAATTGAGTAAGTGTGTATCTACTAAAAAGTATTCCTGCTCTACACCGAGAGTAGCAAATACTTTTGTGATGTCTTTATCGAAGTACTGACACACATCGACAGCTGCTTTATCAAGAATATGAAGTGCTTTCAGCAATGGAGCTTTGTAATCAAGCGTCTCTCCTGTATAAGAAACAAAGATCGTCGGAATACAAAGAGCTTTACCGCTTGCGCTTTCCATGATGAATGCAGGCGAAGAAGGATCCCAAGCCGTATAACCACGAGCTTCGAATGTGTTACGAATACCACCGCTAGGGAAGCTGGAAGCATCCGGTTCTTGCTGAGCCAATGCATTTCCTGAGAAATGTTCGATCGCTTTACCGTCTTGTAATTCGAAGAATGAATCGTGCTTCTCAGCCGTCAATCCTGTTAACGGTTGAAACCAGTGTGTGTAGTGAGTCGCACCTTTTGAGTTCGCCCATTCTTTCATACCTAAAGCAACCTGATCAGCCATCTTGCGATCAATCTGCACACCGTGCTCAATCGCTGCCATTACGGCTTTGAAAGCATCACGCTGCAAGAATTTCTGCATCGCATCTTTGTTAAAAACGTTGGTTCCATAATAATCAGAAACCTTTGCCGAAGGTGGAGTCACCTTCACCGGCTGGCGGTTGGAAACGGATTCCAGTGCGCGAAATCTAAGCTTTGTCATTGTTTTTTGTTATGAATGGTTTTTTACCGTTTATTTTTAAAAAAGTTTTCAAATGTATGTAAAAAATAGGGGGTATGTCAACAAAAAGTATAGTTTTTTGAACAGGAAGTGTTGAAAAATAGGGGGTGGTGGCGAAAAAGTCGCATATTTTCTTACATTCAGTCAATTTCTATCCGGAAAAGTTGAATTCAGAATTTTGAATTCATAATTCAGAATTTGGGCCAAAATCGACCTTTCTTCCTTTTTTGAAACGCGTGGGTTGGATTTTCTCCTTATTAATGCCTAAAAAATGAAAAGGATCTTACAAAAAGCACCTTTTTCGGAGGACTCCTTTAATTAATGGGGGGTAGGCTAAAAAAGAGTCTCTATTTCCGCCGACACTTCGAAATTAGGTATACCTATAGCCAAAATATGTCGTTCATCGCCCGGGCTCGGAATTTAGCGACGGAGCGTTTGGGTGGTTCCGGGCGATGAACGACATCCAGGGCCGAGTCTTTCTCTCCATGTTGTCACATGAGCTGTCATATAAAGTTGTTGTTTGAGCTGGTAGGGAGGGTGTTTTCCGGACAGAAGTTTTTAGTGGAGATTTGGAAAGAGTTTTTAACTTGTGACCACAAACACACATTATGAAAAAACTAGCACTCTTAACTCGTTGTTTTATTTTGGTTTGGTTCCTTTTTCCTGATTCAAGCTCTGCCCAAAATGGTTTGTGGACGTGGGTACATGGTGATAGTACTTACTATACATCTCCTCGTTTCGGAATTCGAGGAGTAGCTGATAGTAGTAATGTTCCGCCTACACTTTATGCTCCGGTTTTCTGGACAGGTAAGGATGGGAGATTCTGGATTTATGGTGGGAAGGATTATAGCTCCGGGTACTATTCAGATATGTGGATGTTCGATCCGGATACTCGCATGTGGACTTGGGTAATGGGCGACAGTGGAAGAGTGGATCTGCCGGCTGTGAGAGGTATTAAGGGAGTGGCATCGCCAAGTAACTCGCCCGGTTGTCGTGGATTGGGAAGTCCGGCATGGACAGATACTAGCGGGAATCTTTGGTTTTATGGTGGATATTCTAAACAATGGACAGGATCTTTTCCTTTCCGATATATGTCTGATTTGTGGAAGTTCGACGTGCAGACGAATGAGTGGACTTGGATGGATGGCGATTCTCTTCCGGAATATGCTGTAAAAGGTGTTCGACTTATTCCTGACTCTTTGAATACGCCCGGTTCATTTGCAGAGTGCTCTGATTATTGGGTGGATGCGAATAATAATTTTTGGTTCTTCGGCGGAGGACAAGATTTTTATGCCAATGATTATTTATGGAGATACACGCCCACAACCGGTAATTGGACATGGATGGCCGGAGGAAATACATTTGGTCATGGACACTATGGGACGCGTGGAGTTTTTGATACGCTGAATTCACCTCCTCGTCGTTTTGCGCATACTTCATGGCAAGATGCTGATAATAAATTTTGGGTTTTTGGAGGAAGTTATGACGGACTCGTCTACGATAAATTCCTGAATGATCTCTGGTGCTATGATCCTCAAATTAACTCATGGTGTTGGTTTGCAGGCGACGATTCTCTCTCTGATATCAATCATTATGGACCGGAATGTGAACCTGCCGATAGTCTCACTCCGGCAAATGGAATCGAAGGCCGGGCTGCATGGATCGATTCCGTCGGTAATCTCTGGAAGTATGGAGGAAAGTACGAGGTTCCGGGTAATGCTTATACACGTAATCTTTGCCTAATGTGGTGTTTTGTGATGCAGACGAAACAATGGATGTTGGTTGACTCACCTACGCCTGATCCGGGTTATTCAATAGATATGCAAAGGCACTTCGGTACTCTTGGCATACCGGATATTAATAGCCATCCCGGAGCTCGTTGTGGTACCGCCAGTTTCAAAGATCGAAATGGAGTATTTTATATGTTTGGAGGACTTACCAAAGTGCCTGTCACCGGAATGGATGTCACAGTGAATGATATGTGGAGTTACACTCCCGATCCGACATGCCTACAAACAGCATCCATCATTGAAAGCGATTCGAGGGCCATGCAAATTTTTCCAAACCCTGCTTCCCGAGAGTTTCATATCGATCAGCAAAATGAAATCTTCTATACTCAAATTGAATTGATGAATCTTCATGGCGGCATCGTGAAAAGTTTAAAAGCAAATCCAATCACCACCATCGACGTTTCTCAACTTGCTTCCGGTATTTATATAATACACTTGAAGAATTCCTCTACGCATCGCTTCGAACGAATCGTTGTACAGTAAATTTAGCCAGGCTAACAGAATGCTTGTTGTATAGTGAGGCGGTTTGTTGGAGTTTACTTCGGAGCGCTTAAGTTGTTATTGTCGATGAACGACATATTAATTTTGGCACCGAGTTGTCAACTAAAGTTAGCACAACTAGATGTAACGACCTCTCTATACAACCCACGGGGTCCCCTTCGGGGATGACAGGAAGTTTTTGCGTGTGTATGTCGTTCATCGTCCGGAAGAGCGCACACTTTTAATAACGACCTCACTATACAACAAGCAAGATCCCCTTCGGGGATGACAGTTACCACAAGGGGAGGGATGTCGTTCATCGTCCGGAAGAACTCACTTTCTTTGTAGTATACAATCGAGCCCGGACGATGAACGACATATTAAATGTAGCAACCGAAAACGCAAAACAACCGGTAGAAAAATCACCCCACAAAAAAGCCCGCAGCTAAAAAACTGCGGGCCATTACTAAATATTTTGTTATCAAAGAAAGCCGCTCAAACAGTAAGTCAACTTACAACTTACTACTTACAACTTACCCTTTACTCCCTCCCCATGCGATAAAGGTACTTAATATGCGACACCACCGCCGCAAAGAAAGTAGGCTGCTCCAGATAAACCAAACCGTGATCAGCACATGTGGCTTTTACGATCGGTGATAATTCAGGATAGTGTACGTGAGAAATTTTTGGGAATAAGTGATGTTCTACCTGCTGGTTCAATCCTCCTGTTAAGAAAGAAAGAAGTTTGCTGCGTGAACCGAAGTTTGATGTCGTAAGGATTTGGTGAACGGCCCAGTCGTTTTCCAGAACGGGTGTTGCAATCGGATCAACGAACGATGTGTCTTCTACCGTGTGCGCCAATTGGAAGATGATGGAGATAACTATGCCGGTTGTGACAACGAAAATTCCGTAACCGATGAAGAAGTCTACCCAACCTAAACGAATGATTGGAATCACCGCGAAAATTCCGAGGTAAATGATCTTCGTTAACCAGAAACCGATATGCGTTTTAAGATCTAAGTGAATGTTCTCTTTGCTGGCAATCGTTTTTCTGAAATATTTTCCGATGTCGAGAATGTAAATCCACAACACGTAAGTCATTCCGTAGATTAGGAAGAAATAGATGTGCTGGAAACGGTGATAGAAACGTTTCTTTTGAGAAGGTGCTAAGCGGAGGAATGGCTCTGCTGCAATATCATCGTCATGTCCTTCGATATTTGTCCAGGTGTGGTGAAGCATGTTGTGCTTGATATTCCACATGAATGAACTACCACCGAGGAGATTCAATGTTAAGGCTGCAATGCGATTCATCGTTTTGCTCGATGAGTACGAACCGTGTCCGCCATCGTGCATAACGTTAAAGCCGATTCCCGCAGAGAATAGACCAAGCATTATGCTTAATAAAATCGCAAACGGAGCCGATGGTGTAAAGAACACGAGCATAATGTAAGTCGCGATAAACGACGTTACATAAAATGCCGACTTCACATACAGCTTTGCATTTCCGACAGGGTCAATTTTATGTTCAAGGAAATATGCGTCTACTCTCGCCTTTAAATCGGTGTAGAATGTGGATGCGTTTCCGTTAAATTTCAATGTTGCCATTTTTTCTTCTTGTTCAATTTAAACACTAAGTTCGCAGTTATATTTCTATAAAACAGAGGTTATGTAATAAACATTTACACAACCTCTGTTTTAAACTGAATTACCATTTTTTCTTCTTGAAAGAACCGCTGCCTTCTTTCTTGGCAGGACGATTTTCTCCCCAACCGCGTTTTCCGCCTGATCCTGAACTAGATCCTGAGCTTCTTTCGCTGCCGCCGCCTCTATCGCCACGATCCGAAGAGTATTTTCCCTTACTTGACGATCCATAGCTTTTAGCGCCACCGCCGGAATATTTTCTTCCGCCGCCACCGCCGCTTCCGCCTCTGAATTCACCCGGTTTTTTACGGGTTTCCGGCGAAGATACTTCGATGCGCACTTTTCGTCCCTGATAAATCTCACCCTGGAAGGTTTCCATCGCACGGTTGAGATCTTTCTCCTGCATTTCCACAAATGAATAAACTCCTTTTACATCGATACGACCAATAGTCGCTTCTTCGATGGTCAGAATTTCACTCACGTATTTACGCATCATCTTTTCATTCAGTCCATCCATCGAACCTAAGTTGATGAACATACGCGGAGCAGACGAACGATAACCTGAACTTCCTTTGCCCGAGTGAGCAAGATCTACGTTCAGATCGGGTGCATTACGATATGCGTCGAGGAATCGGTTGAATTCGATACTCACTACGCGCTTGATCAAATCTTCTTTGCTTAAGTCTTTGAGTTCTTCAAAAACCGGCGCCAAATATTTTGCGATTCCACCTTCGTTAACCTTAACCTCATTGATCTTGTGCATCAGATTCATCAATTGCATTTCGCAAATCTGAACGGCATCAGGAATTTTTCCGAGGTGGAATTTCGTATTAATTTTCTTTTCGATAAAACGAATTTTATCGATTTCACGAGTGTTCACTAGGGCAATCGAAATACCTGATTTACCTGCACGCGCTGTACGACCGCTACGGTGTGTATAGCTTTCCGGTTCATCGGGAAGATTGTAGTGAATTACGTGAGTGATATCGTTTACGTCGATACCACGAGCGGCTACGTCAGTCGCTACAAGTACATCTAAGTTCTTGCTGCGGTAACGCGCCATTACTTTATCACGTTGCGTTTGCGTTAAATCTCCGTGCAAAGAATCGGAATTGTATCCGTCTTTCGCGAGATTTTCGGCGATGCGTTGCGTGTCAATTTTTGTACGACAGAAAATGATTCCGAAAATTTCAGGAACAGAATCCAGCAATCTTTTCAATCCCTGGTATCTGTCTTTTTCGTGAATCACATAATAGTAGTGTTCGATATTACCTGCACCTTCATTCTTGCGACCGATAGTCAGCTCGAATGGTTCGTGCATGTACTTGCTTGCAATGGTGCGAACTTCTTGCGGCATCGTTGCAGAGAACAACCATACGCGACGTTGTTTTGGAAGATGGCTCAGAATTTCATCGATATCCTCCTGGAAACCCATGTTGAGCATTTCATCTGCTTCATCGAGTACGACGTAGCGGATTTGATCCATTCTAATCGCGCCACGGTTAATCAAATCGATCAGTCGACCGGGTGTTGCCACCACGATTTGTGAACCTTTTTTGATTTGCCGGATTTGAGCAACAATATTAGCCCCGCCATATACAGGAGTAATCGACGCCGAGCGTTCGTACTTACCGTATTTAACAAGATCATTAGTAATCTGCACACACAGTTCCCGTGTCGGTGCCAGAATGAGTGCCTGAGTCGTAGGCAGTCTTAGGTCAGTAAGAGATAATAGTGGAAGGCCAAAGGCAGCAGTTTTTCCGGTTCCGGTCTGCGCCAATCCGATAAAATCAGTTTCGTCGGCCAAGAGTCTTGGTATGGCCTGTTCCTGAATAGGTGTGGGCGTAACAAAGCCCAGTTCTTCGATGGCTTTCAACACATTCTCGCCAACTCCTAAATCAGAGAAAGAAAGCATTGTTTGAAATTAGACCGCGAAGGTACACTTTTTTTCCGAAGTTACCAGTTTGACCGAGCTATTTCATTGAAAAACAGGGAAATTGAGTTGAAATGGTAGATGTCGATTGTGAATTGATCGAGGTCTAACTTGCATTTTACTGATATAAGAACCCTAAAGTTATTATTCGGCTATTGAGGCTTTGGATTAGAGTTGCAATTAGTCTTATTCCTTGACAAGTTTTGCCTGATTGTTTTATAAGAGGTCGTGATTTCTAATACATAAAATCCCGATTTCAGAAAACTGCTATTAAGACTTAGTGTCTTATTTTTTCTACAATCCACCACCTGCGAAAACACCACCTTCCCATTCAAATCAAAAATCTTTATCTGCATTTCACCGCTAGCATCCTCACATCTCACCGTCACCGTCTCACTAAACGGATTCGGAAAAACAAGCACATTCGATTTGTCTTCATTCTCAGAAACAGCATTAATCAAACAATTGCCAGCACCATCCACATACTTGCTTACAAGTCGTACGTAACTCGCATTCGTGTAAATTCCGGCTTCGGTTACCGTCCATGAATTCACCGGCCATGAGTCGTTGAAATCTTTGTACGACTTCTGAATGGGTTGGCCGAATGGGGGAGTAACGTTTGTATTGCAAAGTGCATTGTTCGTCGATGAGCCGCAACCGCCGGGACAACAAGCATCCAAGGCGTACGAAGGATTCGGACCGCCGGGAATAAATCCGGCCGGAGGACCGTATGTGCTTACGCCAACTTCATCCCATTGCGGAGATCCGTTTTCAAACCACGAATGATAAAATTGTGTAACGCTATTATCTGCCTCATAATTCGACATATTACTCATGTACACTTTCGAATTCGGATTCACGCCGTGAAAATAATTGAGGAAGCCTTGTGCGGCGTTTTGATAATTCGTTGCATTCGCTACGTCGAGATTATAGACAAGCATGTTCTGAAAAATATTTCCTTGGCAGGCTTTTGTTTTATTGCTATTCCATGTGTAATTATTGTCGGAAAGCCACGCGCGATACTGATCGGCATGACCCATATAAGCCGGTAAATTGTCGCTGTTACTTGCAGATACAGAAGCAGAATATGCGTTATGAATTGCTGTAACTACCGATGGTGAAGTGTTCGGTAAAGAGGCGTAGTAAAGCAGCACATCCTGAATTTCATTTTCGAACGGATACACATATCCCCATTGTAACAAGTGCGCATTCTGATAATTGTTTTCGACAAAAGTTTGGTACGAAGCAATGCCGGTAAGATCGAAGAGAAAAACTGCGGAGGCCATTTGTCGTGTAAAAAGTCCGTCGCCATTTGTTTCGTTTTCGCCCGCCGCTAAAATTCCCGAATTGTAAATGTAACAGCCGGATTTGCATTCGCCCACGTCCAGGCACTTTGCGAAGCACTCGCCAATTGCGTTGCATAAGCCGTAAAGCTGGCCTGATTAAACACAAGAGCCCCCAGCGCAAACATTGAACAAGATGTATAAGTTGCCGAAGTTGTTGCCGGTCCGTACAATCGCTGCTGCGTATCAGCCGATGGAGGAGAAGCCGCGCCGCCGCCAATGACAGATAATACCGAGCCATCGCTTTGTTGCATTCTCAATAACCAGTCGAGCTCATACTTCACTTCGTCTAAAATATCCGGAATACCGTTTCCGCTCTCGAGAATGTTGTTACTGTCGCCAAACGCAGTTGGATTTTCTTTGTAAGCCAGCATCAAATCCATCAATGCGCTGAAAGTAAAATTCACATACTTATTGTAATCGCCTGCATCGTGCCAGCCGCCATGTAAATCACGCGAAGTAGAAGCGCTTGTGTTATTGTACAAACGACAATCAGTATCCTGCAAAGCACCGACATGACAAGCGCCATCGCTCCACCCGTTTCCTGCATTCGCCGCACTCTTGTTCGTTCCGCAACGCTGGTAATAAAACATTCGCAGTGATTGCTCAAGCGCATTGCCATATACACACTCAGCAATGCGGAATTGATACGAGCCGATGTTATTCGTTACATCATATATGTAGTAATAGCCTTCTGCAGTCACGGAAGAAAAATCGAACCACCAGGCCTTATCGCCCGTCTGAGTGAATGTACTCCCGCCAAACCACGAAGCAATTCCTGATGAAAACACAACGCTATCTGTAAACCAATCTCTCACTTCATAAGTACTCCCGGCACGAATGAAGGATTTGCATTGTAGCCGACTTGCGGAGATGCAATCACGGCGACTTTCTCATCGTTTAAACGATAGCCGAACTGGTCGATTTTGATGAACTCGCTAATGTTTGAAGGAGCAGCGAATAAGAATGTTGGTATTAAATTTAGGAGGAGAAACAGCTTTTTTATTGCGTAAAATGTTGAGCAGAGTGGGGCTGCTATTTATGGCAATTTACGGAGGTATTTGTGGGGGTGGATGAATTCGGTTTAAAATTGTTCAAGGTGAAATGTTCAAAGTTCGAGGGTTTCTTACGGATGGGCTGCTGCGAAATCAGGATTTTTTTCCCGCAGAAAGCGCAGAAATTTCGCAGAAATCGCAGAGGCGTTAGTGTTTATTTCCCACGGAAATTCACGGAAACTTTGTTTGAGCACAGAACTGTTCACCGTCAAACCGTTCACCGATCACGAACAAGTGAACCTCACTCCCTACGAACGAACCAAATACATCACTTCCTTCACCGCAATCTTCATCATTTTACCGAATGATGCAATCGTAACATCGGTACCGGAACGTTTAATATCGGCTACGCCAATCGGAAGTTAGTGGCAGGTTACTTCTGACCCTAAATAAGTAATGTTATTGCTTGATCAATTTAAAAGTTCTATCAAAACTTTCACCTCTTAATTCAATCAGAAATATTCCTTTTTTTTGATCTTTCAATTCTACCACTATTTTATTAGAACTATAAGATTTATCCAAATTTATCTGTGAGTAGACCTCTTGCCCAAATACGTTATAGATTTTAATTGAATTCAATTGAGAAATTTCCTCAATCGCAATATTTATTATTTCTTCAAATGGATTTGGGTAAATTGTTACAGATAAGTCTTCATTTAAATCATGAATATTTGTTGAGCCGGATAGACATAAATTCGTTTGTGTAGTTCCTGAATTGACTAAAGAAGCAGGCATTTTCATATTACCACCGGTACCTGCTAATGTAGCTGTCGCTATAACTTGTGGTAAATAATTTGAGGTAAGAGTTGCTGCGGAGCCTTGGTTACATCCGCTATTTCCTAGGGAATCTGTTTTGATCAGATACATATTTACAATGCCTACGCCAAAGCCGAACATTGACTCACCTGAAATAATATATCCCCCGTCATTTGTTTGGTCAATAGAATAACCGATTTCATTATGATTCGTAGCGCTACCACCATACGTTTTTGACCATTGTGCAATTCCTTGCGCATTGACTTTAACAACATAAACATCATAATCACCCGCTGCACTAAAACTGAAAGATTTACCTACCATAATATATCCGCCATCAGAGGTTTGTTTGGCATCGTAACATTCATCAATCATAGCACCACCATAAAGTTTTGCCCAAAGTGTATCTCCGACTGAATTGGTTTTTATTAAACACATATTCGGTCCGAGCGGTCCAAGAGCATTTTCTGAGGTGCCTGCAATTAGATAACTGCCATCGGTGGTCTGCCGAACGACTTTACCTTCTTCAGATCCTGTTTGACCATAAGCTTTTGACCAAACATGGTTACCTGTTGAGTCTGTCTTTATCAAATAGGAAATCACTTCCTCCAAAACCGAAATTATTATCGCACGAACCGGTTAGTACATAACCGCCATCGGTTGTTTGTTGAACTGAATTGCCATATTCACTGCCTATTCCCCCATAGGTTTTTGTCCAGACAATATCTCCGCCCGCATTTGTCTTAACCAGATATGAATCAAATCCACCTGCTCCAAATGCAGGGGTCTGTCCGGTGATAATGAATCCGCCGTCCATGGTCTGTTGAACAAATGATCCCCATTCATACCCGTTTCCTCCATACGTCCGTGTCCACATAGTATCCCCAGATGCATCTAATTTAATTAAATACATGTCGCCTGCTACATCATCAAAGGATGAAGCAACACCGGAAATGATATAGCCGCCGTCAGTTGTCGGTTCTCCGCAAAATCCGTATTCATTATCGGTAGCTCCTCCAAAGGTTCGTGACCACAACGTGTCTCCTATTTCGTTGGTTTTAATTACTAGAACATCACGCCCACCTGAGCCAAAACTTGTCGTGGTGCCCACAACTATATATCCGTTGTCTGTTGTTTGATGAACGCTAGTTCCAAAATCAGAAAAGGTTCCTCCATATACTTTTTGGAAAGTTATTTGGGCATTTAAGGTAAGGGCTGAAAGAGCAATAAAAGAAATGAGTAATAATCTGAGCATAGGTTTTTTGTGTTTGACTTGTGTTGTTGTGAATTGTGTTTACCCGATTCTCTCTGTGTGAGGATAGAATACTCAATGTTAACTCCTTTTCTTTGTTGAGGATAAACAAATTTGCTGAATCGGTAAAAATGCAAGCTGAACAGGAAACCTTCTTGTGAACGTATTGTTAGTGGTAAAATATTTTCAAGGCTTGGACACCACGAAACTTGAAATTTGTTTCGCGCAGAAAGCGCAGAAATTAGCAGCAATGCGCAGAAAGTAATGTGTTTATTTCCCACGGAAATTTGCACGGAAATTCACGGAAACTTGGTTTAGGAAAATTTACTATGCAATTCTCAGAGGACCTACTGCGAACTTAGTGTCTTAGTGTTAAAATTGATCAATGCAAAGCAACCTACTTCACCAAATACATCACTTCCTTCACCGCCTCAATAACTCGCGCCGGATTTGGAAGATAAGCTTCGATCAACGTTGGTGCATACGGAAGTGGAACATCGCGACCCATCACGCGGAGAACAGGGGCGTCGAGATAATCAAAAGCATCTTTCTGAACTTTGAAAGTGATCTCGGTAGCTATCGCAGCCAGTGGCCATGATTCTTCTACGATGACAAGTCTATTTGTTTTCTTAACGGAATTAATAACCGTTGTATAATCGATCGGACGAACTGTACGTAAGTCAATAACTTCGGCGTTGATGTTTTCTTTCGCTAATTCTTCGGCAGCTTTCAACGCAATCTTCATCATTTTTCCGAATGATACAATCGTAACATCAGTACCGGCACGTTTGATATCGGCTACGCCAATCGGAATTAAATATTCTCCATCGGGAACCATTCCTTTATCGCCGTACATCTGTTCGCTTTCCATGAAGATCACGGGATCGTTATCGCGAATAGCTGATTTCAATAAGCCTTTTGCATCGGCCGGATTACTCGGAACAATTACTTTTAAGCCCGGACAGTTTGCATACCAACTTTCGAATGCTTGTGAGTGCTGAGAAGATAACATACCCGCTGAACCTGTTGGTCCGCGGAATACAATAGGATTAGAAAATTGTCCGCCGCTCATGCTCATCATTTTCGCCGATGCATTGATCACCTGATCAATTGCCACGAGCGAAAAGTTGAACGTCATGAATTCGATAATAGGGCGGAGGCCGTTCATGGCAGCACCAACTCCGATACCGGCAAAACCTAACTCTGCAATCGGTGTATCAATCACACGCTTCTCCCCAAATTCCTGAAGCATACCCTGACTCACCTTGTATGCGCCATTGTACTGCGCTACTTCTTCTCCCATCAAAAACACGCGCTCATCACGACGCATTTCTTCTGTCATTGCTTCTCTTAGGGCTTCGCGGAATTGGAGTTCTCTCATATTGCTTGGTACTTTAGACTTCGAAATTATTTGAAATTCAAAATTTAGAATTTAAAATTCTGAATTCGGTAGGTATTGGGTTGGTTTAGAATTCATAATTCTGAATTTAGGATTCAAAATTCAGAACTCGGTAGGCAGGGGGTTGGTTCATAATTCATAATTCTAAATTCTAACTTCCCCAAAGGGCTACAAAATTAACAATATCTTCTATTCCACCTCATCTTCATCCCAGATCAAACTCAGCGCAGTTTTGAGTTCGCCGAGGGTATTGCGTTGATTCTGAGCCTTTGCCAATTCGATGCCTTTTTGGTAGAACAACACGGCTTCGGGGATTTTGTTTATTTGTTCGGCCACTTGTCCGGCCATGTAGTAGGATGGAAGGTAATCGGGCTGATTTTCAATTAACCACATGAGCTCCTCAAAAGCGGTCTCGTTTTGTCCGGCCGCACGGATTTCCAGCGCCAGGGCATAACGGAGAAAGGGATCGTTCGGATCGTCTTTCAGGTATTCTCGAAGAGTTGAAATTCTGTCAGACATAGTCGTTTTTTGGGGAATTACGGGCAATTATTTGTTTATCTTCGCGCCTTCTAACCGGAGCAAAACTAGTGAACTTTCCGGCTGAAACTAAAATGAATTGATTTTCTGTAAGCGGCAAAAAAGACTATTACCTGTCCACCCGTTCACCGATCACCCATTCACCGATCCCTAATTACCAATTACTAATTTCTAATTCCCGATCACCGTTTCACCGTCTCCGTTCACCGTTCACCCGGCAAGACAAAAAAATACACCATGAAAATACTAGTGTGCATTTCAAGCGTACCGGATACTACGGCAAAAATAAATTTCACTCCCGATAATAAGGAGTTCGTTGCCGCCGGCGTAACCTTCATCCTCAATCCTTACGATGAGGTTGCTCTCTCCAAAGCCGTTGATCTTGCTGCTCAGCACAACGGAACTGTTACCGTTATCAATGTAGGTGACGCAACGACTGAACCTGTTATCCGCAAAGCTCTCGCAATTGGTGCTAACGATGCCGTTCGCGTGAATGCCGTTGCCCGCGATTCATTCTTCGTGGCAAAACAGATTTCAGATTACGTGAGCAAAAATCCTTTCGATCTTATTCTCTGCGGTCGTGAGTCGAGTGATCACAACGGATCAAGTGTTCCTGTGATGCTGGCTGAACTCCTCGGAATGCCTTGCGTACTTTTCGCTAAGAGCTTAACCATCGACGGAACTACCGCAACTCTCGATTCAGAAATCGAAGGTGGTAAAGAAGTTTTATCTGTTTCTCTTCCTTTCGTTGCCGGTGGCTCTGAAGGAATGGCAGAATGGAAGATTCCAAATATGCGCGGTATCATGTCGGCACGCACCAAGCCTTTGACCGTTGTTGAAGCTGTCGAAGTTGCTCAGAAAACTCGTTTGGTTTCGTTCGACAAACCTGCAACTCGCAGCGCCGTGAAAATGATCGCTGTCGATGATGCAGGTAAATTGTTCGAGATGATTCGTGAAGAGAAAAAAATCATCTGATTTTCTAAAGCCATTTTCAACACTTAAAAAAACGTCTATGTCAGTTCTCGTCTATATAGAAAATGCCGACGGAAAATTCCGCAAATCGGCTTTTGAAATTATCAGTTATGCTGCAGCCATCGCTCAGCAAATCAATAAACCATTGGTTGCTCTTTCCATCGGTAAAGTAGGTGCCGATGAATTGGCTAAAGCCGGGCAATACGGTGCTGCGAAAGTTTTGAATGCCGATGCAGATCAGCTTTCAAAATCGAATCCGCAAGCCTACGCTTCGGTGATCGCCGCTGCTGCTAAAGCAGAAAATGCTGAAGTAGTAGTTATGTCGGCAAGCTACAATGGTAAGAGCGTTGCTCCCCGTGTTGCAGTAAAGCTTGATGCTTCTCTCGGAGAAAATGTAATCAGTTTGCCTGACACATCTTCTTCTTTCATCGTTAAAAAAGGCGCGTATTCCGGTAAGGCTTACGCAATGGTTGAATTGCTTGCACCGGTAAAAGTGTTAAGCATGATGCCAAATTCATTCAAAGTTGTTCCGAATGCAGTAACTGCTGCAGTTTCATCTTTCCAACCGGCTATCGATTCGAAAGATTTTGCTGTAACCGTTAAAGAAACCGTTCGCGCAAGTGGTACGATTTCTCTCCCGGAAGCGGAATTAGTTGTTTCGGCAGGTCGCGGAATGAAAGGTCCTGAGAATTGGGGAATGATTGAGGAGTTGGCTAATCTCTTAGGTGCCGCTACTGCCTGCAGTAAACCGGTATCGGATGCAGGTTGGAGACCACATTCAGAACACGTAGGACAAACAGGTATTGCGATCAGTCCGAATCTGTACCTGGCTGTCGGTATCAGCGGTGCCATTCAGCACCTGGCCGGAGTGAGTTCTTCGAAGGTTATTGTGGTTGTAAATAAAGACCCGGAAGCGCCATTTTTCAAAGCAGCCGACTACGGAATTGTAGGCGATGCTTTTGAAGTGGTTCCAAAACTGATCGAAGCAGCTAAAGCGTTCAAAGCCAGTCAGAACTAATATATTCCGAACGAAACAATTTTTCCGTAAATTCGATAAAGTGATTTGCCGGCAGGCATTCTCCAATGAAAAAGATAAAACTCGAAATAATAGGCTTGTCGTATAGCCAGACTCAATCCGGTGCATATGCTTTAGTACTCGGAGAAGAAAAGGGTAAACGTCGTCTGCCTATTATCATTGGCGCTTTTGAAGCACAAGCCATCGCCATCGAACTGGAGAACATGACTCCGACTCGTCCGCTTACTCACGATTTATTCAAAAGCCTTGCTCAGTCGTTCGACATCGAAGTAGAAGAAGTCATCATCTTCAATTTGCTCGAAGGTGTTTTCTACGCAAAGCTCATCTGCAATAACGGCGACAAGAAAATGGAAATCGACGCCCGCACCAGCGACGCTATCGCCGTTGCTGTTCGTTTCGGTTGTCCGATTTACACATACGAATTCATTCTCTCCACCGCAGGAATTGCCATGGAAGAAAATGCCCCAATCGAAAGCATCGAAGAGCATGTTGAGCGCCCTGCAGCTTCCACATCCGGCAGCAAACTAAGCGAAAGCGAATTAAGCGCTGCTAGTACGGATGAATTGAAAGAGATGTTGAAGAAGGCGATTGATGATGAGGCTTACGAAAGAGCCGGGAAAATTCGTGACGAATTGAATAAACGAAAGTCAAACTAATTTTAGTTTCAAAACACAAAAGAGCAGTTGCCAAAAACAACTGCTCTTTTTTTGTGCCTTACTTTTTTATGTCGTTCATCGTCCGGGCTCGTAAAACTACTACGGAGCTTTTGGTTTGCTCCGGACGATGAACGACATACCCACACATAGGCCATTGTCATCCCCGAAGGGGAACTTGCTTGTTGTATTGTGAGAGAGTAAGTAAAGAAAAATTTCGATCTGCATCGATCATCATTGCAGTTTCATCTGTACCGATGTCAAAGAATTAAATATCTTGGCTTCGATTCTTACTTTCTTTTGCTTGATCAAAAGAAAGTAAGCAAAGAAAAATCAAAACAAAAAAATGCTGCCAGCCGCACTTAGCCGGCACTTCCCGCTTTTTTGCCGGGTCCGCGCACTCGGTAGCCCGCTCCAATGCTTCGAAGAGGAAATCGTAATCTTTATCAATGTTCAAACGAAAGTAACTAATTAGAATCAAGGCAAAAAAGCTGATTAGCCCAGGCCGTCTAATTCCAAGTCAACTTACTACTTACTACTTACAACTTACAACTTACAACTTACCAAGCTTAGTGTGAAATATCCGCCACCTGCTTCGGATCATGCTTATGCTTAAACAACACCGCAAAAAGTACAGCCACAATTAACGAATAAACAGCAAATGAAACCCAGATGCCATGCCAGTTCTTCGCTCCGCCTTCTACTGTGAAGTAGGTGTCGATGACGTACCCGCTGATCTTACTTCCCAAGTAAGCACCGACGCCATTTGTCATCATCATAAATAAACCTTGCGCGCTGGAGCGAATAGATGAATCGGTATTTGTTTCGATAAATAATGATCCTGAAATATTGAAGAAGTCGAATGCCATTCCGTATACGATACAAGAGAGAATAATCATCCATAATCCTTCAGCAGGATTTCCGAAGCCGAACAAGCCGAAACGCAATACCCATGCAAGCATAGAGAAGAGCATTACTTTTTTAATTCCAAATCGTTTTAAGAAGAACGGAATGGTGAGGATGAACAGCGTTTCTGAAATCTGAGAAATCGACATGATGATCGTCGAGTATTTTACGACCAATGAATTGGCGTATTCCGGCATGTTTCCGAAATCACTTAGAAACGAATCGCCGTACATATTGGTAAGTTGTAACGCACCTCCAAGACACATGGAGAATAAAAAGAAGAGTGCCATCTTTAAGTTGCCGAATAGCTTGAATGAACTTAAGCCCAGTTGCTCAATAAGCGAAGCGTTTTTCGAACTGCTTTTTTGCGGAGGACATTTTGGTAAAGTGAATGCATAAATTCCCAGTACGATTGCAGCAACAGCGGCAATGATAAACTGATTTGCATTTGCCTTACTGCCGGTGAGATTGGTGGTCCACATGGCAACAATAAAACCGATTGTTCCCCAAACACGAATAGGAGGGAAGACTTTTACTACATCGTATTTATTGTTCTTCAATATGGAATAGGCAATCGAATTAGAAAGCGAAATCGTTGGCATGTAACATATCATCGCAGCAAAGATGACCGAATACAGCGTATCCGGATCATTAACCTGAGGAACGTAAAAGAGAATAAGACCATAACAAATTTGCAGGATGCCATATAAGCGCTCCGCATTCATCCAGCGGTCAGCAATAATTCCGGTAATCGTTGGCATGAATAAAGACGACAATGCCAGTGTCGAGAAAATGGCTCCGAACTGCGCGCCTGTCCAACCTTTTGCATTGAAACAATATGTTCCGATGGTAATTAACCACGCTCCCCAAACGAAGAATTGGAAGAAGCTTAGAATAGTCAATCGAAATTTAATACCCATAGAATTGCTTTTTTGGAGTTCGAAAGATACTTTAAAACTCTAATAATCCTAAAATCTTTTGATTTTGAAATAAGCTCATAATTTATTCCCACAAGAAAAGGTGCTTTTTGAACCGACTCAAAGGCAGGGTTTTCAATAAATTTTTTTCATTTATGTCAACATTGTTTCAAAGCACTTCACCGAGAAAAGATTCCTGTATAGAATCAGAATGAGTTCGATTTTTATTAGGCATAATTTGCCCCCGGGGGCCGCGGAAAAATCGTTGCCCCAAAATTGCTTCATTCCATTAAAGTTGAAGTGTAGAATGGGTTTAACTAGAATGTTAAAGTGCGCCAGGCCGACGCCACGCAAGAGTTTCCCCCGCTTCCTCTCTTGCATGGCTATCCGTCTAGGCGATACCTTCCACCTCAGCGAACAGCAATAATAAATAGTCAAAGGACAATATTTTAATGAAGGATTCTAACCGCATAAATGACGGTTCTTTTATTGAATAATTCCTTCACTAATATTTATATGGATATTCATTGATCGAGACAGACCTTGGTAATTATCTGCTCATTTCATAGGTGAATAGGATAAATGGAATTTGAACATTTTTCGCTACGAAAGCTTGTTTTCTCCCAATTCCCCCTGCTAAACCGTTGAAATATTAAGGCCTTTGCTCATAACTTCCGGAAGGCTCAGAGCAAAAATCCCGTAAATTTGCTTCCTCAACAGTACCTTTTTATGAAACAATACCACGACCTTCTCCGGCATGTCATGACTACCGGAACCGATAAAAGCGACCGCACCGGTACCGGTACGCGCTCTGTGTTTGGTTACCAAATGCATTTCGATTTGGCAGAGGGTTTTCCAATGCTTACGACTAAGAAATTACATACTCGCTCGATCTTCCACGAATTGCTTTGGTTCATCAAAGGCGAAACAAATATTCGTTACCTGAAAGAAAATGGTGTATCGATTTGGGATGAGTGGGCCGACGAAAATGGCGAGCTTGGTCCGGTTTACGGCTCTCAATGGCGTGCATGGAAAACTACCGATGGTCGCGAAATCGATCAGCTTTCAGAAGTGATTGAGCAAATCAAAAAGAATCCTGACTCACGACGACTAATTGTTTCAGCATGGAATGTAGGGGAGATCAGCAAAATGAAATTGCCCCCTTGTCATTCGCTCTTTCAATTTTATGTGGCCGACGGAAAATTATCGTGTCAGTTGTATCAACGTAGCGCCGATATTTTCTTAGGCGTTCCTTTCAATATCGCTTCTTATGCATTGCTCACGCATATGGTTGCGCAAGTTTGCGATTTGAAACCGGGAACTTTTGTACATACATTCGGTGATGCTCACATTTACAGTAATCACTTCGATCAGGTTCAATTGCAGTTGTCGCGCGAATTCCGTTCGCTTCCGCAACTCAAATTGAATCCGGATGTGAAAAGTATTTTCGATTTCAAATTTGAAGATATTTCTATTCTCAACTACGATCCGCATCCGCACATCAAAGGTGCTGTTGCTGTTTAATTCTTTTGCTTTATGCTTTCAATCATCGTAGCAGTTTCGGAGAATAATGTCATTGGTGCAGGGAATAATCTGCCATGGAAATTATCGGGCGACTTACAACGCGTTAAAAAACTAACGATGGGACATCATCTCATCATGGGCCGTAAGACGTATGAAAGTATTGGTCGTCCGCTACCCGGAAGAACAACGGTTATCATCAGCCGACAAACAAATTATGCTCCCGAGGGTTGTACCGTTGTGTCTTCATTGAAAGATGCCATCAAAGTTGCCGAACACGATGAAGAAGCATTCATCTTCGGCGGAGGAGAAATCTTTACACAAGCATTGCCACTCACCGACAAAATTTATTTTACCAAAGTTCACTGTGAAGTAGAAGGCGACACTTTTTTTCCGACCCTTAATCCCCTTGAATGGAAAGTAATCGATGAGCAAAGCTTCCCGGCAGATGAGAAGAACCAGTTTGGGTGTACGATGACGGTTTACCTTAGGGCCTCAATTAGCTAAATAGCTGATTAGCTGATTGGCTGATTGGTGGCAGGCTAGTTTTTTAGTGAATTCTTTTGTCCGCTAAATTTCTGAGATAAGGCTTACCCAAGCAAATCTGTATTCGATTTTATTTTCGCTCTTGAAATTCGTAAGCATCATCAGCTAATCAGCTAATCATTTAATCAGCTAATCATTTACTCAGCTAATCAGCTAATCGAAAAAAGGGCCGTCCCGCAAGTCAGCAGAACGGCCCTTTTTCAAGAGTAAGAAGTGGGTTACAGGTTATTTCTTTGAAGGACAAGATTTGCTGTCGCAATCAATGCCTTTTGCTTTACATGCATCCATGCAAGCTTGAGAACATCCTTGATTTTTTGAGCAATCCATTCCTTTTGCTTTGCAAGCTTCCATACATGCTGCTTTATCTTTTCCGCAGTCCATGCCTTTCATTTTGCACATTTCAGATTTACCGCAGTCCATGCCTTTTGCTTTGCATGAATCCATGCATGCTTGTGTGCATTCGCCCGGCGCGTGTCCGCATGGCATAGCGCCATTCATTCCGCCTTCCATTTGGCAGTGTGACATCGAAGCTGATTTACATGCATCGTGTTTCAAATAGCATTTGCCGCCTTCACATTTAACACAAGCCGTGCTGTCGATCTTTCCTTCTGCCATCCATTCAGCACATACCGCTGAATCGATAATGCAATTTCCATCAGCGTCCATCGCACAACCCATTTCCTGCATGCCTTGGCAGCATTCCATAGAAGCAGCACATTCCATTTTCGCGCCTTCGCATTTGCCCATTCCTGCACCGTCGTGATTCATTGAAATCAACGGAGCAATTGTTAAACCGATAAGCGACGACAATTTGATGAGGATGTTCATCGAAGGTCCTGATGTATCTTTGAAAGGATCACCAACTGTATCACCTACAACAGCTGCTTTGTGCGGCTCAGATTTTTTGTAGTATGTTTCACCGTTGATAGTAACTCCTTTTTCGAACGATTTCTTTGCGTTATCCCATGCACCACCGGCGTTGTTCTGGAAGATCGCCCAAAGAACACCGCTCACTGTTACACCGGCCATATATGCTCCCAATGCTTCAGGTCCCATTACTACACCAATGATGATTGGTGTAACAATCGTGATGATACCCGGAAGCATCATCTCGCGAAGCGCAGCTTTTGTAGAGATCTCTACACACTTAGCATATTCAGGTTTGCCTGTTCCTTCGAGGATACCCGGAATTTCGCGGAACTGACGACGAACTTCATTCACCATATCCATCGCTGCACGTCCAACTGAATTCATCGCAAGAGCGGAGAATACAACCGGAATCATACCACCGATAAATAAGGCAGCCAAAACTTTCGCGTCAAAGATGTTGATACCATTGATGCCTGTGAATGTCACGTATGCAGCAAACAATGCAAGCGCAGTTAATGCTGCCGATGCAATTGCAAATCCTTTACCAATCGCTGCCGTTGTGTTACCAACTGAATCGAGTACGTCTGTTTTCTCACGAACTTCAGCAGGAAGCTCACTCATCTCTGCAATACCACCGGCGTTATCAGCGATTGGGCCGAATGCGTCGATTGCTAATTGCATAGCTGTTGTTGCCATCATCGCTGCAGCGGCAATACCTACTCCGTAGAAACCTGCAAGTGCATATGCACCCCAGATAGCACCTGCGAAAAGGATTACAGGGAATGCTGTTGAAAGCATACCTGTACCTAAACCGGCGATGATGTTTGTAGCAGCACCTGTAGCAGATTTCTGAACGATATCTCTAACCGGTTTTTTATCGAGACCTGTATAGTATTCTGTAATAAAACTAATCGCAGCACCAACGAACATTCCGATTACAACTGCCCAGAATACATTCATAGATGTTGTTGTTAGCGTCGC
>JADKIH010000018.1 GCA_016721305.1 Bacteroidota bacterium
TCAGCCAAACGTTCAGAAGTTGGCGAACAACCGTATCCTCGTCGAACTTCCGGGTATTAAAGAGCCTGAGCGTGTACGTAAGCTCCTCCAGGGAACTGCAAAATTGGAGTTCTGGGAAACTTACAATAACGAAGATTTAATCAATACTCTTTCTGACGTAAACACTTTGCTTCGTTCGATCGGTGGTACTGATTCAACTATTGCTTCTGCTGATTCCAGCATGTTGCCTGCAACGGTAACTGATTCAGCTGCTGCGATTGCTTCGACAGATTCTACCAAAGCAACAACAGATACTTCCTCAGCTTCTCTCATGAGTCAGTTGGGTGATACATCTAAAGGTGGTGATTCTGCTGCGAAAGCTAAGAAAGCACAGGAAGATGCAATCAAAGACAATCCTCTTTTCTCTATCCTCTTCCCGAATGTTCAGCAAGGCGGATCAGAAAACGGTAAGCCACTCAGAGGACCGGTTATCGGTATCGCTCTGGTGAAAGATACAGGTCGTGTTAATCACATCATGAATATGCCACAGGTTCGCGCGAAATTTCCGCGTGAGTTCAAGGCTCTCTGGTCTGTTAAGCCAATCGACAAAGAAGGTAAACTCGTTCAGTTAATCGCGATCCGCATGCCGGCTCGTGATCACATGGCGCCACTCGATGGTTCTGCCGTTACTGATGCTCGTAAACAAAAAGGTCAGTTCAGCGACAACTGGGAAATTTCTATGAACATGAACGCTGAAGGTGCTCATACATGGAAACGCATCACTCACGATAACGTGAACAAATCAATCGCTATCGTTCTTGATGATTATGTGTATTCTTATCCGAACGTAATTCAGGAAATCTCAGGTGGTTCAACAAGTATCACAGGTAACTTTACTCTTGAAGAAGCAGAAGATTTGGCTAACATCCTTAAGGTTGGTAAGCTCCCTGCTCCGGCTCGTATCGTAGAAGATACAGTTGTCGGTCCGACTCTCGGTCAGGAAGCGATCAGCTCAGGTTTGTTATCATTCGTGATCGCCCTCATCCTCGTGTTGTTGTTCATGGTGTCATACTATAACAATGCCGGTTTGATTGCCGATATCGCTCTCTTCGCCAACGTATTCTTTGTAATGGGTATCCTCGCCTCACTCGGCGCCGTGCTCACACTACCGGGTATCGCGGGTATCGTACTTACCATTGGTATGTCGGTGGATGCGAACATCCTGATCTTCGAACGTATTCGTGAAGAATTAGCACTAGGTAAGGGTATCCGTCTTGCGATCAGCGACGGTTTCAAACACGCTTACTCTTCTATCATTGACTCGAACGTTACTACGCTTATCCTCGGTATCATCCTCTTCACTTTCGGAACAGGTCCGATCCAGGGTTTTGCAACTACGTTGATCATCGGTATCCTTTCTTCTTTATTCAGTGCGATCTTTATCACTCGTCTGGTATTCGACTGGATGCTTGAGAAAAATAAAGAAATCCGTTTCTGGAATAAATCTACAAAAGGTGCTTTCAAAAATATCCACATCAACTTCGTTGAAAAACGTAAGTTGTATTATACTATTTCTGGTATCATCATCGCTTGCGGTATCGCTGCCTTCATCATGAAGGGCGGACTGAACTTCGGCGTTGACTTCCAGGGTGGTCGTACTTATGTAGTACGTTTTGAAAAGAGTGTTGAAACTGAACAAGTGATCGATGCCCTTAAAGGACCATTCACAAAAGCTCCTGAAGTAAAAACTTTCGGTAATTCAAATCAGGTTAAAATCAGTACAAGCTACATGATCGAAGATCAGTCGGCTGAAGCTGAAGCTAACGTGGTTTCTAAATTGAATGAAGGTTTGGGTACTCTTCCTTTCGGAACATTCGCAATTCAAAGTTCACAGAAAGTTGGACCAACAATCGCCGATGACATCAAAACATCGGCCTTGTTTGCCATCATCATTTCATGTGCTTTGATGTTCATCTACATCTTCATTCGTTTCCGTCGCTGGCAGTATGGCTTAGGTGCGGTAGTCGCCCTTATCCATGACGTGTTAGTGGTACTTTCATTCTACACGATCTTCAATGGTATCCTTCCATTCTCACTTGAAATTGACCAGGCCTTCATCGCAGCGATCCTGACGGTAATGGGTTACTCAATGACAGATACAGTCGTGGTATTCGACCGTATCCGTGAGTTCGTAGGTATTCACCACCATGCACAAGATCAGAAGAAGGTAATCAACGATGCCTTGAACGCTACGTTAAGTCGTACAATCAATACATCATTAACGATCTTCTTTGTACTCCTCGCGATCTTCATCTTCGGTGGTGAAGTTATCCGTGGATTCACATTCGCACTCCTTATCGGTATCGTTATCGGTACTTACTCTTCTATCTGCATCGCGACACCGATTGTGGTTGACTTTGCTAAGAAGGATTTGGATAAATAACAATTAGCTAATTTGCTAATTAGCTGATTAGCTGATTGGCCTTTAAGAGAGAGTCTGTGTCATGCACAGACTCTCTTTTTTTTGGCCTGTTTTCAGGCTTTTTTAGCTATCCTATTGGTTTAGTAGTAAGGAATTGGCCATCATTAGCTAATCAGCTAATTAGCTAATTAGCAAATTGCGCCAGCATCAAGGAAACTTCATAATTCCTCCCTACCTTTGCCCCCTCAAAACAACAAAACAATGACTCTGTTAAATCTGCTTTTTCTGAACCTGGGTGGTGGGGAAATATTCGTAATTATGGTGGTGATTCTCCTGTTCTTCGGTTCGAAGAGAATTCCTGATCTGGCTAAAGGATTAGGTAAAGGAATGCGTGAATTTAAAGATGCCATGAGTGGTATCGAGAATGAAGTGCGTAATGCGGCAAATGAAACTTCTAAACCTGCAACTCCTGCACAACCTGTTATTCCTGCAACTCCGGATGCTGCAACACCTCCGACTCCTGAAAAGATTGCAGAAGAAACAAAGGGTAACGAATCGGTTAATTAATTCAATTCCCCATACAGTAATTTATAAAAGACATCAATGGCTGACTTCGGTTGGCCATTTTTTTTATTCGACAATTTTCGACCCTCATTAAATATTATTTGACCTACGGAAATGTTACGAAGACCAATTAATTCGAAGAATCAGTTTTTAACGTTTAATGATTAATATTTTTGGATCTCTAAAACTGATCTTATGAAAACTCTTCTATGTCTGGCTACACTCTTATTTATCGGTTTTTCTTCTCCGGCAGGTGGAGGGAATGGAACAGGATTTACATTCTCTGAGAATAAAACAATGCAGCCTTCCGATTTTTTGAACAACGTCGGGAAAAGGATTGCCGAAACCGAAAATGTAAATTCGATTTATCTCGAAGACAGTTCCTATCGATGGAGGCTGGATACAAGTTTGGGAGTATGGAATTTAAAAGATCGCTCGGTTTTATCAGTATAACATTAATTCTCATATAACGGATATTCAAACTGCTGCTTTTAATGGCTTCGGGTGGGATAATTTGACAAATGTAATTCAGACCAATGATGTCAACGGTAATTTAGTTGAGCTTGTATCACAAACATGGAATAGTGTGTGGGTAAATCAAACTCATTTGATAGCAACATATGATAATCAAAATAACTTGTTAAGTCAAATACAGCAAAGTTGGAATGGAAGTGCATGGGAAAATGTCAGAGTCACTTTCAGGACGTATGACTCAAATAATTCTCTTATAAGTTATTTGATGCAGGTGTGGGATAGTACGAATTGGCTGAGCAATATTCAATTAAACAATACTTATGATTTTTCAGGCCATTTGTTAACAACGACTTTTCAACAATGGCAAAATTCGTTGTGGCTAAATACCAGTCAGATAATTTATACCTACGATTCCAATGGTAACAATTCGCTTGTGAACAACTATATTTGGGATAGCAATCTTCAGTCTTGGGTGGAAAGTTCTCACAGTGCATTTACTTATGATTTAAACAATAACATGCTCTCCTGTTTAAATCAATCAGTAAATAATTCGGTTTCGGTAAACAATAGTGTTTATACCTACACTTACGATTCGAACAATAATTGCATCAATGAACTGATTCAGGTGTGGGATGGAAGTGCCTGGCAAAATTCATGGGAGTATTTTTGGACCTTTTCTGCATTCAATCAGGCTCTTGAAACACGGACAAAAAAATGGGATAATGGAGTTTGGGTTGACAAATATCAAAACGTATATACTTATACTCCTTTTAATTTAATGGAAAGCGCTGTCTTTTCGCAATTTAATAATGGACAGATTGAATATGCCGATTCAGTCCGTAACTATTATTCAATCTCCACAACGGTTGCTGATATTCCTGCTGAAAGCAATTTGAATTTGTTTCCAAACCCTGTGCATGATCAACTTCATCTTGTCGTCGATGAAGATGTTCTATTGTACATGATTTACGATTGCAAAGGAAGCTTAGTCCTGTCCGGTAAGCCGTCTTTTTCTGATTCGGGAATCAGCACAGCTTCTTTGTCAAAGGGAGTTTATACGATAAAATGTTTTACGAACGGAAGGATTAGAACGGGAAGATTCGTAAAAAACTAATTCAACCAATGAGGAGTTGATTTATTAGCATGGATAATCAATCATTCCTCGTGCATTTCTGAGGATGAATGATTATTTCGACTACTAGTAGAATGTCGTACTTATCGAATATCCAAACTGTATGGAATGCGAGCTTGCACACCTTGATTCTCCAGAGCAGCTTTCACTCGTACATAATCATTGTAAAGCGGACCTAATTGAGTCTTTAACGTTTTTGTGCTTGCTTCCGCATTGAGATCTTCGAACAGTTTATCGAAAAATTCTTTTTGCTCCGGCATCTCAATCTCGCGGTGCTTGTCGAGCTTCGCTAACTGTGCAGCAATTTCAATCGCACGATCAATACCTCCAAGCTCATCGACCAGTCCGAGTTGTTTGGCATCGGTACCGCTCCATACACGGCCTTGTCCGATACTGTCGACTTCCGATACTAACATCTTTCTTCCGTCGGCTACGTGCTGTATAAACGTGCCGTAGATGTCTTCTACACTCTCCTGCATAATTGCTCTTTCTTCAGCGGTAAGCGGATAGTTCATATCGCCTAAACCGGCCATTCGAGCAGTCTTTACAGTGTCGAAGGTAATGCCCAATTTGTTGTTGAACATTTTCTGAGTGTTGAACATCAATCCGAATACTCCGATTGATCCGGTAATCGTATTCGGCTGAGCAACGATTTTATTGGCTGCACAGGAAATATAATATCCTCCGGAGGCTGCATAATCGCCCATCGACACAACGAGTGGTTTTGCTTTTCGTGCCAAAATGGTTTCTCTCCATATCACATCCGATGCAAGTGCACTTCCGCCCGGTGAGTTCACGCGGAGGACGATGGCTTTGATAGTTGAATCTTTTCGTGCCTTACGAATTGCTTCGGCAATCGTTGTGGAGCCCATCTGATCATCGTCGCTTTTGCCACTTACGATATCGCCGTTAGCATAGATGATAGCAATTTTCGGAGCCAGAAAATCTTTCGTGCGAGTAATTGTCTTGCTGTATTTTTTCAGATCAATGAAATTAAGACTTGTGTTTTCACTGACTCCGGTTTTCTGCTTGAGTATGTCGATCACTTCATCGTAATAGGCCAATTGATCTACAAGTTTCGATTCAAGAGCCAGCTTTCCGTTTCGGCCCGATAAGTTGTCGGCCGTTTTTTGTAACTCTTCAACTGATGTTCCACGCGAAGCCGCTATGTCGGTGAGGTATTGATTCCAGAGACTGCCGATAAATACTTTTGTTTGCTCCTTGTTCTCCGGACTCATCTTGTCGTACATAAAAGGCTCTACCGCACTCTTGAATTTGCCATGACGAATAATTTCCGGTTCGATTTCAAGCTTTTCGAGTGCTCCTTTGAAAAACATCAGATTGGCATTCAAGCCGTGAAAATCTACTTCTCCTTCAGGGTAGAGGTAGATTTTGTCGGCAAGTGAAGCGAGGTAATAGGCACGTTGAGAATAGCCCTCACTGTATGCATATATGAATTTCTTTGATTTTTTGAAATCCAGCAGTGCATTACGTATTTCTTCAAGTGTAGCCATGCTGCCTGAGGCATTTCTAAGATTCAGGTAGATGCCGTCGATTTGCGGATCTCCCGCCGCCGAATTAATTGACGCGAGTATGTCGTTTAGGCCAATACTTTTTTCATTGCTCAGATCGGCAAAGGAAAATCCTTCGAGCGGATTTTTACTGCTTCGTTCTTTTATTTCTGTGCTCAGGCTTATTTCAAGAATGGAATGATCTTTCACGCCGACTTCTTTTTCAGTTGCCATCGATGAAATTAAAACCATAAAGAATAAAAAGAGAATGAATCCGCTTACAAACAGCGCTGCCATGGAGGCCAGCATGAATTTGAAGAATTGTTTCATAGCATTGATTTGTTGAGAGTTGCAAATGTACTAGACTTCGTTGAAATATTTCTATCTAAATTTCAACAAAGTGAAAATGCGTTATTCGTTGCTCTGCTAGCACCTGCTTCGCAGTATTTCTTTCTCAAGATGTCATTATTTGCTTGATGGTTGTTGCTATTTCTGCTAGGTTTGAAAAAAAAATGGAAGTGAGTCGGGCCGTTATTCTAACAGGTAGCAATTTGGGGAACCTCCGTGCGCAACTAACGCAGGCGGCAGAGGAGATCGAACGCCAAGTCGGGAAGTTGAACGGTTGTAGTGCCTTCTATGAAACGGCCCCATGGGGAAATACCGAACAGCCGGCATTTCTGAATCAGGTACTGATTGTGGAGACCGAATTTTCTGCTCGAACAGTGCTCGAAAGACTCTTGAAAATTGAGAATTTAATGGGCAGGAAGCGCAACGAAAAATGGGCACCCCGAACGATTGATCTTGATATTCTTTTCTACAATGATGATCTGATCAATGAGGCTGATTTGGTGATTCCGCATCCGTTTATTCAGGAACGACGATTTACGTTGATTCCACTCGTCGAATTAATGCCTGCTTATATTCATCCGAAATTGAGAATGAGTATGTCGGACTTACTTCAGAATTGTACTGATTTTTCCGAAGTACATAGAGTCGATTCTTAGAGCGAATTCCGGCTATCAACATCTCGATTTTTAGGTAAGCCATTAACCCTCAAAATATTATTTTGGTAAGCCATTAATCTATTCACAATCGTGAATTAACTGAAATTTAATCCGATTTTCGCGGAGCAAAATGATGCAATGGCCAAAAAGCTGAAATATGATTTTGTTGTCGTAGAGGGCAACATCGGGACGGGAAAAACATCGTTTGCAACACGTCTTTCGGAGGAGTTTAATACGCGATTAATCCTGGAGCGTTTTGCCGATAATCCCTTTCTTCCTTTGTTCTATGATCAGCCGCAACGTTATGCATTTCCACTCGAATTATCCTTCCTGGCCGACCGGTACCAACAGCTAAATGATGAGCTGGCTCCACAAGAACTTTTCCGCCAACAAACGGTTTCTGATTATCTGCTGAGTAAGTCACTCATCTTTGCCAATATCACTCTCAAAAACGACGAAAATCAGCTTTATCAGCGCCTTTTTCACATAATTAACCCCCATTTGCCGAAGCCGGATATTCTGATTTACCTTCATAAAGACGTGGCCAATCTGAGAAAAAATATCACCAAAAGAGGACGCGATTATGAGCAGAATATTGCCGACGATTACCTCCAAAATCTGGAAAAGGGATACTGGGATTTTTTCAAGCAACAGACCTCATTCCCGATCGTTGTTGTCGATACCAATGATCTCGACTTTGTCGGTAATGAGGAGCACTATCGGCGGATCGTTAATTTGCTCGAAAATGACTACGAACCGGGCCTTCACCGGATTGTCTGGAATGGCTGAAAACCCGCATCAGTGGCCAAATTGACTTGCTTTTTTGGGCAGATTTCTTAAATTTGCAATTCATGAATTCCATCTCCGCCGGAACCGGAGATGAACACGGAACACAACAAACTATCAACGATGAGAATTTTTAGCATCCTCATGTCGCTGCTATTTATTGGCAGCGCAGGGCAGATTTCTGCTCAGTCGTCTGCAGTACATGATTCAGCGCACATCAGTATCAAAAGCGACCGAATGCCTTATGTCAGCCATTTCAATACATGGGATGTTGCTGCACATTTAGGTGTATCGTATCCGAATACGGATATTGCTGCATCAACACTTACATCCGATAAGTTGCAAACGCATCTGATGTACGGAATTGACCTGACGAAATTCCTTTCTCACTCCTTTGCTTTTCAGGGACGTTTCCTCACAGGTAAAATGAGCGGTACCGACAACAACAAACCATATCACTTCGAAACCGATGTGAAGTATGACTTGTCGATCAATGCTCTCTTCCAGTTTGGTAATATCGCTTTCCTTAAACGTACGCCGAATCTTGCCATCTACGCTTCAATAGGAGTGGGTGTGATTCGTTATGTTCCGCATGTGTATTATAACTATCCTGCGTCTACGCACGTTCTTAATGGCGTTTATATTCAAGGCTACGACGTTCCGGTAGATTCAAGTAAGGACTATGGAAAAACTTCCGAGTTGATTATTCCTTTCAATCTCGGTATCAAATATCGCATCTCAAAGCATTTCTCATTGAACGCTGAATATAGTTTGCGTACGATGAATTCCGATAAACTCGACGGTTGGTATCGTCTGCTTTCGGAAGATGATGATTATTCTTATGGTAGTATTGGCTTAACTTATCACATCGGTTCACGCGATAAAATGGCTGAGTGGGTGAATCCTCTTCAGTCGGTTTATGCTGATTTGTATGATATGAAAGATAAAGTTGATCAACTGGGAACGGATACCGATAAAGACGGTGTAGCCGATTTGTTCGACAAAGAACCTGACACTCCGGAAGGAACGAAAGTATACGGCGACGGTACTTCTGTTGACTCCGATGGTGATGGTGTTCCAGATTTCAAAGATGTAGAACCATTCTCTGCGAAGCTTGCAAAAGTTGATGCAGCGGGTAAAGAAATTGATACGGACGGCGACGGAATTCCGGATGTTCGCGATATGGAACCGGCTACTTCTAAAGGCAGCTTGGTAAACAATCAGGGTATCACAATCCAGACAGCTCAAACAGAAGCTGAGAAACAAAAAAGCGGTTCGTCTTCGATCATGGCATCGAGCGGATATCTTCCTTCAATCTTCTTTGATTTGAACAGCGATCTTATCGCTACTAAATACGACGAAACTCTTGCTTCAATCGCTCTCGTAATGATGAAAAACCCTGATCTGAAATTTATGATCAGCGGTAATTGCGATGCACGAGCAAGCTCTGACTATAATGCAAAACTCGGAAAACGCAGAGCGGAAGCAGTAAAAAGACATCTCGTGAAACGTTACAAGATCGATCCTTCTCGTTTGAGTACGGAATCGTTGGGTAAAGCACAACCTATCACCGGAGCTCACCCTATGAACCGTCGTGTCGATTTCTCTGTAGTCGAGTAATCTTCAGAAAATACTTTACAACAAAAACTAAAATGCCATTCTTCTTGAAAAAGGGGGATGGCGTTTTTTATTAGGAGCCATCTCAAAAATAGTGTTCAGATAAATTTCGTCACTTAAAACAAGCAAGTTCCCCTTCGGGGATGACAGGGGTTGGGGGTGTTTGGGCGGAAAGATAGGAACCCCCCTTCCGCGGTCTTAAAAAAAGGTGGTTTCCCCGCCCCCAAGGCGGGGTCATTTAACGAACAAGAACCGCGGGCGGGGAGCGACAGATTAACAGCGTAGAAAGCTGTCATCCCCGAAGGGGAACTTGCTTGTTTAAGCTAAGACCTAATTTCTAATTTTTAATTTATGAGTTGCTTAATTCAGGAATTGAATACATAATGCCAGGTAATAATACCGGCACATACCGAAATGTTCAGCGAGTGTTTGGTGCCATGCTGTGGAATCTCTATAGCTGAATCGCACATGGCCAGGGCAGCATCGCTGACTCCGTTTATTTCATGGCCGAAAATGAAAGCATACTTTTTTTTCGGATCGGGCCGGAAATCGGATAACATCATTCCGCCTTCGGCCTGCTCAATGGCAATTACCGTATAACCTTCATTCTTTAAGCGAGGAATTGCTTCCGTTATTTCCTTTACATATTCCCATTCCACGCTTTCCTCGGCACCTAAGGCTGTCTTGTGAATCTCCCGATGCGGAGGAGTTGCCGTAATGCCGCAAAGGATGATTTTAGAGCAAAGGAAAGCATCGGCAGTGCGGAAGACAGAGCCGATATTGTTCAGGCTCCTGACATCGTCTAATACGAGCACAACTGGCCGTTTTTGAGCCTGTTTAAAATCATCAACAGTTAGCCGATTCAACTCTTCATTTTGTATCTTGCGCATATCTGTAACCTTTAATGGCATTTGCCATTGCAAAGAAGCAAAAACTTGTTGAAGGAAGAAACAAAATCAGGTGTGGTCGAAACACCACTTATGAAACAATATTATGGCATCAAGGCTAAATATCCGGATGCTCTATTACTTTTCAGAGTGGGCGATTTTTACGAAACTTTTGGAGAGGATGCCGTTCGTACGTCTTCCATCCTCGGTATCGTCCTGACGCGTCGTGCCAATGGCAGCGCTTCCTTTATTGAGTTGGCCGGATTCCCTCATCATTCACTCGATACTTATCTGCCACGCCTGGTTCGCGCCGGATTGCGTGTGGCAATTTGCGATCAGCTCGAAGATCCGAAAATGACAAAGAAAATTGTCAAAAGGGGAGTAACGGAATTGGTAAGTCCGGGTGTTTCGTACAACGACAAAATTCTCGATCATAAGAAAAATAACTTCCTGGCCGGAATGCATTTCGACGGGAAGAATTATGGAATGGCTTTCGTCGATATCAGTACCGGAGAATTTTTGGTTGCTCAGGGAAATGAGGAATATGCGGATAAGCTTCTGCAGAATTTTAATCCGAGCGAAGTTGTTTATTCAAAGACGAAGAAAAAAGAGTTTCTGGAGAAATACGGAAACCGTTTTTATAATTTCGGAATGGAGGAGTGGATCTTCCAGCAGGATTATGCCCGTGAAAATCTCCTCAAACATTTTGGCGTCGTATCTCTGAAAGGATTCGGTATCGAAGAAATGCACGCAGCCATCATCGCTGCCGGTGCTGCTCTTCATTATGTTTCCGATACCCGACAAGAACAACTCAAGCATATCAGCGGCATTTCACGTATTGAAGAAGATCTTTACGTGTGGCTTGATAAGTTTACGATTCGAAATCTGGAGCTCATCGACTCAGGGCACGAGAAAGCGGTAACGCTCATCGATGTCATAGATCATACGCTCACGCCAATGGGCGGACGTTTGTTGAAGCGTTGGCTGTTACTTCCGCTTAAAGATGTAAAGGCAATCGAAGAACGTCAGGAAGCCGTTCAGTATTTTTGCATCATCCTGAATTCTCCGGCATTCTGCAGAATGATTTGAAACAGGTTGGTGATCTGGAACGATTGATTTCCAAAGTTGCCTTAGGGAAAATAACGCCTCGCGAAGTTTTGCAGCTGCGTCGTTCACTTGATATGGTTCAGAATGTACGTGTAGCTTGTTTGAATACCGACAATGCTGCAATCCGCATGATCGCCGATCAGTTGAATCCATGCACACTCATCAATGAGCGCATTGCCAAAGAACTCGATCAGGAAGCGCCAGTGCTTGTAAACAAAGGCGGTGTGATCAGTTCCGGTATCAATGAAGAGTTGGATGAGCTTCGTGCTATTGCTTATCATGGTAAAGATTATCTTCTCAAACTGCAGCAAAGAGAATCGGAACGTACAGGCATTCCTTCGCTGAAAGTCGGATTTAATAATGTCTTCGGTTATTATATCGAAGTTACTCATACTCATAAAGACAAAGTTCCTTCGGATTGGACGCGCAAGCAGACGTTAACGAATGCTGAGCGTTACATTACGGAAGAATTAAAACAATACGAGGAGAAAATTCTTGGAGCGGAGGAGAAAATTCTTGCTCTCGAAACTCGTCTCTTCAATGAATTAGTCCAGTCTATTATTGAATACATTCAACCGATTCAGCTCGATGCAGCTTTGTTGGGCCGATTGGATTGTCTGATTTCATTCTCTGAATGTGCGCTTCGGAATAATTATGTGCGACCGCATGTGAATGATTCCCGTATTATCGATATTAAAGCAGGTCGACATCCGGTAATTGAGCGACAGCTTCCGGAAGGGGAGAAATTTATTTCGAACGATATCTATCTCGATCCCGACTCCCAGCAAATTCTGATGATCACCGGACCGAATATGTCGGGTAAGTCGGCATTGCTCCGTCAAACTGCGTTGATTGCCTTGCTTGCACAAACAGGCAGTTTTGTTCCGGCTACATCTGCACAGATCGGAATTGTCGACAAGATATTTACACGAGTCGGAGCGAGCGATAATATTTCCAGTGGCGAATCAACATTCATGGTGGAGATGAATGAGACGGCGAGCATTTTGCATAATATTTCCGATCGTAGTTTAATTCTGCTCGATGAAATCGGTCGCGGTACTTCTACGTACGATGGAATAAGTATTGCCTGGGCCATTGCCGAATATCTGCACGATCATTCTTCTTCAAGAGCAAAAACACTTTTGCAACACATTATCACGAGCTGAATGAAATGGCTGTCACCATGCCGCGCATTCGCAATTTCCATGTAACGGTAAAAGAGCTTTCGAACACCGTTGTCTTCCTGCGTAAATTAGTGCAGGGTGGAAGCGAACACGCATTTGGTATTCACGTGGCGCGTATGGCAGGCATTCCTGCACGCGTGGTGCAACGTGCACAAGAGATGCTTAAAGTACTGGAAGCAAATAGAACCGCACCCGGAAGTAAGCCACAAGTTTCCGTTTCAAAAGATGATGTTCAATTAAGTTTTTTTCAATTAGATGATCCTGTTTTAGAACAAATACGAGAGGAAATTTTAAATACCGATTTAGATAATCTGACTCCGGTTCAAGCTTTGAATAAGCTGAACGATATAAAAAAGATTTTAAAGGGTTAATTCATACTTTTTTGTTACCGTAGAACTACGGGAACCTTACCGTAGAACTACGGGAAATCAATAACGATTTCTTCGTTTTTAGTATGAAAAGATGCTTTTGCTGTTCCGCTTCTGTCTCGGGATATTTTCGCTTTTTATTTATTCGGATATTTTGGGGAAATTCGAGGGAAATAAAACACACAATTTATGCCATATACAGGGACAGAAAATCAACAGATTTCATTTGATGAGGGTGGGAAAATTACCAAACGCTATCGTGATGCAATGCCTGAGCTAGCGCGTATTGCCCAATACTTCAGTAAAGCAAGCATTCAATCGTTGTTAAATCAATCGGGTGCTCGGAATCAGAGTTTATTTTGGTTACGATAAAGATCAAAATATGGAGCTTGTCATTGCCGGAGTCAATGAAGATGGCAATGATTTGGTTGGAGAAGATTATGTGTGTATTGATATGGGTGATCCATCACCGCCAAATTCAAGCGCACCAAATGTTTTAAATTCCTGACCCACTTTTTGGAAGTATTTATGTTATAAACTACCTTGGACGGCGCAGCGTCCAAGGTTTTCTTTTTATGAGAAATTTAGGAATAGAAAGTTACTTAAATATTTTTACGACTCTGATTCCTGTCATCGCAGGATGGAAGTCGATAAGAGTCATGGATAATGCTGTCAAATCATTTTGGTGGTATATTTTAAGCGCATTTTTTGTTTCATTGTCCGGTGGTATCATCTATATGATGAGATTCGAGAATATTTTGTTGTTCAATCTGTTTAATTTTTTTGAAGCTGCGTACTTATTTTGGCTGATAAATCAATGGGTTCTGAATGTATCAGTAAAAAGTTAGTTTCAATATTGCAAATCTTAAATATTTTGGGTTTTGCATATTTAATAATATACAAAGGTCAGTTAATGATGAATGTTTCAGATTATGATAATTTGAGGAATATAGTACTAATCCCTCTCTTAGCCTGGTTAACTATGGAGATTGGGTTGAATTCAAAAGTTGATTTACTAAAAAATTATAAGTTCTGGTTTATTTTTGCATTATTGTTTAATCTGTCAATGATAGCAATCCATTCATGCATGAACTTGTGGGTTCTTTCAAATAATCAATACGCATTACGTTATACGATTCACCTGCTCAATGCCGCAAATATTATCTCTTATTTTCTCTTCGCAAAAGGATTCATATGTTATCGTCACCAACTCAATTCCTCTGGTTTCTTGCAGTCGCTACGCTGACAATTGTATTGATGATGGCATTCTTCTTCTACGTTTTGGTGAAGAATGTACGTGTCAGACAAAAGTCGGAAGTAGATATTCGTGACGCCGTTATCTCCACTCAGGAAGCAGAGCAAAATCGCATTGCCGAAGACCTGCACGATGAATTGGGACCGATGTTGTCGGCTGTCAAGCTAAAGGTTTCAACGCTGGCCGATTTGGAAAAAGATGAATTGGGGCAATCGGTCGAATTGGTAGAAGATTATCTGGATCGTGCTATCAGCGATATTCGTTTGGTTGCAAGAAATCTTTCTTCTCACCTAATCGCCAAATATGGACTAGAGCAAAGTTTAAGAGAGAATATTAATTTAATTTCAAAGTCGAAGTCTATTTCAATTCAGATGGATTTCAAACTAAACAATATTTTATTGACAGAAGAAGTGCAGACGAATTTATACAGAATTTTGCGTGAGTTGCTGAATAATTCAGTTAAGCATTCAAATTGCACAGATATTGATATTTCCATTGTCGGTTCTTCGGATTTTATTGATGTTAAATTCGATGACAATGGAAACGCTGTTAAAAGGGAAGCCGGCAAAGGATTGGGACAAACCAGTGTTCGCAATCGTTTGAACCTGCTCCGTGCAACAGTTGTGAAATTTACGGATGAGTTTTCTCTAGGCTCGCATTATCATTTCATTTTACCGGTTAAGAATTCATAGTATGTCCAAATTAAATTTAATTGTTGCTGATGATCATCCGATATTTCGAGACGGAATCTGTTCTGTATTGAGACGACAAGAATTCATTTCTAAAATTTCTCAGGCAGGCGATGGAACGGAGGTTATTCGATTACTGGAATTGGAGCATTACGACCTTGTCTTGCTCGATATCCGTATGGAGCCGATGAACGGATTTAAAACGATGGAAATTATCGCATCGCGATTTAAGGAAGTGAAAGTAATTGCGCTTTCGATGTCGAGCGAAGACAAGTATGTTCGCGAAATGATTAATCTGGGCGCCGTCGGCTACCTTTTGAAAAATGCAGGTAAGAAAGAAATAATTCAGGCGATTAAAAGTGTAGTTCGCGGAGCTACTTATTTTCGTCCGATGTGTCGGATTCAATTTTAGAAAAAGGTAAAACATCCACCTCGTTGAATGAGGAGAGCGCTAAGCCATATTTTGAAGAACGTATCCGGGAAATCACCTATCTGATTTGTATGGAAAAAACTTCGAAAGAGATTGCGGAAGTTATGAGTCTTTCGGTAAGGACGATTGAGGATTATCGAGCCATTATTCTGGAGAAAACGAATTCGAAGAATATCGTCGGCGTCATTAAACAAGCTATGGCAAGCGGATTGGTAGACGATGAATTATTGAAAGCAAAGTTCAACGGCAGAATCTAAGGCTTACAACTGTTTATATTTTCGTAACTTTGTCGTCCTAAATCAAGCTTCAATTATGGAGCGCAAACACTTCCTCCGCCTTCTGGCGGGAACATTCGGTGCCATGACACTTTCTTCCTTCAAAAATCTCACCGACGAATTACAGTCGCAAGAGCATGTTATGCCTGTCTTTTTCATCGGACACGGCTCGCCGATGAATGCTATTGAAACAAATAGTTTCAGTGAGACCTGGAGAAAACTCCCTTCGCAAATTCCTTTGCCGCGTGCTGTTTTATGCATCTCTGCTCACTGGCTTACGCGGGGAACAAGTGTTACGGCGATGGCACATCCAAAAACAATTCATGACTTTGGCGGATTTCCTCAGGCGTTGTTCGATGTTCAGTATCCTGCTCCGGGTAGCCCTGAATTAGCAGCCGAAACACAAAAGTTAATCACTTCAACAAAAGTCGAAGCTGATCACGACTGGGGACTGGATCACGGAACATGGTCGATCATCAAACAAATGTATCCCGATGCGAAGATTCCGGTTTTTCAATTGAGCATCGATTATTACAAACCGGCGGCCTATCATTATGCTCTTGCTAAGGAGTTGGCACAACTACGACGAAAAGGTGTACTGATTGTCGGTAGTGGAAATATGGTTCACAATTTGGGTATGGTGGATTTTGCACGAATCAACGACGATGATTATGGTTACGATTGGGCACATGAAATGAATACCATTTTCAAGGATAAGATTAATAAAGGCGATCACACTGCGCTTATGAATTACGAGACGTTGAATAAAGCAGCCAGGCTCGCAATTCCAACCCCTGATCACTATTACCCGTTGATTTACTCACTCGGACTCCAGGAGAAAAGAGATCATGTTTCGTTCTTCAACGATAAGGCTGTGGCAGGTTCACTTACTATGACGTCAGTAAGAATTGATCGATAAACTGTAGCGTTTTTTTTCTTTGGATCACACTTAATTCTTGGTCTTCTTCTCGATGCTTTTGGTTCTGCACCGACTAAAGGGACTCCGAAGGTTTAACTTTAGGGTAAAGCGGTCCGGTCAGCAACAGATCATAGACTAAGCATTACCGCCGAAAGTAGAAAGGCCAGGCTCCGGAGCTAAATTCCCCTTGCCTGATTCACAGAATAATTGCACCTTTAGCATTCCTAAGTCTGCATATGTCAACGCCCATAAAAGAGTTTTTGCTCAAATCGCTTCGAAATTCGACGCTTTTTGAACCCCTTCCGGATGAAGTGGTTTTAGCTCTTTTCAAGAAATTGCAAATTGTCAATTTCTCGGCAAATGAGAATATCATCCATAAGGGTGATCAGGGAAATTCAATGTACATCCTTTTTTCCGGCGTCGTAAAAGTTCACGACAAGGAACATACGTTGATCGAATTAGGAGCAGAAGATGTGTTCGGAGAAATGGCCTTGCTTGATAATGGAATTCGTTCCATGTCGGTAACTTCGGTTACGGCATCGCAAGCCGGAGAACTTTCGCGTGATGATTTTTTTGAAGTCATGAGAAATTATCCCGATCTCTTCCGCTTTATGATCGGTATTCTCAGCAGTCGTTTGCGTGCACAAAATGAAGTGCTTCTTACTCAATACAGAAAGCGTGAGAATGAACTTACCGCTTTGGTAAGAATACGAACAGAAGAGCTCGAAAAACGGAATCAGGAACTGTCGGAAGCATTGGAGCAGATCAAGCAATCGCAGGAGCAATTGGTGCGTCATGCTAAGCTTGCTTCATTGGGTGAAATGATTTCCGACATCGCCCATGAAATTCAAAACCCCCTGAATTTCGTAACGAATTTTTCTGAATTGTGCGCCGACATTTTAAAGGACATCGACTACGTTGAAGACGAGGCAGAGCGCGAAGAATTGATTGGTGATCTTCGAATGAATATCGATAAAATCAATCACCACGGCTGGCGGGCAGAAACGATTTTGAAAGGAATGCTCATGCATAGTCGCAGAGAGCGCGGACAAAAAGAAGCAGCCAATCTGAACTCTATCTGCAGCGAAAGTATCAAAGTCGCGATTTACAATATGAAGGTTAAAAATCCTTCACTCGTTTGCGACCTTGAGAGGAAATACGACGAGAACCTCCCTGATTTTGATTTTGTAAAACAAGATATATTCCGACTCATCACAAATATTCTGGATAACGCCCAGTATGCCGTGAATGAACGGATGAAAAAAGAAAATGACTCTTCATACATCGGCAAAATTACGCTTACCACTTACCAAAAGAATGGGAAAATTTGTCTGAGTATTCGGGATAATGGAACCGGAATTCCTGATGAGCTGAAGGAAAAAGTATTCCAGCCTTTTTTTACAACTAAACCATTAGGTGAAGGAACAGGCTTTGGTTTGAGTATGAGCTTCGATATCGTTCACTCCCACGGTGGCACTATCGATTTTTCATCTAAGCCCGGTTTGACGGAATTTATAGTGCAATTCCCTATTCAGTAATTTCAAGGTTTATTCAACAGTGGTTAAGATATAATTTCTTCTGCCAATGACATCGGTTATAGCAAGAACTATTAGTGTCTTTTTCGTTTTACAGTTTCTCTTCACGGGAATAGCAGTTGCTCAGTCATTGCCTGAGTTTAACTCCATTGTCAATACCAACGACGAACGGTCAACCGGCGATAAAACATTTCGTGAAAAAGAAGACGGCATTTATAACGTGCTTCTGCCGGAAGTTCAAGCGAGTTCTGAGCTCCGGGATTTGAATCGCCTAATCGGCCCGACTATATTCAGGATGCTGATCTTACTGCTGCATGGATTACAGGAAAGGCCGGAGTAGGGGAGTATGTAGATATTATTTTCGACCTGACCGAAAATCTGGATACTGATTCTGCTTTATCTGTTAATTCATTTTTATAATTAATGGATACAGATTGAGTCAGGAGTTATGGAGAAATTATTCGAGAGCGAAAAAAATGAAAATGTTTATTAATGGTGAAGCTGTAGCTTATATCAATTTAGCCGATACCTATAAATACCAGACAGTACTGATTCCAGAGCATTGGATAATGTATAGCCAGAAGGCTGTCATTCGTTTTGAAATAGTTGAGCTCTATCCGGGCGATAAATTTCCGAATGTGGCTATCGGCGAATTACAGTTTATGGGGAATTACCCCGGTAAACGAAATTGAGTATTGATGCCATTGTTCTTGTATTAAGTGGGCAAAAGCAGAATATGCCTTAAATCCTGCCACAGACAGGCTTTTTCGAGTGAAGCTCTTGGTTTTTTGATGGATTCTTTTTCTTAATTTTGAGCCGGTAGTCGATCTGTATACCGATCTTAAATCAGTTTACGAAGTAAAAGAACCAAGATCCGCCAAGGCGGATATACCATTCTCTAATCGTATTTTAATTTAGGAATGGTATAATACTGCGAACGATTTCACTAAATTCATGAAAGTAATTTTCGATTTCAGTCTCATTCTCGTATTGTTTTTTTCTACCCTGGCATTACAATCATCAGGCGATTCACCTTACGTTCTGCCTAAATATTTCCATAAAACAGAAAAGTGGATTAAAGAAGAAAATGTCAGAAGAAGCATGGCTACCTACAATCCAAATTCTTTCGATACAACTTCGATCACCGGGGCATTAGCTGTCATTAGGAAAGAGAAAAAACTGAGCACTTTTCTGGGTGTTAAAGCATGGTGTATTAAAAACTATCAGGTTTCATTTCCCTATTTGGTTCAAATGTTAACAGATACATCTGTGGTTGGACTCACCAATACAAATGATCTTATTATTCCCGGCCGTACAACACGATTCGACGGACAAGGGCCGGTAGTTAAAGAGGATTTATTCAGAGTCAGCGGACGAGCGTCCTTCATTCTTAACCAACTTACCGGCGAGAGTTTTGCCATAGTTACCTCAAAGACGTCGTATTCGGAGCTCGTGCGCTTTCAACAATTGTGGCGTGACTGGATTTCAAGATTACCCCGATAAACTTCAGTAAAAATGAAAAATCTGTTTATTGCTTTTGGTTTTCTATTCTTCATTTCATGCGCCTCACCACAAAGTGCGATCGATTACTGTCATCTGGCAGATAAACAAGCTGCAAAAGACAAATCGAAGACGGAAGCGAAGGCAAATTATCTGAAAGCCTTGCAGATCGACAGTTCATCGGTGGAAGCGTACGACGGGCTCGGAAGACTCCTTATGTCGTCGCCCGACATGAATGAATTGAAGATGGCGAACGATTATTTCGATAAGGCATTAAAGATTAATCCGAAGTATTCTCCTGCCTGGTATCATAAAGGAATGACTTATGCTCGTGAAGTAAAATTTAACGATGCAATTGCAGCATACGACAATGCGTTACATCTTGAACCGGGTAATGCAGATTACTTTTATGCCCGCGCTGTAGTTTATATCAACTCAGGAAATACACAGAAGGGTTATGAAGATTTTCGCCGGAGTTGTGAGTTTGGGAATTTGAATGCGTGCAGAATTGTCAGAGCTGTCGGTAAATAGTTGTACCCGAATCTGCATCCAAACATGACTATTTCCTGCCGGTGAGTAATGATTAAGGCATATGCTATCCGAGCTCTTCTAACGGCAAGGCGTATCCGAAACCTGAATCGATACTGTAATCCACTTTAGTTGCATCCTTTTCTTTGCTTTTTAGGGCATTTTACCACGTCTGAGATACATTTTACCACGATAATTTACCCTCTTTTTATTCGCCTATTTTATATTGACGGATCAGGTAAAATAGAGTAGATTTGTTGAAAATGGCATAGTTAAGCCATTGTACATGGGGCAATTAGAGACTGTTTTATTAAACAAGAAAAGCAACTTCAGCAGAGTTCTCTGTTTCGGGATTCTCATGATTGCCTTCACTTTTCGAGTAGCTCCCTCGTTTGCTCAACTCACGGTTTCGAATGCCCAAACTAGTATTCAACTAGCTGCAACATTAGCCGGTCCGGGTGTTATTGTAACAAATGTGAATTACATCGGTGATCCAATTTCGCGCGGAACTTTTTCTGCACCGGCTACCAATCTGGGTATTGCCAGTGGAATTATGCTCATGACTGGCGATATAAACGATGCCGCCGGTCCTGATTCATTTCCAAGTATGGGGCAGAATGTCAGTCAACCGGGTGATACGGCACTTACTACTCTTGCAGGTGCTCCGACTTTTGATGCGACAATTCTTGAATTTGACTTCACTCCGCAAAATGATACGATTTCTTTTCGTTATGTTTTTGCAAGCGAAGAATATCCTGAGTTCGTTTGCTCTACTTACAATGATGCATTCGGTTTTTTTATTTCGGGTCCCGGAATAGTAGGCACGGTTAATATTGCTCAAATTCCTCTTACGACGTAGCCGGTAACAATCAACTCAGTGAATGGCGGAGTCGTAGGATCAAATGGTTCTCCGGGCCCGGCATGTATTCTGGGGTATAGCTCGTATTATGTCGATAATCAGGGTGGGAGTACGATAGAGTTTGACGGATTCACAGTGCCTCTTACTGCTATGGCAATTGTTATTCCTTGTCAGACTTACCATCTGCGAATTGCTGTTGCCGATGCAGGTGACCCTGCATACGACTCTGCCGTATTTTTAGAGACGGGTAGTTTGTCGACAACTCCTACTGTGTATGCCGGAGCTGACCAGTCTGTTTGTGGTAATGCAGCCATCAACCTTGGAATATCGCCTGTGACAGGTTGGACTTATTCCTGGTCACCTTCAACCGGATTAAGTAATCCTACCATCTCAAATCCTATTGCCACTGTTTCAAACTCAGGAGGCAGCCCGGTTGTTTACACTTACGTCACGACAGCTTCCAATGGCACTTGTGTGATGAGTGATACAGTAAACATTACCGTTGTTCCCGGACCTGCTTCTAACTTTTCAGTAATCAGCCCAATTTGCGCAGGACAAACCAGCACACTTACTTATCTTGGATCTTCAGATACAACAGCTACTTATCAATGGAATTTTCCTGTTGGTTCTGCTGTGAACGGATCGGGTAGAGGACCGATTCAAGTTACTTATAACTCACCGGGTGTTTATAATATTGGTCTCGCCGTTATCGATAATGGATGTCCATCGACGATTACAACAAATACAATTCATGTCCATCCTCAGCCTATTGTAAATATCAGCACTCCTTCGGCAATTTGTGCCGGCGATACTATCAGTCTGGCTACGACGGGTAGTGCTGTCGGACCTAATGCAAATTACTCATGGATGTATAGCTCCGGTGTATTAATCGGCGCTTCAGGCAACGATTCCATTACTCTACAATTATCTTCACCGGGAAATGTGAATGTTTCTGTTGTTGTACAGGATAGTGGTTGTACGTCGATTCAGTCAAACGCAATTGTTCCGGTCAATGCTCTGCCGGTGGCAAACGTTGTTCCTCCTGCCACACAATGTTCGGGTTCGGTCGATACTGTTACATTTCAAGGAACAACTTTGGCAGGAACAACATATACGTGGGATTTTGGAAGTGCACAGGTTCTTTCGGGAAGTGGTTCCGGTCCTTACGTCGTTCAGTGGAATAATTCCGGTGACTTCCCTGTCGAAGTAACGGTTACATCGAATAATTGCGTGACTAGCGACAGTGATAACGTGCATGTCGACTTGCAACCTCAAGCATCCTTCGTTGCTATGCCTTCGGTTTGTGAAACAGAAAATTCAATTTTGCAATTCGATGGCGTTTCTGATTCGCTCACTCAATACCATTGGATGCTGACCGGAAACTCACAAGTTTCGCCAAGTGGTGCCGGACCGTTTTCACTTAATTGGTCAGCGGCAGGAAATTATCCTTTGCAATTAATTACATCAAACAACGCATGCGCCGACACCATTCGTGATACAATGGATGTCTTTGCTAAACCGGTTGCAAACTTCAGTGTGACTCCCGTTTGTGTTTATGATTCTCTTACCGTCATGAACGCATCAGCATTCCCTGACTCGCTTGGAGGTACGTATGCCTGGGATTTCGGAGATTCATATTCTTCCGGCTCGGCACAACCTTCGCACCTATACAGTAGTTTTGGAAATTATACCGTTAGTCTTATCCTCATTGCAGCCAACGGTTGTTCGGACTCTTTGCAGCAACAGACTTCATTGTATGCAAAACCGTTATCGGTTCCCTCCGTAGATACTGTCTGCTTCGGATCTAATTCAACCTTTATTGCAAATTCATCGATCGGTCAGGGAAATATATCTTCCTGGCAATGGGAGGTCGACAGCGCATTGCATTTTTCATCGTCAGCGTTTTTGACCGTCCTTCAAAGTTCAGGCAGTCATTTAGCGCAACTTATTACAACGAGTGATCATGGGTGTACCGATACTTCGAGTGTGGAAGCATACGTTCGACAAACTCCGCAACCCGATTTCCTGCCGGACTTCAGGGAGGGATGTACTCCGCTTCTGGTTTCGTTCACCGATTTGAGTTCATCTCCCGATGACGCAATCCATAGCTGGCATTGGACGTACAGCGATGGTGGCGTAGATACTCTCCCAATGCCTGAACATCTGTTTGTGAATCCTGATCTTTATTCTGTAAACCTGCACGTAGTTACTGATCATGGTTGTGTGGCTGATACTTTCATGAACCAATTAATAAATGTTCATTCCCTTCCAGCTGCTGATTTTGCCTTCAACCCTTCGCCGGCCGATATCATTATGCCTACGGTATTCTTCAATGATTTATCGACTCCGGTAATTCAATGGTGGTGGGATTTTGGTGATGAGGGTTTTTCCAATGATGAAAACCCACAACATACCTATGCGGAAGCAGGGACTTACACGGTTCAGCTAATCGTGTCAAATAGTTTCGGCTGTCTAGATACAACTTACAGAGAAGTCGTTATCGATGACGCATACACGATTTGGGCTCCAAATGCTTTTACACCGAATGGTGATGGGAAGAACGATGAGTTTAATGTAAAGACAACCGGAATCACTGATTTTAAAATGGTAATTTTTAGCAGATGGGGAATGGAGATTTTTCAGACAAATAATCTGTACGAAGGGTGGGATGGAAGGATGAATGGCGGTAAAGCTGTTGAAGATACCTACGTTTACAGAATTGTTGCTAAAGATCGTAAGCAGAACGAACATGTATTAGTAGGACATGTGACATTATACTACTGATTCATTAGTTTTTTTTCAAAAGAAAAGTTTCGGCTTTTTATACTAATCTTACATCAGTTTACGAAATAATGGTACCAAGATCCGCCAAGGCGGATATGCCATTTTCTATTCGTATTTTCATTTAGGAATGGTATAAATTGTCAATAGATCAATCCGGATTTTACGAAGAGATAGACCGAAAGAGATAGTAACAGTATTGAAATCGCAGTCTGAATGGCTGAACTTAACTTCTCCTGTCTTGATTTACTTTTTAGTAGTTGTGTCGGTTTCATAGAGAGAGTTTTGAAATTCTATATGAAGGAAACGGATAGTTTATTAAGTTGTTACGCTTATTTTGTCAATTGAGGAAAAGTGTAGGTGAACAATCGGATTTTGTATTTCATTTTTCGGAAGGCCTTTTGTCATTTTGGAAATTACTTTTGTTTTTATCTATATTAGGGCCATGGAATTCGGAATTTATACATTCGTCGAGAACTCAAGGGAATTGATTTCCGGTACATTTTTATCTGCACAAGAGCGAGTGCATAATGTCTTGGAAGAAGCTTCGCTTGCCGAAGAGCTTGGGTTGGATGTCTTCGCAGTCGGAGAGCATCATCGGTCCGACTTTCTTATTTCATCGCCTGCTGTTGTTCTCGCGGCCATTGCTGCACGTACAAAGAAAATCCGACTTTCCAGCGCTGTTACCGTTTTAAGCTCCGATGATCCTGTCAGAGTTTTTCAGGATTTCGCTACCGTCGATTTAATTTCGAATGGTCGCGCTGAGATAATGGCCGGCCGTGGTTCTTTCATCGAATCTTTTCCTTTATTCGGTTACGATCTGGAGGATTATGATGAACTTTTCAGCGAAAAGCTCGAGCTCCTTCTTCAGATCAGAGCTTCGGAAAAAATAAGCTGGAAGGGTAAGCACCGGGCTCCGATAAACAATCTCGGTATTTATCCGAGACCTGTTCAGAACCCAATTCCGGTATGGATTGCAGTTGGCGGGACGCCTCAGTCTGTCGTTCGGGCAGCTACACTTGGTCTTCCACTTGCCTTGGCCATCATTGGTGGTTCACCGACGCAATTCGCTCCTTTAATCAAATTGTATAAGAATTCATTCACTAAAGCCGGACATGGCAACAATCCGCAAGTCGGCATAAATACACATGTCTTTATTGCTGACGATAGTCAACAGGCAGCCGAAACTTTTTATCCTTCGTATGCCGATGCTATGACTCGAATAGGTCGTGAGCGAGGCTGGTCAGGAATGACACGCGATCATTACGATGCCATGCGTGGTCCTTCCGGCGCACTCATGGTTGGCAGTCCTCAGCAGGTAATTGAAAAAATATTGTACGAGTACGAACTCTTTGGCAACTCGCGATTCCTTGCGCAAATGAGTGTTGGTTCTGTGCCTCATAAAAGCATGTTGCGCTCTATAGATCTTTTCGGAACAGTAGTCGTTCCGGCTGTCCGAAAAGCAATTTCCAATGTGACGATTTGAAAAATCTGATTAATTGTTTTTCAATTTCAAAATTCACCGCTTTTTTTCACCACTTTTTTTTCAGTTTGACAGCAAAAAACCGCAGAGGTCATTTTCGAAAATTGTTTTCGAAAATTTAGGTGAAGTTTAAGTAACTTGTTTTGTTTGATGACGATTGTCATTGTTCTTTTATTCGCATTGCGTGTATTAATTAATTCTGTTGAGAATATGAATTCTCTTTTTGTGTTTTAATTAATTAGAAAGCATACTCTTAGATAGCTTTTTCTTTAGTTTTACTTTTATAGAATTTTTAAAATACGCTTCTATTTAGCTTTCGGAATTAATCTTTCAGGGTTTTTAGGAAGTTGTGAATAAGCGTTGTCGATTCTGTAGAAATTCTGGATTCTGTTTGCTCTCTGAAGATCGTTTATAAAGCTTTTTCTGCGGTGAAAATATATCTATGATTGACCCCGAATTGAAAATTTGCTCCCACAGTTTTCAGTTTAGTCAAAGTGAATTTTCTGCGAACAAATTCAACTCGAATAATCACCAATAAATTTAACCAATAAATAAAATCTAATCATGATTCTAAAAAAACTATCTGCTGTAGTAATGTCAGTAGCGTTGATCGTCTTCTTTGCCAGTGCGATCATGTCAGACAATGGAAGAGCCGGTCGAACCGGTTCACCGGGCGAGGCCACATGTACCGATTGTCATGCCGATTACAATGAAAATGATGGGGTCGGATCGATTTCCATCTCGGGAATTACCGGAGGTACTTATACTCCGGGTACAACGTACAACATGAGCATCACTGTGAGCCGTAGCGGTTCTACGGTATTTGGATTGGGTTGTGAAGTTTTAACAGCGTCGAATACAAATGCCGGAACTCTCGTTATCACGAACTCTGCACAAACTCAATTGAAGAGCGCGACTGTGAGTAGTGTAAGTCGTCAAAGTGTAGTGCATCAGCTCGATGGTGGTTTTACCAGCAATAGTCATACTTTCAATTTTAACTGGACGGCACCGGCTGCAGGTACAGGCCCGGTTACATTTTATTACTCCAGCATTGCAGGTAATCATGATGGCAATGAATCAGGTGATTATGTTTATACGAGCTCAATGGCCCTCACAGAAAGTGGCGGTTGTGCAACTCCTGCTCAGCCGGGTGCAATTTCAGGAACAACGGCGGTTTGCGCGGGTAGTACTCAAACTTACTCAGTTGCAGCTGTTGCAACTGCGACAGATTATATCTGGACACTCCCTTCAGGATGGTCAGGAACTTCTACAACGAATTCAATCACAGTAACTGCCGGTTCTGCCGGTGGTACTATTACTGTGGCTGCTCACAATGCTTGCGGAGCAAGTACTGCTCAACCATTGGCATTAACAGTAAATCCTGCTGTTACTCCGACCGTATCTATTTCGGCTAATCCGGGCAATACGATTTGTGCAGGAACGAATGTAACTTTTACCGCTTCACCAACAAATGGCGGAACCACGCCTTCGTACCAATGGAAGCTTAACGGTTCAAACGTTGGAACTAACAGTGCAACTTATTCTAATGCCGCTCTGGTAAATGGTGATGTTGTTACTTGTGTGCTTACATCCAATGCTGCTTGTGCGAATGCTACTGCCACATCGAATTCTGTGACGATGACGATCACTTCAGGCCTGACGCCAACGGTTTCTGTTTCTGCGAATCCGGGAAGTACAATCTGCGCCGGAACAAATGTGACTTTTACAGCAACCGGAACAAACGGTGGAACAACTCCTTCGTATCAATGGAAGCTGAACGGTGCGAACGTTGGAACAAATAGCGCTACTTATTCGAACGCTTCTCTTGTTGGAGGTGATGCTGTAAGTTGTGTGATGACTTCAAATGCATCTTGTCTTACTACTTCGACAGCAACTTCAAATACAGTGACGATGACGATCACAACAGGTGTAACACCAACGGTGAGCATTGGAGCTTCTGCTTCTACGATTTGTTCAGGAACGTCGGTGACGTTTACTGCATCTCCAGTTAATGGCGGAACAACTCCTTCGTATCAGTGGATCGTTAACGGTTCAAACGTTGGTACAAACAGCAACACATATTCGAGTTCTTCTCTCGCAAACGGTGATGCCGTTAGCTGTGTGATGACTTCCAATGCAGGTTGTCTGACGACTACAACTGCAACTTCGAATACAGTTACAATGACAGTAAATGCGTCAGTGACTGCTACAGTTTCTATAACAGCCAATCCTGGATCAAGTATTTGCAGTGGAACCAGCGTTACTTTTGATGCCATCGCTACAAACGGCGGTTCAACACCTTCATATCAATGGCAAGTGAATGGTGTAAATGCAGGAACGAACTCTCCTTCGTTTACGAGCACAACATTGGCCAACAACGATCTTGTGACGTGTGTACTGACTTCAAATGCATCATGCGTTACTTCGGCTAACGTTACTTCTAATTCAATCACAATGTCGGTGTCGACAAACAGTACACCAACAGTTAGTATTTCTGCTGATCCGGGCGAAACAGTTTGTACAGGAACTAATGTAACATTTACAGCCACGCCGGGTAATGGCGGTTCTGCTCCTTCTTATGTGTGGACAGTAAATGGTTCAACTGTTGGAAGCAACAGCGATACTTATTCGTCGAACTCATTGGTGACAGGTGACCTTGTACAATGTACAATGACATCGAATTCTACTTGTGCATCATCAAGCACAGCTATTTCGCAAGTGATTACTATGACGGTGAACAATTCATTTATTCCTGCAATTTCCGAAGGCGGATCAACTACTTTCTGCGATGGCGGAAACGTTGTTCTCACGGCATCTAGCGGTTCATCATATCTTTGGATTCCGGGTGGAGAGACATCTCAGTCAATCACGGTTACAACTTCAGGAAGTTATTCTGTTGAAGTAACGAGCGGAGCTTGTTCAGGAACTTCAAGTGCTTCGACTGTTACTGTGAATCCGCTTCCTGTTGTTACGCTTGCAGCATTTAATGCTGTTTGTTCTACTGATGCAGCATTCGTGCTTACAGGCGGTAGCCCATCGGGTGGTGATTATTCAGGTAACGGAGTTAGTGCCGGTTCTTTTGATCCTGCTGTTGCAGGTGTAGGTTCTGCAGTTTTCACATATTCTTATACTGATGGCTTAGGTTGTTCTTCCTCTGCCAATTCAACTATTCAGGTGAACAATTGCAGTGGCGGTGGTTGTACTACTGCTCCTGATATGCCGGGTCACATTCACGGTCCATGGGCAGTGGTATGCGGACAAACAGGAGTTGTATATTCTGTTGCATTAGATACGGCAGCAAGTTCATACACTTGGACGGTTCCGACTGATGCAGTGATTACTGCTAATAACGGAAATTCAATTACTGTCGATTTCGGAGCGAATTTTACAAATGGAACAATTTGCGTCACAGCAACCAATGCTTGTGGAACAAGTCCTGCGCGATGCATGTTCGTACATCGTGGTAAAATGCATGTGTCGCACATCGATGGTTCAAATATGATTTGTCCGGATACGCTCGTTCGCGATTACTCAATCCAACCTGTGAATGGTGCAGTGACTTATACATGGTCGGCTACCGGCGGAGCTGTAGTAACAGCAAACGGAAATTCTGCAACTATCGATTTCACAGGCGTTACATCGCAATTCGTCATGATCTCTGTTCAGGTTGAAGATGCTTGCGGACATACAAGAACACGCTTTATGTGGGTTCGTATGACGAACGATTGTACTTCCGATGATCATCATGATGACGACGATGATGGTGACGACGATGATGGAGAGCACGGACATGGTGACCGACTTGCTGTTTCTTCCGGTGTTTCGTATAGCGTTTATCCAAACCCTACTACCGGTCAATTCACTATCGATCTTGGCGTGAATACTGCATCCGTTGCAAAAATTACGATTATGGATCTTGTTGGAAAAACTCAAAAGGTGATCACAAATTCAGTGACTCGCGGAACTAACAATATCACGATCGATGCAAGTGAACTTAACAGAGGTATCTATATCCTGAAAATTGAAATGGATGGAATGCCTACTTGTGTTAGTCGGTTGACGATACAGGAGTAAGTGGTAAGTGGTAAGTGGTAAGTAGTAAGTTGTATGTTGACTTGCTGTAAGACTTGCAGTTATACTTACTTGAATACTATATAAAAAAGGCGGGACTCTCTTTTGAGTTCCGCCTTTTTTATGCAATCAATCGAGTTAAGTCAATTGACATAGAACAAAGGTTTATTGGCCAGAGTGTATTTCAATCGCTTCCACCCCAAGTCAACTTACTACTTACTACTTACTACTTACTACTTACTACTTACTAAAAGAAATAATCCTACATTTAGCAAACCAAACCCCCAATCATTTGTTAATTTATTTCTAACCATACATACCATGAAAAGATTTGCAACAGCTAAATGGCAAGGCGCCGGAAAAGACGGGAAAGGACAGATGTCGACTCAAAGTACCGTTTTAAATCAGTCTCAATACTCATATCACTCTCGTTTTGAAGAAGGAGTAGGAACGAATCCTGAGGAATTAGTTGCTGCAGCCCATGCAGGATGCTTCAGTATGAAACTTTCTTTTGTGTTGGGTGCAGCAGGATTTACTCCTGATACGATTGACACACGTTGTGAGATTACACTGGAAAACGGTGCAATCACTTTATCACATTTAATCGTGAAAGCAACAGTTCCGGGAATCGGTAAAGAGAAATTTGACGAATGTGTTGCCGATGCAAAGGTGAACTGCCCAATTTCCAAATCGCTGAATACGACGATTACGTGTGATGCAACGCTTGCATAACTGACTTTCAGGTAAGAATACTGAAGGGAGTAGGTGGAGATGATCAACGATGTATTGATTACAACTTCATTTGACCGGAGTTCTTTGGTCAATTACTTGTTGATTATGAGGTAATTGCGAATTTGTTGATGATGCATGTGTTTGAAAATCAGTATTTTACTGCTTTTCGTCCATAAATCCACAGGGGTGATGGCTGTGAAAATGCGCCATGTAAAGGGATTTTTTTAAATTGCTTCATCAAAAAAATATCGATTACTTCGATACTTGCCGGAAAATCGGATTTTTGACGTTTCAAAGCCCGTGAAATGGCAGGATATCGAAAATTGGTCTGAAATCGAATGAAAAAGACTGAGTCTGAAGTCATTCTTTTTCGGATATTGCACCCCCGGATTATGAAGGAATCCGCCTACGTTTTTTTAATGATTTCGAAGCAATTTCAAATCATTCTATTCTAAATGAGCCAAAAGAAAGTATTTATCACCGGAGTAACCGGATTCGTTGGACGTCATATGGCCGGCTATTTCCATAGTCAGGGCTATACCGTCTTTGGCTTGGTGAGAAATAAGAGTAAATTCGAAGAGGCTGAAATCCCATTTGTTAATCCAATTTGGGGGGATCTGGAAAGTGTGCCGGATGAAGCATTAAAAGATATTCCTTATTTTGTTCATGTGGCAGGAGTAATCTCTGCTAAGGACAAAAACAAATATTACGAAGTCAATGCCGCCGGAACTCGAAAACTGGTGGAACAAATAAAGAAAAATAGTCCTGATTTCGAACGATTCCTGCTGATCAGTTCATTGGCAGCAGCCGGACCGGCTTACGATCGTCCGCGTACGGTTCAGGATAAAGAAGAACCTGTTTCGCATTATGGAAAGTCGAAACTGGCAGGTGAACAAGAAGTGCAATCGGCTATTTCCCGATTCACGATTATTCGTCCGCCGGTTTTATTCGGACCATACGATCGGGGAATGCTCATGCCTTTCCAGGTTGCTGCCAAGTATGGTATTGCACCGGTAGTAGGGAAAGGTCTGGCGAAAATGGATTTTCTTTATATTGACGACTTCGTGAAAGCTTGCTTCGATGCTGCTCATGCTCCGGCAGCGGTAGGGAAGAAGTATTTTCTGGGAGAGAATTCGCTCAACTGGATGGATTTCTGGAATCTCATGAAATCAGCTTCCGGAAAAAAATTAAAAGTAATTTCCATTCCTCACGCTATCGTGAAAAGTCTGGGATTTATTAATGATCTGACTAATACTTCAATGTTAAATAGTGATAAAGTAAAAGAACTGATTAGCCCCAACTGGACTTCGAATAGTGTCGAAGCGAGGAAGGATTTTAATTTTCAGCGTCAGGCCGATAATCAGGCTGCCGTTAGTTCTACTTATCAATGGTACAAATTAAAAGGATGGTTGTAGAAAACAATAGTAATCACTCTGCTGGCGGAGAAGCGCAGCAGCCAAAGGATTTGTTCAGCAAGTGTGAAACATTTACACGTGCTCACGATCTGATCGCAGCGGGACTGTATCCGTATTTTCACCGCGTCGAATCACCGCAGGAACCTGTCGTTACAATCGAAGGTCGTTCTATGGTGATGGCGGGCTCGAATAACTATTTGGGCATGGCTAATAACGCAACGGTGAAAGCTGCCAGTGCTAAAGCTGTCGAGAAATATGGTATCGGTTGTGTTGGTAGTCGTTTCCTCAACGGAACGCACTACATGCACGAGCAACTCGAAAAACGTCTTGCTAAATTTATGGGCAAGGAAGAGGTACTGGTTTTCTCTACCGGAATGCAAACCAATCTGGGTGTGATCTCTGCTCTTGTCGGTAAAGGTGATTTTATCGTTGCCGATAAACTGATTCATGCAAGTTTGGTCGATGGTTGTAAACTTTCAGGCGGAAAAGTAATGCGCTTCCGTCATAACAATATGGCCGATCTCGAACGTATCCTCCAAAACGTTCACGGCAAAGGTGGCATCCTTATCGTTGTCGATGGAGTTTATTCGATGGAAGGCGATCTGGCTAACCTGCCCGAAATCGTTAAGCTGAAAGAAAAATACGGAGCTCGCCTCTTAGTCGATGATGCACACAGCACCGGCGTACTGGGAAAAACAGGTCGTGGTACTCCTGAATATTTCGGAGTAGAAGATCAGGTTGATCTGATCATGTGCAGCTTCAGTAAATCATTTGCTTCTATCGGCGGATTTATTGCTGCATCTAAAGAAGTCATTCACTTCCTCAAACACAACGCGCGTTCAATTATATTCTCTGCGTCTTTACCTCCGGCTGTTACTGCTTCAGTACTGGCAGTTCTCGATTTCATCGAGCAAAAGCCTGAACTCGGCAAAAGAGCAGCCGATAACGCAGAATATCTCCGTAAAGCTTTACACGAAATGGGATACGATGTAGGCGAACCTACTCCGGCTGCCATCATTCCGATTCTTTTGGGAAAAAGCATGACGGCATTCCAAATGTGGAGACTCCTTTATGAGTACGGCGTATTTACAACTCCGGTTGTTACTCCTGCCGTTCCTGAAGGTCGTGCAATGATTCGAATCTCCACAATGGCGATTCACGAGAAAGAACATCTCGATATCATTCTCAAAGCCTTTAAAGAATGCGGAGAGAAACTTGGTGTTATTGGGCCTCATCATCATGCACGCCATAAACATCATCATGCACACGGTGTCAATGGCACTAATGGTGCTGCCGTGCATGTTGCCGTGAAGTAAGTCTACTTTCCGTTTTACCATTCATCTGTATTTTACCTGAGAAACTCTATGGGTGCTATCACTATTAAGGAAGTTCTGACTAAAGCCGATCAGAAAGAATTTTTTGCAATGGCTCACCGTATTTACGCCGATTACCCTGCTTGGGTAGCTCCGCTGAATATGGAAGTGATGAAAATCTGGAGTGATAAATATCCATTCCGCGATCATAGCGAAATGAAGTTTTTTCTCGCTATTCGCGATGGACAAACGGTAGGAAGAATTGCAGCTATTGTTGATAGCGACTTCATTAAAAAATGGACTCAGCGAATCGGACATTTCGGCTTCTTTGAATCGGTAAATGATATCGAAGTTGCACGCGCTTTATTCAATACAGCTGAATCATTCCTGAAAGAGCGTAAAATTACCATGGCTCAAGGGCCTATGAACCCAAGTACGAATTATACATGCGGAATGCTGCTCAATGCTTTCGACATGGATCCGTATCTGGATATGACTTACAATCCTCCTTACTACCTGGAGCTTCTTGAGAAATTAGGCTATTCCAAGAATTGCGATCTCAATGCTTACTTCTATACGAAAGAAGAAAAGATGCAAAAGCGATTGGCAACTCTTGGCGCTTACATCTGTCAGAAAAACGGAATCTCGATTCGCCCGATTAATATGAAGGCGTTTAAAGCCGAGCAGGAATCGCTTCGCGAAATTTATAATGATGCCTGGGACGATAACTTCGGTTTTGTGCCTGTTTCACAAAAAGAGTTTGGTTTCATTACCGGACAGATGAAGGATGTTGCCATCCCTGATCTTGTTCTCATTGCCTACATACACGGACAACTGGCAGGATTCATCGCTGCTCTTCCTGATTATAATAGATTCATGAAGCCGATGAAAGGCAAGTTGACGATCTCCGGACTTTATAATCTCCTTTTCAATAAAAAGAAAATTAAAGCCACTCGTGTCATCACTTTTGGTATCAAAAAACAATTCCGGAAAAAAGGTTTGGATGTTGCTCTTCTCAATCAGCTTATGATTAACTGGACGGCACACAAATTCGAAGAAGCAGAATTGTCATGGATTCTCGAACACAATTACCAGATGATTCACGAGATCGAGAAATTCGGAGCGAAACACTACAAGACGTACCGTCTGTACGAGAAGAAGCTCTAAGGTGGAATTCATAATTCATAATTCATAATTCATAATTCTGAATTATGAATTATGAATTATGCCCCCCCCGCCACGGTGACCAGAATCACACCATTGTGTGCGCTCAATCAGCGTTCTAAACTGCCATTATACATACTTTTGATTGTCTTTTATAAGTTGCCAATCTTGCGCATTTGGCAGTGAAAAATTTATGTAGTCATGCTACGGCATGAAGGACTTTATTTGTTGTTTTAAATAGAGAAGAAGATGAAGGTTTCTGAAATTATGACTAAAAACTCGGTTATGTTTTGTAGCCCGAGAACGAGTTTATCAGCAGCAGCCCGTTCCATGAAAAAAGCAAATTGCGGTGCCCTCCCTGTTGTTGGCGAGGATCATCGTGTCGTTGGTATCGTAACCGACAGAGATATTTGCCTGTCGCTCGCTGTTAAGCAAACTAAAGAACAAGCCGAACTTAATATTGGCGATATTCTTACCCAAAAATTATTTGTCGTTCATCCGGAGGATACTCTTCTCTTTGCATTTAAAATTATGCGCCTGAATAAGGTCAGCCGACTACCGGTGGTTGATCAGAACGGTTTTCTAAAAGGAATTATCTCCATCCATTCGTTGATCTCGCATTTTATCTCTCCTGATGGACAGTTGACTTTTCATGACGAAGAAGGTGAAAATCTGTGCAGAACCATTAAAGCTTTATCAGACCGATACACGATCAATGAAAAGCCTATTTACGAAGTTGTATTTACGGCAGGTTAATCTCTGCGAAAATACAGGAATGCTAATTCGTTAATTTTGAGAGCAATTTTTCATATACCCTTACTTTTAACTCAGTAGGCGAAGTAACTATGATGTGTGTCATTTGTATCAGGGCACTGTATGCTAATTTTGTAGTATATAGGTAAAAGTCCTTCCAAATGAAAAGTAGCATCCTCGTTATAGATGACAATTCTGCAACGCGGACTTCCATATGCGAAATACTCCAACTGGCCGACTATAAAGTGCTTCAGGCTTGCGATGGAAAAGCAGGATTAGAAGTGGCCCGAGCTAATCAGCTCGATCTGATTCTTTGTGATATTACCATGCCTGTTTTGGATGGCTACGGAGTCTTACTGGCAATTCAAAACAATCCTGACTTACAGAGTATCCCATTTATTTTCATGACGAGTAAGGGACAGGAAAACCTGTACCGGACGGCGATGGATTTAGGGGCCGATGATTTTCTGGTCAAACCTTTCAATGGCGAATCGCTCCTGAAAGTGGTTTCTGCTCACTTACGAAAAATCGAAATTCTGCGTAGAGCTCTCGATAAGAAAAGGGGAGTTACACATGAGTTTGAAGAGGAAGCAGCTGAGGCTAAGGAAAAGGATGAAAAGGCAGATAAGCACCATGTAAAGCAATTTAATAAAGGCGAATACCTGTATCACGAAGGTGATCGTGCCGAACATCTGTATTTCATTGTCTCCGGAAAGGTGAAGACGTCCAAAATAAATTATTGGGGGAAAGAGTTCATTACCGATATTTTTAAAGAAGGTGATTACTTCGGTTATCTGGCTCTGCTGGATTCTCACAAGTACGAGGAATCTGCCGTCGCCATCGATTCTTCACGTATCGAAATAATTCCGCGAAAAGACTTTTTCGACTTACTTCATACTAACGGAAGTGTAGCGGATTCATTTATCAAAATGATTTCTCAAAAGCTGGATATCTCCCATGAGAAATTATTAAGCCTGGCTTATGATTCTGCACGTAAAAAAGTAGCCGAAGCTTTGTTGTATATCCATCGTAAATATCAAATCACCGGCGCTAACGAACTTGCTTTTCCGGTGAAACGTGAAATCATTTCTTCCATCGCAGGATTGTCACCTGAATCCGTCAGCCGAAATCTTACCGAAATGTCACAGGAAGGATTGATTAAAGTTTACGATAGAAAAATTAAAATCATCGACCGCAAAAAATTAGAAGATATTCGGAACTAATATATAAGTGGGGACAAAAAAAGAGCCGTACCTTTTCAGATACGGCTCTTCGTGTGTAAGCGAGTTATGAAACTTTAATCTCTTTCACAGCTTTTTGAGCTATTACTTCTTTTTTCGGTAAGACAAGAGTGAGAATTCCGTTTTCATACTTCGCATCGATCTTCTCAGGTAAGCAATTGTCAGGAAGACGGAAAGAGCGGATAAATGAGTTGTATGAAAACTCACGGCGTGTGTAATTCTCTTTCTTTTCTTTGATTTCTTCCTTCTTTTCAGAGCGGATAGTTAGGGTACCGCCTTCAACACTTACATGGAAGTCTTTCTTCTCCATTCCGGGAGCAGCCATTTCAATTTTAAAATCCTTCGTATTTTCAATGATGTTTACTGTCGGTATACGAACAGATAAGTCGAAAGGCGTAAACTCTCCTTCAAGGTTAAACAGGACGGATTAAAAACATTTCCTGTGTCCAGCATTTCATTTGCCCACAGTGGGAGCAAATTTCTTTTTGTTAATGTGAGGGCTGACATTTGATTTGGTTTTTAATGGTTAAACAATAAATGAATAACGTTTTAAAATTACCATACATGCAGAGAAAAAGGTAGCAAGTAAGTCAAAATTAATTTTGATTTAAATCACGTAGGCGGAATTTATACTGATTCTCTATTTAGAAGATATCTCAAAAATAGTGTTCAGATAAATTTCGTCATTTAAATCAAGCAAGTTCCCCTTCGGGATGACAGCTTCCTACGATGAACGACAGATATAAAGTAAGAGGAAACTGTCATCCCCGAAGGAGAACTTGCTTGGCCAAGCCCTAAATCACATTTCATAATTTTGAGATACCTTCTAGTAATTTGAAATGTGCGCTATGACAAGTTTCGTTTCTTTTCAGAGTTATTTTTGTCAAAAGAAATATACTATTCTTACATTAGTTTACGAAATAAAGGAACCAAGATCCCTGCGGGATATACCATTCTCTATTCATACTTTCATTTTGGAATGGTATAAAAAGCCATTTCTAAATGCCCAAAAAAACATCGTGCCATGTCCGGGTTAGATCATGGCACGATAAACATTTGATGAAAATGATAATCACTCAGAATAAGTACCGAGTCCGCAGCCGGCACTTAAATTCTTAACCTTAGGCTCGCTGTGGGTGGGCTAGAGCTGAAGGTTCGGAGGATATGATGAAATTATGAAATGGACATTTTGATACACTCTTGAAATTTCTTTTAAACCAAGCTGTAGCTAATTCTGCAACTTCTTTCAACTTGCCGGGTTCTTCGAATAGATGTGATGCATGAGATATCGTCATCATTTTCTTTTCGCAATTCAAAATGTTGAAAGCGAAAATATTTTGATCTAGCACTTCCTCGTCAAAACTGCCAACGATGAACAGAACGGGTGTTTGAACCTTTGGTAACACATCTTCTGCTAAATCGGGACGACCGCCACGTGAAACAACAGATTTAATGAGCCCTGGAATTTTCGTCGCAGAAATGAGAGCAGAGGCAACGCCTGTACCGGCTCCGATGTAAGCAAATTCAAAGTTGGAAAACTCAGGAAGAGCTTGTATGAATTTTGTTATTTCTGAAAGACGGGTAGCTAATAGTTCTATGTCGATTCTGTTTTCATAGATGCAATCTTCTTCGTCAGTCAAAAGATCCGGTTGCAATGTGGCAATTCCTTCTTCATTCAACATATCTGCCAAAATCAGATTCGTAGAACTGAAACGACTGCTTCCGCTTCCATGAGAAAAAATCACAATTGAACGGGAATGCTCAGGAATATGAAGGCTTCCTTTTAACTCGATGTTTGCATGGATAGGGAGGATGATTTCTCGCTTCTGGGTTTTCATATCGACAGATTATTACAGTACAAAGAACGTTCAAGCTGATTCAAATTGCTGTGACAGCTATCAAGACGGAGTGTGAATTTCATCACTCTTTTCAGCTTGATTATTGAACATTTCGGTTCTGAAAAGCGCCTCAAACCCTCTGTTATCGCACTTTTGAGATAGTTCTTTCGAATACTTGACAATATTCATTTTTCTCAAAGCTATTTAGTGCTATGTTTATACTGATTTTTGATAATGATCAGCGGATTCCAAGTCTCGGAGGGCTCGAAAATGAAACCAAAGGAAAAGGATGTGCTAGACTATCTGCCTCATTCAGTACAAGTTTTTCTAAATGAAGCCGGGGAAATTACGCGCTTTGCCATTCGCTTCTTTAAGCAAGTGCTCGGACCGCCGTATGAATTCAAAGAAACCGCTCGCCAATCTTTTGATATCGGTTATCGCTCGCTCCCGTTAATAGGAATAACAGCTTTTATTATCGGCTTAGTACTCACTCTGCAATCACGTCCAACTCTTGCTGAGTTTGGAGCTGAATCATGGCTACCAAGTATGGTCGGTATTTCGATCATCAGGGAAATTGGCCCGGTTGTATTTGCACTTATTTGCGCCGGAAAAATCGGCTCAAGTATCGGAGCTGAACTCGGCTCTATGAAAGTAACAGAGCAAATCGATGCAATGGAAGTGAGCGGAACAAATCCGTTTAAATATATCGTCGTTACTCGTATCATCAGTACTACGCTTACGATTCCGATTTTAATCGTCATAGGTGATGCGATCGCACTTTACGGAAGCTATCTCGCCGTGAATATTCGCGCTTCGGTGAGTTTTACATTGTTCTTCAAGCAAGTCTTCGAAAGTCTTCAGTTCAGCGATGCGATACCGGCATTGATAAAGACTTTCTTCTTTGGATTTGCTATTGGCCTGGTGGGATGTTACAAGGGCTATAATTCGAAGAAGGGAACAGAGGGAGTAGGACGATCTGCTAACTCTGCCGTGGTAGTTTCTTCGCTCATGGTTTTTCTGCTCGATTTAATCGCCGTACAGATCACACAATTTTTCGGATTTCTCTAATGACACAATACCAAAATATAACTCCGGTGCCGGTGATTGAAATTCAATCGCTGGTGAAGTCATTTGGAGACAATCATGTTTTGCGAAATTATAGTCTGACAATCAATCAAAGTGAGAATATTGTTGTATTGGGTAAATCGGGTTGCGGTAAATCGGTTTTGATAAAATGTATTGTCGGATTACTTCCTTATGAGGGCGGGTCTTTGCGTGTATTCGGACAGGAAGTTTCGAAGCTAACACAAATTGAGCTCGATGAAATTCGCGCACGAATTGGTTTTGTTTTTCAGAGCAGTGCCTTGTACGACAGTATGACGGTTCGCGAAAATCTGGAATTCCCGCTGCGACGTCACGGGAAGCATAAAACACGTGCCGAGATTGATGAAATGGTGAAAGAGACTTTGGAAAATGTCGGCCTGCTGAATGCCATCAATCTGATGCCATCTGAGCTTTCCGGTGGTATGAGAAAGCGAATAGGATTGGCCAGAGCACTCATTCTGCATCCGGAAGTTATGTTGTATGATGAACCAACAACAGGTCTCGATCCTATTACGTCAAGAGAGATTATCAATCTGATGCTCGATGTTCAGAAAAAGTACAATACGACATCAATCATCATTTCGCACGATATGAATTGTGCAAAATTGACGGCAAATAAATTGTCCGTCATGGTCGATGGAATAAATTATATGGAAGGTTCTTTCGATGAAGTTAGTAATGCGAAGGACCAAAAAGTTCACCCGTTTTTTGAATAATCATGAATAAAGAAATCAGCCGTAATATCCGTCTCGGGTTATTTGTAATAGCCGGCATCGTCCTTTTGATTTTTGGTTTGTATTCAATCGGATCAAATAAGAATATGTTTACAAAGTCGTTTACTTTGGAATCATATTTCTATGATGTGAACGGGCTTTCTGTCGGAAATAATGTCCGCTATTCAGGTATCGATGTCGGAACAGTTCAGAAAATAGAAATCATCAACGACTCTTCTGTTCGTGTGGTGATGATTATTGAAGAGAAATTGAAGGACTTTATCCGAAAAAATTCTATCGCCAGTATTGGAACCGATGGATTGATGGGAAATAAGTTGGTCAATATCTCTGCCGGTACATCAAATGCTTCTATGGTTGAGAATAACGACCGAATTGCTTCCTTAAAAGCTGTCAATACCGATGAGATGCTTCGAACACTCGACATGACGAATTCTAATATCGCTCTAATTTCAGCAAACTTAAAAGATATTACTCAGAATGTTTACCAAAGCAGGGGAACACTGTACACGGTACTTATGGATACCGCTCTCGCGCGCAGCGTAAGTCAGTCGATACGAAATATCGAAGGAATCAGCCTGAACCTTAAACAAACATCGGTACAATTAGCTAGCCTGGTAAGCGATGTAAATGGAGGCAAAGGTCCTTTGGGAGTAATGCTGAAAGACACTGCGCTTTCCGGCGATCTAAAAACTTCTGTCGAAAAGATCAAAGAAGGCAGCGAAGAATTTTCACGAATCACGAAAGATGTTTCCGTCCTCATGCAACAGATTAACTCAGGAAACGGTGTAGTAAACGGCCTGCTGACAGATTCTCTCATGGCAGATGAGTTGAAGAAAAGTATCACGAATCTCCAATCTGCTTCTCAAAAGCTTGATCAGGATTTGGAAGCGCTGCAACATAGTTTTTTGTTGAGGAGGTATTTTCGGGGGAAAAGTAAGTAGTAAGTAGTAAGTAGTAAGTAGTAAGTAGTAAGTAGTAAGTAGTAAGTGGTGGCGGCTTGGGTGGGGCAAGTGATTGGCTTCGAACGGGGTGATTGGTAAATGGTAATTAGAAATTAGTAATTAGCGGGCGGCTTGATGGGTGCAGAGGGCCGGCTTCGAAGATTGAAATTGGTAATTAGAAATTAGAAATTTGTTAGTCGCTAGCTAAGGACTAATCAACAAACACCGCTTCGGTTAACTCTGCGTCGGTCATTTGTTCGGTGCGGCGGATTAGGATGGAAGTGAGGTGACGTTTTTCTTTTTCGATGAGATAGTTTCTGAATTCTTCCGTGGCAGTGCCGGGACCGAAGAGGAAAATTTGGTCGAAGTTTTTGATGGAATGATAGATGGCGGCAAAAAAACGGTGCAACTCTTCTATCTCTATGTGATGCTTTGAGTATTCGTTATTAGAAGAACGATGGTTGCCCATTCGGATACCGTCGGGTTGTTCTCCTGCTATACGTAAATTGGTTTCATGCATTGATTTTACGGGCTCAATTATTCCATTTGGGTAAATAATTCTGGCGTGAACGTGATCAAGCCAAATGCCGACTTTGTGGGTTTTTTCGATCATCGCAGTAAAGTTTAAAGGTTTAATTGAGCGTAAACGTATGCTTTATAAGTCGGCTATTAGTTGATTCAAATCACTGCTTGTCTTGATACGCATCAATGCTATTTCTTCGTTTTTAAGCCAACTTTGGAGATATAAAACACTACGGCTATGATGAAAATTCTTTGTCCTACCGACTTTTCGGAAGTTGCATCTTCAGGGATTGAATATGCAGCAAGGCTTGCTCAACAATTGTCTGCACGCCTGACTTTACTCAATGTTCAAAAGATGAATATGGGCGAAGGCGTTACCATGTTTGCAGGAGGTGAACGAGAATCGCTGCGTAATGCCGTCGATTCTGAAATCGCTCTTCGAAAAATTTGTGCTGAAGTTGAAAAGACTTTCAAAATTCCTTGCGATGAAGAAGTGATTCCTGCTTTTGATTCTCTCGCCGGTGTCATCGCTGATCTCGAACGAAATTATGATCTCATCGTTGTTGCCACAAACGGATCTGATTCTTTCTTCCCGTTCGATACCGGTACGAATAGCTACAGGATTACTGAAAAAGTGAAAGCACCTGTTCTTATTGTTCCTAATAATTATCAGTTTGAACCTATTCATAAGCTGATTTACGCAACCGATTACTCTAAAGACGATCGTGAATTTGTTGTACAGCTTCGAATATTTTTACAATCATTCCGACCGCAAATTGAACTGGTTCACCTGAGCTCCAGCGAGAGTGTGGTAGGCAAAGAGTTATTCAGATCGTTCTCCGATTATCTCGACGAAAGTCTGGGTTATGATTCACGACTTACCTTCAAACGCCTGATCACTGACGATTTTCCTAAACAATTACGAAGTGAAGTCGATCAAAGTAATGCCGGACTGCTTGTGCTGAGCTATGTGCCACATAATTTTATCTACAAGCTGACCAGTAAGAGTCTGATCAAAGAGATGATAGCTGATTTGCCGGTACCGTTGCTGGTCTTTCATAAATAATAGCTCAGTGGTGAGTTAGTTTTAAGCAGGCAGAGAGTTTCGCTGCCTGCTTTTTCTTTTTCGTTGAATGGAGAATTTTAGGATTGAATTCTTGATTTTCCTTCAAAGCGTATGTTCAAAGTGATGGTTTTGTTCTGACAAAGGGGATAAGATATGTCTGAACAAATGTTCATCCGAATTGCTCAAGCTTTACACAATTAAGAACTGTAAGAAAGTGTCTTATTTATTTCCTGAAATGAATTGCGTATTTGTGAAAGAGCAGATTTCATTTTTTGAAATTTTAACGTATCCGGTTATTGCTAGTGAAATCGCACAGGGAAAGCTTTGAAAATTACAAGTCGATAAGTACTCTGCTTTTCAGCTATTTACAAATTGTTCGTTTGCCGGAACGATGAAAAGGCGCAAAATGTATTGTTTTCGAAATTTTCGCATATCCGAATGGTGGCTTTCGAAGTAAGAGGACATGTATCTATTTAGAATAATTCCGAAATAGTTTGATGGGGATTCCATATGGAAATGCCATGAACATTTCGCGAATTGTTTGCGAGCGATACAACACACCCAATTTATCAATTTCATTTTTAGCCCACCACCTAACAATGACACACTTGTTATTTATTAATGCGCATGATGCTATTTTATATATTAAGCATCAGCTTCGGTTATTACTTTTAGTAACTACCATTCTCCTGATCAATTCAGAAGCACACGCTGTTGCCACGATTACGAAGGCTACGGGTGGAACATCTATTCCTGCCGATAGAGCAGAGAATGCTATTGTTCCGTCTTACACCACTCTCGGAAACGTTGTCATTACAGAAGGTGCTGTCACTGATTTTGCCGTAGGAACTAACGTCACCTTTACGTTAATTGCCCCGAGCGGATGGAAATTCAATCCGTTTTTTCCGGTATCTGTTTCTGCAACACCGGGCGGCGATATCAGCTCAACGATGGTCGTGTCCGTTACAGCAACTCTCATCACTCTTCAAACAACGGTATCGGGTACATCTAATTTCGATGCACTCACCATTTCCGGAGTGCAGGTGAGAGCAAATGAAGGTGGTAATATTCCGACTTCAGCTAATATCACCAAAGGTGGTACAGAAGTCATTTCGGGTTGTTCTGCAGGTGCTGTTCTTGCTAATTTATCGCAAGCTGCCGGAGCAGTGAATAAGCTGCTGGTCACTCTGCCCGGGCAAACATTCTCCGACGCAAGCTTGTTCTCTACAAGCGGAAACTCAGGAACTCCGACTGCTCAGACTGCCGGTACGGCATTTACAATAACAAAAATTAGAGCGGTCGATCAGTTTTATAATGTGGTCACTTCTTATTTTGGCACGAAGACTCTTACTTATAGCGGTCCTTCCAATGGCTTAACTGCTCCGACTTATGTTACTAATGTGAGTTTTGCCAGTGGTGTGTCATCAACGGCATTAACGACGAATCTTAAAAAAGCAGAGACGGTTAGCATTTCAGTTTCTGATGGAACTTATTCTGGCCCGGCCTCAACATCGCTGACGGTGAATCCGGGTGTGCATACTAAGTTTCTTGTTCAAAATACTTCAGGAGGAAATATCGGAATTCAAATTACCGACATGCCTTTCAATATTAAAGTAACGGCTGCCGATGCAAACAATAACGCGTGTTCGACAGGCCCAAATACTTTTACCGGAACAGCTGATATTACCTCGACAGGGACGATGACTTCCGGCGACGGTACTACTGCTTCGTTTACAGCCGGTGTTCTCTCACCTTGGTCGGTTTCGATTTCAGACGGCGGTACTTTTACAATTACCGCTACAAACTCTGCCGGAATACAAACCGGTGCGAGTAATTCATTCCAGGTAACATACCCACCGGCATCGGTTTCGGCATTGTTTCCTACATGTATTACACCCGGCGATCCTGATTTCGACCTCGAAGTTGATGGTTCAAATTTCACTCCTTCGTCGATAGTACGATTTAATGGAGTGGATCGTATTACGACTTATATTGATCCGTTTACTCTTATCGCTGCAATTCCTGCTTCTGATATTGCCACACCTGATGTTTATGATATTACGGTTTATGTTCCCGGTACCGGTACTACTGCACCGCTTACTTTAAATATGAATAGCTCCGTAACTGATAACGTTTCTATTTGTGATGGTTCGTTTCATGTATTGCCGGATGGTTCAATAGAGAGCATGGCAGGTACATACATCTCTGTTATTCCAAGCGTTTCCGGATGCGACAGTACAATTACAACAAATCTGACAGTGACTCCAAGTCCGAGCCGCGATGAGTATGTTGATATTTGTCCGGGAGCAATTTACACTCTGCCTGATGGCACTCCGCAGGATACTCCGGGAATGTATACTTCAATTGTAACAAATATTTCCGGCTGCGACAGTGTGATTACAACGTATCTCGGTTTTCATTCAACGCCGATGATTATAGCAACGCCTGTGCAAATCGATTGCTTTGGTGGACGCGGGAGCGTAAATCTTTCGGCAGTAAGCGGAACAGCGCCATATACTTTTGGCGGTGATGCTACTTCGAATCTGGTCGAAGGTGATTATGATTATACAGTAACTGATGCAAATGGCTGCGAGGATTATACAATTGCAACGATTGATCCGGCTCCTGATGCTCTTGATTTAATAGCTACTCCAACTCAAATCGACTGCCATGGAAATACAGGTAGTGTGGATTTAGTTGCTGAAGGAGGAACACCTTCTTATACAATTTCAGGTGACTCGACCATCGATCTGACTGCCGGTGTTTATCACTATCAGGTGACCGATAATAATGGTTGTGTTGCTTACGCTAATGCAACAATTTCGACGGCTCCTGCTGCATGAAATGCAACAGCTTCATCGGTTGCTACGCCTTGTGGCGGTTCTACCGGAGTTGCCACGGTGAATGTTTCAGGCGGTACTCCTCCTTATTCATATATGTGGGATGCTTCGCCTCTCGACGCAAATTCAATTTCAGGATTAACACCGGGTGTTTATACCGTGGAAATTACCGATAGTCGTGGGTGTGCAATGACGAAGTCGGTCACTGTCGCGAGCTCGAATCCAATTACGGTTAATATTACAGGTAGCACGGGAATTTGTCCGGGCGGAACGGCATCGCTCTGTGCGGGTGCGGGTTTTGATACTTATCTCTGGAGTACGGGCGAAACTACACAATGTATTACACCAAATACAGTAGATACATTTACGGTTACCGTTACAGATATCAATGGTTGTACAGGTGTGAAAAGTGTCGCTACTCACGCGAGCACTACGCCGAATTGCACCATCACCGGAGGAGCTTTATGCTTAAACTCTGTACTGATACTTAGAGCACCGACAGGTTATGCTTCTTATACATGGAGCAATAATGTGCACACTTCAACAAATAATGTGCGCAGCGCCGGAACTTACTCGGTGACGGTGAGAAATAGCGATGGTTGTGCAAGTACTTGCTCTTACACGGTGAATAGCCCGTTGCGAGTAACAAGCACAAAATCGGATGCAAAGTGTTCCAATGAATTCAAAGGCTCGGCAACCGTTAATGCCAGCGCAGGAATTCCACCATATACTTACTTGTGGAGTAATGGAGCAACAACGGCTACCGTGACCGGATTGACAGGCGGAAGCTACACTTCTCGCGTGACCGATGCAGGCGGATGCTTAGTTGTTTCGTCATCGGTTATCAATGTGAATAAAACAACTTCCGATTATTCATCGAGCGCCATAAATTTCAATTCAAATGCAATTGCTCAAAATACCTACATCTGGTTTACAGCGGTTGCGAATGTAACATACACGGGAAATTACCCGGTAACGATTCGTTTCATCAATCAAAATATCAATACCGTCGGACTGAATCTTATTCCTGCCGATGCGAAGCTCATTATTACCAATGCCGTTTCTCAGGCGTCGACAACTTTTGTGAATGGTGAATGGGTTACGACCGCTCCACCGAATATCACCGGTAATTACTTTGTTTCCGGTTTTGCTCATCAGGCTCCGGCTGCGATTGCCGCCAATCTGAATGCCGTGAAGTGGAGAGGGATCTGGACGGCTTCATCAAGTTGCGTAACGAAGATTAAATGGAAATGGTCGGCTGCGACGTATTCAAACTTCTCAACGGTTAACTCTGCTATCAGCATTCAACCGGTTGATGATGCTTCGGCATCTCCTTTCGGAAATAGCGACTTAGCGGGTACTCCTGAAAATTTCAAAGCATTCTGTATTCCGGGAGCTTTGAGTACGGGTGGTACCGACTACATCGGAACATACTCGGCACTCATCAGCCGCGTGCCATGCTCTACACCTGATGTCTGCAATGTATTGCGTATCGGTGATATGGTTTCGGCCGGTGAAGGAAGCTCTACGATGATGGTGAATGCTTATCCGAATCCGTTCAGTTCTAAAACAACAATTGAATTCGAACGCGCCGATGCATCCGGACATTTAACGATCGACATCTACTCGATGACAGGACAAAAAATGACTCGCATTTACGATAACGATATCGAAGCAGGTGTTGTTTACACGATCGATTTCGATGCCGGTGATCTTTCGAGCGGAATTTACTTCTACAAGTTGGTATGTGATGGGGAAGAGGTGAGAGGAAAATTGTACCTGCAGAAATAATGCTGCTAAAGATTTATCTAAAAGGCCGGTTAAAATTCGATTTTTAACCGGCCTTTTTATTTCTGATTGTTCATTCAATATTACTTCATGAATGCTGATCTTCGATTAATCAAAAAGGGCTAAGACCGATGAATTTCGATCTTAGCCCTTTTTGTTTTGTGCATTCTTTCACTGAATGCAATTATTCGTTTACATCTTTATCAATCGGATCGATTGTGTTTCATTAGAGAATGCAAGACGTACAAAATAGATTCCCGCAGGGAGATCTTTCAAGTCAAGTGTGCGGACATCATGTGCTTTGATGTTTTCCTGAGAAACAATCAATGTTTTTCCGAATGCATCAATCACATTGATTTCTACAGTACCTGATACTTCGTTATCGAAGCTGATATCGATTACGCCTGTACTTGGATTAGGATAGATTCCCACTGCGTGATTTGGCTTAACCGTCATCGGATGAGGATTACATGTAATCACATCAACCGAAATCGCATCGAATGCTTCGCATGAATTGCCGTCTGTTACGAGAACAGAATAGATTCCTGAAGCAGATACGGTGAGTGTTTGTCCAGTTGAATTATCTGACCAGAGATACTGATATCCTGCGCCTGCATCAAGAGTGAGAGTAGAGCCTTGACAGATTGTTGTATCGGCACCTAAATCAACTACAGGTGATGCGAATTGATAACCGATCGTCACCGTTGCATAATCAGGACAACCTAAGTAGTCAGAAACCTGTACGGTATAAGTACCCGGAGCGAGATCTGTAACTGTTGCTGATGTATCGCCACCCGGCATCCATAAGTATGAATAAGGAGGAGTTCCGCCGGAAGCGTTTACGCTTGCTGTTCCGTCTTCGCTGTTCTGACAAGTTGCGTCAGATGAAGAAACAATTGTTGCAACGATACCGGAGTTGTTTCCGACAATTGCAGAAACTGTTTGAGAACAACCATCGACGTTATCGATAATCATAACAGAATAGACACCTGCTGCTAAACCTGTAGCAGTTGAGCTTGAACTAACAGCCGGACTCCAGTTGTAAGTGAAGTCGCCGCTGCCGCCTTGCGTTTGAACGCTTGCAGTTCCATCCGTTGCCAGACAGCTTGCAGGAGTTGTGCTCATAGAAGCAGAGAAGCCTGCTGCGCCATGAATTTCTACTGAATCGATGATGTGGCAATTGTTATGATCAGTCACAGATACCGTATACATACCGGCAAAGATGTTTGAAATAGATGACGTGTTCTGAGGAGGAGTCGTATTCCATGAATAGCTGTACGGCATTGTTCCGCCGCCTACAGTACAAATTGCACTACCTGCCTGTCCTGAACAATTTGCGTCGACCGAAGTGATGCCGATCGTTAATGCAGGTGGTTCGGTGATGGTGATGAATTGTGTAACAGAGCAACCTGACGGACTTGAAACACTAACATTGTATGTTCCTGCAACGAGGTGAGTAACCTGAGAGTTTTGCATTTCACCCGGAATCCATAAAACGTCGAACGGACCGGTACCGGTAAGATGCAGATTCGCACTACCGTTGTGACCACCATGGCATGTAACGTTAGATGAAGTTGGTTGAATAACCGGCGCCGGTTTTACAATGACAACTACCGGAACTTGTGTTGAACGAGCAGGTGAACCGTCGTCTGTGCCGAGAATATTGAAAGTGTTTGTTCCGATGTTAGAAGAAGAACCGACTACCTGGATTGTGAAGTTTGTTGTATTGCCCGGTGTTGAGATGACAGTAATACCGCTCATCGAACCTGTTGTTGTAACCGTTGTTGTTTGTCCTTGCTCAGGAGAGAGGAAAACACCGCTGATTAAAAGTGTATCACCTTCGCAAATTGTGTGCGTATCGCACGCCTGAACTGAATTCAGAATCGGAGGTACATTACTTCCGCTTTGGCAAGTGTTGAGGAGGAACGATTGATTATCGAGAGCATCAACGCCGTCGTTATTTCCATAAGGACCATCGTATGCAGCACCCGGCTGATCAAATAAACCAACCTGGATGTAGTCGATTCCATTTCCCTGATTCACACCAACCGTGGCAGGTGTTCCACCAAAGCCACCCGTACCGCTGGAAGCATCTCCTGTTGTCCACTGCATGTCTTTGTAGCAGAAGGAAACATTCGAACCGGGAGCAAGTAAAGGGTCGTTACCATCCGTCATAATCAGCTGAAAGGTGTTGACTAAGTCATCATGAGAACTAAAGTACCCGACATTTTCCCATTGAACGATAAGGTGCGAACTTGTAAGTTGATAATACACGATTCCGCTCAATGCACCACGAGTATCCACATCGGCCCAGAAAGGAGCAACCATGGTATACGATGGATCCGGAAAAGAATTTGCTGTGAACGTAGAATAAGGATTGCCTATTGAAACGTTACCGTTGTTGTTGATATAAATGTCATGTATCTGCACGCCATAAAAACAAAAACTAAAAGGCAACGGAATACTTACCGTCGACCAGTCGTCGTTTCTGTAATCAGGAGGAACACCCGGACCGCCGCTACCACCCGAACCGTCGAACTGACCAACTTGCCAGCTTGCATCGCGTGGAATCCAACAAGCGCAACCTGTAGACGTGTTAACTGAATTTCCCAGTTTCGGATTCGCAACTACACGAGAAGGATTTTTTCCCAGCGCGTCATAATTAACGTACTTCTCGTGACCATTCAATTTTCCATCAAGCTTAGCCTGATTCAATTGATTCATATCAATTGTTTTTACATCGGTCTGTGAAAACAGTTGTGATGCAAAAAACAGCGATACGCAAAATAGAAGAGTAATGTGTTTTGTCATGAACATTAAGTATTAATTGATTTAACTAAAAAGGACAGCGTTGGGATTTTTGAATAACGACCTAATTTAATAAATCGGGTCGAAGCGTACAAATTTATTACGTGGATGAAAGCCTTGTAAATAGAGGGATTTGGGCGTATTTAGTTAAAATTCGAAGATTAGTAGATTATATTCCGGATGGCTAAGTCAGATATAGCTTGGTCAAAATGATTTTTTACTTGGTTAATTTGCTGCTAGGTTTGTTCTTTTATTCCATGGAGCAAGTACAAGTGTGACATTATAAATTGTCGGTTGATACTTCAGAAAGAAAAGATGTCGCATCGTAAGACCGATTCCGGTCCCTTTGTTTGCTAGAAAGTAGAATTTAAATTCCAAGGGAGCGGTTGTGTAAATGTTAGTGTATTGTAACCTGCTTGACTCTAACGGATTTTTGGAAAAGTAAGCACTTTCTTGAGTGAGAAAAATTGAGAAAGTTGTTTATTAGTCGTGATTCAGCATTGATCGTAATTTTTAATACGCCTTACGAGGTGATGTGTGCGAAAAAACAGCTCGATCTATCTATTATCTCATTTTATTCCGTGATCGTAGTCATTATTACTAAATCGCCTTTGATTTATCTTAATGTCCTAATTCCAAGTTGCTTCAAGATTTTGTTGAAGGTAGTTTGATCTCAGTGCAGCTGTTTTAAGTTCAAACTAGTTTGGAAGGGAAGGATGGGCGAAATGATGCGATTTCTAAAACGGTTAATACTAATTACCTTTTCTTTTTTGCCGGCATTAGGTTCGGGCCAAATAGTTCAATGGGCAAAGCGAGGTGTTTCTCAGGGGTATGATTACGGAAATGCAATTGCTGTCGATGATTCCGGTAATGCGTATATCTCAGGTCAAATAGAGTATACCACAAACTTCGATGGCGTTTCATTAACAACAAATGGAATCCATGATATTCTGGCCGGAAAATACGGCGCCGATGGTAGTATTAAATGGTTGCGCCACGCCGGTGGAACGGGTGGTGATGTTGCATACGGAGTAGGTGTAGATGCTTTGCACAATTGTTATGTTTCGGGAGAAGTGGAGCAAACTGCTACTTTCGGAAATGGCTTCAGTGTTACTTCGGCAGGATCAAATGATATTTTTCTCGTTAAGTACGACATCAATGGTAATGTAACCCGATTGCAGAAATGGGGAAGTGCGGGCAATGATAAATCGCGGGCGTTGGCAGTGAATCCTTCAGGTGAATGCTATCTCACCGGTTACTATTCCGATGGAATGACTTTTGGCAGCGTTTCGCTTTCTCATGCCGGAGGAAATGATGTTTATATAGCAAAGGTTAATTCTACCGGAACTGTGCTTTGGGTCAAACGTGGTGGTGGTGTAAACGACGACAGAGGTTATGGAATTGCCTATGATAAATCAGGAAATGTGTTTGTTTCCGGTGTGTTTAATTCTTCTGCAACTTTCAGCGGAACTACTATCACCAATAGCGGTGTCAACGGAGCTTATACCGCAAAATATGATGCCAATGGTAATTTTAAATGGATAAAAACCGGTGGATCAAATACTGCTGATGCAGAAGCAAACTGTATTGTGATCGATGAAAACAATTATATCTACTCTGCAGGTTACTATAAAGGAACGGCAACATTCGGTTCGTTTACATTGACGTCAGCAGGCAGCACAGATATTTTTCTTGTCAAATATGATCAATCCGGAAATGTACTATGGGCGAAATCAGCCGGCGGACCTTATGAGGATATTGCCTATGGTTTATCTATCGACACGAACAACCATCGGATCTTTATGACCGGCCAGATTGATGACCACGGATATTTTGGATCACATTATTGCGGTGGCGCGGGTAATAGAGATGTGTTCATAGCAGCTTACGATGTTAATGGGAATGCAGATTGGGTAAAACCTTATGGCGGTGATCAGCGTGATATTGGTTACGCAATAACGAATGATAAGAATGGTAACGTATTTACGACGGGCATATATAACACCCATGCAACATTTGAAAACTTTGTGTTGAGCGGATATCTGCTGTCAGATTTTTATATTGAAAAGACATCGGCAGCACCGGCTTCACAGCCAACAACGCAATCGGCAGGACTTGTGCTTTCACATGTTAATTGCAATGATTTAGAATTATCATTTACTCCGGAAATGGCGAACGAAGATTAATTGTTGCCCGAGCTTCTTCCTCAATAAATGCACTTCCTGTTGATGGAAGTACTTATTCAGCTAATGCAGTGTTTGGTCATGGATCTAATTTAGGAGGCGGAAATTTTGCCGTCTATGATGGACCTGAAAATGACATCGTCGTTACAGGACTGACTCAGGGAGTTAATTATTATTTTAAGGTTTTTGAATACAATGGTTATGGCAATGCAGCGAATTACTTTACATCAGGCGGAGCCGAAATAAACGGCATTTCAGGTTCGGTAAGTGTTGTTATTAATGCAACATCAACGGAACTTTGTACGGGTGATTCAGTTTTGTTAATTGCTCAGGGAGCATCTACTTATAGCTGGACGCCATCATCAAGTTTATCATCAGCCGGTGGCAGTTCTGTTTATGCATTTCCTGTAGTCGGTACAAATTATATCGTTACCGGTACGGATGCAAATGGGTGTCAATCTCACTCGTCTGTTTCAATAACCGTACATGCGCTACCAACAGTTACTTTAGCAGCTCCTCTTCCAATATGTGCGAATGCGAACCCGATTACGCTTACCGGAGGATTACCGGCAGGTGGTCATTACAACGGAATTGGAATTTCCGGAAATTATTTTGATCCCAATCAAACCGGCGCAGGAGTTTTTGATATTGAATATACCTACACAAATTCGGATGGCTGTTCTAATTCAGCTCAATCTACTATCACAGTAAATTCTTTGCCGGTAATATCTTTCAGTTCGATTCCCGCTCTCTGTCAAAATGCATCTGCAATTGCGCTCAACTATGCAAGTCCTGTCGGAGGAAATTATAGTGGAACGGGTGTTGTTGGGAGTGCATTCGACCCTGCTGTTTCAGGAAGCGGAACCTTCTCAATAGTGTATAACTATATCGACACGAACGGTTGTTCGAATTCGCTGAGCTCAGCTATCACCGTAAATCCATTACCGGTAATTTCAGTATCGGGATCGCTCACAATTTGTGAAAACGCTCCTCCTTTGGTCTTGAATAATTGTAATCCCGCTAGTGGATTATACAGTGGAGTCGGAATTTCCAATGGAATATTTACACCTTCGGCAGGCAGTGGAAGCTATACTGTAAACTATGCTTATACAGATTCAAATAGTTGTACTGTCGGCTTCGATTATTCGTTAGAAGTAAAAGCTCTTCCACTTGTCGATCTGGGAACAGATACCATTGTATGTGCTGATAACTCTATCGTTCTTGATGCGGGCAACGGTTTCACTACCTATCTATGGTCGAACGGTTTTGCAAGCTCTTCGATTGTGGTTGATAGTGCAGGAATAGGATTGAACACCGGCGTTTTTTACGTCATAGTTACCGATTCATTCGGTTGTTCGAATGCGGATTCTGTCAATGTCACTTTTGATCTTTGTGCCGGAATTGAATTTGCCGGCGCAGACCTCAATGAAGTTTCTATATTTCCGAATCCTTTTTCCGATAATTTTATTTTGAGTTCACAATCGCGGATTTCTTATTTTATTTTTGATGCAACCGGTCGATTGATTGATTTCAAAAAGGACTTCAGCGGATTGATCTCTGTCGGTGATACTTATTCACCCGGAGTTTATTTTGTGAAGATGCAAGTTTCACAACAGCGAAAAATAGTTCGTGTGGTGAAGGGGGATTTTTAAAATAGGGGATTGGTACAATATCATCCGGATTACGGTGAAACTGACAACAGGAAATCGCCATGTTTAAAAAAAAGACATAAAAAAAGTGTAAGTGTCTATCTCAAGAGGGTTGAACCTTACTCTCACATATACACTTACACTAATCTGTACAGGGGAGCGAACGAAAGTCGAACTCGTTATTGGAGGATATGGCGATTTTGAGCAAAATTTAAAGGTATTGAAAGCTTCGAATCCAATTACTCTTATGCAGAGTAAATATATTCTTTTACTCTTTAACCACCTTATCACTTAGCTTTTCTTTCTCAGTAGTAAGTGAAACTACATACAAACCGGTAGAGTAGTTTGTCAGTACAATGTCTTGTGTAAAATATCCAGATTTAATGGAAGTAAATTTGTTAAAACAGACTCTTCCATTAAGATCATAGATAGTTAGTTGAACTTCTTTCCCTTTTAGGTTTTCTGCATTGACAAAAAGTGTCTGCCAGGACGAATTATACGAAACGTGTAATTCAGGGCTTGAGGAAAATATCAAAGTCGAGGTAGCAGTTATTGTATCGCAAATGCTGTTTACAATCGGGCCTAATTCATAGTTAGGATTATTAGGTAAACCATAGTAAGTGCGTTTGCCTCCAAGATAAAAACTAAAGGGATGAAAGTCACATGCTGCTCCAAGTGAATCGGGGAAATTTATGTAAGACAAATTTTCATTCCAAACATTGCGAACGCTGTCGGGGTATGGATAAGGGAAAATGCCCGGCGCTTCATAAGCACAACTCCAGTAAATACGATTATCAGGACCCAGTTTTAACAACCCGCCGGCAACAGGTTGCTTAATGGAAAAAATGGTATCACGAGTAAGCGAAGGGTTAGTATCTGCTAAATTGTATTGAAACACATATGAGTTGGAATCGTTCAGGGAGTACATTGAAGACACATAAAGGAACTGATTGCTCGAGGAGAGCTCACAATCCCAGTACCATGGGGCTGAAGAGCCAAGAACATTCGGCTGCAATTCGCTTTCATTTGTAAAATAGCCGGAGCAACGATCAAAATCAAATATTGTTAGGTAACCATTTGCAGTCGTGCATGAAACCAAACTCCCATCTAACGAAGGGTTTAAACGCAATGTATTTGTTTGCAGAACTTCTCCAAAGTTCTGCATGTGATCAAGATTAACGCCATTGGGTGTTACCAGATAAAAGTAGTATTCATTATTAGCATTTGAAGCAGACTTTGTGATCACCCACCAATCCCTTCCATTCGCATGTTTGATTGCCGCAAGGCCGTCGATGACACAAATATTCTGACCAAGTAATTCAACATTCTTTTGTGTGACAGCTCCTAATCCGCCATTTTGATTTAAGTCAATCATCGAATAGTAAAAACCGCAATAACTGGTTTCTCCGGCTGTAAATAAATAATAAGTATTATCTCCTCGCGGATTTGGAACGATGGTGTGCTCGAAGTACCAGCCAGCGCCATATATCGAATCGCCATTTTGCATTAATACATTATTACGATTCCACACCAATCCGGTTAAGCCTGCTGTTGCCGCTCTCGTATTAGAATAAAAGAGCAGATTTCCGGAAGAATCTGCGATGCTTGTACAAGTACCTCTGGAATCCAAAGATGTGGCAATCGGAAGAGGCAAGGATTGATTAAAGTCAATCCCTGCGCTATCGCCGAAGCACCATACCTTATTTGTGTATTGAGCATTGGCATTCCCAGTGAAAAGTAAAATCAGAATTACAATAATTTTAGGATAACCCATTTGGCAAACTAGAATATAAGTATAACATTAAATATGCTTACCTCTTTCATCAATCAAAATAGACTATGAAGTGGCGTATTAAGATGGAAATTATTCAAGTGGGAATTTAAAATTGCAAAAAAGTGGAAGTGGAAGTGTAGGTGGAAGTTTTAAGTCTTCCACTTCCACTTTCACTTCCACTTCCACTCGGTCGTACCCGGGGCGGGAATCGAACCCGCACTCCCTCAACGGGAACAGGATTTTAAGTCCTGCGTGTCTACCAGTTCCACCACCCGGGCCTGCAATTCAATTAGCTTGTTAGCTGATGCTAAGTTGCTAATTAGTGGAATGCAAATATGCTAAATAAAAAACTCTCCCGAAAAGAGAGAGTTTTTTGGAGCGGAAGACCGGGCTCGAACCGGCCACCCCGACCTTGGCAAGGTCGTGCTCTACCAAATGAGCTACTTCCGCTTTAGGGATGGCAAAGGTAAATAATTTTACATTTTCAGCAAATTTGGGTGATTTTTTTTGTGAGGTCGAAATCAGCTAGTTGGTTGATTAGTTGCTTAGTTGCTTGGTTGCTTAGGTAGTTTGTTTCTTAGTTGATTTCTACGAGAATTTATTTGACTTTAAAGTAAATTTTCTGCTTAAAACCTGCTATTTTTGATGAAAAATGCCATTTTTAAAGTCATAAACATATAAATCCTATCTTCACATTCCTTCATTTTTTAGCTTTCTTTCGACTATTTATGCCCCAAAAAGCAGCTAAGAATCTAAGCAACTAAGCAACCAAGCAACCAAACAACTAAGCAACCACAAAGTGCTCTACGCCATCACCGATATCGAAACCACCGGCCGCTATGCTTCGGCAAATGCGATTACGGAAATTGCGATTGTGCTGCATGATGGTGAGAAAGTGGTTGACTCGTTTCAATCACTCGTAAATCCTGGTACATCAATCGTTCCGTTTGTGAGCCGACTAACCGGAATCACGAATGATATGGTGAAAGATGCTCCGAAGTTTTTTGAGATCGCGAAGAAGGTTTGGGAAATCACAGAAGGGGCTGTCTTCGTTGCGCATTCGGTGAACTTCGATTATTCTTTCATCCGACAAGAGTTCAAGGAGCTGGGCGCGGATTTTAAACGTCGTAAACTTTGTACGGTACGATTGAGTCGCTCGGTGTTTCCGGGGCATACTTCTTATAGTTTGGGCAATATTTGTTCCCGACTAAATATCGACATCGAACATCGTCACCGAGCCATGGGCGATGTGCTCGCTACGGTGAAGCTGTTTGAAAAATGTCTGGAGAACGACGGACAAAATCACATCGACAAATTGTTGAAGCGTACATCGAAGGAAGCGATTCTTCCTCCGAATCTCTCGAAAGAAAATTTCGATTCGCTTCCGGAAAAACCGGGCGTGTATTATTTCCACGATGAGAAAGGGAAAGTGATTTACGTTGGCAAATCGATTAATATCAAGAAGCGTGTTTACTCACATCTCACAGGACGAGGCTCGGCGAAGATTTCATTCGTCTCAGCTATTGCGAAAATCACTTACGAATTATGCGGAAATGAATTGATCGCTTTACTGAAAGAGTCGGATGAGATTCACCGATTGTTTCCGATTTACAATCGTGTTCAGAAATTCGATCGGGGTAGTTATATTTTGACAGAGTATGTGAATCAAAAAGGAGTGAGGCAGCTTGCTTTTTGAAAAGAGCATAAAGCGCTCAAACCACTTCTGCATTTCAGAGGATTTGATGCGGCGCGTGAGTTTATGAATGAGTTAGTTGAAAGCCACGAGCTTTGTCCGCGCTTCGTAGGTTTGCAATCGACCACAGGCGTTTGCTTCAATTTCGGGCTGTCTAAGTGCCGTGGAGTTTGTGCAGGGATTGAGGACGTTGATACATATAATGAGAGAGTACGGGAAGCTTTGGGCAGTCTGAACGAATTGCAGGAAACCAGGGTAATTGTCGACGAAGGGCGAGCTTTTAATGAAAGATCCGTTATTCTGATTGAAAACGGCATTTATAAAGGATTTTGCTTTACCGACAAATCCGGAGAAATTTCACCTGAAATGGCGGCTGAAATCATACAGCCTGCACGCCAAACCAACGATATTTTGAAAATTTTGCGCATGTGGTTTAGGGGTGAGGAATATCAGGAAGCGGAAATTTAATAAATTTCGAAGAGTGCTAATTTGGCGGCATTTTGATCACCTTCGAAATTATGATTTATTCGCCCTTTTTTGGCGAGCCGTAGTTGCTTCAGACGCGAGTTTGTAGAGCTAAATATGACACGAAATCGAACTTTCCGAAAACGGCTTTAAAATCTTGGAAAAGTGCAAGGTCTGAATAATTGATTTCTGTGCGTTTTTGTGCCTCATTTCAGGCTAAAGTTTCAAAATTCGGATACATCTTTCAATTCTAACTTTGAGGTATTTCGCTGATGTAAATTTTCTTTAAAACCCTTGAAAGCCTCTGACGACGCGGGATACAAGGCTTTTCGGATGCAAAGAATATGACCGAAGTCATAATTTTCGTCGACTTGCTATTTTCGACATAAAGCACATAAAATGAGTGTTTTAGGCACTTGTTTTAGTTGTAAGGGCAATCCTATGAACTGATTGTAATCTTACATACGAGCATAAATGCCTAAAAAGCGGGAAAACTAAATAATAAAAGCCCGTTATAGTATTCGGAAAGCAGCGAAAGAGTTACCACACACATCCCTTGCCGCTGTAATCCCCACCACACACAATGAATGCGAAGCTTTCCCACCACAAGCTTGGCAGTTTTAAAAATGGGGCCATCCACACACTGGCCCTATTTTTTTTCTGCTTAGTACTCTGCACACATGCAGCACTGGCCACCGTAACAATTACCAAAGCCTCAGGAGGAACGACAATTTCAGCCGACAAAGCTGCAAATGCTACCTCGCCAGCCTACAGCACGTTAGGTAACATTGTTATTACGGAAGGAGCCAATGCAGACTTCTCAGCAGGAACTGCCGTGACTTTTACGATTAATGCTCCTACGGGCTGGTCGTTTAACACGGCAGCTGCTGTTACAGTTTCTGTAACTGCTGCCCGAAATATAACCGGTCAAACTGTTTCTTCGATAACGGCTTCGACTATTACCGTAACCTTTAATGTCACCGGGACAACGTTAGCCGATAAGCTGACGGTGACCGGTGTTCAGGTTCGAGCCACCGATGGTGGTAATCCGAACGTAACAACCAATCTCACCTCAGGTGGAACGGCTGTTATAACAGGTTGTGCGGCAGGTACGCTTTTAGGTGCACTCAAGCAAGTGGTAGGTGCAACCAGCAGATTAGTGATAACACTACCGGGACAAACTTTTACTGATGCAACGACGTTCGCTGCCAGTGGAAATAGTGGCACGGTAACGAATCAAACAGCAAGCACTTCATTTACGATTACAAAAATTCGCGCAACTGATCAGTTTTATAACGTTGCTACTTCTTATACTGGAACAAAAACCTTGACGTATACCGGTCCTCAAACTGCTGTTACGTCGCCTTCATATGTTACAACCGTAGGATTCACAAGCGGTGCATCGACTACCGTTTTAACCACGACACTTAAAAAATCTGGATCCACAACAATTACTGTTACCGATGGGACTGTACCCGGTCAGGCAAGTTCTGCACTTACGGTTATGCCGGGAGCGCTAAACAATTATTTAGTTGAATCTTCGTCCGGAGGGAATATCAGTACTCAAACGGCGGGCACTCCGTTTACCATCCGAATAAAAGCAAGGGATGTCGAGAATAATCTTGACAGCGCCGGAACAAATAACTTTACCGGCACCGTTGTTATTTCAAGCACGGGAACTTTGACAACAAAAAATAACACATCGGCAGCATTTACTGCAGGGGTGCTTTCTTCGCATTCAGTAAATTTCAGTGTCGGAGGAACATTTACGATAACGGCTACTAAAACAGCCGGCATTCAAGCAGGAACGAGCAATTCGTTTACCGTGAACAATCCGGTTCCCGCCATCAGCTTATTATCTCCTTCTTGCGTCAGCACAGGAGCTTCAACTTTTACTCTCACGGTAACAGGATCGAATTTCAATCCGGCTTCTGTCGTGTATCTCGATGGTGTTGCTAAAACAACGACGTTCGTTTCTGCAACAAGTTTAACGGCAAGCATTCCTGCATCAGATGTACTTTCATCGGGTGTAAAATTAATTTCAGTTACCAATCCAACTCCGGGTGGTGGAACATCGTCAACTTTACCAATGACGGTAAGCTTAACTCCGGTTATCAATACTCAGCCTGTTTCTCAAACGGTTTGTTTGGGAACATCGATTAATTTCAGCGTGAGTGCTACCGGAATCGGAATGACATATCAGTGGAAAAAGAATGGTGTTGCATTGACTAACGGAGGACATATTTCCGGAGCGACGACAAATTCTTTATCGATTTCTACTGCCGATCTTTCAGATTCATCATCATTTTATACATGTGTTATTTCGAGCACATGTTATCCGGATGTTACTTCATCAACGGTCGTACTTCATGTAGATTCAACAACAGCAGCCGGATCGATTTCAGGTGCGACTAGTGTTTGTACCGGTGTCAATTCAGGAAGTCTTACGTTGACAGGCTACACAGGAACGATTCTTGGTTGGGAGTATTCAACGGATAATTTTGTGTCAGATATTAATGCAATTGCAAATACAACAGACGTTCAGAATTTTTCCAATCTGACGACAACTACATCTTATCGTGCCATTGTGCAGAGTGGAGTTTGTTCACAAGCAACATCCGCTGCAGCAACCATTACGGTAAACAGTTTGCCCCTAGATCCGACAAACCCTACTGCATCTTTCCCTCAGTGTAACGACAGTACTATTACCCTTACACGCGGAGGAACAGGGTTGGGAGAGACACAATATTGGCAGAGTTCGCCAACCGGAACTAATACTGCATTGTCAGGACTTACACATTCAGTGTCTGCTTCAGGTACATACTATATTCGCGCACAAAATAATACTACCGAATGCTGGAGTGATGGTGCCGGAAGTGTAACCGTAACTTTGAATCCAAATACAGGAAGTTCAGCAAGTGCATCCATCTGTGATGGCGCTGTATTTACTTTACCTGATGGAGCTACGGCGACGACAAGTGGCGTTTATTATTCTCATTTAACAAATTCGAATGGTTGTGATTCAACGGTTACAACAACATTGACGGTTATTCCGAACTCCTCATCATCACAAACCCTTTCTGTTTGCGACGGAGTAACGGTAACATTGCCTGATGGAGTAGTGGTTGGCACAACAGGAATTTATACATCACATATTCCGAATGCTGCGGGTTGTGATTCAACAATCACTACAAACCTGACAGTAATTCCAAATACATCTTCAACTCAGAACGTTTCAATCTGCGACGGTTCAAGTCATACATTGGCTGACGGAGTTGTTGTATCGACTGCCGGTACTTATACATCGCATATTTCGAATGTTGCCGGTTGTGATTCAACAATTACTACGAACTTAACAGTACTTCCGAATACAAGCTCAACTCAAAACGTTTCAATCTGCGACGGTTCAAGTCACACATTGGCTGACGGAGTTGTTGTATCGACTGCGGGAACATATACATCGCACATTTTGAATGTTGCCGGTTGTGATTCAACGATTACAACGAACTTGACGCTTATCCCGAATACTTCATCAACTCAGAACGTTTCAATTTGCGACGGTTCTAGCCACACTTTGGCTGATGGAGTAGTAGTTTCGACTGCGGGAACATTTGTTTCTCATATTCCGAATGCTGCAGGTTGTGATTCAACGATTACGACTAACCTTTCATTGATTCCGAATACATCTTCAACTCAGAACGTTTCGATTTGTGCAGGTTCAACCCACACATTGGCTGACGGTGTTGTTGTTTCAACCGCAGGTACATTTACTTCACACATCGCAAACGCAGCAGGTTGCGATTCTACGATTACTACGAACTTGACGGTTATTCCAAATACTTCTTCAACTCAGGACGTTTCAATCTGTGCAGGTTCTAGCCATACATTGGCTGACGGAGTTGTTGTATCGACTGCCGGAGCTTATACATCTCACATTTCGAATGCAGCCGGTTGTGATTCTACGATCACTACGAACCTGACTGTTATTCCGAATACTTCATCAACTCAGAACGTGTCAATTTGCGACGGTTCTAGCCACACTTTGGCTGATGGAGTAGTAGTTTCAGCTGCCGGAACATTTGTTTCGCATATTGCGAATGCTGCGGGTTGTGATTCAACGATTACTACGAACCTGACTGTTATTCCAAATACAAGCTTAACTCAGAACGTTTCTATTTGTGCAGGTTCTAGCCACACATTGGCTGACGGAATTGTTTATCGACTGCCGGAACTTATACTTCGCATATTTCAAATGCAGCCGGTTGTGATTCTACGATCACTACGAACTTAACCATTATTCCGAATACTTCATCAACTCAGAACGTTTCAATCTGCGACGGTTCTAGCCACACATTGGCTGACGGAGTAGTAGTTTCGACTGCCGGAACATTTGTTTCGCACATTTCTAATGTTGCGGGTTGTGATTCAACGATTACTACGAACTTGACGGTTATTCCAAATACATCATCAACACAGAACGTTTCAATCTGCGATGGTTCTAGCCACACATTGGCTGACGGAGTTGTAGTTTCAGCTGCCGGAACATTTGTTTCGCATATTGCGAATGCTGCAGGATGTGATTCAACGATTACAACGAACTTGACACTTATCCCGAATACTTCATCAACTCAGAACGTGTCAATTTGCGACGGTTCTAGCCACACATTGGCTGACGGAGTAGTAGTTTCAGCTGCCGGAACATTTGTTTCGCATATTGCGAATGCTGCAGGTTGTGATTCAACGATTACGACTAACCTTTCATTGATTCCGAATACTTCATCAACTCAGAACGTGTCAATTTGCGACGGTTCTAGCCACACATTGGCTGACGGAGTTGTTGTATCGACTGCCGGAACATATACATCGCACATTTCGAATGCTGCAGGTTGTGATTCAACGATCACTACGAACCTGACGGTTATCCCGAATACAAGCTCAACTCAAAACGTATCCATCTGTGCAGGTTCATCGCACACATTGGCTGATGGAGTAGTAGTTTCGACTGCTGGAACTTATACATCACATATTGCTAATGCTGCGGGTTGTGATTCTACGATTACAACGAACTTGACTGTTATTCCGAATACTTCATCCACTCAGAACGTTTCAATTTGCGACGGTTCTAGTCACACTTTGGCTGACGGTGTAGTAGTTTCAACTGCGGGAACATTTGTTTCTCATATTGCGAATGCTGCAGGTTGTGATTCAACGATTACGACTAACCTTTCATTGATTCCGAATACTTCATCAACTCAGAACGTGTCAATTTGCGACGGTTCTAGCCACACATTGGCTGACGGTGTAGTAGTTTCGACTGCCGGAACATTTACTTCTCACATTGCGAATGCTGCAGGTTGTGATTCGACTATCACTACGAACTTGACTGTTATTCCAAATACAAGCTCAACTCAAAACGTATCCATCTGTGCAGGTTCATCGCACACATTGGCTGACGGTGTTGTTGTTTCAACTGCAGGTACATTTACTTCACACATCGCGAATGTGGCCGGTTGTGACTCTACGATCACTACGAACTTGACGGTTATTCCAAATACTACTTCAACTCAGAACGTTTCCATCTGTGCAGGTTCATCGCACACATTGGCTGACGGAGTTGTAGTTTCAGCTGCCGGAACATTTGTTTCGCATATTGCGAATGCTGCAGGTTGTGATTCTACGATTACAACGAACTTGACAGTTATTCCAAATACAAGCTCAACTCAGAACGTTTCCATCTGTGCAGGTTCATCGCACACATTGGCTGACGGAGTTGTAGTTTCTACTGCGGGAACATTCACATCGCATATTTCAAATGCTGCAGGTTGTGATTCTACGATTACAACGAACTTGACAGTTATTCCAAATAC
>JADKIH010000019.1 GCA_016721305.1 Bacteroidota bacterium
CTGCAAGTTCTGCGCAACCGGAAAGCTAGAACGACTTCGCAATCTGAATGCCGATGAAATTTACGATCAGGTTGCTTTGATTCGTGAGCAGTCGGAACGTGAGTATGGAATTCCGCTGAGTAATATCGTTTACATGGGCATGGGCGAACCATTGCTCAATTATGCGAATGTGTTGAAGAGTATCGAACGCATCACATCGCCCGACGGACTCGGCATGTCGCCGCAGCGGATTACAGTGAGTACGGCAGGCATTGCCAAGATGATTAAAAAGCTTGGCGATGACGAGGTGAAATTTAATCTGGCACTCTCGCTTCACGCTGCGAACGATGAAAAGCGAAATCACATTATGCCCATCAACGAGCACAATACACTCGATGTTTTGGCCGAAGCACTTGATTATTTTTATTCTAAAACAGGAACACGCGTTACATTCGAGTACATCGTCTTCAACGGTTTCAACGATGAAATCCAGGACGCGAAAGAGCTCGAAGCTTTTTGTCGTCGCGTGAAAGCCAAAGTCAATCTGATTGAATACAATCCGATCGATGGCGGAGAGTTTTTAAATGCTCGCGAAGACAAGATTGAAATTTTCAAAAACTATCTGGAGAGCCGCGGAGTTATTGTGAACATTCGTCGCAGTCGCGGAAAAGATATCGATGCAGCTTGCGGGCAGCTGGCGAATAAGAATGAGCATGCGGTGGTGCGGCTTAAGGGGAGGTAGGTTCCGCGTTCAAAGTTCAAAGTTCAAGGTTCAAGGTTCAAGGTTCAAGGTTCAAAGTTCAAAGTTCAATGACCTTGATTAGGTAGCCTATAAATGAAATGGCATAAGTAAGGTAAACTGTCGCCTACGCCACGTCGTTGAACTTTGAACCTTGAACTTTGAACTTTCTATGACTAGATTAAGTAGCCTATAAATGAAATGGCATAAGTAAGGTAAACTGTCGCCTACGCCACGTCTTTGAACTTTGAACTTTGAACTTTCAATGACCTGTATTAAGTAGCCTATAAATGAAATGGCATAAGTGAGGTAACCTGTCGCCTACGCCACGTCTTTGAACTTTGAACCTTGAACTTTGAACTTTCTATGACCTGGATTAAGTAGCCTATAAATGAAATTGTATAATTAAGGCAAACTGTCGCCTACGCCACGTCTTTGAACTTTGAACCTTGAACTTTGAACGAGGAAAGTGGAAAGCGGAACGTTGACCAATCCATTTATTTAGCTTATTTTCGCCCCCGTGTCCCTCCCTCGACGAAATAAGCCCCCATTGCCTCCGTCATGGATTCTTTGAACAGAAGTTCAGGGATTCTATGAAGAGTCAGGTGCCTTTATTGGACCGCATCACGCATTACATCGTGAAGCGGAAGGGCAAGCAGATGCGACCGATGTTCGTCTTTTTATCGGCCGGACTTTGTGGCGGAGTGAATGATTCGACGCATCGGGCTGCGACATTGATTGAATTGCTTCATACGGCAACATTGGTACACGATGATGTGGTCGACGATTCAAACGAACGTCGCGGTTTCTTTTCGCTCAATGCGCTTTGGAAAAATAAGATTGCCGTTTTAGTAGGCGATTATTTGCTGAGCAAAGGATTATTGCTCTCCGTGGAGCACACCGATTTCGTTTTCTGAAAATTGTATCGGAGGCCGTACGCGTAATGAGCGAAGGCGAACTCATGCAAATTGAGAAAGCCAGAAAGCTCGACATCGACGAAGAGATTTATTATGAAATTATACATCGAAGACAGCATCGTTGATTGCTTCTTGTTGTGCATGCGGAGCCGCATCATCGGAATCTGACGATGAAGTTGTGAAGAAAATGCACCGCTTTGGGGAATTGATTGGAATGGCTTTTCAGATTAAAGGCGATTTATTCGATTATGGTCCGGATGGAGTGATTGGCAAACCGACGGGAATCGACATTAAGGAGAGTAAATGACCTTACCGTTGATTTGTTCGCTTTCAAAAGCCGATCGCCAAACGAAACGATCTATAATTAACATCGTAAAAACCACCAATACCGACGATGCGAAGGTGAAGGAAGTAATCGCTTTCGTGAAAAATTCGGGCGGAATGGAATATGCTACGATGAAAATGAACGAATATCAGGCAAAGGCCTTCGAAGTACTCGAGACCTTCCCTGATTCTGTTTATCGTCGTTCGCTCAAAGACCTGGTTCGTTACACAACAGAACGAAATCATTAATCGTTACCCTATAAATGAATCTGAATAAATTATTTTTTGCGACCGGAGCCGTCGTGATGCTATTGGCAGGCTTTATCGCCATTGCACCATCGGCATTGACGTGCGATCTAATTTATCCGAATCGAATTGATTCCATCTGGGTTTGCTATCATGCACGTTTCGATCCTGCGATTGATTCAACGATACTGAATCCGGGCGATCTCCGACTGAAGTATTCCGATTTCAATGTCCGCACAGCCGATTCTCTTCTCCTAAAGGCTGGTACATTCCCGCGCAGCCGACACTCGGCAAATACGATTTTGATTTTGCACGATCTTAATCAGAGCAAGATTCAACTGCTTGATTATGCTCAGCAATTTCACGATCGGAATTATAATGTTTGTCTGATGGATCTCCGCACACGGAACGAGCGAAGGCCAGGAATTTTCCCCGGCATTCCTTCTGTGAGCGACGGAAACGGATGATAGACTCGCTGTTGAAGTTCAAGGAGACACAGCATATCGTTGTCATGGGGCTGGGCATCGGCGCTGCCATTGCCTTACAGGTGGCGGTGTACGACGGTCGGTGCGATGCCATAATTTTACAGAGCCCGTTCGACAAATACGAGACTTTTTTGGATCGTTACGCCTATAAAAAATGGGGTCCGGCGAAATATTTCTGGAGTACGATTCTGCGGAAAAAAGAAGAAAAACTGCTTCAATATCCTGTCAACGAGCTGAATTTGACGGAGATTGCCCGTTACTTGAACCTCCCTACCCTCTTCATTGCCGGGGCCGATGACGAATGGGTTTTTACGTCGGAAACGCTGGAAGTATTTCAGGCTTCCGCCACCGAAAAAAAAGAGTTACTTTTGGTCAAAGATGCCGGGCACCTGACGATTGCTGCGGATGGCGGGGAAGACTATTACAACCGGATTTCCAATTTTCTGCTGGCTGCACTTCCCCGGAAACAAAAAACGACACGATACAAAAGTTTCTCTGAATGATCTCCCCGGATACTATCACCAGGATTTTCGACGCCGCTCGTATTGAAGAAGTGGTGGGAGATTTCGTGCAATTAAAAAAGCGCGGAGTTAATTTACTGGGGCTTTGTCCTTTTCACAACGAAAAAACTCCATCATTTAACGTTAATCCCGTTCGTAACATCTACAAGTGTTTCGGATGCGGTAAAGGCGGAAACGCCGTGAACTTCATCATGGAGCACGAGCATTTCACGTATCCGGAAGCGTTAAAATATTTAGCACAAAAATATCAGATCGAAATTGAGGAAACGGCTCCCGATCCGCGCGAAGTTGAATTGCGCGACGAACGTGAGAGCTTGTATGTACTCAACACCTTTGCGCAAAAATCATTTTCCGAAAATTTATTTGAATCGGAAGAAGGCAAATCGATCGGCCTCTCGTACTTCCGTGAGCGCGGATTTAGCGACGAGACCATTCGCAAATTTGAATTAGGTTACAGCTTTAATTCATGGTCGGCCTTTGCAGAACATGCGTTGAAGAGCGGATACAAATCAGAATACTTAATTCAGACCGGACTTTGTTATCCGAAAGCACCGAAAGAAGGCGAAGTCGTCAATAACGAAAAATTGATCGATCGTTTCCGTGGTCGTGTGATGTTTCCCGTTCACAATCTGAGCGGACGTATCATTGCCTTTGGTGGTCGTGTATTGAAGAAAGACGAGAAGACGGCGAAATACGTCAATTCACCCGAATCAGATATTTATCACAAGAGCAAATCGCTCTACGGAATTTACTTCGCACGTAAAGCCATTGTTCAGAAAGACAATTGCTATCTCGTAGAAGGTTATACCGATGTAATTTCAATGCACCAAAGCGGCATTGAAAACGTTGTTGCTTCGTCGGGTACATCGTTGACGGTAGATCAGATTCGTTTGATCGGTCGTTACACGAAAAACGTTACCGTACTGTACGATGGTGATGCGGCAGGTATCAAAGCATCCCTTCGCGGAATTGATTTAATTCTTGAAGAAGGTCTGAATGTAAAAGTCGTTTTATTCCCCGACGGCGACGATCCGGATTCATACTCACGTCGTCACGGCAGTGCGCAGGTAGCGGAATTTATTCGCGACAATGCAAAAGACTTTGTTGTTTTCAAAACATCGTTACTTCTTTCCGAAGTATCGAACGATCCTGTTCGTAAAGCCGGATTGATTCGCGATGTGGTAGAAACGATTGCCAAGATTCCTGATCCTATCATTCGCTCCGTTTACATCAAGCAGTGCGCAACGCTGATGGAAATGGAAGAGCAGGTTTTGATTTCAGAGATGAACAAAACCCGTCGTCAGGTTTTGAAAAAAGAAATGCCCGGTGGTGATGTCGACGAGTTATTACCTGATATTTTAATTCAGCATTCACAACGCGAAGAAGTTTTAACCGCGGAGATTCAGGAGCGCAATGTAATTCGATTGCTTTTGAATTTCGGTAGCCATGATATTCATTTTGATGCAGAGGTAGATGATCCGAATACAGAAGGAGGAAAAATGCATCAGTTGCATGCCATGAAAGTGTGCAATTACATCGTAACCGAAATTGCGCACGACGATATTCTTTTCGAGAATAAAACATTTAACACCATTTTAAAAATTTATGCCGATGCTCTTGAAAAAGGAGAGACCATCACGCCGCAACAATTTTTAATATCACCCGATCCGTCCATCAGTGAAATTGCCGTGGAGCTCTTAAGTCCGCGCTATTTCCTCAGCGAAAACTGGCAAGTGATGCACAACATCATCGTTCCCGAAGAAGAAGGGATTTTGATGGACGCCGTTGAGAAATCCGTTTTCCATTTAAAGAACCGCAAGGTTCTAAAGATGCTCGAAGACAATCAAAAGAAAATCAAAGAAGCTCACGAAAAAGGCGAAGACTTTATGCCATTGATGGAAATGCATCAGAAGCTCGAGCAGGTGAAGATGGAGATTTCTAGGGCGTTGGGGATTGATATTCTTCGTTGATCCAATTAGCTGATTAGCTAATTAGCTAATGATTGGAAGTAACAGGGTTTTAGTTGGCTATCTACTCATCGTGAGCAAGTACTTCGTTCATCAAAAAACTAAACCGTTATTAGATGTATTCGCAGCTGTTTTTGAGTTGATTTGGGAAAGAAATATTCCTAGATTTGGTAACACTTACAAATCTTTCCAAGATGAGAAATCAATTATTACCAATTTTGATTACGATTTTCTTTTTTATTCAGTCAAATCTTTCTAAAGCAAGTCATGCGGCCGGTGCGGAATTCAAATACGCATGTCTCGGAAATGACTTGTACCAAATCACTTATATTTTTTATAGAGATTGCTATGGAATACCTGCACCAAGTATAATAGATGTTCAATACAGTAGTTCATGTGCAGCAGGAGGAACAATGAATTTAACTCAGGTAGGTAATGCAATACAAGTATCTCCTATATGCTCTTCAGTTCAGACAAATTGTTCCGGAGGAACCTATTTCGGCATTGAAAAATATGTCTACTCAGACACTGTTACTCTTCCTTCGCCATGTGCTGATTGGGTATTTACACATTCTGAAGTTGCACGAAACGCCGCAATTACAACAACTCTCGCATCAGGATCAAATGATCTGACGGTGTTTTGTTTGATAAACAATACTCAAAATTTTTGTCAGATGTCTCCTTTATTTAATTCTGAACTTACTCCTTTTCTGTATGCCGGACAACCATATTGCATTTCTCCCGGTGTCAGTTACGAACCGGGCGATTCACTCACTTACCAATTAATAACTCCTCGTACAGGCCCCTCGCCCGGAGATACGGTAACATTTTTATCTCCTTATTCCGTTTATCAACCGGTTCTCTCGAATCCGGCATGTACATTTGATCCCGGCTCAGGATTATTTTGCTGTACTCCCACACAGGCAGACGTTTCAATTCTCGCAATTCTAGTTAATCAGTACAGAAATGGAATTCTGATTGGTCAGGTTGAAAGAGATATTCAGATAGATGTCTTAAACAGCACAAACCATCAGGTAACTCTGAGTGGTTTTAATAACACCCCTCTCTCTACTCTTAACGTTTGCGAAAACCAATCCCGTTTCTGCCATAATTTCTACTGTTGATGCAGACCTGTCTAATACAACAAGCATAACCTTAAAACAGCTAAGCAATACAGGTATTAACTTCCAGTTTACCGGAACTCACCGAGATACTGCGCACGTAATCTGGTATCCCGCTCATATCGATGCAATCAATTCGCCTGCCTATTTTATTTTAGAGGCAGTGGATGACAACTGCCCTTATTATTCATTATATACGAAAACCTACTACATAAATGTTTACGAAGCGGGCACTCACGGTTGTGCACCACTTGCAGTTTTTCCGGTAATTGAAAATCAAGTTGAGAATGTTTATCCTAATCCAACGGAGAATTACGTAAACATTGAATACAAAACCGAGCATCAATTACTCTCAATCGAGCTTTACGATTTGATTGGACAAAAAGTCGCCACTGAAAAAGGTGCATATGGCAATCCATTCCAATACGATATCAATAAGTACAAAGCCGGAGTGTACTTCCTTCGCTTACATTTTGATAATGGTGAGCAGACAGTGCGGGTGGAAAAATTAGCTGATTAACTAATTAGCTAATTCACACTTGCTAAAAAGCCAGAGCATACAATTACCCATGCCGCCCATTAGCTAATTAGCTAATCAGCTAATTGTCTAATTGGCCTTCGTCTTCTTCCCCGTCATCATCTTCAAACTCGCAATCTCCATTTCCGTGAGGAATCTGTAGCGACCGCGTGGAAGATCTTTTTTGGTGAGACCGGCGAAAACAACTCTGTCGAGTTTCTTAACGACGTAACCGAGGCTTTCGAAAATACGACGAACGATTCGGTTTTTGCCGGAGTGAATTTCGACACCGATGATATTTTTATCGGCACCGGCATAAACTACTTCGTCAACTTTGATAAATCCATCTTCGAGCGTGAGACCGTTTGCGATTTTTTCTAAATCGGTGTGCTTGAGATTCTGATCCAATTCTACCTGATAGACTTTGTGAACCTGGAAACTCGGATGTGTTAATCGTCCTGCGAGATCGCCGTCGTTTGTGAATAAAAGAAGTCCGGTTGTATTTCTGTCGAGACGACCTACAGGGTAGATACGCTCACGACACGCTTTCGCAACAAGACCCATCACCGTTTTGCGTTCTTCAGGATCGTCGGTTGTTGTAATAAAATCTTTTGGTTTATTTAAAAGCACGTAAACGTGTTGCTCCGTGCGCAATGTTTCTTTATTGTATTTAACGACATCGCCCGGCATTACTTTGAAGCCCATTTCAGTGACAACGTTTCCGTTGACAGAAACTACGCCGGCAGCGATTAGATCGTCAGCTTCACGGCGTGAGCAAATTCCTGCATTTGCAATGAATCTGTTGAGACGAGCCGATCCGTCATCTTCCGATTTTGCTTTTTTCGCAAACGGATCTTTTCCTTTTTTCTTTTCTCCGTAAAATTCGTGATCCTCTTTACGATTCCATTTACGTGGAGCCGAGAATCCTTCTTCGCCGGTCGATTGTCCTGTAGGAACACTTGTTCCATCCGGCAATTGCGTACCCGAACGAATAGCTTTATTACGAGTGAATGAACGCTGACTGCGTTTGATGGCACCCGGAGAACGATCATCTTTCTTCTCCGCATCGTCGCGACGGAATGGTTTGTCTAAACTTTTTGCTTCACCACTGCGAACACGTTTTGCTTTTCCTTCTCCGTCGAATCCTCGGCTTGACGGACGTTTGGTATCACCTTCCGGCGTTCCTTTAACGACACGACGTTTTACCGGAGCATCTTCTTTATCGAAACTTTTTTTGCGATCATCGTCACGGCGGAAAGGTTTGCGTTCGCCTTCATCACGACGGAAAGGCTTACGTTCTCCGTCTTCACGAGGCGTACGATTGTACGGACGTTTTTCAAAATCACCGGAGCTGCGACGGTCAGAACCTTCGCGACTAAAGCCTCCGCTTTTTCTTTCGTATGGTTTACGTTCACCACCTTCTTTTGGTGTGCGATTGTATGGACGTTTTTCAGCATCACCGGAGCTGCGACGGTCAGAACCTTCGCGACTAAAGCCCGTGCTTTTTCTTTCGTATGGTTTACGTTCGCCACCTTCTTTCGGTGTGCGATTGTATGGACGTTTTTCATATCCGCCTGCACTTCTTTCAGAGCCACCTTCTTTTTTGAATCCTTCGCGCTTTGCGCCGAAAGGTTTACGATCACGAGAACGTTCGCCGGCAGGTTTTCTGTCGTAGCTGCGTTCAGAACGATCGCTAGAGAAACGACTCTTCTTTTCTTCACCATATCCCTTGCGCATACCACGACTTTCGTATGGTTTTCCTGCACCGCTTTTATCGTCTTTCCGATCAAAAGAAGGACGACCTTCACCTCTGTCATCACGTTTTGCATACGGCTTTCCGGCTCCACGGCTACCGCCCGAAGGCTTGCCGCCACGGCCTTTATCTGCACCCGGACGACCGGATCTTCCACCCGTTTTTCCACCGGGTCTGCTACTTCTACCGCTACTTCCTCTTGAATTTGATCGATTTGACGTTCTCATGGCGCGAAGATAGCTTATTTTCGCCTGTAGCCCGTAGTCTTTGATGTATTGTCTTTACATAGAAGCCTTTAGCCTTTAGTCAGAGGGCGTTTTTTTGACGTCATTACGGAAATTATTGCATTTTATCCGGAATCTGTCACCAGGCAGAATGTTAAGCGGACTTCTTTTGTAGTCAAAATACTTTTGCCTTCAAGCCTAGATTCCTCCGGAATTGCCATTACTTCAGATCATCCCGCCTTCGACAAGCTCAGGCTCTGGAAGAATATTAGACAGCTTACTTTTTGTCGGAAGCTGAAACTGTCGAAATACTTTGACGAATCTGTATAAAAAACGAACGCAGTGAAAATTAATTTCGGAGCCTGAGCTTGTCGAAGGCGGTGCGTATAAGAAGTCTACTTCACAGGGCAAACAATTTCCACAACAATCAAATCGAAGCCGCAAAACTAAAGACTACAAACTAAAGACTACAAACTAAACACTAAAGACTAGCATAAAACGCGTCCACAATATGCTCAATCGTCGTATACTTCTCGTTCGTAATAACGATGATAATATCAAACCGCGTCTCCTTTTCCGGAAAAGATGTTTTGGCAAATTCATCAGCCGCGCGAATGATTTGCTTTTGCTTGCCGACGGGAACGAGCAATGCCGGATCGCTCAGATAAGGGCTGAAACGTGTTTTAACTTCGACGGCTACGAGGAAGCCATTGTCTTCGGCGATGATATCTACTTCGGCGCGGTCAAAGCGATAGTTGCGCGAATGGATGTGATATCCTTTTTCACGTAAATAGTTTGTCGCAAGTTCTTCGCCTTTTTTACCTAGTTCTTTGGGGTCAGTCATTGTGAAAAGTCAATTCCATTTTTTCCGTGACGTTCAGCGTAACTTCACTGCCGAAAATCATCGGATAGTTATTTGGAATATGACCGGCCGGGAAGCCGTAGACGACGGGATAGGTGTACTCTTTCACAGCATCGTGAATAATTTCTTCCGCTGTTTTTCCGAATGGAATGGTATTGTCTTTCATCTCTGTCATTCCGCCTACGATCAGTCCTGCCAAATCTTTCAGCTTACCGCTGCGTTTGAGATTCATCATCATTCGGTCGATGTGATACAAGTACTCATCGAGATCTTCGAGGAAGAGAATTTTTCCTGCTGTATCGATATCGGATGGCGTGGCAGCCTGAGAGTAGAGAATCGATAAATTACCACCAACGAGACGTCCCTTTGCCTTGCCTTTTCGGTTCAGCTTTTCGAGATGCGGCTGTTGTTTCGAGCTTGAATAACGAAGCGTCTGGCCGAACAATGTTTCTTTTAAAACACTAAGACACTGAGGGCTGAGCTTGCCCAGATTGAGCGACATCGGACCGTGCAGCGTTTGAATGCCGCAGTGACGATGAACATGAGAATGAACTACCGTTATATCACTATATCCAATCAGCCATTTCGGCTGTTTGATAAACTTTTTCCAGTCGATGGCATCGATGATACGCGTGGTTCCGTAACCTCCGCGGGCAAACAATACCGCTTGTACATTTTTGTTATTCAAGGCTCTCTGCAAGTCGCCTGCCCGGTCTTCGTCGGTTCCGGCAAATTGGTGGTCTTCCTTGAACAGGTTTTTACCCGTCTGTACCTCTAAACCCCAGCTTTTTAGCAGGTCTATCGCCGGTTTAATTTCAAACTTGCTTACTTTTCGGGCAGTTGAAACAATTGCTACGGTGTCTCCAGCTTTGAGATAGGGCGGTCGGATCATATTCTTATCTTTGCGTGCAAAATTAATTTAAAGTTCGGGTTTTACCGTCCATTGTTTTAAGGTTATTAAATTAAATGTAAACAATGGCCAAAAATCCACCACAAGTATGAAACCAACCATCGTCACCGCTGCTCTTCCTTATGCCAACGGTCCGGTACACATCGGTCACCTGGCAGGCGCTTATCTTCCTTCGGATATTTACGTTCGTTTTCTGCGTTTGCGTGGGGAAGATGTAGTATTTATCTGCGGTTCCGACGAGCATGGTGTTCCGATTACTCTCCGTGCCCGCAAAGAAGGCATTACTCCTCAGCAAGTTGTAGACAAATACCATTCGATGATTAAAAAGAGCTTCGAAGAAATCGGAGTGTCGTTTGATATTTACCATCGCACTTCGGAGAAAATCCATGCCGAAACAGCTTCCGATTTTTTCACGACACTTTACAACAAGAAAGTTTTTACGCAAGACGAAAGCGAGCAATACTACGACGAAGAAGCCGGTCTCTTTTTGGCCGATCGATATATTACCGGAACTTGTCCGAACTGTGGCAACACGAATGCCTATGGCGATCAGTGTGAAAAGTGCGGAAAGAGTTTGAGTCCGGCCGATTTGATTAATCCGCATTCGCAGTTAAGCGGAAAAGCACCTATCAAGAAAAAAACTACACACTGGTATTTGCCACTCGATACAATGCAAACCGAATGGCTCGACAAGTGGATTCGTTCGCACGAAGGCGATTGGAAAAACAATGTGTTCGGTCAGTGTAAATCATGGCTCGATCAGGGTCTTCAGCCACGCGCCGTTACACGCGATCTCGACTGGGGCGTTCCCGTTCCACTGCCGGATGCAAAAGGAAAAGTGCTCTACGTTTGGTTTGATGCGCCGATTGGTTACATCTCAGCAACGAAAGCATTGTTTGAGCAACGCGGCGACAAAGACGGTTGGAAAAAATACTGGCAAAATCAGGATGCACGACTGCTGCACTTTATCGGTAAAGACAATATCGTTTTCCATTGCATCATTTTCCCTGCGATGCTGAAAGCGCATGGCGATTTTATTTTGCCGGAAAATATTCCTGCGAATGAATTCTTGAATTTGGAAGGCGATAAAATTTCAACTTCAAGAAATTGGGCAGTTTGGCTGAATGAATATCTCGAAGAATTCCCCGGCAAGCAAGACATTCTCCGTTACGTATTGTGTGCGACAGCGCCGGAAAACAAAGACAACGATTTCACCTGGAAAGATTTTCAGGCGAGAAACAATAACGAGCTCGTAGCGATTTTAGGAAACTTCGTGAATCGAACGTTAGTTCTAACTCAGAAATACTACAACGGAAAAGTTCCTCCTCGTCATGCACTGCACGACGAAGACAAAGCCTGCATCGATGAAATGCGCAACATTCCGGAAAAGATCGAGCAATATATTTTAGGCTATCGTTTCCGTGATGCATTGTTTGAATTGATGAATCTGGCGCGCGTCGGAAATAAATATCTCGCCGACAGCGAGCCATGGAAATTGCAGGCAAAAGATCCGCAGCGAGTAGAAACGATTTTGAACATATCGCTTGAACTCACAGCACAACTGGCGAGCATCATGTCACCTTTCCTCCCATTCACATCGGCGAAATTATTGTCGATGCTGGAATATCACAGCATGCAGCTGGAAACAAGTTGCCGGCAAAGCATTGCTGGAGGCAGGGCATCAGTTGAATGAACCGGCGTTGTTGTTTGAGAAGATTGAAGACGATGTGATTGAGAGGCAGGTTCAAAAATTACAAAACAGCAAAGCAGGAAGTTCGATCGGTGTCGGAGTTGCAACTCCGACACCGATCGAACCGGCTTCTAACCGTTGGAGTTGCAACTCCTCCAACGGTTAATCGTTCCTCCAGCTAAGGAAGTTACTTCCTTCGACGACTTCCAAAAAATGGACATCCGCGTCGGCACCATTCTCACTGCCGAGCGCGTTCCGAAAACCGATAAACTTTTAAAGCTCACCATTGAGGTGAGTGGAATTGCAGCACACTACGATCCCGAGAAAATCATCGGACAGCAGGTAACTATTCTCGTCAATCTCGAACCACGAAAAATCAAAGGCATCGAAAGCCAGGGAATGATTTTGATGGCGGAGAATTCGAATGGGGAGTTGGCGTTTGTGGCGCCGGTGAAGGGGATGGAGAATGGCGGATCGGTGAAGTAATTCAAAATTTAGAATTCAGAATTCAAAAAGCTGCGGGAGTAATTCTGCGGCTTTTTTTTATTTCAGGGCCGTTATTGTTGGGAAATCATATTCGCTCTTTGAAACTACCAGTACAAATGTTGCACTTTAGGGCTACTTAAGTTATATTTACTTCTCTTCATAAAATTTAAAAATCATGAAAAAGAAAAGACTCCTTTCATTGGAAGATTTCATCGATCAAAACTACGGCAAGCGAGGTACTGCCAAGCGGGAAAAATTCGAGTCGGGTTATGAAAATTTTAAAATCAGTGCTTTCTTACAAGAAGCTCGAAGAGAAAAAGGAATGACGCAAGAAGAACTTGCTCAAAAAGTTGGAACAACGAAATCATATATTTCGAAGATTGAAAATGACATTAAGGAAGTTCGGCTTTCGACTTTGCAGAAGATTGTGGAAGTTGGTTTGGAGGGCGGCTATTGCTTTCGATTCAGTTTTGAGATTTCTAAAACATAAAAAACTCTGGTTATTACCAAACTCTTCCGCAAAATTGTTATCCTTCTTGAATTCTAAATAGTATATTTGAGAATGCCAATGAATAACATTTCCAGCTTTTCAAAACCATATTAACCATTTTTATTGCATTTAATTGCTCGTCAATTAATGCGCAATCAATTCTAAGTTTACTTCCAAATTACGGATACAGAGGAATAGCAAATTCTTCTTTAATAATAACAGATCAGCTGTTAACGACTACCTCAAGCATCAGCGATGTATATTTATATGGCCCTTCAAATATCACAATCGATTCCATTTCATTTTTGCACACTGACACTGCAGAAATCAATTTTACATTACAATTAAATTGTACAGCCGGTTTATACAACTTTCACATAAAAGTAGACGGGGTCGATTACAATTGTTTAAATTGCTTTACCATAGAACCACCGGCAGGGACAATTGACGGATATGCCTTCATGGATTTAAACCAGGATGGAAGTCCTCAAAGCGAAGAGCCACCCAAACCTTGGGCACATACTGGTTTGTACTGGATCGACATTGTTACAAGCTTCCTCTGGAAATGGGTGGTTTCAATCCTTCGTAATATTTTCTGCATGCTATAATGCATCCTATTGTCCTGATTCAATCTTTTCACCAACAAACTCGGTCTTTTTCTGCATCAATAGCGGAGTTTGGATTGGCCCTGTTGCATTGGGTTTATATGGAACACCAATTGGAATTGACTCCATATCACCCAATTCCATTACTGCAGGCGATACATTGTTTGGTGGAATCATTTACGCTGACAGCATTTTCACTTCCGGCCTTAATAGCTATGGAAACATAAACAATGCAACTTTATATGGACCTTCTGAAATCTCAATCAAATTACAGGATTTAAACATCCTCGCTCCAAACCTTTGTCAATTCTCTTTACCAACAACTTTAGCAACCGACACCGGATCATATTCTCTAATGATTTGCGCATCGGATACTTTCTACTCATGCCAAAATTGTTTTCAAATCTGAAGCCCTTTAAATACATCTATCGATCCGATCAATGACACAAAATCTGACATTCGATTTACCCAAATCCTTCCAATGGGAACTTTGAATTATCATTCTCTGAATTGTCAGAAAAAACCGACATAATTCTCAGCGATGGTTTTGGAAAAATTATTCACGAAAGCAAAAACATCAACTCTACGAAACTTAATTTTGATATACTTGGAGAAAGTGGTTGCTACTTTTTAAAAATCATCACCAATGATAAAATCAACGTTTTCAAGATTATTAAGATTTAAATTGACCGCAACTAGCTTCAATCAATTCAAAACCACTTTACAATCACTTGGTAGTGTTTCGTGATGGTATCGCAAAATGCGATACCATGTTGTCGGCTATTTTGGGACAACATTTCTGCGATTTCTGCGAAATTTCTGCGATTTCTGCGGGAAAAAACACAACACCCATTTTTTCTGCACCATATAATCAATGTCCCCTTGGAAACACAGGAAAAAGGGCTATATTTGCCAACGATTTAAGGAAAAGGAAGAAGGGGACACGAGTCCCCTTTTTTATTGGAAATCAATGGACTTGAAAGCAGAAATCACGAAATTAGTAGAAGAGAAAATCGCCGGCAGCGACAACTTCCTCGTGGAAGTAAAAGTGAATCCGGGCAAAATCATCGTTACACTGGACCACCAACAAGGTGTGAAAATAGATGATTGTGTGGCAGTTAGCCGTTTTCTCCAGGATCAACTCGAAGCATCGGGCGTTTTTGAAAAACACGAGCTCGAAGTAGGGTCGCCGGGTATGGAAGAACCTCTGAAAGTTCTCCGCCAGTATCACAAGCGTCAGGGACGCGAAGTGAGCGTAGTGACGTTCGATGGTATCAAGACGTACCGGAACACTGATGTCGGCCGATGAAAATGGCATCGTTCTGAACGAAGACATCGTTGTGAAAGACGGCAACAAAAAGACAAAATCAAAACAAATAAATAACATTCCCTTCAACAACATCAAAGAAACGAGAGTTATCTTCTCATTCGACAAAATCATTTGATCCAAATGAAAAAGACAGAACCATTAAAGAACGAACATACCGAGCTGGTAGATGCGTTTTCGGAATTCAAGGAATTAAAGAACATCGACCGCGCGAGTATGATGAGTATTCTTGAAGATGTATTCAAGAATATGCTTCGTAAAAAATACGGAACGGCCGATAACTTCGACATCGTTATCAACACCGATAAGGGTGATCTCGAAGCATTCCGTAATCGCCTTATTGTTGATGACGGAGCAGTAGAAGATCCGATGACACAGGTGGAATACTCTGAAGCCATTAAAATCGAACCGGATTTTGAAGTGGGTGAAGAAGTTTCTGAGAATGTGAAATTCGTTGACTTCGGTCGTCGTGCTGTGTTAGCAGCTCGTCAGAATCTGATGGCACGTGTTCAGGAACTCGAGAAAGAAGGCATCTTCCGTAAATACAAAGACCGCGTTGGTGAAATCATCACCGGTGAAGTATACCAGACCTGGAAAAAAGAAACACTCGTGATGGACGACGATGGAAACGAATTGATTTTGCCGAAAGCAGAACAAATTCCGTCTGACTTCTTCAAGAAAGGTGACGCCGTTCGCGCTGTCGTTCTCCGTGTTGAAATGACGAATGCAACTCCGAAAATTATCCTTTCGCGTACCTCTCCTCTCTTCCTCGAGAAATTATTCGAGCTCGAAGTGCCGGAAGTATTCGACGGACTGATTACAATTAAGAAAATCGTTCGCGAACCGGGTGAGCGTGCGAAAGTAGCTGTTGAAAGTTACGACGACAGAATTGATCCGGTTGGAGCTTGCGTAGGTATGAAAGGCTCACGTATTCACGGTATCGTTCGTGAGTTGCGTAACGAGAATATCGACGTTATCAATTACACAAATAACATCCCTCTCTTCATCTCCCGTGCTTTGGCTCCGGCTAAGATTACGACGATTAAGTTGGACGATGAGAAGAAACGCGCTTCCGTATTCCTCAAACCTGATCAGGTTTCTCTGGCCATCGGTAAGGGCGGAAATAACATCAAATTGGCAGGTAAGCTGTCAGGTTATGAAATCGACGTATATCGCGATAGCGATGACGATACAGAAGACGTTGATCTCGACGAATTTGCAGATGAAATTGAACCATGGATCATCGACGAATTGAAAACAATCGGCTGTGATACAGCGAAGAGCGTTCTCGATTTGCCGGTTGAAGATCTCGTAAAACGGACGGATCTCGAAGAAGAGACTATCCGCGAAGTGGTTCGGATTCTACGTTCAGAATTTGAATAAAAACAGGTGCCGGCGTCAGTCGGCACCCATCAATAAATTATTACCTTGCAAAAGCTTAGATAAAGCGCCTTTGCGGGGAACAAAGTAAAATATGGCAGAAGCAGAAAAGACGATACGATTAAGTAAAGCGATCAAAGAATTCAATTTGAGTATGGACCACATTGTGGACTATCTCTCGAAAAAAGGATTCAAGATTGAAAGCAATCCCAACACGAAGTTGCCGGGAGATGCCTATGCTTTGCTCCAGAAGGAGTTTCAAAGCGATAAATCGGCGAAAGAAGAAGCCCAGCAACTCTCTCAGAGCAAAATGAAGAAGGATGCTCCGCTGGTTCTCGATGCTGAAGAGCGTCCGAAGACTGCTGCCGGTCGTAAGGACGATGAGTCGAAAGAAATTCTGATCAAGAATATCGGATCGAAAGATTTCGCGAAAGAAGAAGAAGCTCCTAAGGCTGAGAAGAAGACGAAGGAGAAAGAGGTTATCAAAGCTAAAGCTGAGAAAGTAGAAGGTCCGAAAGTTTTGGGCACTATAGATCTCGAAACAGAAGCCGGTAAGAAAAAGAAAGCAACAAAAGCGAAGGAAGAAGAAGTTCCTGAAGCTCCGAAAGAAGAACCGGTTGCAGAGAAACCTAAGAAAGTAGTTAAGAAAAAAACGGAAGAAGAAATAGCTGCTGAGACTCCGGTTGAAGTAAAAGCCGAAGCTCCGGTTGAAGTTCCTGTTCCTGTTGCTCCGACACCGGTGGTGGAAGCACCTCCTGTTGTTGCTGAAGTAAAAATAGAAGAACCAAAAGCCGAAGTATCAGGGCCGTCTTCTGAATTACCTCCGCCAGCAGAACCGGAAGCACCTACTGCTGAGCCTGAGAAAGATGATATTCACCGTATCAAAATCACGAAGCTCACAGGTCCGACAGTTCTCGGTAAAATCGAATTACCTGTTGATCCTCCAAAACGCAAGCCGGTGGCTTCGTCGACAGGATCGGTAGACGATAAAAACAAAAAGAAAAGAAAACGTACGGAGAGAAAAGGTTCACCTGTTCCTCCGGATAATAACAATCGTCCGCAGCAAGGCGGCGGAAATCGTCCGGGTGGACAAGGACAATCGCGTCCTCCGCACCGTGGTGGCCCGCCAAATCGTAACGCGCCATCTACTCCGAAGGCAGAACCAACGGAAAAAGAAATTCAGGATCAGATTAAAGCAACGCTTGCACGTTTGAGCGGAAGTGGAAAATCGAAGTCTTCGAAGATGCGTAAAGCACGTCGTGACGAGCGTAACACAGAAAAAGAAGCACAAGCAGCAGAACAAAAAGAGAATAAGGTAATTCAGGTAACAGAATTGGTAACGGCGAATGATTTAGGCCGAATGATGGATGTGTCGGTTACCAACATTATCTCTGCATGTATGTCGCTCGGTATCTTCGTATCAATCAACCAACGTCTCGATGCTGAAACGCTCACCGTTGTTGCCGAAGAGTTCGGTTACAAAGTTGAATTCGTTGCAGCCGATGTACAGGAAACAATTGGTACGGAAGAAGACAAGCCGGAAGATTTAATTCCGCGCTCACCGATCGTTACCGTTATGGGTCACGTCGATCACGGTAAAACATCACTCCTCGATTACATTCGTAAAGCCAACGTTATTGCCGGTGAGGCCGGTGGTATCACGCAGCACATTGGTGCGTACGAAGTGATGCTGGAGAATCAAAAGAAAATCACCTTCCTCGATACACCGGGTCACGAAGCCTTCACGGCGATGCGTGCTCGTGGTGCGAAAGTTACCGACGTTGCCATCATCGTGATAGCGGCCGACGATAGCGTCATGCCACAAACGATTGAAGCGATCAACCACGCACAAGCTGCAAACGTACCAATGGTATTTGCCATCAACAAGGTTGATAAGCCTGATGCAAATCCTGAGCGTATCAAGGAACAATTAGCGAAAATGAACATCCTCGTCGAAGACTGGGGTGGAAAATATCAGTGCCAGGAAATCAGCGCGAAGAAAGGAATGAACGTCGATGCATTGCTTGAAAAAGTATTGCTCGAAGCCGAACTCCTCGATTTGAAAGCGAATCCGAATCGTCGTGCTAACGGTACCGTTATCGAGTCGATGCTCGACAAAGGTCGCGGTTATGTAATGACGGTGTTGGTACAAGGCGGAACACTGAAAGTGGGAGACATCCTTCTGGCAGGTTGTTATTCAGGTCGTGTAAAAGCCCTGTATAACGAACGCGGTTTCCGTATCAAAGAAGCAGGACCATCGGCTCCGGCGCAGGTTCTCGGTATGACGGGAGCACCGCAGGCAGGTGACTTGTTCAATGTAATGGAAGACGAACGCGAAGCACGCGACATTGCGAACAAACGTTTGCAATTACAACGTGAGCAAGGTATTCGTACTCACAAACACATTACACTCGATGAAATCGGTCGTCGTTTGGCAATCGGAAACTTCAAGGAGCTTAACGTTATCGTTAAAGGTGACGTGGACGGTTCAATCGAAGCCCTTGCCGATTCATTACTGAAATTATCTACAGGCGAAATTCAAATTAACATCATCCATAAATCAGTCGGAGCAATCACTGAAAGCGACGTACTCCTTGCTTCGGCATCGAATGCGATTGTAATCGGCTTCCAGGTTCGTCCATCGGTAAATGCACGTAAGCTTGCCGAGAACGAGCAGATTGAAATCCGCCTCTACTCTATCATCTACGATGCGATCAACGAATTGAAAGCAGCGATGGAAGGCATGTTGGCTCCGGAATTCCAGGAGAAGATTGTGGGTAATATTGAAATCCGCGAGACATTCAAGATTCCGAAAATCGGTACGATTGCCGGTTGTATGGTACTCGACGGAAAATTATCACGTAACACTAAAGTTCGCGTTGTTCGCGACGGTATCGTAGTTCACTCCGGCGAACTCGCATCACTCAAACGTTTCAAAGACGATGTAAAAGAAGTATCGGCAGGCTACGAATGCGGTCTGAGCGTATCCAACTTCAACGACATCAAGATTGGCGATATTATCGAGGGGTATGAGCAGGTGGCGGTGAAGCGGACTTTGGCTTAAATTAGCTAATTAGCTAATGATGAAATACGGAGGCTGCTTTCTTTGAAGGCAGCCTTTTTTTAATTAGCTGATTTGGCGATTAGCTGATTTGCTAATGGCGACAAAAGCATACAAACTACATCCTAAGAAGTCATTGAACTCATTTTTTCTTCACAGTAGAAATATACAATTGGCTTGGTTCAACGCAAATCAGCTAATCAGCTAATCGTCAAATCAGCTAATCATTTAACAGGAGGCAACTTCACATCCTCCGGCACAATAAAAGAAGTAGGAAAAACGCCGTTGATTTCTTTGAGGAAATTTTGTGCTTCGTAGCGGCTGCGGAAATCGCCGATGCGGACTTTGAAGTTGGGTTGTTGATACGTCAGGTATGCGCTGACATTCGGGTAGCGGGAAGAAAAATCGATCTTTACTTCAGTCGCCTTCTGACGATTCCCTCCGAAATAAATCTGGATGCGATAACCCACCATGGTAGGATTCGCCAGATTTTGCTTTTTTCTGCTTATCGACTAATTCCTCAAAACGATTATCTGCTTTTATAGTGAGCGTACTGTCAGCATTCGAAGTCGTAACCGTCTTCTGCGCAATTGCAGTAGAAACCGATAAAACAAATAACAGAAGGAGAAGCCGGATTTTCATAGAGCAAATTTAGGATTTTTTTGTTCAAGGTTTAATGTTCAAGGTTCAAAGTTCAAGGTTTAAGGTTCAAGGTTCAAAGTTCAAAGTTCAAAGTTTAAAGTTTAAAGTTTAAGGGTTAGGGGTTAATAATTCGGGGTTTGGGGTTTAGGAAATTCGGGGAAGGTTAAACGAATTCTTAAATGAAATAATTGGGGAAGGTGTTAAAAGGTTACAATAGGACTCAAAATTGAGGAATAGTTCACGAAAATATCCACTAAATTGCCAAAACGTTGAACTTTGAACCTTGAACATAAATGAACATCGAAGACATCCGCGAATTCTGCCTCTCCCTTCCCAAAGCCGAGGAAGCTATGCCCTTTGGCGACGATCTGATCGTATTTAAAATCGGAGGAAAGATCTTTTTATTGTTGCCGCTCGATGAAGACTCGCTCCGTTTCAATGTAAAATGCGATCCCGAAAAAGCCATTGAATTACGCGCCGAATACCCATGTGTTCAACCCGGCTATCACATGAATAAAAAGCACTGGAATACCGTGCACGTTGATGGATCGGCGACGGATGAGTTGGTGAAGGAATGGATCCGGCATTCCTATGATCTGGTTAAGCCTAAAAAAAAATCTTAGTGTCTTAGTGTTAAAAAATAAACACTAAGACACTAGATTAATAAGTAATACTGTATTGTCAATAACCCCATCTGAGCCACGTAATTCCCCACTTGTTTTTTTCGGATATTTGGGTACTTATCCATCTGCCATGAAACGCATACTGAATTACTTCCTGCAAGGCTTACTTTTCGTTGTTCCTGTTGTAGTGACATTTTATGTTCTCATTAAAGTCATTTTCTGGATCGACGGGCTCTTGCCGTTTCAGATTCCGATCAAGGTGCCTGGAATTGAAAAGTTGGAAATTCCGGGACTGGGCTTGCTTACGATCTTCCTGACGGTAGCGGCAATTGGTTATTTCGGCGGACGATATATTCGGAATCCGTTTTTCTCTTATTTCGAGAAAATGGTGACCAAAGCACCTTTGATCAAACTGATTTACTCATCAGTAAAAGATCTGATCGAAGCATTCGTAGGTGAGAAGAAACGTTTTAACACGCCTGTTTTAGTTCGTCTGGAAAAAGATTCAGAAATTCATCGAATAGGTTTTATCACTCAGGAAGATCTTTCTGAAATCGGTTTACAGGAAAAAATGGTCGCTGTTTATCTGCCCTTCTCATACAGCTTCGCCGGTGAACTCATTATTTTACCGAAAGAAAATATTCGCGCCATCGATGCGTCCGGAACCGATATGATGAAGTTCATTATTTCAGGTGGTGTAACTGAGATCAAAGAATAATTACGCATGGCCATTCGCAGACGAATATTTAAGCAAGACGAATACCGTGAAACCGGCTTTGGGAATAAAGTGGTTGAAGACGGACAGCGATTGATGAACAAAGACGGACTGAGCAATGTTCATCGTACCGGTTTACCTTTTTACAAATCAACTAATCTGTATCACGAGCTCATAACCATGCCATGGTTAAAATTCCTGATATTGGTTTTTTCGCTCTATACATTTTTTACCGTACTATTTGCTGTGATTTATTACGTTGGTGATCCTTCGAATATCAGCGGAATGATGTACGAAAATGAAACGGATAAATTCTTTGAGATTCTGTTCTTCAGTGCTCAGTCGTTAACTACCGTAGGTTATGGTCGATTAAATCCAACCGGCGTTTTTAATAGTTCTATCGCCGCCATTGAATCGATGATCGGACTGTTGGGTTTTGCGCTCGCTACGGGCTTACTTTACGGACGCTTCTCTCGTCCTGTTGCCAGAGTGCTCTTTAGTAAACATGGATTAATTGCCCCATACAAAGGCTTCACTGCATTCATGATTCGTGTTGCCAATAAAAACAAAAGCGAACTGCTCGATCCCGAAGCATCTATGATCATGTCGTATGTGCTCGAAGAGAATGGCGCGAAAGTCAGAAAATTTGCGAATCTAAAACTCGAACTCACACATGTAACATTGCTGACGATGTCGTGGACGATAGTACATCCGATCGATGAAGAAAGTCCGATGTACGGCTGGTTGGCAGAAGACTACAAAAAGAATAACGTTGAAATTCTAGTCCTTCTAAAAGCATACGAAGAAACTTTCGCACAAACCGTTCACGCACGAACTTCGTATAGGCCGGAAGAAATCGTTTTCGGTGCAAAATTTTTACCGATGAGTTCGCCGGGAGAAGATAATTCCGTTATCATTGACCTCAAGAAGATTGGGGCGTATGAGGAGGCGGCGTTGTTTGAGCAGGTGACTATTAACTAGTAAGCTGATGCGGTACGATGATTAGCTGATGAGCTAATTAGCTAATGAAGTGTGAGTGTGAGAATGGGCCGTTATGGCACCTCGTAAAAATCGTTGAGTAAGAGTAAGTCATAAAAATATAGCATGCACCATTAGCTAATTATCACATTAGCTAATTAGCTAATCGAGAAATAGTGAAAAAAAAGATCCTAAACACAATTAAATACGTCGCAATTCTGGCAATCGGAATTGGCTTGTTGATGATGGCTTTGAATAAGCTTGATCTCGATGAGGCGATGAACGAAATCGGGAATGCAAATTTCTTTTGGATCTCTTTATCTATTGTTGCCAGTCTGGCTTCGTTTTTCAGCAGAGCAATTCGTTGGAATATGCTCATCGAATCGTTTCATAAGAAGCCGACGCTGATGAGTACGAGTACGGCATTAATGATGGGTTACTTAGCAAATCTTGCTTTCCCGCGTTTGGGAGAAGTGACGCGTTGCGGAACTCTTGCACGGACCGATAAAGTTCCATTCGACAAATTATTCGGCACGGTAATTTTTGAACGACTTCTGGATGTGATTTGCTTATTGATATGCATCATTCTCACAGCCTTCATCAACTACGGATTCTTCATGAATTTTGTGAACGAGTACATCAGTCCGAAAGTTCAATTATTTCTCCACTCTCCCGTAACGGCGTCGATTGTGGTAATTGTCTTCCTGGCGCTGGTATGGCTTACGATTCGTTTTGCAAAATCTTCTAAGTCGAGCGGAAAATTTACAAAGCTCATTAAAGGCTTCGGCGAAGGTTTTACGGCGGTGATGAAAATGAAAAGTCCATTCTGGTTCATCTTCCACACCGTCTTCATCTGGGTGATGTATTTCTACATGTCGTACTGGTGTTTCAAATCACTCGAAGCCACTCATAATCTCGACTGGCACGCAGGAATGTTGATTCTTGTAGCGGGTGCATTAGGAATGAGTGCAGCGGTTAATGGTGGCATTGGAACGTATCATGCCGCCGTGATTGGTGCTTTGATGCTTTATAATGTCGAGAGCCAGCACGCAACGGTATTTGCCGTTCTCATGCATGGATTGTCGACGATGATTGTTATTATTCTGGGTGGATTATCTTTCTTATATTTATTCCTTAAAGAACGAAATGCAAACACTAAGCAATCTTGATATTATTCGTAAAAAGATTCACACGCTCGATTCGCTTCGTCACGAATTGAGTCGCTGGCGTTTTCTTTCGAAGAAGATTGTATTTACAAACGGGTGCTTCGACATCCTCCATCTCGGCCATGTTGATTATCTTTCGAAGGCAGCCGACGAGGGCGACATACTCATTATTGGTGTCAATACCGATGCGTCGACCTCCCGTTTAAAAGGACCTACTCGTCCTATTAATAATGAGGAGCAAAGGGTTTCATTACTGGCTGCTCTTCATTTTGTGGATGCCGTCATCCTTTTTGACGAGCCTACACCCCTTGAATTGATCAAATTTGTGCTTCCGGACGTATTAGTGAAAGGTTCTGACTATAATTTGCAGAACATCGTCGGGGCCGATGTCGTTCAATCAAACAAGGGCCAGGTAAAAACCATCGAGTTTTTGCCGGGTTATTCGACCACCCGAATTGAGGAAAAGATTCGGTCAGCCGTAAAGTGAAGGTATACCATTTCTGATCAAAATTCGAGAAATGAGGGTATATCCCGCATAAATCCGATTCCATTTGCCCGGATTTTAATTTGAGTTGGTATAAAACGTATTGAAAAAAATATAACTTTACATTAAATACTTCGAAATGAAAACATTCCGTCCCCTCCTCTCTTGGATTATGCTTTTAAGCATAATTTCCTTGTTCTCGTGCGGAAAAGAAGAGTATCTCAAATCCGAGGCCGGCATTAAAAAGCAGCTAAGTGGCAGCTGGAATCTGGTTCCGATTCCAAGAACATCTCCCGATCAGCTCTGGACGTTCAGCGATGAAACTTTCTCTCGTTTGCAGGGAAGTACCAGCTACGATGGCACGTATTCAGTCAATACAACCATGTTCAAAGCAGAAATAAAAGTAGAAAACATGCCGATCGTGTCAGGAGAACGCAACTATAACGGTACCTGGCAAATTGTAAGAGTAGACAGTGATTTTCTCATTCTCGTAAACGATGGCGATGGTACCACAGGTATCACTGAGCTGGAATTCACGAAAAAACAATAATATTTGGCCATTCCGGTCAATGGAAAACGCTCTCTGTAACTCAGGGAGCGTTTTTTTTTCTTAGTGCCTTAGTGTCTTAGTGGTAAAAAAATATAACCACTAAGACACTAAGACACTAAGTTATTATATGCAACTTTTTATGCACATATGCCTCCAAATCGGCTTCAGGTGTTTACTTTTGAAGCTGTGGCTAAAACTAAGACAACATTTTTTTGCCAGAACTGCGGAGCTCAGTCACCGCGCTGGATTGGTAAGTGTAATTCGTGCGGCGAATGGAATACGTATGTCGAAGAAGTAATTCAACGTACGGAAGAAACGCAGGCATGGAAAAAACCGACAGATAAAAGCCGCCGTATCGCCAAGCCGCAGCGTTTGGAAGAGGTGGCCATCAAAGACGAGCATCGTATCAAGTTACCGGATCAGGAAATCAATCGTGTGCTCGGTGGCGGATTAGTTCCGGGCTCTCTAGTGCTCATGGGCGGCGAACCCGGTATCGGGAAATCTACTCTCCTATTGCAATTGGCACTTAGTTTGAAAAAACTCAACGTGCTTTATGTGAGTGGCGAGGAAAGCGAACAGCAAATTAAGATGCGCGCCGATCGGCTGAAGATGTCGAACGAACGTTTTTTCATTTTAACAGAAACATCACTCGACAATATCTTTGCACAAATCCGCGAAGTAGAACCGCAGATACTCGTTATCGATTCGATACAAACTATTTTCAGCAGTCAGATTGAATCATCGCCGGGCAGCGTTTCACAAATTCGTGAATGCGCCGGAGAGCTTTACGCTTTGCAAAAGAAAGCTCGGTGCCGGTATTTCTCATTGGTCATATCACGAAAGACGGAACAATTGCCGGACCGAAAATTCTCGAACACATGGTCGACACCGTACTTCAATTCGAAGGCGATCGTCATCATGTTTACCGAATTCTTCGTGCGGTAAAAAATCGTTTCGGTTCAACGGCAGAGCTGGGCATTTACGAAATGCAAGGTTCAGGTTTGCGTGAAGTGAGTAATCCGTCGGAAGTACTCGTAGCGCAACGCGAAGAAAGCCTGAGCGGCACAGCCATTGCTGCAACGATGGAAGGTATTCGTCCTCTACTCATCGAAACACAGGCACTCGTATCGTCGGCCGTTTACGGAACACCGCAGCGTTCATCAACAGGCTTTGACTTACGACGACTCAGCATGCTCCTTGCCGTTCTCGAGAAACGTTGCGGGTTTAAACTCGGAGCAAAAGACGTTTTCTTAAATATTGCCGGCGGAATAAAAGTAGAAGATCCGGCCATCGATCTTGCCGTTATCTGCGCTATTCTTTCATCGAATGAAGACATGCCGATTCCGGAAGGAATTACTTTCTCAGGCGAAGTGGGATTGAGCGGAGAAATCAGGCCTGTAACACGAATCGAACAACGCATCAGCGAAGCCGAAAAAATGGGCTTCAAAGAAATCGTCATCAGCAAATACAATACGAAAGGACTCGACAAGAGTAAATTTCACTCGATCAAAATCATTGCCGTATCGAAAGTGGAAGAAGTCTTTTCACATCTCTTTGGCTGAGAATTACCGTACGATTATTTTCTTCACCAAAACTTTTTCCGAATTACTAAGTGTGATAAAGTAAAATCCGCTTGCGTATTTTTCTGTCGAAATTTCAATCGTCGACATAGGATTCTCATTCCTGCTTTCGAGAAGTTTTCCATCAGCAGAAAGAACTGTTACCTGCCAATCCTTTCCTGACTCCGGCAAGACAATATAAGCTGTGGCTTCGACCGGATTCGGATACACCTTAAATGCATTATCTGCTGAAAGCTGATTCAACATTGATATCAGCGACACGTCGATACTATCACTTGCCATACAACCATTCGCATCCGTAACCGTCACTCCATATGTTCCGGCCATAAATACACCGATTGAAGAAGTGATCTCGCCCGTATTCCAGAGATAATCAGCAAAGCCATTACCTGCATTTAAAGTGAGTGTGTCGCCATGATTGTACGATGTGTCATTTCCTAACCATACTGTAGGCAAAGCAAAAACTGTTGCCGTAGCTGATACCGGAGCACTCGGGCAAATATCGCCCGCTGTTACATAATATGTTGCGGAGTTTGTGAGCAAAGGTGTTTGATAAGAAGCACCGCTTTGGATCAAATTTCCGCCCGGACTATCGTACCAATAAATATTTTCAGTCGAAGAAGCTGTAAGCAACATTGCCCCACTACCACAAACCGATGCATTCACAATGGATGGTGCAGCAGAAACCGGATTAACGATAGGCTGCAATGCTACATACGAACTTTGACAAGTTGTACCGGCAATTGCGTAGAATGCCGTTGTTTGATTTACCGACGGAGTCGTAAACGAGTTTCCTGTTCCCAACAAATTTCCTCCCGGCGCATCATACCAACTAACAGGATCTGTAGATGAAACCGTAATTGTAACGCTACCGTTTCCACAACGCATCACATCGCTTCCTACAGGGTCTGCAGAAATAGATTGAATAGTTGCCTGAGCCGGTACAAATGAGCTCGGACAAATACCTCCTGTTTGAGCATAGTAAGAAGTAGTCTGCGATATTATTGGAGTGGTAAAATTATTTCCTGTAAAGAGAAGATTACCATTCGGTGCATCATACCAGCTAATTATTCCGCTTGAACTTGCCGAAAGTGTTACTGAGCCCGTGCCACAATTCATTCCGCCATTAGTTGTTGGATTTGGACTGATGGCATTGATAGTTGCAAGTACAGGAACACGGCTGCTCGGACACGTTGTTCCGGCCTGAGCATAATACGTTGTTGTTTGGGTAATACTTGGTGTTGTATAGGAATACGCAGTTGCTAATACCAATCCGCCACTTGCTGCAGAATACCATTTTACAATTGCAGTATCAGTTGCAGAAAGAGTTAAGCTTCCGGCTCCGCAACGATCGGCTCCCGTTACAATCGGATCTGCCGTAATTGCCAGGATGTTTGCATGAACTGCTACACGCGGACTTGGACAAACTACACCCGATTCTACATAGTAATCAGTACTTGCAGAAAGAACAGGAGTAGTAAATGAAGTGCTGCTACCAATAGGTGTGCCACCCGTTGCCGCATCAAACCAGTTGAGAGCAGATGAAGAGCTTGCATGAAGTACAATGCTTCCGGAACCGCAATTAGAACCATCGGTCACTACAGGAAGAACACCTACGTTTTCAATCGTTGCTACAATTGGAACACGATTACTAAGGCAAAGCAAACCCGCTTCCAGATAATATGTTGTTGTCGTCGATAAAACAGGAGTTATATAAGATGTACCGGTTGTAAGGAGATTTCCGCCTACGGCAGCATCGTACCAACGAATAGAAGCAGTATCAGTTGCAGTGAGTGTAACACTACCCGCTCCGCATCGTGCGGCGCCTGAAGCAACAGGATCAGAAGTGATCGAATTAATCGTAGCTGTTGCCGATACTCGGGCACTCGGACAAACTATTCCGGCCTCTACATAATATATTGTTGACTGAGTCAATACAGGTGTGGTGAAAACATCGCTTGATGCAAGCAAGTTTCCTCCGACCTGCGCGTCAAACCATTTGATCAACGCTGTATCGTTTGCCGATAAAGTGACCGTACCGCTACCACAACGTTCAGCAGACTGAACATCCGGAGCAGCAGCGACGGCATTAATTTGAGCGGTTACTCTTTGTCTGTTTGAAGGACAATTTCCACTCGCCTGAACAAAGTACGACGTAGTCGAATTTAATACCGGCGTGGTAAATGAATTTCCTGAAACAAGAACACTCGTTGTTGTTGAATCGGTAAACCAATTCAGCGCCGATGTGCCGGCAGCCGATAATGTCAGAGTACCGGAACCACATCGTGAAGCAGGCGACACTGAAGTAACTTGTTCCATTGCTCTTACTGTCGCTACAACTGAATCAGATGTATTTGAACAACCATTTGCTGTTACAAAGACCGTATACGTTCCCGCTTCAGTTGCATTGAGAGTTGAAGAAGTAGCACCTGCGATATTTGTATGATCTTTTTGCCATTGGTAAGAATAGTTTACGCCACCATTAGCAGTAAGCGTAATGCTTGAGCCTGTACAGATCGTCTGGGCTGCAGCACCGCTGATTGAAATAGCAGGAGCAGAATAAGTTCTCCCCGGAGATCCGCCTATACAACCTGCGAACCAATTGGAACCATCATCACCCGTAAGCGTTTCATCAAGTCGTTCGAGAGTATATCCTAAACCATCAGCTTGTAAAGGCCATGGGCTGTAATCTGCATAAGTAACAGAAGTGAACAGATTATTCTGCTTATCGAATAGACGCAATTGTTCGCCATTGTTTGAAAAATCAAATCCGTAATCGCCGATTGCATTTGCAACGGAAGGATTTATAGCTCTAAACTTTGTCATATCCGATGCCATGACCAAATAACTATTCGGAGCCATGACGGTATTTACAGGAATAGAATACGTATGGTTATCGGCTTCATCACGGAATTTCCAGTTAGAAATATCAACGGAGAATGAAGAGCGATTATGCAATTCAACCCAGTCGCCGGCGTCATGAATAGAGTCGCTGTGGAAATTAATTTCACTTATAGCAATATCAGGCGTTGCAGCCGAACCTGTAAAGTAGCAGGTAATTACGTCGCTTGAAGTAAAATTATACGTCGTACTCTTATTTAAATCATTCGAAGATATAACAGTATTCGATCTCCAGTGATCAAAAGAATAGCCCGGATTCGGGATAGCAGTAATAGTAACCGGATTTCCGTTAAAGTAAACACCTGACCACGGATACGTAGCCGGATTAATTGTACTAATCTGAATTGTTCCTGCTCCTGCCGGAGATACTTGCAAAGTGAGCGTTACTTGTCCGGCCATTCCGAATTCGCTCTGCACAATATTTCGTGCATTAGCAGGTCGGCCGTTTGCAAAAGTGAGCATACTTGCAATATTGTTTATCCACGAAGTACTATCCGAAGCCGCCCATTTTTCAAACTGAAGATGCATATCATACTTCAATGAATCACGGAACATGTATGCCATGCTTTGAATATTGCTCGGCAGAAAAACAGTATTGATCAAATCGGCATAGCGATTAATGAAATAACGTTTGTAAGTCGGATTCTGCGTGAAAGCATCGAATAAATCGGAATTGTAATTGTGCGGTGAAGGATTTCGCGCCGTTGCCAGCATATTTAAACTTGTCGAACCGCTGTATCCCAAACCGAATTCAAGATCATAAATAATGTAACGGAATTTTCCGCCATCTTTTCTCGGGCGCCACAACTTCAAATTATTGTTTCCGCCACCCATCCAGTCGTCGTTCGGATAATATGTTTCGGCAATAAAGTAATCAGCCATATTTTCCAAATCCATCATCGATGAAATTGTACGGTAATATCCTGTATCCGTCGGAGAAGTATTGACAGCATAATTATACATAGCATAAAATGCCGAATCGCTGCCTTTCTTCACTTCCATTCCCGGGAAGAAATAACTTTCTTTCAGGAAATCGATCTGACTTGACTTGTAGCCATAATTAGTTTCCACCCAGTGGTGATCATCGTTTTCACGAGTATAATACACTCCCCAGTTTTGTCCGTTCAGTAAAACCAAACAAGGCTCGTACGCTACATAATCATTATGCGTAGTGCGTAGCAGACGACACATTAAAGCATCGCGCATTTTGCAGAGATCACGGTCATTACCGGCATCGTGCAAAATGAAATCGTTCCATTTATCATTCCATGGCTTATCCGGTTCGAGGCTATAGTTTAAATCGGCCTGTCCGTATTTGTCGCCCATATTAATTTCCAGACTCTTTTGCGGAGCTGTACGCGACCATCCTCCTGTCACCGAAATTCCGGCGTTGAATTGAAAGGCCATCGACTTATCACGTTCAAAGAACTCCAGAGAAATCGGCTTCTCCATATCGAGCCAATAATTTGCTCCGAAGTGAGGCATTGCTGCTGTATAACCGGGGCCATTTGCAAAAATGCCGGTAAGATTATCATTTAAGTTTTTCGGATCGGTCGTAATAGAGAATACCGGAAGATGACAATTCAGATTAATTATATATGTATGCGTTATTTGCGGGCTTGCCGTAGCATTAGGAGCAAATACTCTGGCGCGAATTACCTTCGTCGATGTTAGTGTAATGGGCCCGACAACTGCCATTGATGATTCCGTAACATCGCTACCATCGGAAGTGAATCGAACTACTCCACCCGGATAGGTTGTCGTAATATTGAGTGATTGCGTAGAAGTAAAGAATCCACTCTGTAAAGAAAATATCGGCATCGTCGTGTAGGCTAAACCGCAAGCGATGGAATTGTTACTCGCAGCCGGTGTCGGAGTTGCTGCTAAGCACCAACTTGCACTACCGTCAGGAATTCGGGCCAGTGAGTTATTACCCTCTATATTTCCTGTTGCTTTTTGATCGATCATAGCTCCGCTTGCATCGGTGAGAATAACGCTCTCGCCCATTTTGCTTAGCTTAAATTTAGCATGCATATAAGAAGTAGCCGCTTTATGAAACCAAGAAGGAGTCGCACTATAAAAAGAAGACCCGTCCTGAACTTTGAATGATAAAAACGGACGAGATGTTAAATCTGCATTCGTTGTGCTTTCATTATGGGTTTCAATCGCCAGAACATTTGTTCCAACCTGCAAAAGTGAACGAAGAGAACTTACGTCGAAATGTACGCTATCCGGATATTTATTTTGATACAACAAAGCTTCATACGATGCCGGAGCGATGGCATTCCATGCAGGAACAACACCAGGTATGCCGACATTTCGACGCGCTACTTCTACTCCATTCAAGTAAGCTACATATCCGTCGTCGTAATCCATATTCAGAATCGCTTCCGAAATCTTGGAAGTATCGGTAACCGTAAATGTTTTTCTCATGTAAATAGAAACGCATGTAGCCACGGTAGTACCATCATCGCTGTCGCCGAAACCAATTCCACCTACTCCGGAAGTCCATGAAGCATCGTTAAAAGCAAGATCTCTCCAGTTAGCACCGGAATAAGCTGTCGTATTTGCTCGGTATTTCCACGTATCACTTGCGCTGACAGCAGTTTCCCAATGTGAAAGTGTTGTAATATTTGTATCGGAAGCGAAAACGATCACGTAAGCTCCGGGTGCCAGAGTATAATCAGGAAAAGTAAATTTCACTTTGCTGATAGTATCCGACAATCCGTAATTCTGCAGATTGACAGACGAACTTCCTGCATTATAAATTTCAATCCAGTCGTCGAACTGATTGTAGTCGTCGTAAATCGTCGACAAATTTGAAGTCTGAATTTCATTGATAACAATTTGCGAAAAACCTGCTTGAGCAAGAAAAAGCAAAGCAATGAGCAGACATGTACGAAAATAACGTTGTATCATTTGTGTTTGTGGGGCTAGAACAACACTGTAAAAATGCACCCGGAACAGGGCGAAAGCAACGCTTTGTGGCAAACGGCAGGAATTCAGTTGCGAACAGCCATATACAGCCAAAATGTGCGTTAATCGTGCATTTCAGCGCTTTTTTGTCAAATTGGGAAACTTGAAAAAACACGAAAAAATGACGAATTTCGCTGACGCTTTTCATGACAAAGCGAAACTCTTAAACCAAATTTGACAGAAAATAAACGAAATGAAATTTCTCAGCACGATTTTACTTCTAATCGCCACTATTCATTGTTCCGCACAAATCACTTTCGAGAGATCGTGGGGAGGAGTTGGTTATCAGGATGGACAAACAATTTGTAAAACTTCGGACGGTGGCTTTGCTATTGCCGGTGTGAGTTCATCGGACACGAGTACCTATCTCGACATCATCATTACAAAAACGAATGAGTACGGCGATTCGCTTTGGACAAAAACATATGGAGGTTCTTCAGCCAATGATTTTCCTTCGGCCATTGTAGAAACACATGACGGCGGTTTTTTAATTTCCGCAACAACATATTCACTCGGCTTTCAGGCACCAACTCTTTCAGACTGGTGGATTCTCAGAACGGATGCGAACGGCGATACATTATGGACGAAAATCATTCGTCATGTCAATAACGACCGTATGCAATGCATTAGTGAGAACGACGATAATACAATTTTGTGCTGTGGTTGGTGGAGTATCGGCGGATGGGCAAAAGGTACTCTCCTCAAATTATCAGAGACAGGTGACTCATTGTGGTCGGCGCAAATGGGATCTTCCGGAAATTCGTATGCTCAAGTATGTAAACAAAATTACGACGGAAATTATATTGTTGCCGGAGCCATTTTAAATGGTACATATGGTGCATCTGTTTTTGAATTCGACACTGCAGGAAATTATCTGGCATCGCATACTTACAATATGCCGTCGATTGCCGAAAATGTAAATTCAATTGATCACCTTCCTCAAGGTGGATATATCATTTCAGCAAAAGCCGGAACAACTCCCTACTATGATGTAATGGTGATAAAAACTGACAATAATTTCGACAGCCTTTCCTCTCAAATATTCAACGACTCGATTTCCATGTCCGACTTTGAAGCGAAATTTCCATTTGCCTTAGTTCCCGACAGCGGATACATTTATGGCGGAACAGTACAAGTGGGCGCACATATGGATGCCGTTCTTTACCGCATCGATCAAAACGATAATTATATGTGGACACGATACTTTAATCTTTCGGGAGAATGTAAGGCCGATGCCGTTCTTGCAATCGACACTACCGGTTTTATTTTTTCAGGACAAAGTTCTTTGACCACAAATATATCTGCGGAATTGTATTTAGTCCGCACCGATGAGAATGGATTAGTTCTGATCAATTCTACATCGGAATTTTTAAAGCCGACTTCATTAGTTATTTATCCGAATCCGACTCAGGGAATGATTTCATGGAAATCAGAAGGAGAAACGATTGATGAAATTCGAATTATCTCAGTCAACGGGGCAATTGTTTATTCAAAGAATTGCAGTGAAGCCGACGGACGAATTCAATTACCGACTCTTGCTCCCGGAATTTATACAATAGAATTCCAATCGAAGCAAGGTGTTCGTCGATCGAAATTTCATTTAAATTAAATCGAAAAAAACGGAAATGAAGATTACAAAAATGCGATATTTGAAATTAGATCGAAGTGTTCTCAAATTCAATCTTCGTTTTTTCGCTCTAATCAACACATTCAATATTTAATCAAAATAATGACTCTTTAAGTACGTTTAAAATAAACGCACGAAGGCAAAACACTCAACTCATTTTTCCAAACACATATCTCATGAAAAAGATCGCCATCATTCTCCTGTTTTCGATAATAGGACATTTTGCTTCAGCACAAATTATTGTAGGTCCGCAATTCGGAATGAATATCGGAACTCTAAGTCATACTGATTTAACGATAGACTCAAAATGGGGCTGGCATGGAGGATTATTTCTTGGCTTGCCACTGAGTAAACATGTTTACATTATGCCTGCAGTATTGTATTCGAACAAAGGATTCAAGTACGATTACTCCACAACAACTACAAACACAGCTCCTGATACTTCAGGCACAAATGTTACCAGCGTAGTAAATCTTACAGCGAATGTAGATGCGACGCTGGGTTATCTTGACATCCCTGTACTTTTGACTGTATTCACCGGCGAAACAAGAGGATTCATGTTTCAGGCGGGACCACAGTTTTCGTATTTGATTAAGGACAATTCAAATATAACGACCAGTAGCACTATAAGTATCAACGGAGGTACATCGCAGCCCACTACTCCAACGACAGACACGAAAGTCACTTTTCACAAAGGAGATTTGGCTCTTGCTGCAGGAATCGGATACAAGCTTCCAAGCTTCTTAATGGTGTACGCTCGCGTAACAACCGGTATACTAAAAGTTCAACAAAACGGATTCATCAAAGACGAAAACGCAGGAAGAAATTTCCTCGTTGAGATTGGAGGAGCTTTGGTGTTTGGAGGAAGGTGAGGTTTGAATTCATAATTTTGAATTATGAATTATGAATTTAGAATTCTGAATTCGCTAAAGCATTTCCAGATGCGCCGTAAAATGCCTCAAGAACTGCGGCTCAAGAGTTACGTTTAAGCCGCGGGCTTTGTCTTTCGTACGAATGATTTCGTCGAAAACTTCGATTACATAATCGACATGCGACTGAGTATACACTCTTCGTGGAATGGCCAAACGCACGAGTTCCATCGGTGCCGGAATTAATTTTCCATTTTCATCGTACTTACCGAACATGAGTGAGCCGATTTCAACGGCACGAATTCCACCGATGCGATACAGTTCACATACCAATGCCTGTCCGGGATATTGATCAACCGGAATATGCGGATACAATGCTTTTGCATCAATATATACTGCGTGTCCGCCAACCGGATAAATAATAGGAACACCTTTCTTGCGAATATTCTCTCCCAAATATTGAGTACTGCGGATACGATAATGGAGATAATCGGCATCAAACACTTCGTCGAGACCGACAGCAATGGCTTCCATGTCACGTCCACTGAGTCCACCGTATGTTGCAAAGCCTTCGGTGATGATCAGAAGTTGCGTACACTCATCGGCCAGATGCTTATTACGCATGGCCAGAAATCCGCCCATGTTCACAAGAGCATCTTTCTTCGCACTCATTACAGCGGCATCGCACATGGCAAACATTTCCTGTGCAATCTCCTTATATGTTTTATCAGCGTACTCTTTTTCGTTATGCTTAATGAAGTATGCATTCTCGGCAACACGACAGCAATCGAGAACATACAGCACTCCATACTTCTTACAAATTTTTGCCACATCCTTTGCATTCTCCATATTCACCGGCTGCCCGCCACCGCTATTATTGGTAACAGTGAGAATGACGGCAGAAACATTATCAGGACCTTTCTCGAGAATTAACTTTTCAAGTTTCTCTACGTCCATATTTCCTTTGAAAGGAAAATTCGATGTATAGTCATGCGCCTCTTCGCAAGGAATGTCGATAGCCTCAGCTCCGCTGTATTCGATGTTTGCACGAGTTGTATCGAAGTGAGTGTTGCTGATGAAGTAACGACCTTTACCACCTAAGTGACTGTAGAGAATTCGTTCAGCTGCACGACCCTGATGCGTAGGCAAAATGTGCGGCATACTTGTAAGGCTGAAAACCGCTTTTTGAAAACGTTCCCAGCTACGTGCCCCTGCGTACGACTCATCACCATTCATCATAGCAGCCCATTGATTACTGCTCATAGCCGATGTTCCGCTATCGGTCAGGAAGTCGATGATTACCTGCTCGCTCTTGAGCAAAAACGGATTATAATGAGCTTCCTTCAAATATTGAATTCGTTGCTCTTCCGTCGAAAGCGAAATCGGTTCAACCGATTTTATCCGGAACGGCTCGATGATGGTTTTGAATTGCATTTGTTGTGAATTTAGAATTCAGAATTATGAATTCAGAAAAACGCGCCTAGGGAACAACCTCCACGTAACTTTCTAAATTATAATTTACAATCTCTGAATTACTTTTTTTTGAATTTTAAATTCTAAATTTTGAATTTGCTAATTGAGAATTCGTTATCAGTCGTTGCTCTTGTAGAAGCCGGATAACCGATCAGTTTACTTAAGCTTAGTAAACTTCGCCTGGAAGAATCTTAAATACTTCGGCTCATAGATCATCTTGAGTCCTTTGATTTTCTTGCGATTCAAGAAAACTTCTTCGATAGATTCAGAAATTACATCCATGTGAGCTTGTGTATACACACGACGAGGAATCGTTAATCGTACTAATTCAAGTTCAGGGTAGTAATGATCGCCTGTAACTTTATTACGGCCTGCCGAAACGATACCACGTTCCATAGAGCGAACACCGCTGTCAACATAAATTTCGGCAGCTAACGTTTGTGCAGGGAAAGCCGTTTGTGGAATATGCGGAAGGAATTTTTTTGCATCAAGGAAAATTCCATGTCCACCGATAGGCTGAACAATCGGAACACCGGCATCGATTAACTTATGTCCTAAGTATTCAACTTGTCCGATACGAGCACGAATATGATTATCGCTCACCGATTCTTTAATACCGATTGCCATAGCTTCCATATCACGACCGGCCATTCCACCATAAGTGTGAAGACCTTCGTATACAACAACCATGTTTGAAGCCTCTTCGTAAATATCGTGTTCGTTGATGGCAAGGAAGCCCCCGATATTAACCAGAGCATCTTTCTTTGCGCTCATTGTAGCGCCATCAGTATATGAACAAATTTCTTTTACGATTTGTGCCGTAGTTTTATTGGCATAACCCTTCTCACGCATCTTGATGAACCATGCATTCTCAGCCACGCGAGTCATGTCGTGAATAATACGAATACCATGTTTCTTTGTCAGCTTACGCACCGCTTTCAAATTTTCCATCGAAATCGGCTGACCACCCGCCATATTTACCGACGTAGCAATACATACGTACGGAATTTTTTCCGCACCGTAACGTTTGATTACATCAGTTAATTTCTGCAAATCGACATTTCCCTTGAATGGGTGTAAATTCACCGGATCATGAGCTTCGTCGACAATCACATCAACAAATGTTCCGCCTGCGAGTTCCTGGTGAAGACGCGTTGTTGTGAAATACATATTACCGGGAATGATATCACCCGGCTTAATGAGGATTTTTGAAATAATATTTTCAGCACCACGACCCTGGTGACAAGGAATCACATATTTGTAGCCGTAATAATTTTGGATCGTCTCTTCGAGGTGATAGAAGTTTTCACTTCCCGCATACGCTTCATCACCCAGCATCATTCCTGCCCACTGCTGATCACTCATGGCAGAAGTACCACTATCAGTTAACAGATCGATATACACATCCTTAGAACGAAGTAGAAACGTATTGTACCCTGCTTCACGAATCATTTTTTCACGCTCCTCACGTGTAGTCATTTTAAGGAGCTCCACCATTTTGATCTTATACGGTTCTGCCCATGATCTTTTTGTGGTTTTTGTTGACTTGGCCATCACTTTTGAATTTTAAATTAAGAATTAGGAATTCTTAACGTTAAGGATATTGCTTGATTTGTCTTCTGAATTTTGAATTCGGAATTTTGAATTAGCTTACAAGAAACAAGACGTTCTCCAGCGCCTTCGCTTTAGGGAAAAGAATATTGTTTTCGAGATGCACATGAAGGTGAAGATCTTTTTCAAAAACTTCGAGCTCATGATAGGCGGCTTTGTATGTTGCGCAAGCATCTTCAGGCAAATCGAAGCCGCCTGATTTTTCATGAATCATATCCATCAGCTCTCCTGCTCTTTCGTGTTCATTCATCATCACGCTGATCGGGTTAGCGATAAAATGTGTTTTATTGAAATGATGATGGTCACTTTCGTGCTTCGCCTGAACAAGTTTTTTCACATACGGAAAAAGAACTTCTTCTTCTTTCAAAAGATGCTGTTCGAGATCCATCTGCATCTGATCGAATAATCCGGCGATTTCAATTAATTCAGGGTGACGTTCACCATGAACGCCGGCAATTTTTTGAAGATGTCCGTGAATGATCGGCATACTTCTTTTCATGTATGTATGATGATGTTGCAGAAGATGATTCACCAGCGCATCTAATTCCATTTTTTCAAAATGTTCAGGCGGATGGTTCTTGTCGACTTTCTTCGCCGCAGCATCTAAATCTCTGACAACTTTTTTAATGTCAAGCTCTGCAGCAGCACACGCATCTGTTAGAGTTTGTTTTCCTTTACAACAAAAGTCCAGTGCATATTTTTCAAATACGGCAGCTGCTTCGGGCTCGGCAATTACAATTTGCGCAAGCGTTTTGCTTTCAATTCCGTCCATGGTTTTTCAAACTTTAAGTCTGTGAATTTGCGCAAATTTCAGCTTTAGAGTCATGATGATTGCCCGTAGAGCACATGACATTTCTCACCCGACAATGAATGAGAGTTGCATTTTGATCAAAATTTTGAGGCTTGAAGCATTTTCTCCAAAATTTCAAAATAGACCTAGGAAATTGGGTCTGGGCTTTTTTACCACTAAGACCAAGATTTCTTGAGTGTTTATTTTCGCTAAACACTAAGACACTAAGACACTAAGATTTTTTCACCACAAGAACACAAGGTCCACGAGATTACACAAGGGCTTTCCGTGTATTTCCGTGCCTATTTCCGTGCTTTCCGTGGGAAACCTTTTTAAACACTAAGACACTAAAAGCAACTCACCAAAAAAGCTGAACGAATCATTCCGCCTTCCTTCGCTTATAAGATTTCACCATTGCATCAATTATAAAACCCGCAAGCATTCCAAAAGTTACATAGTATCCAACGTATTGAAGCAAATCATCCTGATAGGTAAAGAATGCATAAACAACTCCCAAAAAGCCGGGAATTAAAATTATACTGACATACCAGATCTTAAAAAAATATCGGATAGATTTCACCACGTCAATATACACATTAGTGTACATGCTTTTTCTAAATTATTTTCTTAAAGCTATTCAGGCCTTTTTATATATCTAATCTTTATTGTATATTGTTTTACCTTACACGAAACGCAACAATATGAAAAACTCCTTGTCGGCTCTTTTGATTCTATTTACTCTCTTTTCGAATGCCCAAAATCTGAATGGCGACGGTGTTTCCATTGCAAGCAACTTCATTTCATCGGCACCTGTTCGCACTTCTCCTTTACCGGTTTCGGAATCGTATTCTGTAGTGTATTTTGATTCGATCCGGATTTTGACTGAAATCAATGACACTTCGAATGCTGATGCCTATCCATGGATTTCACCTGACGGACTGCATCTTTATTTTACAAGAGGATCCGGTAGTAATCATATAGTTTATTCGGAACGACCATCCACAAATGATCCGTTTTCTTTACCGGTAACACTTACGAATCCTATTGGAGTACCATCCTCCATATGGCTCTCAGATGATGAACTTGATGCATACATTTGTTCCGGAACATCGATTTACTATTGTCACCGCACAGCGACAAATTTAGGTTTTACCACCTATACATTGCTTACGATGAACGGACTTTCTGCCACTTTTGTCGGCAATGTTTCACTCGACAGCACACAAAACGAAATGTATGTTTATAGCGTACTTGGCAATAGCTCTATTTCAATCTATACAAGAAGCTCTGCCAACTCTTTTGACTTTGTCAGAAATCTAACTTTTCCTCCCGGCGTAGCTCCAACTCCGGGGCAGCTTAGCAAAGACAATCTTACCTATTATTCATCCGGGCGCGACAACGGATCGAAGAATAGATTATACGAGTTTACCAGAGCAAGTACAGCCGACACATTCGATGTAAGCACATTTCAACTGATTCCGGGCACTGAGGATACAACCTATCAGCATTCTCAACCCACGGCAAACGTGGATGGCACAATTCTTTTCTATGCCGGAGCATTAGCCAATACCTGGGGAGCAAACGAACTTTTCATGGCTACCGGAAGTTTAGTCAATTCCATTTCGTCAGTTGAGGATCAAATGCAAGTAAGTATCTGGCCGAATCCGACAACAGGTATTTTAAAAATAACAACAGAAAATAAATCTGCTCTTCAGGTTAAAGCCTTTAATAGTCTTGGTCAATGTGTTTATTCCAACAATAATTTATTTTCAACCGGAACTGCCGTCGTAGATTTGAGTTCTTTGTCAAACGGAGTATATACTTGTGTTTGCAGCTCCGGTGGCAGAAGCAGCTTTACTAAAATACTTCTCACTAAATAACTCTTAGTGTCTTAGTGTTTATTTTTTTTAACACTAAGACACTAAGGCTTTTCCACCACAAGTTCACAAGGTCCACGAGATAACCACAAGAATTTTCTGCGAATTTTCTGCGATATCTGCGGGAAATACATACAATTCCTCTCAGGTTACTTAACCAATCGCGAAGTATAAACTCCCTCCCATTCCGCACCGTCACCAGGTAAACGCCCTTAGCCCACTCCGTTCCATCAATCAAAAAGCTATCATCAGAAACATTTGCTTCACTTACAATCCGTCCACTCATATCCGTGATCGTAATAGTAGCACCGGCAGTATTTAGAACCAGCATCGAATAATCGTTCATCGGATTCGGATAAATAGAAAAAGATGTTGATGATGAAGCAGAAGAAATATTCGTAAACGTTCCGCCCAATCGTTGAACACGTCCGTAGTTGCTAGATGCAAAACCTTGCGATGAATCAGGGAATGAAAAAGAAGTTACAGTTTCACTATGTCCTGTAGTCATAGAGTTCCATGAAGCTCCTCCGTTTGTTGTGACTCTGATCGTGCCATTATCACCTGCAATAAATCCGTACGACGGTGTTACAAAAGCAAGTCCCCAATAATTCATCCCCGCTGTTGTGAGAATACGATGCCATGTAGCGCCTGAATCATTCGTTTCATACATTCCTCCGTCGCTGTAATAACCCGAAGCCCATCCTCGCAAAGGAGAAATGAATTGAATATCGTTGAAGTGGAAAACAACATTTGTGTTTAGTAAATACCAATTCACGCCGCCATCATTCGTTTTGAAAATTCGTCCGTTATCACCGGCAACATAGCCAACAGTAGGTGAAGTGAAATAAACGCTTCTCACATAATCGAAGCCGGTTTTTTGCACATCCCAATTTTGTCCTCCGTCGATCGTATGATAAATAAAGTACGTTCCCGCAGTTGCGTCATTCGCCACAGCCCAGCCGATAGCTTCGCTCACAAAGAAGATCGATTCAATTTGCTCGCAACTTGTAGTCTGAACATCCCACGACGCGCCGCCATCATCCGTAAATAAAATTATTCCGGAGCCTATGCCTCCTCCTCCAACCCATCCGATTTCAGAATTCAGGAAGAAAGCACTAAGGAAATAATTATTCGCGTCTGCATATAACTGGGAGAAATTTTGTCCGTCCGTTGTTCCGAAAATCTTTCCCCCGCTTCCAAAAGCAGCCGTTACATAAAATCCCGTATCAGGTGCCGGAAAATAGATTTCCTCAATAGGCGCACCGCTAACTGAGCTGGTATTTACCCATTGCGCGTTTACAGAATTGCCAAGAGCGAGGATGAGAGTAAAAAGAAGTAGTAGACGAGTAAGCATGTTTCGCAGATTTTTCCAAAACTACAAAATCAATGAATGCTTGTGATAACTGGTGGAGAAGTTCACACATTTTCCAAAATCTTTGCGATTTAGTGGATGGTTTTATTTTACCCCTATGACACTTAGACACTGAGTTTTTTCACCACAAGAACACAAGGTCCACGAGATAATCACAAGAATTTTCTGCATCATCTGCGAAATTTCTGCGATATCTGCGGGAAACACTCCCTCCCCCAATTTCCCAATACCTTTCCATTTTTTCCTCGCAAATTTCCATCCTTTCCGTGAGAAACAAAATTTAAATCCTAAATTCGTCCTAATGTTTCCCAAACAAAAGATCCTCATCAATCTAATGGGCACCGGCTACGATATCTGGTGCGGGGAACTTCCTGAGCGCATGCGTGGACTACCGGCAATGGAAATTGTAGAAGCCATTCAGGGGCAATCAGCCATCGTTGTTAAACGAAAAAACAAAGCGAAAGAAATACATCCTGTCGAAAATGATTTCAAAAACTTTCTTTCTTATCGCGGCCCGAATTTGCTGGAGTTAGGTCAGATGGAAATTTGGATTAACAGAAAACGAATTTACACTTACAAATTTCAGGAACTTGCGGATTCGGCTACTCTCTTCCCAATTTTCAAAGTGAAATCCGAGAATATAATTATCACAGGAGATAATTACATCATCAGCGGCTTGCAGGAAAAAGGATATTTAGCACAGTATTCACTGGAAACGGAAAACTTTTCTGTTGATCAGTTACAACTAAACACTCTGCAGTTGACAATCAACAACAAACCCATTTCACTCCTGCATCAGTTCACATTTCATAACCGTGACCTAAAAGTAAAATGGCGCGATACAGCTGTGACAGGTTTGGTTTGGGAAGAAACGCTCAAGCATCGGCAGAGCAATCATTAAAACATCATTCAAAAGAAAATGCCGTATGAAAACTTTCTGCAGATGCAGATCAGTTCTCATACGGCATTTTTGCTTATAACGCTCTGACTATTCTTTTGTGAATGTCTGTGTGAAAGTATAAGAAACACCTGAACGAATTTCAACCGATGAAACTTTCAGTGTATTTGTATTCAGAGTAATAATGCTGTACTGAGTTGCAACAGAAGTAGACGAAACCAGATTAAGTTTTGAATTTACTGAATCGAGTGACCATGCACCTGAATTGTAAATTGGGAATGTACAATTGATGCTCACTCCATTCGTATAGCTTCCGCCTGAATTAAATTTGTAATGGAAGTCTTGCGCGCAAGTGTCCATTAAAGCATAAACATCGGTTACCACATGTCCGTTGTTATAATAATCAATTGCCGGCGATGATGTAAATCCTGTGCGTTCCCAGAAGTTGGCCGTGAGAGCCGCTGTTGTGATCGTGTTTGTTGGAGTTGTAGGAGCCGGATCTTCCGTGCTATCCTTTTTACAGCTGCTAATTACGAAGAAGGCAGCAAGAGCAATAAGACCTAATTTAATTTTCATTTGGGTTAGAGTTAATGTGAGTTTTGCTTTTTTTCAATAAAAATGCCTCCCATATCACAGGAGGCATATATAGTACAACGTTAGTCAATTTTAAGGGATTGACAAAATTATTTAACGCTAAAACCGAAAGCAAACCGGCATGCATCTACATGAACGTGTTCAGGTAAATCCGCTCCTTTATTCAGATCCTATGATCGAAATAAGCACTTCGAATAAAACGAACACTGAAATATGCGTTTTTTGCTGTCTACAAGAACAATCTCCGAAATGATCAAAACTCCATCGCAATTCCGGAACCATTAAACTTCCATCTCCCGGCACGTCCGATGTATTTATGCGAATCGACCATAAATATTGCTCCGACTAAATTTACGACGGCCCCAACTATAGCGACGCCGGTTCGGAAATCGTAAGTCTTTGCTTTAGTACCGCCAGTACGTACTAATTCTTCGGGCGGAACAAAGGCAGAAATGACTGCAACACCTGCTCCTGCTAAAAAGAGCGTTGTACCGGTCCGAAATTGGCGGTGCGACTTATCCAAATTTTCCCGCATGAAAATGACACCCGTTTTCAATTGTTGCAATTTGATTTCAGTCGAATCCAATTGTTGCGCTTGAGCTCTCCCGATTACACAAGCAAATAATGCAATGAATAAAATAAATCTCATATGCGAATTGTTTTTGACGACGAAGGGTTGGGGTTCTGTTCAAAGTTCAAAGTTCAAAGTTCAAAGTTCAAAGTTCAAAGTTTAGAATTTAGAATTTAGAATTTAGAATTTAGAATTTAGAATTTGGAAGACAATATACATAATTCATAATTCATAATTCTGAATTCTGAATTCATAATTCATAATTCATAATTCTGAATTCCAAAAAAAGGCAATCAGCAGGTACCACGTGGAGAAAAACTTGCGGATCTCGTCAACCGAATAAACAATATCCACGAAATTACTCCTACCTGCCAATCGCCATTTTCTTTACTTCATTTTACCATTCCGCTATATTTTAAGAATGGGGTAATCACACGATATATTCACTAAATTGAAATTTCTGTTGTATTTACTACTGAACTTTGATCTCCGAGAGAATTGAAGAGGTTTCCTTGTGGGATACACCATTCCTTTTTAAGAATGGTACAATTTGAAATCAACAGGCAGCCGAACTGCAATCAGATTAACCAATGTTGGGGGAGATTTCTTTTTCAGGAAAGATGAGGTAGGTTGTGATACCATTCTCCTGATTACAGCCTGGTGCCGACTGCCTGTCGATTTCTAATTACCAATTAAGTTCGTTAGAGCTTTCTTCTCTTCAATTGATTGGGTTGTCGAAGAACCGGATTTGAAAACGCCGGCAGTAAGACTTCCATCCACGGCTTCATCGAAAGAGATGCTTTGAAAAAGAACATTTCAAGCTGAATTGCTTTCTTGCTGAGACTTTCGATCGTTGTTTTCATAACCTTATGTATTTAATTTTTTACTGAACTATTTATTTTGATTCCCTTGTTGATCTTACTTACTGCATTTTTTACATCCCATCCGTTACTCCCCGAACCTTTGTTTTCTTCTTAGGGAAAAAGTGTACAAACAGCATCGCTCCGGCGTGAGCAAATCTGCGTGATGCTCGAGTGCCTTGAGGTGTGGTGGATTTGAAAAAGCTGCTGTTTGTACCTTTTTTCATGGTGGAGTGTGAGTTCAAATGTTTAGCGTGTGGGCCAATGATTATTTGTATTGTCTAATTGTTCGACTAAACTATATCTATTGCCGTGAGTGTGGTGGTGATTTTGTATGGTTGGTAGGTTTGAGTGTATGGTTGAC
>JADKIH010000020.1 GCA_016721305.1 Bacteroidota bacterium
GAAAGGTGGATATTGTTATCGAGTGGGGCTTGTTGGTAAGAGGGACTGGTATTCAGGCCGAAATTCGGAAACTTTTGGGGTTTGAATTGAATAAAACGAAATTCAGGCAAAAAGTGTTTTGGCAATTTCATTTAGAGAGTTCATCCTTATTTCCTATTTTTCCCTAAATTTTAAAACAATGGAACCAATCACAGTTAAAAACGGAATGCAAATTATTAAATTTAATTATGACGGAAATGGATCTGCACTTGCAAAAAAGCCAGATGGCTCATTTTTGAAGATGTCAGCTGAACAACTTGACCGTGCCTTGTTTCCGCCACAAGAAATTAAAACTCCTTCAGGCGCAATTCTTAGTATAAGGCCACGCCGTGAACCTATTGCGACGACTGATGTAATGAATGGTTTCAAGATTTGGGCAGTCATTCACACCAAAGCATAATTTTCGACAACGAGTCGCCGACGATTACGTTTCTCATCTAAAAAGTATAATTTCTATTCTTGAAATTTCATGCACCTTTTCGATTTCCGACCAGTAACTGAAAAGCGCAACGAGTTTAACAAACACAGAAACAAACTCAAAGAATTACTGATCTCCAAACATGGTGCAGAGTGCATGCTTAAACTCAGCATGTGCGATATGAATAGTGGAATAGCCATCGACCACCTGATCCCACTTTCAACCAATCAGATCAATAAGTCCTTGCGGAAATTGGAGCCGGTAAAAGGAAAGAAAGCAGCGACTCAGAGTTTCGATCAAATCATATCGATAATCTTGTGATAGCTTGTGCGAATTGCAATAACCATAAGAAGCATCGGATTTTGGAGCAAGAAGTGTTTATAAGAATTTTAGAAGCCAAGAAATGGAATTCATAAGCATATTAAAAAATGAATGATTTGCTCGCATGCGTCCATGTCTTTTTTCCTGTGATAGTACATGGGCGGGCTGATAGGTGCAATGGGTTGGTTGGAAAGTTGGGGAATGTTATCGAGTGGGGATTGTTGGTATCGAAAAACAAAACATACTCATCTAATTATTTTGTTTACTATTCACAAAACTCATCCTTACAATTTTCGCTTTCAGTCTCAAATGTTACATGTTGAATATTCATGTGCTCAAGCTCGTGCTTTAGTTCTGCTTTTATTTTTGAAATCTGGCCCCCATTCAAATCATTTTCTAAAATCAAATGAGCGGTCATTGCATTTTTTGTTGTGCTCATTGCCCAAATATGAATGTGGTGAATATTTTTTACTCCTTCCTGTTTTAATAATTTAGTCTTTATTTTTTCGACATCAATATTTTCTGGTACTGCATCTAGTGACAATCTTAAACTTTCAGTTAGTAACGACCAAGTACTAAAAATTACAACAACCATAATGATCAAACTGATCAATGGGTCAATCCATTGAATCCCACTATAAGATATAAAAATTCCGGCAATTACCACACCTGCAGAAACGACGGCATCCATAGCCAGATGTATATAAGCAGATTTTATACTTAAATCTTTTCTCTGTCTTTGAAAAAGAAAAAGCAGATATACTGTTAATCACAATTCCAAAACCGGCAACTATAGCAATAACTCCACCTTGGGTTTCTACCGGGCATGAATCTTTGAATTGCTTCCCATCCAATACTTCCAACTGCAATCAATAACACTACTGCATTCGCAAGGGAGGCCAATATTGTACTCTTATGCAAACCATAAGTAAATCTATTTGTTGCTTTTGATTTTGCCAATCGAAATGCAAATAACGATAGCCCCAAACTTGCGACGTCACTCAAGTTGTGGCCAGCATCCGAAAGAAGAGCAAGTGAATTGAAGAAGAACCCTGCCACAAATTCTACTAATACAAATGTGCTATTTAGAATTATTCCAATCAAAAATGCTCTACTAACGTTCGTTAGTTGTATGGAATGTTGATGATTTTTGTGATCGTTACTCATTTTAAAATTGTAGATAAATTTAATCGTTATGTTCGCCTTCTCCTTTTGTCAATTGACTTAATAGATAATATGCTCCGTTGACAACAACTTTCATGTTCTCATCCATTTTTTCCGTAGGAGTAATTTCAACAAAGCCCATGTCTGTTGTGCCAATTTTCACTTGAATCTGGCGGAATACATTTGACTTCTGTTCAACATAAATATAGTGTTCCTCCCCATTGTTTACAATAGCTGCTTCCGGCAACGCCATGGCTTTATAATTGTCAATTTGAATCCGTGCCTCAATAAACATACCAGGCAAAAGTGCATCATCAACATGGTTTATCTTGGCATGTGCAATTACTGCTTGCGAATTGTCTTCAAAAGCTTTATTGACACTAAATATTGTAGCAGTATGACTATTATGAGGATCGTTAATAATTGAGAAAGTCAATTCCTGCCCTTCGTGTACTTTAGAAACATCCTGTTCGTACACTGTTAAATCAATATGTAGAAACCGATTGTCCACGATTTCAAATTGTGGCATATTGGGTTCAGCTAACTTTCCAATAAATAGATTTATTCGTTTGATAAACCCGGATATGGGTGCGACTATATTGAATGTTGATTTAATACTTTCAGGAGATATTTTATCAGCATTTACATTGAAGAGTTTTAATTTTTCTTTTAACGAAATAAATGTTGAAAGCTGGAGTTGATATTCTGCTTCTGCTTTTTGAAGGGTCTTTGCTGCGTTAATATTATCTTTCTGCAAATCTTTCTGCCTCTCATATTCGGATTTAGTAAAAGTTAAATTCGCTTTAGCGGAAAAATATTCTTGTTGAGCTTGTAAAAACTCTGAGTTTTCAAGTGTTGCCAAAGCTTGACCTTTATTTACGAATTGTCCTTCCATAACCGGAATTTCTGTTACTATCCCGCCAACAAGAACGCTCACTTGTGCTCTATTCTGAGGCGGCAATTCTAATCTACCATTTACTTTCAATGATGTCTTTAAGTTCCGAAATGATATTTTGTCAATCTCAATTCCTATCGCTTTGATTTGATCATCTGTCAGTTTAATTTCAACGGGTGATTTTGAATTTGTACTCTCACTTTGATTTTCTTGTTTGTCAACAGCTTTATTATTGCATGAGAATAATAAACTTGAAGAAAAAATGAAAGCAAAAATAATTGTGGTATTTGATATTGTGATGTTTTTCATTTGCCGGTTAATTTATTTGCTTATTAAGTAGTTAAGATTGATAGCTGACTGATTGTAGTTGTTTACTGTTTGCAGGTAACTACTCTGAATTTCGTAAGCCTTTGAAATACTTTGAATGAATTCGACATAGCTAATGTCTCCTGCCTTATATGATTTGTCGGCAACAGTCATCAGTATTGATGCTACTTGCAAACCTTCCGAATTGTAATATTTAAGCTTTTCCTTGTTTAGTTCATACTCTTGCAAAGCCAAAGTATATGCAGTGTTCAGGCTTATGTTAAAATTATCAAATTCTGCTTGGGCAATTTTACTTTGTAACTTTGCAGCGTTTACCCTACCTGATTGTCCGGTTTTAAAAAGTGGAATTGATGTTCCTAAGGAATATCCCCAAAAGGGCGAGAGTTTATCAATACTCTGATTGAATGCACCAAATTGGATAGACGGGCTCCATTTCGATTTTTCCAATTTCCATTCAGCAATGCTTAAATTGACTCTTTGTTGTTGCAAATTGGAGATTGCATTTTGCTTAAGTGCATTAGTATCTATTTGTGAAAGTGTTGCGACAACCAATAATACATCATCTTTAGTATCAACAGGCATATTGAACCCTGTCCATTGCTGAAGTTCAGTTTGGAAAACAGAAACATCACGTTCCGCCTGCTGTTTTTGTATGCGAATTTGCTTAAGTTCCGCATCTGCTAAAACCTTTTCCAATAAATTTGTTTCGCCGACTTGATATTTTCTATTCGCAAAGTTGGCGAAATCAGAATAAGTACTATCCAATTGCTGTAATAATGCCAATCGCAGCTTCCCAAAAACCAATTGATAGTAGGCTGAAGAAATCTTTTGTACTAATTCTAGCTTAGTAAGATTTAATTGTGCCTGTGCAGATACAATTTTCAGATTTTGAAACTGCGATTGTTTAGCTACAAGAAACGGATTTGGTATTCCAGATGATGCACTGAGGTTGTAGTCACTTGATTTACTATTGATTTGTCCACCCTGATATTGAAGGTTCAGTGGGTCGAGAGTAAAATTAGTTTTCTTTAATTGAAATGGTTGGTCTATATTATAATTCGCGGATTGTATCAAAGGATCATTTCTTAGAGCATAGGAGATACAACTATCAAGTGAACATATATTTGTTTTTCCATCATTTGGTGCAGTCAGCATTTGTGCTTTTACAGGGATAGCAGAGAATGTCAAAAGGAAAGCAATGCAAAGAGCAGCACCTTTGACTGCGAAATGCTTGTTTCGACTAAACAAGGAATATAGAACAGGTAAAACGATTAAGGTTAAAAATGTTGATGTAATCAATCCGCCGATAACAACTGTAGCCAATGGTTTTTGAACTTCACTACCAACAGAAGTTGATAATGCCATTGGAAGGAAACCTAAAGATGCAACTGCCGCTGTTGCAAGTACCGGCCTCAATCTTGCTGCAGTCCCTTTTAGAATCCGCTTGGTAATATCCTGCTCGCCTTCTTGTTCTAATCGGTTAAAGTAGGCTACTAAAACAATTCCGTTCAATACAGCCACACCAAATAATGCAATAAAACCAATACCGGCACTAATACTGAAATTCATGCCACGTAAATAGAGTGCAAGAACACCTCCTATAGCTGCCAATGGAATGGCAGAAAAAATAATCAATGATTCTTTTACTGACCTGAATGTAAGGAAGAGTAACAGCAGTATTAGAAACAAAGCCACAGGTACAGCGACAATCAATCTTCCCTTTGCTTCTTGTAAATTTTTAAATGTTCCTCCATATTCAATATAATAGCCTGAAGGAAGTTTAAGATCTGCACTGAGCTTGTTTGCAATATCAATAGCGACGCTTTGAATATCTCGGTTTCGTGCATTTACTTCAACGACTATTCGGCGCTCGCCATTATCACGACTAATTTGAGCAGGCGCTGACTTAAACGAAATATCGCCAAGTTGCGAAATCGGAATTGTGTTCCATCTTCAAGTGGGACAAATATGTTTTTAACTTTACTGATATCAGCATCACGATAGTTTGCGTACCTTACAACAAGATCGAACTTTTTTTCACCCTCATACACTACACCTGTTTTTCCACCGGCAAGTGCAGTGTTTAACACTTTATTTACGATTTCAATATTCAGTCCGAATTGTGCTATCCTGTCTCGATTCCATTTTACAACAAGTTGCGGCATGCCAACTATTTGTTCTACCTTAATATCGGCTGCACCGCTGATGTTGCGAATAAGATTTGCTGTTTGGTTTGCTTTATTAAAAAGGATTTCCAAATTGTCTCCGTAGATTTTTATTGCTATGTCTGATTTTACACCGGCAATGAGTTCGTTGAAACGCATTTGAATCGGCTGCTCAAAGGATAAATTTACTCCTGGAATTACCGATAGCTTTTCATTCATCTTTTCTGCCAAATCTTCCTTGTCATGAGCTGACGTCCATTCTTGTTTATCCTTTAATAGTATAATCAAATCTCCACTTTCAATTGGCATTGGATCGGTAGGAATTTCCGAACTCCCGATTTTGCTAACTGTCTCCGTTACTTCAGGAAAATTCTTCATTAGTATGTTTTCCAATTGTGTGGCCACTGAAATTGATTGCGGAAGGCTACTTCCTTGCCTGATAGTAAAATTGGTAGCAAAATCTCCTTCATCAAGCTCTGGAATAAATTCTCCCCCCAAAGTAGTAAAGACTAAGATGGATGAACACAAAAGAAAAAAAGCTGCAATCAATACTGTAATGCGATGCCTTAAGAAATACCTAAGTGTCGGTTCATAAAATTTTTGAATCCATTTTATGAATCGTTCGCTTAGACTTTCATCTGCTTTTATGTTTTTCGATAGGAAAAGGGAGCTCATGAGTGGAACATAAGTGATGGATAAGATCAATGCGCCAATAATTGCAAAACTAACGGTCAGAGCCATTGGCCGGAACATCTTGCCTTCGATACCAACTAAGGCGAATATAGGAACATACACTATGAGTATAATAAATTGACCAAAGACTGCGCTACTCATAATTATAGATGAAGAGGAAATTACTTGTTTGTCCATTTGCTTTTGATCAAGCATTTGGTTCTTGAATTTATCATGGAGTAAGAACATCATACTTTCAACAACGATTACGGCCCCATCGACAATTAAACCAAAATCAAGTGCTCCCATACTCATAAGGTTTGCAGATATACCAAAAAGATTCATAAGGATAATCGCAAATAACATTGCAAGAGGTATGACCGATGCTACAATTAAGCCTGCCCGAAGGTTCCCCAGCATTAAAACCAAAACAAATATTACAATTACGGCACCCATAAACAAGTTGTGTTCTACGGTCCCAATTGTACTTGAAATCAATTTAGTTCGGTCAACAAAAACATCAACTGTCACACCTTCTGGTAGGGTACGTTCCACTTGTTTCATTCTATCTTTTACATCCTTTATTACCTGTACTGAGTTTTCGCCTTTCATCATTAAAACCACACCACCAACGGTTTCGCCTTTACCATTTCGTGTCATCGCACCATATCTTGGCGCAAAACCGAATTGCACTCGAGCGATGTCTTTCACAAAAACAGGCATCCCATTCAGCTTTGTTACAATTATGTTGTCGATATCATGCAATGAGTTTATCAACCCTTCTCCTCTAATGAAATAAATATTAGGGCCTTTGTCAATATAACTTCCACCTGTATTTTCATTATTGGAACTCAATGCTTGATAAACCTGAAGCAGCGAAATATTCATGCTTACTAATTTCTCTGGATCGACAGCCACTTCGTATTGTTTGAGTTTACCTCCAAAACTGCTCACTTCAACAACTCCGGCAACTCCAAGTAATTGACGCTTTACAATCCAATCCTGTATAGTACGCAATTCCATTTCATTGTATTTGCTTTTATGGGCACTATCTACAGCAAGGGTGTATTGAAATATTTCACCAAGACCAGTAGTTGGTGGAATCATTTCCGGACTCCCATAAGCTTTAGGAATTTCCTCAGAAGCTGACTGTATTCTTTCGTTTACCCACTGTCGAGTTAAACTACCGGCAACCTTGTCTTTGAAAACAATTGTTATTACAGAAAGTCCACTGCGTGAGGTACTTCGTAACTCAACAAGATCCGGCAAACTTTTAAATTTTAATTCAAGTGGTGAAGTAATAAATTGTTCTACTTCTTGTGTCGCAAGATTTGGGGAGACAGTAATCACTTGCACCTGATTATTGGTTACATCAGGCAATGCGTCTATACTAAGTTGAGTAAAAGAAAAAATTCCCCAGCCAACAAAGACAAGTAATAATATTCCAGTGATAAGTTTGTTATTCACGGAAAATCCGATAATGCGATTTATCATCAGCAAAGACATTTTAAGTATAAATAGTAAGAATAGAAATGCAAGGTGCATTTAATCAAAATGCCCTTATTTGTGTACAATTAACACGAAAAGAAAAATTAAACTAATCGTGGCGGTTGCCAGCAATTATTCAAAAAAATAGAATAAAAAGAATGATTCAACAAAGCATAGTTTTTTGCTTTGATTTGAAAAGTTGTTTTAAGTCTGAAAGAGTGAACTGTAGTAACTAATAATGAACAACATGAACATGAACATAAAGGCGAACAAAAATCATTGGCTAGATCGTGATGTTCTTGTGCAGCCTGAATTGTAATTATTGAGGAGTGTTGTTTTGCGTCACATGAATCATTGCAAGGCATGAAAACCAATGCAAGCATGTAAACTGCCAATAACCCTGCTATAATATTTCTCAGCGATCCCACGGGGCAAGAATATGAAAAAAATCCGTAAGAAACAACTTCAGCAACTTACACTTCTAAAACTTCATTAAAATCTGCATTTTGGATCAGATTTTAATCCATGTCATGGAACTATGATGATTGGGATTATGTGTCGTGAAAAAGCAATGAGTAGAATCGTGATTTATCAAATCCCAATCATTGTCGCATTCCCAAAGCACTGAATTGTCATCACAACCCATTACATGAAAATTGTACATATAGTGATCACTATTCATACTACTCCAATTGCAATCGTAATTATTTCCGTTGTCATGGATAGTCATTGCGCCATTGGAAGTACAGCTAAAAGTATAATTTGTAAACTGAGAGGTAAGGTCAATACTGTCTTTGACGAAAGAACTTACTTTCCAATTGCCAACAATTTGATCAGTTGTCGTACCAGATGTTGGTGAGGTACTATCTTTTTTGCATGATTGGAATACAAAAGTAAATAACAAGATAGCACTTATGATTTTTAGAGATTTCATGATTTATTTTTATCAATTAAGGTTAATTTTATAATTCTTTGAATCGCAATAATTCTATCAAAGGTCTAATGAATCAACAAAGAATGGAATGACTTGTATCACTTTTGAAAATGATATTAAGCAATTAAGCAACTTCATCTAACAAACAAAAATTATGAGATTAGGCACTTTAAAATTTAAACAAGTAATCATTGGATTATGAAAGGTAATTATTGGGCTTCCTCCATCATCGTTTTCTCCGCAGACGCCCAACTTTAGCGAATCACCCAAAACCCTCTTAGCGAATCGTCAGCGAATCAATCCCGCGTCCTAACGCCTCCTAACGTCTCCTAATGAAAACAAAAAAGCCTCATTCTTGCGAAATGAGGCTTAATGGCTTCTAATGAATTGAAATTGGAGGTCCCGAGCGGATTCGAACCGCTGTACAAGCTTTTGCAGAGCTCTGCCTAGCCACTCGGCCACAGGACCTTTTTATTTGAATTCAGAATTATGAATTCAGAAGCCGTCAGGAACCCTTTTTCTGAATTTTAAATTCTGATTTTTGAATTCCCAAACGGGGTGCAATAATAAGGAAAAAACTGATCTTTTTTACAGCTTTTGAGGGTTTGGGGTTGCAAATCGGGGGAAAAGTAATTGGGGGTGCATAGGGTTGAAAATAAATTATTTAAGGCCCTTTGGCCGTGGAAACGGTGTGAATGCGTAAGATTTTTAAAAGTCGTTTAGCCTTTTCGGACCCATTGTGCCTCCTTTGTAGAAGCAAATCAGCAGCCATGGCACTCGATCGTTCGGGTGAGCGATCACTCAAGTGTGCTGATAGTGCAACTCTCGAAGAGCGATGTTTCCCCCTTCATCGTGACTTCTGAAATGTTGGACTTCGTTTTGTTCGGCTTTGGGCCGAAGCCATTTGTTGGGAATGGCTTCGCCCTTTTTTTGATTTGCAAATTAGCTAATCAGCAAATTAGCTAATTAGACTTATCTTTGAAAAACACACTTCCAAAGAGTAAATGGCATCTAAAGAACCAATCCCCAGCTTCGATTTCTTCAAGCGTCTCGACACTCCGTCGCACTTCGAGTTTCATCGGCTGGAGCAGAGTTATAATGTGTACGATGCAAGTCATGCTCATCGGCATAATTATTACGAGATTTTATTTTTTGAGCAGTCGGGTGGCGAACATGAAATCGATTTCATTACGTATCCGATTGAAAAAGACTCCGTGCATTTTATTTCGCCGGAACAGGTGCATCGTTTGAGAAGAGATAAAGCGGTGACGGGTTTTGTGATTTCTTTTACAGTCGATTTTTTATTGAACGAAGTTTTGAATGCGGGATTTCTCGAGTCGTTGCCATTCTTTAATAATCCGGATGCTTTGCCGGTGGCTGTTTTTTCAACTGAACAGATTTCGGATCAGATGAAAAGCACTCTTCATCGCATTCAGTTAGAATTTAATTCGAATCACGCCGATAAGCTTGAGCTGATTTCGTCTTTGCTCGCAGTTTTCCTGCTTCAGTGTCGTCGTATTCACGATGAGAAATCAAAGGAAGCCGGCTCTGCTTCATTTCGCTCCGAGCTTACAGGCAAATTTAAGCAAATGGTTGAACAGAAATTTCGTGAGTCGAAGCAAGTAAGTGAGTATGCATCGGCTCTGAATATTTCGGCCGGACATTTAAACGATACCATTCAGAAAGACCTGGGGAAGTCGGCCAGCGATGTACTTTATGCTCGCATTATTCTCGAGGCGAAACGAATGCTTTATCATTCGTCGCTCACAATAAAAGAAATTGCAGCAGGACTTAATTACGAAGACCCATCACATTTTTCGAAATTCTTTAAAAATCATACCGGACAAACGCCGGAACAGTTTCGGGTAGCTGCCCGTGAAATGTACCATTGAAACCGCAATGCTGCCATTGTTGACGCCGGAAGAAGGCGGTATCATTGTATCATTAAAAATTCTAAATTTATGCTTATGAGAAATGCTCACACACTACTTTTGTTTTGTCTGCTCTTTATTACACAACTGGCAAAAGGGCAAAGTTCACCTGCGTGGACACAAACAATTACAACTTTACCCGACTCGGCTGCCCTGTTTCCGGTAAAAGTTTTAGGCGACGGCTTTGGGAATTCGTACGTTCTCAGTACGTATTCGAAATCAAATGCCGGAGGGACGACATTTAAAATATATGTCACGAAGTATGATATAAACGGGACTCGCTTGTGGCAGCATATCAACGATAATAATGGAGCTGGTGATCCAAGAGGTTTCGACATGGTGTTAGATGATCTCACGAATGTATACGTTGCCGGCGGATTGATGGGGCCGTTTTCAAATCAGGTTTATTTATTGAAAGTAAATACCGGCGGATTTCGCCATGTGGTCGAGAACGTCGACGACGTCATTCAGCATCGGAGCGTTTACTCAAATCTCTTTGATCGTAATAAGCTTTACCTGGGATCGTCTTCCGGCGAAGCAATTTTCGGTGTCAGTGGAAATGAAATATGGTCGAACACATTGCCGGCAGATCGGATCTGTGTCGACAGAGCAGGTGAGATGATTGTTTCAGAAGGATTCACTTCAGGCGATAATCTGGTGCGCATTGATACACTCGGCAATCAAACATTTTCCGATTCAACTTTTGCTGTGGGTCGAATTGCAACGGATGATCTGAGAAACATATATATTCTCGGTCAGTATCCCGGATACCAGTTAGCGAAATATGATAGCAATGGAGTTTTTCAATGGTCGTACAATTCGTTTCCCGCTACTCCGCCATTCGGTGACTTTACCTACGAAGTCTTGGTCGATTCGTACGGCGATATTGTGCTGACCGGACTGAATGACACGATATATAAATTTACTCCGACCGGAATTCTTCTCTGGGTAAAACCAATGAACGGTTTGGATGAAATTGGAATGTTTCTCAAAATTGTTTCGAACGATTTAATTGCGATTGCAGGAATGATTCCTTCCGGTAATCAATATGATGTTGTTGTAAAAACATTCGATTTGCTGGGAAATGAAAATTGGTCGGGCACGTATAATTCCAATACAACTCAGGAGTCGTTAATAGATATGGATTTTTCGGCTGATGGTTTCTTCCTCGTTGAAGACAGTATTAATTCGACAGATCTTATTAACTTTGATTCGCCATTTTACACTTCAACCAATGATTTACTTTGCTTTGCGTAGATAGCGTGTTGGTATGACACCTCAAATCCGAATTTTATTAATGTTTCTGTCTTTAACGGAAATGTTTCTCATATCAATTATCCTTCAGTCATGATTGTTTCTTCAAGCGGCGACACAATCAGCAACCCGAATAACACAGTCAATTATTTATTATTTCCGAGGGGTTTGGGTCCGTGAGTGGAGTCATCGGATTTTGTTCAACGCTCAACACCGATGAATTAGATTGGTCGCGTGTCCTTATTTATCCGAATCCTTCATCCGGTCGGTTCGAAATTTCGAATTCTTCTGGTAAGCCAATTGAAGCGATCTCGGTATTCGATATGAGTGGAAGAATGGTAGAAAGCCAAACTATTTCCGAAACCGGATCATTCAAATGGACCTTTCCGACGAGCCATCCGGCATGTATTTTATCGGGCTCCGTTCAGGTTCCGGAAATCGATATTTTAAGGTAATTGTCAAATAAAAGACCTAGAATCGTTAAAAAAGCCATTTTATTAATAGAAAGGCCCGAAAAATCACGTTTTCGGGCCTTTCTTTTTCACACATATATATATAATAGGTCAAATAGGGCCTTTTTTCATGCACTTTTTGAAGAACGGATAGGAACAATTCAATGGCCGGGGCTCTGTCCGTCCCTTATTCCTACAGTTCAGTCCCCACGTCATACCGGCCGTTTACCACAAAATCTTGTCGTTCGCCACGTGTCATGATAATTTGACCATCATGACACACACACTACATCAATTCAAATACTACACTGCAATTCTTGCAATGATATGCCTGGGCATAGGTCCGGCATCTGCTAATCCTACTTTCACCAAGGAGTGGGATCACCGTTATGGTGGTACGTCGGAAGATCATCTGGAAACAATGAAAGAAACGTTCGACGGCGGATTTATCCTCGGAGGAACATCTTTATCGGATGAGACCGGCGATAAAACACAGCCGACACGTGGCGGTGCCGATTACTATGTTGTTCGCACCGATATGTATGGTGTAAAATTGTGGGATGCTCGTTTTGGCGGATCAGCCGATGATGAGCTCACGAGTTTGCAACAGACAACCGATGGTGGATATATTCTCGGTGGTACTTCAAATTCAGGAATTGGCGGTGATAAGACGCAAGCAAACTGGGACACATCGTATCATGCGTACGGTGATTACTGGATTGTGAAGATCGATGCGTCGGGTCATAAATTATGGGACAAGCGATTTGGCGGTATTTACGATGAGACAATGACGTCGGTAATCCAGACTTCGGATGGCGGTTATCTGCTCGGAGGATACTCTACATCGCTTATCTCCGGAGACAAAACACAAACTACCTGGGGTGGTCCGGATTATTGGGTTGTAAAAACCGATGCAAACGGAAATAAACTTTGGGACAAACGCTTTGGTGGAAATCGTAACGATCAGTTGAAGTCACTTCAGCAGACTCGCGACGGCGGATATATTCTAGCCGGCTTTACATGGTCCGATATCAGCGGCGATAACTCACAAGCAATGCGAGGTACTGCTGCATACTGCGACTACTGGCTCGTGAAAACCGATGCATCCGGTAACAAAATGTGGGATTCGCGTTATGGTGGCGACATGAATGATAATCTGATTAATATTATTCAGTGTGCCGATAACGGTTATTTCATGGGCGGGTATTCTTATTCAGGAATCAGTGGCGATAAGACGGAAGCAAGTTTTAGCACCGGAAGTATTGCAGATTTCTGGGTAGTTCGCGTCGATGCAAATGGTGTGAAATTGTGGGATCGTGATTTGGGCGGAACAATGAATGAAGACGAATTCGGCAATGTTCTTCAGACAGAAGATAAAGGCTTCATCGTTTCCGGAAGTTCATACTCGGCAATCAACGGAACGAAAACCGAAGCGAATCTCGGACCGGAGCAAAGTTGGATTATCAAATTAGATTTGAATGGCGCTACACTTTGGGACAAAACCATTTTTACACCCGGACACGACGAAGGTTGTGCCGTTGTTCAGTGTAAAGACGGAGGTTATGTTGTAGCGAATACATCGAACGGAACGATTGGCGGTTACAAGACCGAAGATCATCACGACATGGCCGGAGTAACAGGCGACTACTGGATTGTGAAGATCAACGACAGTTCATTAATGCCTTCAGCGAACTTCATGGCATCGAGCCAGGGAATTTGTTCGGGAACATGCATCTCTTTTGCTAATCATTCTCACTATGCAGGTACGTTCAAGTGGATTTTCCCGGGTGCGGTTCCTTCTATCAGTTACGATGCAAATCCGGCTACTGTGTGTTATTCAACTCCGGGCACGTATGATGTAACATTGATCAGTTCAAATTCAAACGGAACAGATACACTTACCATTCTCTAATTACATGGTAGTTTTTGCAACACCGACACCATTCAATATTGCAGCATCAGGCGATACACTTTCAGGTCCGTCGGGTTACAGCTCTTACCAGTGGTTCTTAAACGGAAATGCTATTCCGGGTGCGATGAGTAATACATACGTGTCGCTTCAGAATGGATATTATCAATTATTTATTTCCGACGAGAATGGTTGCGGAACAAATGCAAGCTACGATATGTTGAGCACATCCGTTGCGCAGATCGCAACCGGTTTGGCAGACATGAGCGTGTATCCAAATCCTTCGAATGGTGAATTCGTAGTCGGTTTCAATCTGACAAAATCTTCAGAGGCCTTCGTTGAAGTTCTCAATTCCGTTGGACAAATCGTATACAGTAATTCAATGATGGCATATGCCGGCGACAATAAGATGATGATCATGGATCAGCATTTTGCTTCAGGAGTTTATCACGTTCGTATCCTAACACACGAAAAAGTGATGATGAAACAAATGAGCATTGAGTCGAGAGAATAATCTTTAAGCTTTTGAACATCTGAAAAGGGGGCGCTGCGGTGGCCCCTTTTTTTTTGATTAGCTGATTTGACGATTAGCTAATCAGCTAATCATCTAATTAGCTAATTTGTTATCTTTAAGCCCCAACACCTCCCCATGAAAAACCTATTCCCTCTACTCATTCTGCTATTAAGCGCACAAATCGGATTTGGACAAAGTTCTCAACCCGGAACGCAAGCGGCATTTGATCAGATGAAGAAAGAAGGAAAGTTAAACGGGCATGAAGCTCCGTTGGTGAATCCTTCGCCTGCGCGACTGGCGATGCCAATCGGGAATGTGGTGAATACGGAGGCAATTACGCGTTGTCATTGTTATCAGCAGAGAGATACAACATGGTATGTTGCGCAATTTGATGGGTCCGGCAATTCAGGCGGGCCGGGTGTAGCTCCTGATTACAGAAACGACGACTGGTCGACAGTTGCGATTCCTCTCGGATTTAACTTTTGCTTTTATGGTTCGACCATTACAGAAGTTTATATAAATAACAACGGCAGTATTTCGATTGGCGCAGCTTATTCAACTTTACTCCGGATACATTTCCAAGTGTGAACTTCGTGATGATAGCGCCATTTTGGAGTGATGTTGATACGAGAGGGGCGTTGAGCGGATTGGTTTATTATCAGCAAACATCTACGCATCTTATTGTTCAATGGGATGGAGTCGGATATTACGATTCACACGACGATAAAGCGAATCATTATCAATTGGTAATTACTGATGGTACCGATGCAATATTACCTCCGGTAATAACGTTTCTTTTTGTTACGGCGATATGCAATGGACAACGGGTGATGCTTCCGATGGGATCAATGGTTTCGGCGGATTTCCTGCAGTAGCCGGAATTAATTATGGCGATGGAATTAATTACGTTCAGCTCGGAGCCTATGATACAAGTGGTGTAAATTATGCCGGACCTTACGATCATCACAGCGGCGTAGACCAGCTCGATGGTCAGTCGTATTTGTTTAATGTTTGTGTAACGGGAAATAATGTTCCTCCGATTGAAAGTGAAGGTTCCGGTTGTGATACGGTGGAGTTGTGCGTCGGTCGTACGCTTATCTACTCTCAAAGTTATTTATCGCCTGAGTTGGGACAGACAACAACGTGTACGGCAGATTTCCACGGATTGTCGAATGCCTCAATTCTTTCTGTCAACAACGGCAATCAGGCCGACATCAACGTAACGATTACGGCAACAGCTGCTGATGTCGGATTTCATACCGTCGATTTAATTGCGACTGACAACGGCATTCCTTCGCGTACTACATTAAGTCCTGTCGTTATTCATGTTTATGATTCAGCACATGCTTCATTTACTGCACCGCAATTAGTGTTTGCGAATGTACCTGTAGGGTTTACTAATACCAGTACCGGCGCAGCGAATTATATTTGGGATTTTGGAGATGGTAGTCCAACTGATACTTCTGTTAATCCGTTGCACGCATATGCAGTCGAGGGTACCTATACAATTACACTTATTGTAGTGGGTCAAGGTCCGTGTGCAAATGACACAATGGTTGCGACTATTGATATAATTACAAGTATTGAAAGTGTTTTGTTGAATAATCCGGCAGTAACTTTAGTGCCTAATCCGGCAACGGATGAAATTCGTTTCATCGCGGATAAATCTATTCGGAAATTTCATTTGACGATTTATGATCTTAGCGGAAACTGCTGACAGCCTGTCTGAAGCCGGGCCATGATTTCTCCTATTATCCACAGCCCCCTGTCCCCGATTACTCTAAGACAGCTAACTGGGCAGCTTTGCCGGATATGAAAGACAGTGCCGATGCATTGCCGCCGGGAGAAAATCTGGTTGACGGTCAGGCGGAGGCGAAGGCCGATGTTTTCTACATCCATCCGACCGTAAATTTTAGCAGGAAGAATTGGAATGGCGATGTGAATGATGCAAAGCTCAATCACACCGTTGATATTTATCCTTTAAGATTTCAGGCAAGCGTGTTTAATGGAATGTGTAAGGTGTATGCTCCACGTTATCGTCAGGCAACATTATATTCATTCATCGACAAATCGAAAGTGAATGGAGCAAAAGCCCTCGATTTGGCATATACTGATGTGGTCAGTGCTTTTCAATATTATCTTGATCATTATAATCAGGGTCGGCCATTTATTTTGGCTTCCACAGTCAGGGGAGTCGCCACGCTTACCGGTTGTTGAGAGATTATTTCGAGAATAATCCAGAGCTCAGGAAGCAATTGATTTGTGCATACACAGTAGGGTTTACAACGGATACAGTTTATCAATTTATACAGCCTTGCGATTCATCGACTCAAACCGGGTGCATTCTTTCGTGGAATACATACAAATGGGGAACGAAAAGTGAGAAAGGTATTTTGGGCGAGAATTGTTTTTGTGCAAATCCATTGTCATGGAAATGCGACACAGCGTTTGCCGGCCGCGAAAAAGTTTAGGCGGATTACCTAGGAAATATGATCGTCTGGATAAAGGTGTTGTTGCGGCAAAAGTGAATAATGGCATTCTTTGGATTCAAAAGCCAAACAAGAAGGGATATTTTCATGTTGGGAATAACTACCACGTCTCAGATTACAACTTGTTTTATATGAACATTCGTACTAATGTAAAGGATCGTGTCGAAGCATATTATCGCTTAAGAAAAAACTAAGACAATGCCACTTGTAGAGTTTAAAACCGTTATTCAGAAATTCAAAAAGAAAGGCGAGAAGACCGGCTGGACTTATATTGACATTCCTGCCCATATCGCCAATGAAATTAAGAAAGGCGAAAAGAAATCGTATCGAGTAAAAGGAAAGCTTGATGGACATTCGATCGAAAAGACGGCGATTATTCCCATGGGCGGCGGAGATTTTATTATGCCACTAAATGCAGCCATCAGAAAAGCGATCGGCAAGAGAGAAGGCGCCATGCTTGTTGTAAAGATTCAGGAAGATAAATCAGAGTTGAAGCTCGACGAAGATTTAGTCGCTTGTCTGGAAGACGACAAAAAAGCCTCCGAGAAATTTTACGCCATGCCTAAATCGCATCAGAATTATTATTCGAAGTGGATAGCTTCAGCCAAAACTGAACCAACAAAGGCAAAGCGGACTTTGCTGCCAGGCGCTGAAATCGGGTTGCGGATGACGCTTAGTCGGGTCACCAGCCGCCCCCCCCCCCCCCGGGGGCGCGCCGCTTTTTTTCTTATTCCCGAAGGAGCCCCAAATTTTTTTAAAATTGGAAAAGGCAAAAAAAAAAAAAAAACCCAAAACCCACCAAAAAAAAAAAAAAAAAAACAAACACGGAAAAAAAAAAAAAAAAACAAAAAAAAAAAAAAAAAGGGGCGCCTTTCAAACTTACGCGGAAACCTGTCCCCCCCCCCCCTTCGGGTGCCGGGCCCCCCGGCGGGGCCGCACCGGCGATAACGAACTGGCCCATTTGCATCGAGGAGAAATGAGCCGGTAAATCGGAACAGATTAGAAGTAGCGATTTCAAGGACTTTTCTTAGACGAGCTTAAGACATTTTACATTAGCCTCCCAAATTAATTCTCCTAAAAATGATCAAATGTAGACAGCTAATGGTCTTGGCAATTATCTTGATTGCTCAAACCACATATGCTCAAAAATTTCTTAAAAGTACCGCTGGCGTTCCAAAAACCTTCCAGCAAATCCAGCGGGAATTCAACACCTGGAAGAAAACAGCCGATCTCAAGCACGAAAAGGGCTGGAAGTATTTTAAGCGTTGGGAAATGGAAACTGCATTGCATACCGACGGACACGGTACTCCCGTTGATCCGAAAGTATATATCGATGCCGTTACTCAGGTCGCTGCCGAAAAACAACGTTCGGCCTTAGCACGCACAAGTACTGTGTCGTGGCTGCCATCAGGGCCGCTAATGCTGTGCCCGATAATTTAACCGGCTATTTGGAAGTTGGTATCGGTCGCATCAATTGTATTGCTTTTCATCCAAGCGATCTTGCGGGGGGCGGCAACTTATTTTGCTCGGGGGTGGGGTTCTAAGGGGCGAATGGGGTATACTTTGCCCTCCTTAAATTCCGTAAAAAGAAAGAAGAAAAATTAACTTGGAAAATAGAAAGGAAAAAAAAAAAAAAATCACGCACTCGCCCAGAAATTCTTGACAAACAGCCCAGGCCAAAACCCCCCAAACCCCGCGGGATTCCCCCCCCGGAGAAAACCCCCCCCCCCCCCCCCGACAAGGGCCCCCCCCCCCCCGCCCCGGGGCACGGGAACCCCCCCGCCCCCCCCCGGCCGCGGCGCCCGGCGGGGCAAAGAAGGGGCACCAACGCACAAAAAAACAAAAAAAAAAAAAAAAGCACAAAAAAAAAGCCCCCCAGCCCCCCCCCCCCAACAAAAAAAACCGCCGAAAAAAAAGAAAACCCCCCTGGGGCCCGGGGCCCCCGGCCTTGGCGGGGGGGGCTGCGGGGGAGTTTGGAAGACGACGAACAACGGACTGTCGTGGACGCCGCTGACAGATAATCTTCCGGTGATTCGTGTCAGTGATATCGCCATAGATCCGATTAACCCTGATGTAATGTACATCGCAGTTGGTGATTTTGAATACATCGGATTCGGGTTAAATCTCAACGGAAGAAAGAGAAATACGCACTATGGTTTGGGTATTTATAAAACGACGGACGGCGGTGTGAACTGGAGTCCTACCGGACTTTCATATCAGCTCACCGGCGGTGATGCTTCGCTGATCAGAAAGACAATTATCAATCAAACGAACACGAATCAACTTATTGCCTGCGGTTCATCCGGCTTGTATGTAAGCAATGATGCCGGAGCAACATGGGTTCAGAAAATGGATTCATTATTCTGGGATATGGTACAGGACCCATCTAATCAGAATGTGATTTATGCAGCTTCGGGTTGGGTGAAAAATGCCGACGATGGTTATGCCGCAATTTACAAATCAACCGACTTTGGTTCTACATGGTCTATGCTAAGTACCGGTATTCCGGGAACAGGAACGGTTCAGAGAATTAAGCTTGCAATTGCTCCTTCGAATACTGATTATGTTTATGCATTGGCTGTAGATCAGAACAGCGCCATGTATGGTATTTACAAAACGACAAATGGCGGAACGAGTTGGAATTTAAATATCCCTTCTGTAAATATTCTGGACGGTTCTGATGGATCCGATTTGTCGTACGGACAAGGAACATACGATCTCGCAATTTTTGTCAATCCTACTGATCCGGATATTATCTATACGGGTGGAGTAAATGTTTGGGGATCGATAGACGGAGGACAGACATTTAATCCGGCAAGTCATTGGACGATTGCATACGGTCCGACGGTGCATGCCGATATTCATTTTATGCAAATACAGCCATCGACCGGAAATTTATTTGTTTGCAACGACGGAGGATTGTATCGCACGTCGAATTTATTGTTGAGTACATGGGTTGATGCAAACAATGGAGTTCCTTGGCCGACTCAATGGTCAAATTTGAGTAACGGAATGCAGACAACATCGTTCTATCGCCTTAGCAGTTCGAAGAATTTAACAGGCAGATTGATTGCCGGCGCGCAGGATAATTCTACTTCTTACTTCGACGGCACGAGCTGGTATTCAATTTTTGGTGGTGACGGTATGGATAATTATCTCGATCCGGCCGATGATTTTTATATTATCGGCTCATCGCAATACGGAAATTTCTATCAGTCGTACGACGGAGGCTTTAGTGCGAATGGTCTTCAGACAAATCCGTTTGGAGAAGTTGCAGAGTGGACTACACCGATTGTAGCCGACTATGCAAATCCGGGAACGCTATATCTTGGAAATTCGAATGTGTATCAGTCGATAGACAATGGAAATAGTTGGAATCAGATTTCTTCATTTCCTTTTCCGGGGATTGGTGACAATGAAATTTCAGCGCTTGATGTATCGCCCGTAAGTTCGACTTCAATCGTTGCTGCGAAGCGAGTACGCTATGAGTACGCTGTTCCGGGATCGGTTCAGATTACCACGAATGGAGGCGGCAGCTGGACCGATGTAACAACAGGCTTGCCCGATTCATTGTATTATACGAGTGTGAACTTTGATCCGTACTCAGCTTCGAAGTTATATATCACCATGGCAGGATTTGTTGCAGGAGAAAAGGTTTACAGCAGTTCAAATGCAGGAGCAAGCTGGCAAAACATTTCATATAACTTGCCAAACATTCCTGTGAATTGCGTGAAAGTAATTCCGGGTACATCCGATCTTATTGCAGCAACCGATATCGGTGTTTATGTACTCGACAGCGGATCGGTGAATTGGGTATTGCAGAGCAATGGCCTGCCAAATGTGATTGTGACCGATATTGAATTCAATGAAGCACAGCAGCGCATTTATGTGTCTACGTTCGGTCGTGGAATCTGGTCACTCGATTTAGGAATGTTGTTGCACGCAGATCAGGGACAGCTTTTTGCCAAAACAATTGATCTCTACCCGACGCTTAGTCGTAGAAACTTTACAGTTCGTTTAAATGACTCAAAGGCGTTTTCCGGAAATTATACGATGACGGTAGTCGATGTAACAGGCCGAACAGTGCTGACGAAGAATTACAATGGTGCAGGAGAATACAAAGAGCAGGTAAATCTGATGCCGGGCATGTATTATGCACGATTCAGTGATGGTAAATCAACGGCAGTAAAGAATTTTATTATTCAATAAAGGAATAGAAAGAAAAAAAAGGGTGCTGAAGTTTATCGACACCCTTTTTTTATGATTTTAAAACTTTCTTCGTGACTTTTTATCGTCGATAGTTATCGTTATAAAATATACACCCGAAGGTAAGTCGCCAAGATCTGTCAATTCAATGGTATTATATCCGTCGGAAAGTATTTCAGTAGTTTGTTTAATGATAGCTCCGGATGAATTAACTAGGTAAACACTTGCTTGTCCTTTTTGATTGCAAATGAAATTTACGGCAATGTGATCTTCGAAAGGATTTGGAGCAACCGATTTCACGTCAATTGCTTCTTCCAGTTCGCCTCCTCCTTTATTGTGAATTGTTTCTACATCGCTATAGGTGAAATGTCCATCATAGTCGGTCTGTTTAAGACGATAATAGGAATATCCGGAAAGCGGATTGTCGTCGTATGCCGAATAGTATTGTTCCGTCGTTGAGTTTCCGGCTCCTCTGACTATGGTGACACGTTCGAAATTTTCTCCGTCGCTCGACCTTTCTATTGTGAAGTAATCGTTATTCACTTCTGTCGCCGTTTCCCAGTCGAAACTCACGCGATTATTTTTCAATCTTCCTTCGAATCGGACCAGTTTAATTGGCAATGCAATATTTAGTATTCCTAATCCGAATGATCGGAAGTAGATAGAAGTTTGTCGTGTTTGAGTAGAGGAGTAATTGTTTTGCGAACCGGTTCTATAAGAAATTGAACTCACGTTGTTGTAGACAAGTTCAACCATTGCCTGTTTGGAAGCCGTATCGATGCTGGAAATAGTAGCTGTACTACCGAGAGCTTTATAGCGGCCCATAACGTTTGTAACGGTGAGAGTAGTTGCGGCATCAAGTGAGTAACTCGTCGGCATTGTAGCCTGGATGTATTCTCTGATGTTTTGACCTCCGCTAGAACCACCATCGACATCGACGCCGGTTGCAATAAGTCTGCGCAATATGGTGTCAGTACTAGTGCCTGTTTTTTTGAAGTAAATCATCCATTCGACATACCCATCTTTATTTGGTGCGTAATCGATGAAAGGTTGAAAAGCGGCAACATATCCTGTGCTTTGATCGTCAATATTGCTGAGAGCAGCGCCATTATTGATGTCCATAATTTTTGCCCAGGCATCGACACCGCGCATAACAGCAGGGAAGAGATAGGTAGCGCCGATAGTTCCTGCTGTACCTGCAATGAGTGATACGGTGCTGAAGGCAGGGAAATCGCCATCAGCAATGGCGAAATCACCAAAAGTAGTAAGAGTAGTTCTTTTGGCCGTGACAGAAGTTCCTGACCATACCTGAGTGGCATCAGAGTGAGTACCGGCCGACGACCAAGCTGTTGTGCTGTTAGGTCGCCATAGCAAGGAGTAGAGTACACCTGCTATTAGTGAATTAGTATAACCTGTTTCAACGACGTTCACGCTGAATATTCCGACGGTAAGTGGGGAGTTCGGCGTTAACGACCAGTAACCTGCATTAATGAACTCAAACATATCGACACCGCTGATTGTAATTGGTGTCAATGGGTATGAAGGGTTTTCCGGATTTCCCGAAGTGAATCTTCCCAAAACATTTGTAAATCCAACAGCAGCTGTTAATGTCAGATTGAGAGTTTGGTAAGCTGTGGCACTTCCGAGCGGAAAGTCATAGGAGCCTGTGACTAAAACAGATCGTCGTAAGTTTCCGAATACATAGCTCGACGAGGAGAATCCTGTAATCGCCGAAGTCGAACTGTTCGTGACCTGTAATTCGTAAGCTCCGGTCGTGACTTTGCCTGAAGTTAGTGTAAGAATATTGCTGACAGCCGTCGTACGTGAGAGTGTAACTCCGGCAGGATTGTTAATCGTAAGATTTGCAACTGTAGCAGGAAGTCCGTCTCCGGTAATCTGCAAAGATGATCCGCTATAGATATAATTTCCGGATGCATTAAATGTTCTTGTTCCTGAAACTTGTATAGACCCTAAGGAGCCGGTCGACGCTATTCCTTCCGAGGCATCGAGATCGAGTGTTGCGCTGGCGGAGAGTGTAAAATTGCGGCCGTTGACAATACTGTTTCCCGGAGTAAAAATGGAATTGGCGCGAACTAAGAAGTCGACGTTTCCGCTAACCGTATTTCCTGAAGCCGAAAAATTTTGTACACCATTTCTTTGAAATGAGAGAGTGGCGCTTGTTGAGCTATTTCCTCCGACGGTTAATGTACGCCTGTATGAGAATAATCGCGCATTAGGATAATTGTTCACTCACGTTACTGCCTGTCATTGCAGAAAGAGTACCACCGCTTAGTGCAAAATTTCCGGTAACCGTCATAGTAGCTGCACCGCTGGAGCCGGTCGAAAGAGTGAATGTTCCGCCGGTTTGCGAGAAATTTCCTGCTACTGTTAAAGTGGAAGCCTGGCTGCTCGAAGTACCTAAATAGTATGTACCTCCTGTTATTGTCATATTACCGCCGATGGCAAGCGTATGATTCGTGATTGCATCGGTGAGAGTATTACTTCCCGTCGATGCAACGGTAAAATTTCCTGTAACATTCGAAAGAGTTCCTCCTAATGATATTGCCTGCGCTTGTGAAGGGCAATTCCATGTGAAGTTGGAGAATGTTTGCATACCCGCAGGTGCTGCGGAATTTGAAGTGTATCCGATAATTTCGCAAGTAGAACCGCTGACCCACGTTGCAGTCGGAATAGTTCCGGCTGTCGATGTGTAGTTATGCTGATATTTTCCCTGCGCTCTGATAGGTCATCGCAGCACTGGCATTGATTGTGACCGTACCGGCATTTTTAAAAATCCCTGAAACATCGAAATCCGTTCCTGTGCCATTGGCAACCGTCATGGTCACACCGCTATTGAGGACAACGGTACCTCCTGAACTGATTACCACCTGATCAACCGTAACCGGAGCAGGAATAGTAACTGTATGGCCATTTTGAATTGTTATCACACCGTCTGTACTCGAAGGAGCGGCGGTTGCAGCAACCCATGTAGAGCCATTGTATTTCTGCCATGTTGAAGGGGCATTCCAGTTTCCGGTTCCGTTTGAACGAAAATCGCCACTGGTAGCTCCATATGAATTCGACGGATCTGATACATTAAAGAAAAGAGTGATTCCGACGGCAAGTGCGACCATCAGACTAGAGCCGATGATTGCTTTTTGTCGAAGCGATAAACGCATGCGCTGGCGTTGAACCATGCGCATTCCTCTGCCTCGTGTAGATCTTCTCATTGTGGTGTGTGATAAAAATCGGTGGTGTGTATTCTTACTTAATTGGACTTAATGATTTTCTTTACCGTGCATTTTTCGCCGATAGAAATACCGACGAAGTAAATTCCTTCCGGTAATCCTGCCAGATCTTCAACTGTAATATGATTGTATCCTTCTGTAATTTGTATTGTTTGTGAGCTAATTAATTGCCCTCCCGGATTTAAAATCAATATATCTCCCGTTCCCGATTTTATTGAAACAAAATTAATTTCAATACGATCAGTGAATGGGTTAGGTGAAACGGATTTGATTTCTGATTCTAGTTGGTCTGATGATTTCGATTTATTGGAAACTGTTTTATATCGCTGTATGTATAGTGTCCATCAAAATCGGTTTGTTTCAGTCGATAAAATGAGTATCCCGGAAGAGGGAATTCATCAACGGCTTCATAGGTGCGAGTGGTAGAACTGTTTCCCGCCCCGCGCTGAGTCGTCACTTTTTCAAAATGCTCGCCGTCGCCTGATCTTTCTACAGTGAAATAGTTGTTATTCGTTTCCGTGGCTGTCGACCAGTTTAGTCGTACTTTATTTTGGCGAAGAATTGCGTCGAAGTTAATGAGCTTGATAAAGCGCAATATTTAAGACCGTCAAATTGAATGATCGGAAATAAAGTGAAGTCTGGCGAGTTTGTGTAGTTGTATATGTACTAACGGCACCGGTTCTGTACATAATCGAGTTGACATTGTTGTAACTCAATTCATACATCGCTTGTTTTTGACTCGTATCGATATTGGAAATCGTTGCCGTACTTCCCATCGCACGGTAGTGGCCTCCCATGTTTGTAACCGTTAATGTTGTCAACGGATCAATGCATAGCTTGAAGACATGGTTGCGTCGATAAATTCCTGGATGGCTTTAGCGCCGGACGTACCTCCGTCGACATCGACACCTGTTGCATTCATTTTCTTTAATGTAGTATCTGTCGAGGTGCCTGCTTTTTTAAAGGTTATTTTCCATTGGAAATAAGCGGTAGTGTCGGGAGGATAATTGATGAAAGGCTGAAAGGACTCATCATAACCTGTCGACTGATCGTCGATAGTGTTTAAAGTTGCGCCTCCCTGAATGTCGGTGATTTCTACCCAGGCATCAATCATGCGCATAACATTAGGGAAAATGTATACTGCGCCAATTTCACCGTCAGTTCCTGAATATAATGTTGGATTGTCGAAGGCAATAAAATCGCCTAAGGCAATTGCATATTGTCCGAACGATGCATAAGTAGAACGTGCTGCAGTAACAATTCCGCCACTCAAACTTTGCGTGGCATCGGAATGTGTTCCTGACGAAAGCCAAGGAAGCGCAGTGCTTGAACGATAGAGGACACAGTACAATGTCCCTAAACCTACGACGTTGGAATATCCCTTTTCTTTTAACTGAACAGTATAAGAGCCTGCAACCATTGGGGAGTTAGGAGTGAGAGTCCAATATCCATAGTCGAGAAGTTCCTGCATATCAACGCCGCTCACAGTAATTCCATCCAAAGGATTCACCGTGTCGTTAGGATTCGTGTTAACGAATGTTCCCAAAACATTGGAAGGTCCGCTGGATCCACTTAATGTGAGTAAAGCTTGCTCGTAATTGGTTGAAGTTCCTAGTGGGAAATTATAAGCACCGCTGGCTCCAACTGCACGTCGGAGGTTTCCGATTACATATGAAGTAGAGGACGAGCCCGAGATAGCGCCCGTTGAAGAGTTGGAAACATATAGCTCATAGACACCGGTGGTAATTTTTCCGCTGGTAAGAGTAAGAGTACCGCTCACAGTCGTACTTTGACCGAGAGTGAGATTGGCTCCGTCATTGATCGTCAGATTTCTTACCGTTGCCGGCAAGCCGGAACCAAGAACTTGCGATGAAGCTCCATTGTAAGTGTAATCGGCTCCCGTATTGAATGTACGAGTTGTAGATACCTGAATATTTCCTGTTGCTCCCGATGCACTAATACCACCAAGAGATCCAATCAGAAGTCCACCGCCCGAGTTTACGGTGAAGTTTCTTCCCGATACGATATTCGTTCCAAGCGATAAGATTGAGCCTGAGAAAACAGTGTAATCAACATTTCCTGTAACCGTATTTGATGAAGCGGTGAATGTTTGCGTTCCTGCTTTTTTAAAGTTGAATGATGCATTTGTAGAGCTATTGCCTCCGACGGTTAGAGTTCCACCCGTATGAGAGTAGTTGCTCATAATGTTCACCACACCATTCGCGCCACTGCCATCGACAACGGAGAAAGTTCCGCCGCTCTGAGTATAGGTGCCGGTAACAGTCATCGTTGATGTAGAACTTGAACTTCCTGAAAGTGAAAAGTAGCCCCCTGTTTGGGTGAAGCTTCCTCCTACATTGAGAGTAGATGTTGCATTGGCGAGATATAATTTTCCGCTAGCCGATCCGGTTGAAGTAATTGTGAGATTACTATTGACTGTTGTAAGTCCGCCATTCAAATTAATTTGAGCGCTTTGCGAAGGACAATTCCAGATAAAATTCGAGAACGACTGAAGTCCTGCAGGAGCTGAAGTATTTGTTGTATAGCCTATAATCTCGCAAGTAGATCCTGAAGCCCATGTTGCAGTAGGAATGGTTCCTGCCGTTGTAGTAAAGTTATGCTGATACCTTCCGGCAGCCTGAATATTCACCACTGCACTTGCGCTGATAGTGAGCGTTCCTGCATTTTTGAAAACACCTACAACATCAAGATCATTTCCGGAGCCGTTAGCAAGAGTCAGCGTAACGCCACTATTGATTGACAATGTTCCACCTGAGCTGACTACAACCTGATCTACCGTTGTGTTGGCAGTAACCGTTACCGTGTGACCCGACTGGATGGTGATTGCAGCATCAGTGTTACTTGGTACGGCAACAGCAGCAATCCACGAAGAGCCATTGTATTTTTGCCATGTGGAAGTTGCGTTCCAGTTGCCACTGGTGATAGAACGATACTCTCCGTTTACAGCTCCGAACGATTTAGTATTGTTTTTCAAATTGAAAAACAACGTCGTAAAAATGGCTACGAGCAGGAATATAGATCCGGTAACGATTGCGATCGTTTTAGGTTTGATTCCAAGCTTTTGTTTGCGTAATAGTTTCATTTCAAATGTGGGTGTGTGGGTCTTTCGATCCGGGATGGTGATTACTTCTGATTAGATTTTCTTGTATTCCTCTGAGATTTCGGATTAGATACAATAATGAGTATAGAGTCATACCCGAAAAGCTCATCTCAAGTTGATAGAGAAGTGAGCGTTTCTTACAGTTTTTGAAAAGATGAAAGGAGAAGTGTTAAATAGTTTTCCATTCGGATGATTGTGGTTGAAGACCTGCTTATTTTTTATTTTTTAAAGCCATTTTAAGCTTTAGATGCTGAATCACAGGCCTGTTTGAAGAAAGATTCAAGCACGGAAAATCAAAAAAATATCACAAAGTGGATTAGGATAGACAATATGCTGCTATCAGTTTAGGCTGAGAAATGAAGGAAAAAGGGAATGATGAACAGATTTGACAATTTTGGCAAAGAGAAAGAGAAAACGAAGTACAGTGATTTCTTACAAGCCCGGCGTGTTTCGTAATTGACCTGTTTCGTATCCGTTTTGGAAGGCTTTCATCCGTTCTTCGGACGTGCCGTGAGTAAAAGCATCGGGTACTACGTATCCCTGAGTTTGCTTTTGAATATTGTCGTCGCCAACGGCGCTTGCAGCACGAATGGCTTCTTCAAGGTCGCCATTTTCTACGATATGATTTTTCCGATCAGCGAAGTGAGCCCAAACGCCTGCTAAATAATCGGCTTGTAATTCGAAGCGAACAGAGTATTTGTTAAAAGCCGATTCATCGAGACGATTACGGAGCTCGTTTAGTTTGTCGGATTCGCCGAGCAGATTTTGAACATGATGCCCGACTTCATGAGCAATTACGTATGCCATGGCGAAATCGCCTGATGCGTGAAAGCGCGAACGAAGTTCTTCGTAGAAACTTAAATCAATGTATAGTTTTTGATCACCCGGACAATAGAACGGCCCCGATGCCGAACTTGCACCTCCACAAGCGGATTGTACTTGATTTCTAAAAAGAACGAGACGCGGTTTTACATACGTCATTTGATTTTGCTGAAACAATTCACTCCATACATCTTCCGTTTCCGCTAGCACAACAGAAACAAATTGCGCCATTGTATCTTCTGCCGCCTGATCTTCTGCCGAGAGCGTTGTCTGAGTTGAAGCATTTTCCTGAATTACATTTTCAAGCTTCGAAGTATCGCCCGTCACCAAAGTGTAGATGATGTAAATGACAATTCCGGCAGCACCGCCACCCGTAGCAATTCGTCCGCCTGACATTCCGCGTCGGTCTTCTACATTGTCGCTTGATCGTCGTCCTCTCCAGAGCATATAGATAGTCTTTTGTTCTTAGTCTTTAGCCGCCGCGTGAGTATATTGCCCATTTCGTCGCCGTTAAATTCCATGGCTAATCTTAGTAAAGCTACAAATTTAATTTTTCATTTCCCCCAAAAACCTCCCCCAAGTCTCAATCGCCCGATTTTTCTCGTCGGCTCTCTAATTTCTAATTTCTAATTTCTAATTTCTAATTCCAATTCCCAATTCCCAATCACCACTTACCCTTCCGACACACCAACCAATAGAATTCCGTATCTTTCCCCCCTCAACGAAGCAGATGGATCCTATTATTGACAATGATTTATACAAGGAAGAGGACAAGCAAGTTGTCTATGGAACGGTTATGCCACGTTTTTGGGCGATTGTGATCGACGGATTTGTTTTATTGCCGGTTACTATTCCGATGTTGTTTTTGAATTTTATTTATTGGAAAAGTGTTCCGCTGTTTATTGTCGGATCGATTATTAATATTTTATATAAGCCGTTTTGTGAGTACATGTTTGGAATGACGGTAGGGAAGAAGATGATGAAGCTACGTGTACAGACTTATGATTTTGAATCAATAAATGTCGGAGAAGCATTAAGCAGAAATATTTTCAATTTGTTGTCGGGAGTGCTTACAGTGGTGCTTTCCGTTCCACTTTTCAGTGATCCTGATTTTCTGAAAATTAGTACAGTAATTGATTACACGGAATACATGCAACATTATCCTATTTTGGATCGATTGAATATAGCCATGTTTCCTGTTTTAATGATTGAAATGGTTTTTCTCTCAACAGATCTTCGAAGAAGGAGCTTACACGATCGTATTGCACGAACAGTAGTTGTGAAATTAAGCAAGTAGTTCCGGATGATGGTTAGTCAGACTATTTCTTTTAGAAGTCGGAAGGGCTCTTAAATTTCCCGCAACTCGCAACTCGCAACCCGCAACTCGCAACCCGCAACCCCAACCCGCAACCCCAACCGCAACCGCAACCCGCAACTCACAACTCGCAACTCGCAACCCGTAACCCGCAACTCGCATCCCGCAACCCTTAACAAATCCCTAACTCCAAAACTTGACTCTCATCATGTAGTTTACAATCGATGGTCTTGATCTTTGCAGAAAATTCCACAGATATGAACCAGGCTCATGTGCATTTGTTGTTTAATCATCTTCCGATCTTCGGATCCATTCTCGCGGCCATCGTTTTGGCATATGGGATGAAAACGAAAAGTTTGCAAACTCAGAACGCTTCGTTTCTGGTAATGATTATTTCGGCTATAGGAGCTGCGATAACTCAACTGACAGGCGAAGGAGCCGAGGAAGTTGTCGAAAATCTGCAGGGAGTTTCGAAGCAAATGATAGAGGAGCATGAAGAAATGGCGGCAATTTCTTTTGGTGCGATGATTTTGCTCGGAGTTCTTTCCATAATTGCGATGTTTTTATCGTCACGTAAATCAACTTCGCTTCCAATTCTCGCCAAAGTTATTTTAGTAATTTCGGTTATCAGTTTCGGATTACTGGCACGTACCGGAAATAGTGGAGGGAAGATTCGCCATTCGGAGTTTAATTCCGGAGCAGTATCAAATTCAGGAGGTGGAGAGCACGAAAGAGATGACGATTAATTTTCGTGTGTTTTATGGCAGAAACAAGTCTGCGTTTTCGTAAGTATGTAAAGCATTAAAATTTTAATAGTTGAATTTGCTAAGAATTAGCACTTCACGTGTGAAATAATTTTTGTTGTCGGTGCAAGTACTTTGCTGTGTAAAGCACTCTGATCTGAATCATGGCAATTAATTTTCATGTGCATAAATTTAGTGTTCTGCATAATGAAAATTATTCGTCGCTTAAGCATCGTATTATTGTTTTTCACTGCTGTCACAGCGATATACGGCGGTTTATGTCTGATGATCGATCCCTCAGGCACCCGAATGCAACTACCGGCGAGCTTTATCAATAACACTCCTTTTACAGATTTCTATTTCCCGGGAATGATTTTGTTTTTAGCACTCGGATTGATGAGTTTGATTGTAGCAATATCTGTTTTCTCCGATTGGAAATGTTGTCGCTTGCTTGTCGGAATGCAGGGCGTGACAATTTTGGGGTGGATCATTGTACAGATCGCCATGTTGAAAGTGATATTTTGGCTTCAGTTTATTTATATCGCAGTCGGCATGTGGTTGACTCTTGCCTCAGCCTCAAAAAGACTGGCAAAGTGAGTTTTTTGTTTTGACTACTTAAAAGCTTCCGCCAAGAACATTTTGCGTCGATACACAACGGAGCGGGTAAGCGTATAAAAGTTGATAATTGGGAATGTTCGTTGGAAATAAGTCCCGGCAATACAAATTGACTGTCCGTTTGACCATATTTGGAAGTAGGAAACGTACCTTATAATCGTTATTTTTACGAAATGAACGCACTAAATAATATCGCAGAATTCAAAGCATCGCCAGGAATTCAGGAGAAGTTATCTTCTTTTGGAGTAACGAAGACCTTTCATGAAGGCGATGTCATTTTAAATGAAAATGCATATATCAGGGCAATTCCGATCGTAACCAGTGGCAGCATTCGGGTTTTGAGAACGGAAGAGGATGGAAGAGAAATCTTACTTTATTATATACGCCCCGGAGAAAGCTGTATTATGTCGTTTTTAGGTGGAATTCACCAGGATACAAGTAAGGTGAGAGCTGTTGCGTAGGAAGATACTGAAGTGCTTTTCATTCCTATGGATAAAGTAAGTTTGCTTATTAAGGAGTATCCCGAATGGCTCGATTTCATTTTTCGTCTGTATCATAAGCGATTTGAAGAGCTTCTGGAAGTGGTAAATTCGGTGGCTTTTAAGCAAGTCGACGAACGTCTTCTTGATTTGCTGAAGGTTAAATGTGCCAATTCCGCCTCAAAAACGCTATCCGTGACCCATGAACAGTTGGCTAACGAGCTTGGGACGGCCAGGGTTGTAGTTTCTCGATTGCTGAAACACATGGAAGAAGACAAGCTCCTGATCTTAGGTCGTAACAAAATTGAACTTTTGTAACAAAAGTAGCTGTGCAGGGGGCTGTGTGTGTAGACATTTGTATCCATAAAATCCAATCTTTTAAAACACATACATATGAAACAGAACATGGGAGGAATTGACAAGGCTATCCGAATTATCGTAGCACTTGTTATTGCAATTCTTTATTTCACTAATCAAATCAGCGGAACGGTTGCTATCGTACTTATGGTATTGGCAGCAGTATTTGTTCTTACCAGTTTAATGGGCACATGTCCGCTCTATCTTCCATTCGGAATTAGTACAAAGAAAAAAGAGTAATCACTTTCGATTTACTGAATAAAATGAAGCAGTCGCAATAAAAGCGGGAGTGGATAATTATGTCCTGAACCCAGTGCATCGTTTCAGGTTGCTCAAAAGAAATACTTCAAAATTAATATCAATATAAAAATAGGTTAGAGAAATGAAAACAATCATCGACGTTAGAACTCCGGGTGAATTTATGGGTGGACATGTGGCAGGTAGTGTAAACATACCTCTTCAGGAAATTCAGGTGCGACTTGACGAAATTAAGTCCATGCCACAACCAATAATTTTATGTTGTGCGAGCGGCGGAAGAAGTGCACAGGCAACTTATTTTTTACAAAGCTGCGGAATCGAATGTGAAAACGGCGGCAGCTGGATGAGCGTAAATGCAATGCATGCATAAGCGATTTATACCATTATCTATTTGTATTTTCATTTAGGAATGGTATAAATCAAAATAGAAAGAAGTATCATTTAATCGTCTTATACTATCAAATCATGTTAAATACAATCAAGAATCTCCTCGGCCTGGGTCCAAAGGTTGATCTCAAAGAATTAGTAAAAGCCGGAGCGTGATCGTCGATGTCGTTAGATTCGGTGAGTATCTGGAGTGTATTACGAGGTTCA
>JADKIH010000021.1 GCA_016721305.1 Bacteroidota bacterium
TTATCGACGCGATTTTACCATTCACTATACAATTATGGATCGTGTCGGAAACAGAATCTATGGTGATGCTGTTACGATTCACTATCCTTCAAACAACAATAACGTTAAAGAAATTATTGACTACAATTTTCCAAAGGTGGCGGATTATATTCTCGAGAGCTACAATAGAGCCTTGAAAAAAAAACAAGCCTTACTTTTCAAATTGACGACTTTTACAAAATAAGCGTCCTCGTAAACTACCCTTTGTGGAGTCAGGAGAAATTCCAAATCCGATCAGGTAATCGATCTTCTTCGCATCGAGCACCGGATCCGTTACACTATCTACCTGCCCAAAATATCGGCCTCCACATTTATCGACGATCAAAAGTGAAGATGCATATCTCTCTCTGTCACCATCCAGTTGACGAACTGATGCAAAAGATGAACCGGGCTTCACAATCGATTTCAAATTTTCAGCCGCTGTATTTAGCCTATCATCTGTTTCGTAAAAATTCCCATCGTAAGCCTTGGCGTTCGTGCGCCTTTCCAAAGCATAGACAGATTCATTTTTGAATCGCTCGTAAATAAAATTTGCTTAACCGGACGCTTTATTGCCAAAAAGAAAAGCACGAGAGTTATGGCAAGAAATAATTGCTTAGGAATAATTTTCGTGTCAACTCTCGAAAGAAAGTACAAACTCGCCGGAACCATTAAAATCATACAGATCCATGTGTAGCGTTCATGCACTAGTATCAACGTATAACCAAGGTAGACACTTACAATTGTCAACACACTTAAGAGCACGACGAATGGAATTTGTTCATTCTTGTTTTTTCGAAACAGAAAAAATAAAATGACGGCAGCTAAAAACACCCATCCGATTTGTCTGCGGAAATCAGTGAAGTAAATTGACTCTAAATTCCTCCTGATCACTTTTAAGTAAAACGAAAACTCTTCATACGGCTTTACCGTTGTCAGAGGAATCACGCTTCCCGGCGTTTCCCAGGCTGAGAGCGACGTTGGATACGGCGGATCAATAAGGCCGCTATTGATGACGGGGAGATTGATAATCTGTCCGCTCAACGGAGCCACTTCATGCGTCATATTAAAACGTGCAGCTTCGGATATAGTGAAGTGATTATACTTCTGCGAAAGAAGAAGAATCCAAATTCCGCTAATGAGCGAGAAGACACTAATTACAGTCAACAATTTTTTCGGAGTAAAAAAACGTCGGCGATACATGAAGACCACGGCCATCAGAAAAACAAATAACGGCAAGCCAAATGCTTTCGAGAGAAAAAGTAATCCACCTGTGGCACCAAGCAAAACGAGTTCTCTTCTTTCCAAACCTAAAATTCGATCACGATCACCAAATGAAGTGTTCAACTGATTGATCAGAAATAAAATTAAGGTTGTAAAAAGAAGATCGGGAGTAAGATTAAATATGCCGGCAGAAATCGTAAACGGAATAATGAAAACGGAAAATAATTTCTGCATCCGACTTTGCGGAATGATCGATTCAATAAATCGTTTTCCATTCTATAACGGTGAACAGTCCAATCAGAATTTGCAGAATCTTGAACGACAAAATGCCATTCAATCCGGTGGCAAGAAATGGCACGAGAAGCCAACTGATGAGCGGGCTCCAGTACCCATTAATGGCAGCCGAAAAGTCGCCATGGATATAGTGCCGGGCAATGGACAGATACTGAAACGAGTCAGGGTTATCGGCATACCATGCGGCATACTGCATCGTAAAGAGGCAAAGCAGCAAATAAATGGCAGAATTCAATGAAAACAGGCTTTTCATGCCGATGGGATCAGACTAGAGGGATTCGGGTGCAAATTAAAATATTCGAAAGGAATATTCCGGATTATTTGAAGGTTCCAAACTAATTGTAACCGGACCTGTCGAAAGCGGGTTAGTTATCCCATTCTTACCTATTTTTTAATACGGAATGGGATGACTAACTTTGCCCCCCAAATCAAGGAGAAAAATGGACACGAATACATTGGCCGCACAAGATTACGGCATTGCAGAAGTACTAAAAACATTAGGCATTAAGCCTGTAAACAGTGGCGCCAGCACCGGAACGGTATGGATGGACACAAAAGGCGAGGCAATCGAATCGTATTCGCCGGCCGATGGTAAGCTGATTGCAAAAATCAATCAGGCAAAAACTGAAGATTACGAAGCGATCATCGTGAAAGCTGAAGAAGCTTTCAAAACATGGAGAATGATTCCTGCACCAAAGCGCGGAGAAATCGTTCGTCAAATGGGTGATCAACTCAGAAAATATAAAGAGCCTCTCGGAAAGTTAGTTGCTTACGAGATGGGTAAGATCTATCAAGAAGGTCTTGGTGAAGTTCAGGAAATGATCGACATCTGCGATTTCGCTGTTGGTCTTTCTCGTCAGTTGCATGGTTACACTATGCACTCTGAACGTCCGCGTCACCGTATGTACGAGCAATATCATCCGCTCGGAATTGTCGGAGTTATCTCTGCCTTCAACTTCCCTGTTGCTGTTTGGTCGTGGAATGCAATGCTCGGATTGGTTTGCGGCGATACGATCGTTTGGAAACCGAGTTCGAAAGTAATGCTGTGTGCGCTTGCAGTACAAAACATCATGCACGATGTTCTCAAAGCGAACAACGTTCCTGAAGGTGTTGTGAATCTCGTTGCAGGCGGATCAAAATATGTAGGCGATAATTTCCTTGCCGATAAACGTGTCCCTCTGATTTCTGCAACAGGTTCTACTCGCGTAGGTAAACGTGTGGGCGCTATCGTAGGTGAACGTCTCGGTCGTTCTTTGCTCGAGTTAGGCGGAAACAATGCCATCATCATCACTGAAAACGCTGATCTCGATATGGCATTGCGTGCGGTGTTATTCGGAAGTGTTGGTACTGCCGGACAACGTTGTACTTCTACTCGTCGTTTGATTATTCACGAATCGGTTTACGATTCATTCCGTGCAAAATTGCTGAAAGGCTATGAGCACATTCGCATCGGTCACCCACTCGATTCAAAAACATTGGTTGGACCACTTATCGATAAAGGTGCTGTGACTGATTTCTTAAACGCAATTGAAAGCGTGAAGAAAGAAGGTGGTAAAATTATCTACGGTGGCGAAGTGATGAAAGGCGAAGGCTATGAAAGCGGTTGTTATGTTAGACCATGTATCGCTGAAGTAAGCGGCAATTTGAATATCGTTTGTCACGAAACATTTGCTCCGCTTCTCTACATGATGAAGTACAAGACACTGGATCAGGCAATCGAATTGCACAATGGCGTTCCGCAAGGATTGTCATCGTCGATCTTCTCTCGCAATATGCTCGAGACAGAAAAATTCCTCTCCCACGAAGGAAGTGATTGCGGTATTGCAAACGTGAACATCGGAACATCGGGCGCTGAAATCGGCGGAGCATTTGGTGGTGAGAAAGAAACGGGAGGCGGACGTGAATCAGGCTCTGACTCATGGAAGATTTATATGCGTCGTCAGACAAACACGATTAACTTCAGTACGGAGTTACCGTTGGCGCAAGGAATTAAATTTGATACTGGAGAGTAATTTTGAACACTCTCAAAATTAATAAACACCGGTTTGATATGAAAAAGTTATTCGCTCTATCGCTGCTCACTATTGCATTTGCTTTCAATGGTCTTGGCCAATCAACAGGACCCGTTGTACCTTCCGGCTATGCAACATCGGGAACAGGAGCAAGTTGGGGTAATTTGTCAGGAATTCAATCTGTCGACAATAATCCTGCTTACGCAGATTTGGCGCAGTACCCGACGTGCAATAACTTTCTCTGCTATCATTCTAACCTGGCATCGTTTACAAACTTCGTATACGCAATTCCAACGACAGCGATCATCACAGGAATTAAGCTCGACATTCTTCAACGAGTAAATTCTCCGAATGGCGGAATTCACGATTCGATTCTTGTTTTAGCGTTAAACGGTAGTCCGCTCGGCATTGATCGTGCATCTGCGCTTAATTGGTACGACACACCAACTATTCAAACGTATGGTGATTCAACTGATACATGGGGATATGCCTGGACGCCTGCAGAAGTGAATGATCCGAACTTTGGCTTCCAGTATATGCTGACAAATACTTCGTACGATCAAGCTGCTTCGGTTGATCAATTGTCAATGACGGTTTATTACGATATCGGCAATGGAATTACTTCGCAAACATCATCGCCGTGGCAAATTGGTTTTCGCGGAAATGAGATGTATGTAAAAGCTCCTGCGTCAATCAAAAACGAACCAATCCAGATTTCAGTGAGCAATTTATCGGGGCAAATAATTTATCAGTCAGAATTACTGCCGGTTGCAGACCGAATGGAGTTGAAAAAAGATGTTTCAGAATGGAGTAATGGCATTTACCTTGTCAGTGTTAGCTCCGCGAATGAAAATTTGTTTCAGCAGAAGATCACATTTGTGAAGTAATCAAAACAACTTATAAAAAAAGCCTCAAAGAAATTTGGGGCTTTTTTTATGGAGTCAATTTATTTTTTTCTTCGAATAGCATATACAAGCTCATCTACAAACTCTCCGTTCTTGTAAAGCGTTTTTTCAAATCGTCCTTCCAATTTAAATCCTGATTTATCAAGCACACGCTGCGAGGCTATATTGTGGCCGAATGGTCGCGCAAAAATGCGGTCGATGTCGTATGTCGCAAAGCCATAGTCTACGATCCAGTCGATAGCTTGAGTGACGATTCCCTTTCCCCAATATTTTTCCGCAAGCCAATACCCAAGCTCGGCATTCTTTCGTTGAATATCGTGTTGAAGATGTAGGCCAATTCCTCCGCATGCCTCTCCGTTGACATCAATACAGAAAATGTGTACAGGATTATCCTTATTAGCCATTTCGATAAATGCCATTCCATTATCCCATGCGTAGGGATGTGGAAATCCATCGGTCATAAATTGCGCAATCTTCGGATTATTTGCATTCGCTACTAAATCGGAAATATCTTCGATCTTCCAGGGACGGATGTTGAATTCGGGAGTCATTGGGGGTGATTGGTTGCTTAGTTACTTATGAAGCGTCGCACTAATATAGTAATAAGTTGCGTTTCTGTGTTACGCACCCGCAACTCGCAACTCGCAACCCGCAACCCGCAACCCGCAACCCGCAACTCGCAACCCGTAACCCGTAACCCGTAACCCGCAACTCGCAACTCGCACCCCGCACCCCGCACCCCGCACCCCGTCATGCCTGCAAGTACAACAAAGCCACAGCCGCCACTGTCATGATGATGAGCGCCGCAAAGCCGAAGAAATTCGACCACTTTGTATTAGTGAATTCACCCATCACCTTTTTGTTATTGCAAATGTGCAGAATGATGGCAATTAGAACCGGGGCGGTTATTCCGTACAGAATTGCTGAGTAGATCAATGCTTTCACCGGACTTATTCCAATATAATTCAAGGACAATCCAAGGAGAAGTGATATTGCAATGATGATGTAAAATGGTCGTGCTTCGTGAAATTTATTATTCAGTCCTTCCTCCCAACCGAATGTTTCACAGAAAATGTAAGAGAGCGATCCGCTTAATACGGGGATGGCTAACAAACCTGTCCCAATAATTCCGATGGCAAACAAAAGATAAGCTGCTTCTCCCGCGAGTGGTCGCAAGGCCTGCGCTGCTTGTTCTACCGTATCAATTTGATGAATACCGCCATTGAACAAAACCGTTCCGCTGGCAAGAGTAATAAACCACATGACAATGATCGAGAACATCATTCCGAAATCGACGTCTTGCTTTATTTCATGTAAAAGATTTTTATTGACGATAATGTGTTTCTTCTTACTTTTCATTTCCTCCACTTCCATCGTCGCTTGCCAGAAAAAAAGATAAGGCGAAATTGTTGTCCCTAAAATAGCAACCAGAATACTTAGGAAAGTCTTGTCGAATGTAATTGTTGGGATGAATGTCGACTTGGCAATTAAAAGCCAATCCTGCTTGTACAGAAATGGAACAATTAAATACACCAGTAAAATAGCACACAAGTATTTTAATGACGATGCAATTTTTCGGTACGGCAGATAAATGATCATCACCAAAAGGAGAATCGTGAAAAGAACACTAAAGTAAGTTGCGTCAATTTTCGGGAAGAGCATGTTTCCTACAGCCCCCATGCCGGCTATATCGGCACCGATGTTCATCACAATTGCAGGGAAACTGAAAAGCAACATCAGATACAAAACGGGACGCGGATAATTTCTCTTCAGCGTTCCTGTCAAACCTGTTTCCGTAACGATGCCTATTCGCGCACACATTTCCTGAATGGCTGCCATTAACGGAAATGTCAGTAGAGCAGTCCACAATGTCGATAAACCATAAGCGGCTCCTGCTTGCGAGTACGTAGCAATTCCGGACGGATCATCATCGCTGGCACCGGTAATTAAACCGGGACCCAAGCGCTTCCAAAAGCGAGACAGTTTTGAAGATGTATCTTTCTTGTGAGTCATAGCGAAAAAACAAGCCCTGTTGAAAGAACTAAGCTACGCTATTTTACGACACAGCAAAATGACGGGTGAAAACTTCCCGAATATCAAGCGAGACTTATTTTCTCAACTCTTCGATTAATGCTTTAAAATTGACCTTATACTCTTCAAATAACTTTCCGGTAGCCGGCCCATTGAATCCGGTGTGAATTTCCCGAACGTTTCCTTTTTTGTCGATATAAATTGTCGTCGGAAATCCTGCTATGCGATCGATCATCGGAAGAGTTTTTGCTGCCGCTTCGCGATCCGAATTTCCTGCAAAAAGAATAGGATACTTAATCGCATAACGATCTTTAAGTCGACGAATAGCCGCATTAACGTAAGTCGTATCCATTCTGCGCTCATAGTTCAACCCAATGATAGCAACATCAGCAGGAGCTTCAGTATTGAACCAATTGGAGAGATACTTTGTCTCGTCCATGCAATTCGGACACCATGTTCCCATAATCTGAATGATGATGGCTTTATCTTTGAATTGCGGATCTGACAAAGAAATCATTTTTCCGCTTTCATCAGGAAAACTAAAGTCTACTTTCGAGTATCCGGGCTTTAATGAAGTAAATGATCTTTCATCGGCCAGCTTTACATTCTCATCTCTCTCGGCCGACCACATTTCATGACCATGATTACCGGAAAAGAAATGCCCGTTTAGTAATTTACCATTTACATATTCGGCAGTGAATAAGAACGCATGAGAGCCGTCGAAAGCCGACAACGATAAGTGAGTGCCGGCTAATTCTCCTTCCAAAAAACGATAGTCGCCTGAAGTCGTCAAGAATGTTCCTGTAACTCTGGCTCCTTCCTGATTAAAAACTCCGACGGCTATTTCATTTCCGGGATCTTCCTCTTCAAATTTAGCGCGCCAACGACCTGTAATATTTCCGGCAGGTTTTTCAGGACGATCAGTAAAGCGATACGAAGCTCCGGCTTCGGCTCTGAAAGTAATCGGATAGGGAACCTTACGTGTTGTATTTACAAATTGGCCGACGATTACTTTATCCAAACCGGGAAATATGGCTGCACTGATAACAGTATTAAAAACAGGCATGTGAATGTAAACCGAATCGCCTTGCTTTTCATACGGCGCATCGATACGTTCCTCACCGTTTCGGACGGTGAGCACACTGCCCTTCACATCAAAATTAAACGGCAAAGAAAGCGAGTCGTGAATAATCAATTCTCCACGCCAAACTCCTTCTTTCAACTGAGCATGAGTTTTAAAACTCAATACCACCAAAACTATAATCAGTACTCTTTTCATATCCTTCCAATATAATCACCGTCGAGCCGCCCATCAGCTAATCAGCTAATCAGCCAATCGCTTATGTTTCCACCTCCGATGCGTCCACAACCAATACTCCGGCGCCGAGCGAATCAATTCTTCATTGATTATTGCACACTTTTCTGTAATCGCAAATTCCGGCTCGGTGGCAGGGTTAAGTGAAACGTTTATGTATTCAATTTGATAATGCCCTCTTTTCAGTCGGGTAATTTTTCCGTACACAACAGGGAAGTTATATTTCACTGCATACTTCTCTGCACCGAGCAACATATTTGTATCCTGATTCAGGAATTTCATCCAATGGCCTTTTGCCGGATTCGATGGACTCTGATCGTTGATGAAGCCATATGTGTACAATTCATTTGCATGATCTGTAAAAAAATCCTGCACTTCACGAGTCGACATCAATTGAGTTCCGAAGCGTGCTCGCGTTGAACGAAGTTTATCATCGAAATATTTATTCGACAATTGCTTATAGATTCCGGAAGCTTTGTGATCAGAATGCTTTGAAAATGTAATCGCTGCCCATTCCCAGTTAGCATAGTGTCCAGTTACGCTATCACGCTCTTTCCGTTGCGATAATGCTCTTTTAAAATTTCACCGTTCTTTACTTTCATTCGCCCCATGATTTCGGCCGGACTTGCAGTAAAGACTTTTAAAGTTTCAAAAACCACATCACAAAAATGGCGATAGAATACTTCTGTTATTCGCTTAACTTCTTCTTCTGACTTCTCCGGGAAAGAGCGACGAATATTATCCATAACCAAATTTTTACGATAAGGGAAAAGGCGGTAGATAATGACGAAGAAAAAATCCGACATCGCATACAAGACCGGGAATGGCATGTATGAAATCGGCAACAGAACCAGATAGTATAAAATCGCACTAAAGAATGTAGCCATAAATATATTTATTGTTTAGGAGTCGCCAGATTGATATAGGAAAATTTCTCTTCCTCACTCACCTTGATTATAGTCGGCGACAAGAATTCAATATTCGTATAAATACACGGAAGTACCAAATTTCCGGAGGAGTTCAGCATGCCATAGAGATTGTTCTTCTTCACGATAAAATTTTGACTCTTTTGAGCAATTCCATCGTAAAGTGGAGCAACAATCGTCTTTCCAGTTGTATCAAGCATCCCATACAAACCTTTTTCACGAATTAAGGCAAAGCCGTTTTCATAGCTTTGAGCGTCTTCGTATTTGCAGGGCACAACGATTTTACCGGATAAGTTAGCATAACCCCACTTCTTGTTTTTCTTCACAGGCATTAAACCGAATGAAGGTAAACGGATATCTTCAAATCCTGCAACAGGTAAAACAGCGCCAAGCGTATCGATTACCTGATGCTTTGTTTTCACTTTCATCAGAACATATCCGCCGTTAAATTGCCCTGTATTCAGCAACGATGGCGTGTATGCAAATTTCATCGGAATAACAATCTCACCCTTTTCGTTGATGTAACCGCACTTCCCGCCCCTGGCAATGAGTGCTAGATGTTGGCTAAATTCTCCGATTGCATCATATTCAAATGGCAATACATTTTTCCCATGATCAGTTACAATACCCCATTTACCATTCTTTGATGCCTTCAAAAGATTGCTTGATATATAAATCAATTCATCATACTCAGGCTCGATCGCATACTTTCCGGCTGAATTAAGCAGACCGTATTTCTCGTTAATTGAAACGATAGCAAAGCCGTTTTTGAAATCATTCGCAACATCAAACATAAAACTTGAAAGTTGCTTCCCGTTTTTCAAGAGGTACACCAAACGATCGTCCAGTACAGCAACGCATAATTCCTGTGAAGGCGAAGAAAGATCATCGTATTTCGGTTTAATCATAAATTCGCCCCGACGGTTGATCAATCCGTAAAGCGAATCCTTCATTACTACCGCACAACCATTGTGAAATGGTTCGGCATCGGTAAACTGAAATTGGATTACAACTTTCCCTTGCTTGTTGATGTATCCATACTTGCCGCTATCCATTACAAATGCAAGTCCTTCGGAGAACAATGAAACTTCCTCGTATTTCGGCTCGATCATTTGCTCTCCGTTTTCATTCTGATAACCCCACTTCTCGTCGCGAACTACCGGAAGGAAGAAATAGTTTTGCAATTTATAATCGCTCTCCAATTCATTGGCAAACGGATAATCGGGGTAATTTCTTTTGAATGTTTCAAACGCCTTTTCACTGAAATCTTTCATCGACAACGAATAAACAAGTCGCCATGATTCAGCAGAAAATTTCGATGAAGCATATTTCCGCGCGAATGCAGCATACTCCCGAATCGTGCGATGGGCCGTACTTAGCTGATAAATCATTCTCTCCGCTTCATCAACATACGGACTCTCCGGAAAGTCTTTCATAAACTTTTCGTAGCTCGGAATTTTCATGTCGGCGGTTTGCTCTTCGAAAATTCTTTGCTGATACAAATCACTTGCCTCCGCAGACTCTTTCGCCATCGGAAACTTAACCATGAAATTCTTATACCCTGCTGAAGAATTCTCCAGTCGCGTTATGCGAAACGCTACAGCATTGCGAAGCTGAATAACGCTGTCGTGCATTTCGCATCCGTAGAAATTTGAAATGAAGTGCTCGTATTTTTCCAGACTATCGGCATGATAAGCCTCCATAAAAGCTTTTTTGCAAATTTCATTATTCAATAAAGAAATCGTTGTATCACTTACCCCAAAAGAAGAATAATACGGAAGTTCTTTCGGTTTAATGGCATGAATGCTTGAATCGGAAAGCATCACATATTTGCGAGCAGAATCAAGATTGTAAAACGGATTGTTGTTTTGAGAATAGATTTTACTGAGGCCAAAAGCAGCACCGGGAGTTTTCTTCTCTATTGCTTCTTCAAAATATTCCTTGGCTCTGAAATAATCGTAAATTCTTAATCGCTCGAAACCGTCTTTTAGCTTATCCGCCTTCACCTGCATTGAAATGATTTGCAGTAAAAACAGGACGAATACCGGACGGGTCAATTTCATGCGGTAAATTTACATAATTCTTTCAGCGGTTTTTAATGGGGATTTTTTATTAACCACAAGATCACAAGGCTCACGAGAAGACCACGAGATTTAGGGGTGATTCGATGTAATTTCGGCTGTCTCCTTTTAAGATTCAAAACGGCAAGGCCTTTTCGTACTTCCCTCTTCTTGGCCGGTAAAAATCGGCAATCTTCTTCCAGTCATTTTCAAAGTTCCCGGATGGATTGAATGGCTCGCCGATATAAACCGTCTTATCTCTGAAATCGAACGAAACCATCACAATAGGCACCTTTGCCTTCAAAGCCATATAGTAAAAGCCCGATTTCCACTGCTTCACATATGAGCGAGTGCCTTCGGGGGCAATGGCTACCCTGAACTCGTCTTTTGAATCGAAGATGGCCGCTACGGCATCAACCAAATTTGTATGTTGTTTACGATCCACCGGGTATCCGCCAAGCTTACGAAAGATCCATCCGTACGGCGGACGAAAAAGTTCGGCTTTCCCCAGAAAGGATGCTTTAAGGTGAAGAATACTTCTCACTGCAAGCCCGACAAAAAAATCAAAATTACTCGTGTGTGGCGCAACAATGATGATATACTTTTTCAGTTCCGGCAAATTTCCATGGAACTTCCATTTGTACACTTTGAAAAACAGAAACGAATAAATTGCCCGCATAGAATTAAATTAATCGGACCGAATATTTTGCAGCCATTTTTTGCAACTGTTCATCGGTAACCTCATGTGAATTTTTTCCTCCGTGATAATTTTCAACTGTCACAATATGCAAACGATAATTATATTCCGCAGCTAATTTGAAGTACGGCTCAATCTCCCAGTCAATCGTAAAGGTGTTCTCCACAAATATTTTTGGAGTCCCCATTTGCATTGCACGCCGTGTGTTTTCTTCGCATGCTTTGTAAGCAAGATGATTTTCATTGAATTTGAATTCATACGTCCCGTCTTCTTTCATGAAATACTGATCGATGCTAAATACGGGGTGCAACTTATCCGACAGAATACCGGCCAAAGTGGTTTTACCGCTTCCGGGCAGTCCGCGAAGCAGGATTAGATCTTTTGTAGAATTGTCTGAATTTGACATTGAAAACGAATCGGAAACTGCATAAAACTACTTCTTTTTTTCACAAGACAAATATCCGATAGGCATTCTCCTTCTTTATTGATACCTTTCATAAATAAAACGCACCCTCTTCATTTTATGAAAATAGCCATTATACTAAGCTCCGTTCGTGATAACCGACTGGCAGACATTGTACTTTCCAAGGTAAAAACACTTATCGGTGCATCATTCGACTATACCATTGTCGATCCGCTCGAATACAAGCTTCCTCTTCTCAATAAACGTTATTACGAAATGAAAGAGCCGGAAGACGTTTTCAAAAAACTTCATTCTATATTTGAGGAAAGCGATGGCTTCCTAATCGTTTCTGCCGAATACAATCATTCCATTCCTCCTGCTCTTTCCAATATGCTCGATCATTTTGGCGCGGAGTTTAATTACAAATCGTGCGGCATCGTTACTTACTCCGACGGACCAATCGGTGGAGCAAGATCAGGTGAGCAAATAAAACTAATGTGCTCTACATTAGGCATGGCACCAATTCCTATCTCGCCCGCTTGGGGCCTAGCTCATAAAGCCGGTACGCCGGAAGGAAAATCTTTCGAAGATAATTTTGAAAGAAACTTTGCGAAGTTTATCAAGCAATTTGCTTGGTATACGGAGGCGTTGGCAAGGCATCGGGCAAATTGGGGTGATGGGGTGATAGGGTGATTGAAAATTGAATATTGAATATTGAATCCTCGGAGCCCGGCTAAAGACTAAAAACTAAAGACTAACCCAAAAATGGAGTACAAAGATTATTACAAAGTGCTTGGAGTAGCAAAAAACGCTTCACAGGATGAGATTAAAAAAGCATTCCGCAAGCTGGCTGTAAAATTTCACCCAGATAAAAACCCTGGCGATAAAAAGGCGGAAGAAAAATTCAAAGAAGCGAATGAGGCGAATGAAGTATTGAGCGATCCGGAGAAAAGAAGGAAGTACGATGAGATGGGGGAAAACTGGAAGTACTACGAGCAACAGGAAGCAGCACGTCGTAATTCAGGAGGAGGCGGAAGATCTCGTTATTCATCTTCACAGGAAGATGCATTTGGTGGTGGTGACTTTTCTGATTTCTTTGAATCATTTTTTGGCGGAAGTGGATTTTCAGGCTTTGGTCAACAACAAGGTCGCTCCGCTCGTCCGATGAAAGGCGGCGATCTTACTGCTGAAATGTCGATTTCTTTTGAAGAAGCATTTCATGGTGGAACAAGACTGGTAAACATCGACGGACAAAAAATTAATTTCAAATTGAAACCGGGTATGCGCGACGGACAAGTCCTCCGCATGAAAGGCAAAAGGACAAGCCGGACGCAATGGCGGTGAAGCGGGTGATTTACTCATCACCGTCCATTTAGAAAATTCATCGCGCTACGAAATCAAAGGCAACGATTTACATTTCAATCAGGATATCGACGTCTTCACCGCAGTGCTCGGCGGAAAAGCACCTGTTGTTTTGCCTGATAAAACAGTTATGGTCGACATCCCCGCCGGCAGCGATAGTCAAAAGTTTTTCGATTGAAAGGAATGGGAATGCCTTTATCAAATGAAGCCGATAAACGTGGTGATGCGTATGTGAAGATTATGATTGTTACGCCGAAGGAACTTTCGGATGAAGAACGTCAGCTTTGGGAAAAACTGAAGGGATTGAAGATTGAAAATTGAAGATTGAAGATTAGGCTTTGAACAAATTGTTTTTAGTAAACAGAGTTTTAATCCAATAATTCAAATTTGTAAAAAGCCCACCCAGTTAATATTCAATATTCAATCTTCAATTCCCAACCCCATAATCATTATCTTGCACCACCCTATGACCACGCTCGACCGCAAGCTAAATCTCGCACAAGCTACCGCTCTCAACATGATCGACATGGTCGGTATCGGGCCTTTTGTGGTGATGTCGCTTGTGATCCAAATGATGGGCGGCCCGTATTTTTTAATGGCTTGGGTTGTGGGTGCTTTCTTGTCGATAGTTGATGGAATGATCTGGGCCGAATTAGGCGCTGCATATCCAAAGGCGGGCGGCAGTTACAATTTTCTCAAAGAAGCATACGGGAAGAAATGGGGCTCACTTATGTCGTTCCTCCATGTCTGGCAAACTTGTATTCAGGCTCCTCTTGTAGCAGCCAGCGGCGCCATCGGTTTCGCCGGTTACTGCGCATTTCTTTTACCGCTCAGCCCGATCGAACAGAAAATTGTTTCAGGAACATTAATCATCTTACTTACCATTCTTCTCTACCGAAAAATTCAGGATATCGGAAAAATCGGTATCGCAATGGGAGTGATTGTTTTGATTACGATGTTATGGATTATCGCCGGCGGTATCATGCATCACACCATCAGCAACAATTTTATTCCTGATGGCAACATTTTCCAATCACCACTTTTTGCTGCAGCATTAGGCGCTGCTTCAGTGAAAACAATTTATAGCTACCTGGGCTATTACAATGTGTGTCATCTTGGCGGGGAAATTGTATCGCCTGAAAAAAATATTCCTCGCAGTATTTTCATTTCTATATTCGGAATTGCGATTCTTTATCTAGGAATGAACATTAGCGTAGTAAGCGTTATCCCCTGGCAGGAAGCGCAAAACTCTACATTCGTGGTAAGCCTCTTTATGGAGAAATTACACGGACATACGGCTGCCGTTGCAGTGACAATACTTATTCTCCTCGTAGCTATCTCATCTCTATTCGCAGTTTTGCTCGGCTATTCACGAGTGCCTTATGCAGCTGCCGTCGACGGACAATTCTTTACTGTCTTCGCTCGTTTACATCCGACAAAACATTTCCCTCACATATCGCTCTTGTTCATTTGCGGAGCGGCATTTGTTTTCAGTCTGCTCTTTAAACTCTCGACAGTGATCACTGCAATTTTGGCGATGAGAATATTAGTTCAGTTTATCGGACAGGCATTCGGACTTCTCCGCTTACATTCCATTAAGAGCCGCAAAACCTTTCCGTTCAAGATGCCACTATTCCCAATTCCTGTTATTGCCGCCATCGGCGTTTGGCTTTACATATTCTACTCAACCGGAAAAGACTTCATGTTATCCGGACTTGTCGTTATCTTTACCGGTATCGTCGTTTATTTTTCAGTCTTCGGAAAAAAATTTACTGCTAAAACAGACTCTCAATCGTCATGAAAAAATATCTGCTCCTATTATTTCTTCTCCCTTTAAGTTTATTCGCTCAGAAAGACTCCACTCGTGCGCTGATTATTACTGCTCACCCCGACGATGAATCTGGATTTGCAGCAACGATTTATAAAATCACTCACGAGCTCGGTGGCGCTGTCGACTTAGCAGTGATCACAAACGGTGAAGCCGGTTACAAATATTCCCTTCTTGCCGAACCGTACTATCATGTAAAGCTGACTGACGAAGCAACAGGAAGAAAATATCTGCCGACTATTCGCAAAAAAGAATTAATGGCTGCCGGCGATATTCTTGGCATTGGGAAATACTTTTTCTTCGATCAGCAGGACAATCATTACACGCTCGACGTCGATACAGTTTTCAAAGAAGTTTGGAATGTGGATTTAGTTAAAAAAAGACTGAACGACATTCTTGTTAAAGGAAATTACGATTTCATTTTTTGCCTGTTGCCAACTCCTGAAACGCACGGACATCACAAAGGAGCTACGATTCTTGCCTTGCAAACAGTAAGCGAAATGAAAGAAGGAAAGAAGCCGATCATTCTCGGTAGCAGCGGAAGCAGTATTGGCGACACCACGAGTACAAAGTTTACCGCACTGGATAAGTTTCCTCTCACCACCGTGAGTTCAGGTACATCTTCTTTCAGCACCGATAAAACTGCATCCTTTGGATTTAAAAATGCGCTCAACTATAAAATCATTGTGAACTGGGAAATTGCCGAACACAAATCACAAGGCTCTATGCAAACATATATGGGTCGCGGCGACTATGAGAACTTTTGGTATTTCGACATGAATGGCGATGCCGGGAAAGAAAAAACTTTGAAATTATTTGAAGCTTTAAAAACCTCCAGACCTAAATAACACTTCACTCACTTAAATTTCTGCCAATAAAAAACGGGCAAACTCAATTCAGAGCTTGCCCGTTTTTTTTATGAAATATTGATTAGAATCGGTAACCTAAGCAAAGACCAAAACCGCGGAATGCAGGTAGAGTTGATTTGTAATCAACCGTTACGCTTTTTGAAGTAACAGTAGTTGTCAGCTCAATTCCCGGCATGTCGATGTCTGCGATATTCGACTTAATGTCTGCCTGATTGTCTGCAGAAAAATCACCCGTTCCTGAAATTGATGCTTTCTGTGAACCGAACCCGGCTCCAAGAATCCACCAGTCAAGTACCCAGTTGTCACCGAGTGTCCATTGTGCACCAAACATCACTCCAACAAGAGTAGCTTTGTAATCGCCACTGATGATCGACGTTCTATCGTTCGGACCATTTGTAACTGATGCATAGTTAACAACGAAATTGTCTAATGAGTATTTCGCATAACGGAAGTAACCTGCAGCATAAAATCCTTTAGGTCCTTTGTTAGAGAAATAGTAACGATACTCAGGAGTAATAGACCACCCTGAAAGTTTGAGTGACTCGATATCGTAATCGTCGGCATGTGCCGCATCTTGCTTTACTCCGAATGTCGGAAACGAACGACTCGGCAAGATTGAAAATCCGAGAGCAACTGATGAATGAGTATTCAGTGAGTGCTCATATTGCAAAGAGATGTTAGTGAATGCAAGGCCGAAGAGATTCAATTTGATCATATCGTTCTGCGCATTGGCCGCCAGCATCGAAATTGCTAAAAACAGCGTGGTAAAAATTCTTTTCATAATTGGTTTTTTTGGGTTATTGGTCAATATTAGCGTATTCGACAGAAACGACCAAACAATGCTTCTAAAACCGTATTTTTGTCTAAAATTAACGATATGGAATACAGGAAAATGGGCAAATCCGGCCTCCGCCTAAGTGCAGTTTCACTTGGCTCGTGGCTGACTTTCGGGAAACAAATTGAGAACTCTATAGCCGATGAACTGATGTCGGTGGCTTACGATAACGGAATTAACTTTTTCGATAACGCCGAAATCTATGCACGCGGACAGGCGGAAATCGTTATGGGCGAAATTCTGAAAAAGAAAAACTGGGATCGAACTTCGTATGTTCTTTCAAGTAAAGTTTTCTTCGGAACGGAAGGTGAAAAAGGGAAACCTAATCAGAAAGGTCTTTCGCGTAAGCATGTGATCGAAGGTTGTCATGGTTCTTTGAAACGTTTGCAAGCCGATTATCTCGATTTATTTTTCTGTCATCGTCCCGATAAAAATACGCCGATCGAAGAAACCGTGTGGGCAATGAACCTGCTCATTCAACAGGGAAAGATTTTATACTGGGGAACATCGGAGTGGAGTGCCAATGAAATCATGGAAGCCATCATGATTGCAGATCGCCATCATCTGATCGGACCAAGCGTTGAGCAACCACAATACAATTTACTCACACGTGAGAAACTGGAAAAAGAATACCTGCATTTATTCAAACATCACGGAATCGGAACAACGATTTGGTCACCGCTAGCTTCAGGAATTCTCACAGGAAAATACTCAGGTGCAAAACCGGGAGATACACGTTTGAATATCGAAGGACTTGAGTGGCTGAGCAATCGTTTGCTTCTCGAAGAAAATTTGAAACGTGTCGACAAGATGGGGGAAATTGCAAAGAAGCTCAATACTACTCTTCCAAAACTAAACATTGCCTGGTGCTTAAAAAACCCGAATGTAAGCACGGTGATTCTAGGTGCTTCTAAAGTTTCTCAGCTTCAGGAAAACCTCGATGCATTGAATGTTATTCCATTACTCAATGAAGAGGTAATGGCAGAAATTGATGCGATTTGGGGAATAAGCCGGTGTTGCGGAGTTTTAGATCAAAATTTCATTGCGGATTCTTCGGTGTCGGAGTTGCAACTCTGACACCTCCCAAAAAATCTTACACCTACCCCAGCACCTGAGCGACCATCTCTTTGTCCGTTATTTAGTGCGCCTGCATCAAAGTTTCGGGGCAGTCCTTAAGTTTCAAAGCTGCTTCCTCCTGATCAATATTTTCAAATCCCAAAAACGATTCGGTTAAAATTGAAACATTGAAATTTTATGTTTCTGATTTGACTTTACTGGACAAAGGAAAAACGGTTTATCATTTCCCGAAAAAATATTTCCTACTCGATTTCGAAAACCCTTCAACTTTAAATATCGATTTGCCTAAGAAAAAGGATTTTGATGAAGTTCAATTTCATTTGGGAATCGATTCTACGACAAATGTCTCGGGTGCGTTGGGTGGCGATCTGGATCCGGTTTATGGAATGTACTGGTCGTGGCAAAGTGGTTACATCAATTTTAAAATCGAAGGCGTTTCGAATGTTTGCGCTACACGAAATCATGTTTTTCAATTTCACCTTGGCGGATATCTTCCGCCGTTTGCATCGATGCAAGATGTGGATTTAATGGTGAACGACAAGCGAACAATTGTACTCGATATACTTTCTTTTCTGAATGGCATTTCTCTCTCTGAAACGAATGAAGTAATGAGTCCGAATGAAAAAGCCGTTGAGCTTTCGAATCTCATTGCCAAAAATTTTAAGTAGGCAAATGAGGAAAGTAATCGCACTTACTTGCTTGCTTGGGATAGGACTCATTCTCTCCTGCTCTATTCATCGCAACTTGTTTTCAACGCCTTCAGGTTTTCCAAAGCCAAAATACAATTTTGAAAACAATGCTCTCACTACAGAGAAAATCGAATTGGGGCGTGCGCTGTTTTTTGATCCGATTCTTTCTGCCGACAATACTATTTCATGCGCTTCGTGTCATTCTCCTTACAATGCATTTGCACATACGGATCACGATTTAAGTCACGGCATCAAAGATCAAATCGGAAAAAGAAATGCTCCGGCATTGATGAATCTTGCCTGGCATTCGTCGATGATGTGGGACGGCGCCGTAAATCACCTCGACGTGCAAGCGCTTGCTCCGATTTCGAATGTGAAAGAAATGGGAGAAAATATTTCAAGCGTTGTCGATAAACTTCGCAAGTCGAAAATCTATCCGCCGCTTTTTGAAAAAGCATTTCATGATACAGGAATCACCGGTGAAAAAGTTCTGAAAGTGATTTCGCAATTTGAACTAACGCTCGTATCGGCAGATTCAAAATACGATAAAATAAAAAGAGGCGCCGCGAAATTTAGCGAGCAGGAAACAAAAGGCTATTTGCTCTTTCAAAAAAACTGCAACTCTTGTCATGCCGAACCGCTTTTTTCTACTTATGAATTTAAAAATAACGGACTGCCCGTTGATACGACTTTGAACGACTTCGGGCGATACGCTATTACAAAGCGCAGTGAAGACAGCCTCACCTTCAAGATCCCAAGCCTGAGCAATTTGTCGTTCACGTATCCGTACATGCACGACGGACGATTCAAGAAATTGGGGCAGGTCTTGAATCATTATGCTTCGGAAAGGGCAGAAAGCAGGACTTTAGCTCCCGAACTAAAGAGCCCAATTCCACTAAATTCGAACGAAAAAGCCGATTTAATCGCTTTTTGTACACTTTGAACGATACTGCTTTTGTGTTCGATACCATCAATTCCCTAAAAAATCCTGAATTCAACGCAAGGAAAGTAATAGCATTGTCGTCTAATTATCAAAATCCAATCTATCCTATGAAAAAACCAAGCATTCTGCTTTCGCTTCTGCTTTTGTCATTATCGAGCTTTGCTCAGATCAGTCCTGCCATTTCTTCCTGGCTGCAAAACACCACACTCACCGGAAGTTATTATTGGTTGGCAAACTCAGCTACAATCGAAATGGTGTTTTGGTCAATTGTCAATCGGTTCAATACTCGGCGAATAACGTGTATGTCTCTACAAGAGGTATCCCTTCATATCCTACCGGCCCTTTTCAGGATGGAAATCCATCGCAGGCAACGGATCAAAATGCGATTTTCAAATTTCCACTGAATCCGCAAGTTCAGACAGGAACAAACACCTCAACAACAGGAGGCGATATTGGTGTTTTCATAAATGGCGTCGCGCTCTTCGATTATCGTGATGGTGTTGCATGGAGTACAAAAACAAATTCTTATTGCGGCGGACCCGGAAACCCTCCTTGCCCGGGCGGACCAGGAGCGAATCAAGCGTGGAGTCGCGATGCTGTCGTTGCTGAACGCGTTGGCTTCGATTGTGCAAAAGGACATCCGGCAATGGGGAATTATCATCATCACCAAAATCCTTCTGCTTTCAATCTTGATTTGGTTGTCATTTCAAACGTGTGTAATCTCTACGCAGCCGACGGACTTTACGTGATCGACTCAACACAGCATTCGCCGCTTCTTGGTTTTGCATACGATGGTTTTCCGATTTACGGAGCATATGCTTATCATGATACCGACGGAACGGGAGCAATTACTCGCATGAAATCTGGTTACGAATTGCGCAATATCACTGTTCGTACTCATCACGCCGATGGTACCGATGTTGATGATGGTCCGGCAGTAAGCGCAACTTATCCACTCGGAATTTTCCGTGAAGATTACGAATTTGTTTCTCATCCGAATGATCAGTCGTATCTCGATGAACACAATGGAAGATTCTGCCGAACACCTGAATATCCAAACGGAACTTATGCTTACTTCTGCACAGTCGATGTCAATCACAACTCAGCATATCCGTATGCCGTTGGCCCGACATTCATGGGTGTTTATGCAAACAGAAAAGTTACTTCGATCACGGAAACAGTAACGACATATGTTCCTACAACATCAATCTCAGAAAGCGAATTCAATACTCTTTCTATCAAAACATATCCAAACCCCGTAACCGATTTACTCGCCGTTCAGGTTGGCACATTAGTAAAAGAGGATATGCAACTCGCTCTTTACGATATTACCGGCAAGCTGATCAAAGAAACTAGAATCAACAAAGGCCAAAGCATTGCCTACATGAATATGGAAACGGTTTATGCGGGGAGTTACTTGCTTAAGGTGACGGTGGGCAATAATGTTGCGACGAAAGCTATCATTGTAAGTAGTAAGTAGTAAGTTGACTTGGAGTTTGGGCACGAAACTATACGAGAAGGCCCTGGTAATTTCGATTAGTCAGGCCTTGTCATTTATTGATTTCTAAATTCACGCCCGATGAACCAAATTCACCACTTACTACTTAGTGCCCAAAGACTAGACCAAGAGTCAAGTCAACTTACTTACTACGTACAGACTATGACTAAATACTATTTACCAAGGTCTCGACTAGCTTCCTAACGACTACCCTCTCCCCATCAATGATAGCCATAAAGTAAGTTCCATTGTCAAATGATGACACGTTGAGGGTAAATGATTGTATACCGTTGGTTGAGCGGTCGTAGTCTTTTTGGGTGATGAGTCGGCCGGTGGCGTCGTAAACTTTGATTTTAGCTGTTGTGCCTTTTGATTTATTGAACTCGGCTGTTACTTTTTCTGTTGCGGGATTCGGGTATATGCTGATGGATTCGTTCAATGAAATTGTCGGTACTCCTGTAGCGAGTGTGTCGTTAATCACGGAACTGAAAACTCCGCCGCCATGCGTTCCGACAATTACGGTTCCGTCGATCGGACGAACATCGATCTGATCGCAAACGAGATTTCCGATTTCATTTGGCGCGAGCTCTGTCCATACGGTTGTAAGACCTGTCAGCGCATTCGTTCCGTATAATCCTGTACTTGCTGCAACGAGATAGACATTTCCGTTGATCGTCGGAACAATCGACGCCCAACGTAACGATGGTCCGTTACCTGTTCCTGTTGAGTTGGCTTCCAGATTTCCGCCGACTTTCGTAAACGTTGTTCCGCCGTCGCTCGAATAGAACAAGCTATAGATGCTGTAATTTGAGAAAACGACGAGCAAATTATCAGCATTGTTCGGATCAACTGCTATGCAATTGATGTATCCGGATGCAGTAAAGAGCGTGCTGGTGATAGTCGTTGTGGTCGGTGCAAAAGTATTGGCGTTATCGGTGCGGAATAGCGCACGCTTATTCGTTCCCCAATACAAACGATTCGCGGGCGTTGTCGAAATTCCAAGAGCGGTAACATACGTACCTGCAACTAACGCAGTATCCGGCATGCGGAACCATCCTGTCGAAATGCTATCCCATCCGCCTGCTGTCGGCAATGTTGTTAAGCTGTCATTTCTCCAAATGTGATTTCCGGCAATCCAGTACATGATGTCATTGTTGTTCGGATCCAGCACGAAAGGATTGATGAAAATATAATCAACGCTGTCGATCGGATCAATGCGACCGAATGAAAGCAGATTACCGTTTGCATCAAGAAGATTGCGCGACAACTTGCCTTCCTGACGTGTCATGTAATAGTTGCTATGCCCGTTATCAATCGCACAGAAACCTCCGTCACCAAAGCCGGGATGTGTCCATGCAACGGATGCATTACTTGAATTCGTAAACCATGTTCCGTTATCCTGCGTGCCTCCGATGATGATATCGTTGCTTCCGCCATGATCGAGTGCCACGGCATAAAACTGTGATGTGTTATAGCCGTTATTCAAATCCTGCCAAACAACAGGATATGCACGATCATCATTTGTCTTGTAAATACCACCGTCGTTCGACTGAATCATTACATCAGGAGTATTATGCAAGAAGGCAATATTATGCTCGTCGGAATGGTGATTCGGATAATTTGTATAGAAAGGAATTGTCGACAACGAATCGTATCCGCCGATGCGAGATCATCGTCGAAGTAGTAAAGGCGTCATCGGAACGGAATAAATTTGTTCCACCGATATAAACAACATTTTGATGCGCAGGATGAACGCGAACGATCAAATCATATCCGCCCTGAGAATTGAAATTCCCCATCTCTGTTCCGGTAAACGGAATATTAACTGACAAGTCTGTCCAAACACCACCTACACCTGTTCCGTTTCCTGAAACATACGTGTATTTCCACAAGCTGCTCCATTCGATATCGCCTCTATAATTCGTTGTAGTTTTTCCCATATTAGGAGTTTCTCCTAGGAAATAAACTTCGTTTTCATTGGAAGGATTGATGCCTATAACGACACGGTTATATGAACCTGTATCCCAACCCGGAGGATTTATATTCGCCCAACCTGTCGAGGGATCGCGACGGAAAATTCCTTTTTGACCGCCATCGCTGCTCAGGTATGCGTAAGCTATTCCCGTTGTAGTTACATCTACATCGGTATAGTATGAATATGCAGAAGTGCTTCCCAACATTTTTGTCCAGGCAGAACCACCGTTAGCAGAGCGATAAATTGCGCCATAAGTTGCTGCATACAATACACTGTTAACAGAGTCCGACGGATCAGTAGCGACTTTGTAAGTGATGTCCCAGATGTTATCAAACACAGCCGGAGTATTAGAGCTTGTAAAAGTGAGCGAAGTCCATGTAGAACCACCGTCGGTCGATTTCCACATTCCATTTCCCAGATAGTAAGCATTTGCTCCACTACCCGATGCTCCTACTCCCTCACCGGTTGTGTAGTACCATGTGTTTGTATGACCGGGACGTGTATCCTGTGCAACCCATGTAACGGCAGGATTTGTCGTAATCGGTGAAACACGTGTCCAGTTTTGTCCGCCGTTAATTGATTTATACAATCCGCCATTTACCGATCCTGCGAAAATCACATTGTCATCAGTCACATCAATTGCTAAAGCTCTTGTTCGTCCGCCCATATTCACCGGGCCGCGATAAGCAAAGAGGAAGTCATACGTGCTGTTGCCTGCGACATCGCCATTCGCGGCATTCCTGCAGCAAAAGCTAATTCCTTTTCGCGCATTCCGGCAGGAATTTTTCCCGTAGCCGGATCTGCCAGTCGCGACATTTCCCACTCGGCGCGGCCGATGGCTTCTTCTGCTTCTTCGCCCTGTACAACGTGGCGTGTCTGCAAAGTTCGCGGAGTTTTCAAAAAGCTGCCAAAGAGGAATACTGCAATGGCAAATACGGAAATACTCGATAAAACGTAGATTTTCTTCATAAGGAGGGGTTGTTGATCGGGAAACAAATTACAAAAAAATCGATGTCGTGAATCACAGACGGGTGTTTAAAAACGACTAAAAAGTGGGCTATTCGCAAATACATTTATTCGGTATATTTACTGTACACGTTTTTGACCCGATTTTAAATTCTGCAAATGAAAAGCTTTCTGCTTCCCTTGTTTTGCTTCCTTCTAATTATTTGCACAAGCAGTTTCGCTCAAAATACTGTCATTGATTCCGTTGTTGTGAAACAATGCAATGTATATGGCGATGATGGCCCTACACATACTACAACAATTGATTCATTTAACGTTGATGGATTCATTATGAGTTCTACAATTTTCGACTCTTTGTACAACTCAACTTACGCTTATAACTACTATTACTCAAACACGAACAAAATTCTGCTCATTCAGTATGGTTATTGGAACAATGGTATATATACTCATTCTCTTGATGAGAGCTTTCTTTATGATATAAATGACAGTCTCATTAATCACAGCGATATTAACATCACCTACCCTACTCTTTCTCGTCGCACTCTCTATACATACGACTTAACAAATCATATTATGACAACGACCCGGCAATCCTATTCTTCCATTTGGATCGACGAGTCAATAGTTGTTGATTCCCTCGACAATAATAATAGAATCTTACGTGAAGACTGGTTTGATTCTAATGGCATTCAATTAAATCTTTATTCGACAAAATGGTACACCTATTTACCAAATGATTCGATTGACTTTTATTACCAAACACTCTATGCTTCCGGGCACGACTCATCCATCTTTGTTCACACGTATGATACGAATTCTAACTTAACCAGAATACAGCAAAATCGGTGGGACTCCGGAACTTCATCTTTTTCTTTACCGCAAGAATATTGGGCAACTTATTACGATTCAACTCAGCGAATAATTGCAAAAAGCGCGGCTTGGTTTTATGATACAGCATATTGGGATGTATGGGACACCACCTATTATGTATACAATAATTTAAATCAGCTAACTATTACTCGCACCGATTATCATTCGCCCTCAGCAGGCAATTCGGCTGCCTACACATATTATCCCGGCACAAACGATGTTGACTCTCTCCACACTTGCAGATGGGGACAAAGCTCGGGCACATGCTCTGATTGTAAGCTGGAATATCTTTCACTTATCTTGGGTGAACAAAATCAAACAGAACAAAACTTTATTGTTTTCCCAAATCCGGCATCCCATCAATTGCAAATTATATTCTCCGAGAACGTTGAGGAAGAGATCGCTGTAAGCATAATTGATCTTGAATCACGAACCGTTCTTCAAAATAATTCACAAAGAATCCTATTCCACATCTTTGTCGGACATTAATCTTCCAAATGGCATTTACTTCCTTCGAATCCGAACAGACAAAAAACAATTCACTCAAAAGCTAATCATAAACAACTAATCACTTTATTCATGAAATCAATTTACGTCCGCATCCTCTTAATACTTTCGTTAATCTCAAATGGGGCAATTTCCCAAAGCCTGCAAGTCGATTCCGTCGTAATACGCCATTGTTTCTACGAAAGCTATGTATCATCTCACTATGGAATGCAAATTGATTCATTTTATAACGGAGGCTTAATTTACAATAGCTCATTCTTAGACTCCGCTGGAAATATTTTGGGAGATCAAACAGTATATTCCTATTCAGCAACGAACATGCTGGTACATAAAACTTTTTCTCAGCTATATAATTCAGTGCGCAGAATCACAAACGAAGAGATTTATCAGTACAATACCGGCGATAGTCTCACACTTCAAACAATGCTTAGATATTCATATAGCGGCTCAACACAGTATACATATGGATACGGATACCGCCATAATTATAATCCGGCCCTATTGCAAGACACCATTATCAATCTTGATTACAATACAAGCACTCAGGTGTTCGACGACAATGGAATGAATCTAATGATATATGATCAATCCGGGAAGCTCGCACGCATTGATCATTATTACCCCTACAATTCTACTACTCACACCCTCGAACTAACAAATTGGTATGCTTATTTACCAAATGACTCTTTAAACTTTATTTTACGAAAAGACTATACTACTTCCTCAAGCTTCGATAGTTCTATTTACAAATACAATTATGATGCATCGAACTACCTCTTATCGATTGTGAATAATAATTGGGATCCCGCCGACACTGCGTTTACATGGGATAATTATCTGACAAAATACTATTACGATGCTTCACATAATCTCTTAGCAAGAACTGTGAATTGGTACTTCCATCCAGCTGGATGGGAGTTGGAAGATTCCACATGGTATTCCTACGACGGACAAAATCGTCTGATTGATGGAGGAAGTTACTCTTATCCTCATGGAGGATCATCAACACATACTACCTATGATCCACTTTCTAACTATACAGATTCGCTTAATCAATGTGTCTGGGGAACTAGTACACGCGACTGCTCTTCTTGTAAATTGGAGTATCATTCAATTCCTGTGGGGGTCTCAGAAAACTCAGAGCTCAAAAACTTTACAGTATTTCCAAATCCATCTGAAGGACGAATTCAAATTTTACTTCCACAAACAGATCAGAAAACAATTAGTATTTCAATTACAGACATTCAATCAAAAGTGCTTTATATTAAAAATATAGAACCGACTTCTGCGATAATAACGCTCGATGATTTAAACTTTTCGAGTGGATTCTATTTTATCACGCTCTCTAAAATCGGGTCTTCTTCAACTAAAAAACTAATCATCCAATAATTCTTAGTGTCTTAGTGTTAAAAAAAACACTAAGACACTAAGAGCACTTACTTGACTGAACTCATCCACGCCACCATCTTCTTTTCGAAAACATCTAAAGGCAAACAACCATCACGAAGCACTTCGTCATGGAAGGCGGCGATATTAAATTTCGATCCCATTTCCTTTTCTGCACGAGCACGGAGCTCAAGGATTTTCATTTGTCCGATCTTATATGCTAAAGCTTGTCCGGGAATTGCCATGTAACGCTCAATCTCAACCGTAATATCCGCTTCGCTTTCTGCATCATTCTCCAGCGATAATTCAATCGCCTGCTCACGTGTCATTCCTTTCATGTGCATTCCTACATCCACTACCAGACGCAGTGCGCGATGCATTTCTTCGCTCAATGCACCGAAGTACTGATACGGATCGGTGTACAAGCCTAATTCTTTTCCAAGCGATTCAGTATACAAAGCCCATCCTTCGCCATAGGCGCCGTACCAGCCGAAACGACGGAACTTAGGAAGATCTTCGTTCTCCTGCTGAATTGATGTTTGATAATGATGGCCCGGAATCGCTTCGTGCAAAAACAAATCTTCCATACCGACTACATTAAACTTGGTCGGATCCAAAACAGGAACGTAGAAAACTCCAGGACGAGAACCATCGGGTGAAGCTTGATTGTATTCGGCACTTGATGAGGCTTCACGGAATGCTTCCGTCTGACGAATTTCAAATCTCGCCTTCGGAACTAAATTGAATAACTGCTTCAACTGCGGCTCCATCTTTACACCAATAGCACGGTAAGCGTTAATTACATCGCTATCCTGCTTGAATGGCATAAATTGTTTGTTCGTGTGAATGAAAGTAAAGAACTCTCTTAATGAACCTTTAAAGCCTGTGCTCTCTTTAATTTTTTCCATTTCCGCCCGCAAACGAGCAACTTCCTTCTGACCGATTTCATAAATCTGATCAGGTGTCAAATCTGTCGTCGTCCAAAACTTTGCCAGATATGCATACAACTCTTTCCCACCCGGTGTATCGGATATGCCTGCCGTTAGTCGGCATTTCAGCATGTATTCGTTCTTGATAAAATCATGCATCTTCTGATAAGCGGGAACAATTTCTTCAGAGATCGCCTTTAAATAATCGGCCTTTAACTTTTCACGTTCTGCAACATTTACGCTATCAGGAAACTTCTTGATCGGGTCTGCAAAGATGCTCGTCATCGGATCCTTCACGATAATACCTTGCAACTGTGGAAGCACTCGCTCCATCAAAACTTTCGGAGGAACAATGCCCATCGCCATACCACGACGCATATTGCTGATGGCCGTATCGGTATATGCCGGGAAAGTATGAATACGCTGAAGAAAATCCTGATAGTCCTTTGTCGTCTTGAAAGGCTGATTACCCGCGCCGGAACCTAATTGTGGAAATGTTAAATACATCGACCAAAACTGATTCAACGGCATCAGATTATCATGGAATTTCAATCCTTCGATTTGCATTTCCATTTCGCGCTTGAAAACATCGTAACTTAAAATAGCCTGTCCGGTAAGCTTCGCACGATCAATAGCATTTACCTGCTCAAAATATTTCGAATAAAATCCACTCAGCTTTTCGCGATAAGAATCACTAATATCGATTGCTAAAATATTGTTGTAACGCGGATCATTAATGCCCGTGGCCTCGAGAGGAAAAAGCGGCAAACGTTCTTCGTAGTAATTGGTGAGAAGAGAATCCAATGCAGCATTGGAACTGTCGCTCGTTGCTTCCTTTTTGGGAGAGCAGGAGATGATGGAAAAAATGACTGAGAGAGTCAGGAGGGTTCTTTTCATGGTGGGGGGATTGGTGGGGTGAAGATAGGAAATTCTTCGGTGTCGGAGTTACCGGTTTCTTCGGTGTCGGAGTTGCAACTCCGACACCGAAGAAACTTTTATTGCCAATAAGTGCCTTCATCCCATCCCATCAACTCAAAAATATTATCAACCGGCAAAAACAAATCTTCCTTTCCTTTGTAATAACCCGCAGAAGAGTATTTATAATCCTCCGGAAGAGTTACCAAATTCTTCCTTACGGGGTTTTGATGAATATAATTCAACTTTTGCAAAGCCCGCAATGGATGCTCTAGTGACCGTGAATCAAATCGGTCATTCCAAACTTTGTACTGCTGTCTGCTGGTTTTATATTCCATTGCACACAACAACAGGGATTGGTTTTGCTTTTCTATACTTTCTCGAATGTGAATTGAAGTGTGCTTCTTAAAATCCCGCATAAAATCTGATATACGAAAGTCTTCTTTGAACAACATCATCATGTGGGTATGATTTGGCATAAAAACATAGCCGGGTAACGCTACAGTGTATTTGTTCATGCAATACAATATACTGTCCCGTAAAATTTCAAGGTGCTTTATGTCCGTAAGCAATGGCAGCCATTCATTACATGAAGTCGTAACAAATTGCAAAGGAAAATCGGAATATGCTTTGTGATTGCGTCGTCCCACGCAACAAAGATCCGACAGAAATGGAAAAAGTCGGTTTAATAAATGAGTGAAAGTTTCTTCGGTGTCGGAGTTGCAACTCCGACACCGAAGAAACCGGCAACTCCGACACCGAAATAGTCTGTTTAAACAACCACCCCTTCATAAAACTTCTCTCTCATCTCCTTCACTCTCTCATCCACCAAATACTCATCGTACGTCATTCGCTTGTCGATGATGCCGTTTGGTGTGAGTTCGATGATACGATTCGCTACTGTTTGCATGAACTCGTGATCATGTGACGAAAAGGGCGATGTGCTTCCAGTCTTTCAATGCATTGTTGAATGCGGTGATGGATTCGAGATCGAGGTGATTTGTCGGTTCGTCTAAGATGAGGCAGTTGGCATTCTGCAACATCATGCGTGATACCATGCAACGAACTTTTTCGCCTCCTGATAATACGTCACAACGTTTCAATGATTCTTCTCCGCTGAACAACATCTTTCCTAAAAAGCCGCGTACGTATGTTTCGTCTTTGTCCTTTGAAAACTGACGAAGCCAGTCAATCAGATTTAAATCGCTTTTGAAAAATTTCGAATTGTCGTTTGGCAAATATGAGCGAGTAATTGTTGTTCCCCATGTAAATTCGCCTGAATCAGCTTTGTCTTCTCCGTTTAGGATTTCGAAGAATGTTGAGATCGCTAAATGTTCACGTGAGATCACAGCAACTTTATCGCCTTTGCTCAAAGTAAAGCTGATGTCGCTGAAGAGCAATTGTCCTTCATTCGAAGTTTTTGATAAATGTTCAACAGACAAAATCTGATCACCGCAATCACGTTCAGGCTTGAAGATAATTCCGGGATATTTTCGGGTCGACGCTTGAATATCGTCGATCACTAATTTCTCCAATAACTTCTTACGACTCGTTGCTTGTCTCGACTTCGATGCATTGGCAGAGAATCGTTCGATGAATTCCTGTAACTCTTTTCGCTTATCTTCTACTTTCTTATTCTGATCTGAGCGCTGACGTAATGCCAACTGTGACGACTCATACCAAAACGAATAGTTTCCGGTAAACAGTTTTATTTTACTGAAATCAATATCGGCAACGTGTGTACAAACAGCATCAAGGAAGTGACGATCGTGAGATACAACGATAACCGTATTTTGAAAATCGGCCAGAAAGTTTTCCAACCACGAAATAGTATCAACATCCAAATCATTCGTTGGCTCATCGAGCAGCAGAATGTCGGGATTTCCAAATAATGCCTGCGCCAACAGGACGCGAACTTTTTCTTTACCCGCCAAATCACCCATTAACATGGAATGATAATTTTCTTTGATTCCCAATCCGCTTAACAAATTGGCAGCATCGCTTTCCGCATCCCAACCGTTCATTTCACCGAATTGATGCTCCAAATCGGCAGCACGATTTCCGTCTTCTTCCGTAAAATCGGCTTTTGCATACAATGCTTCCTTCTCATGCATCACTGCCCAGAGCTTTTTATTGCCCATAAGCACGGTTTCGAGCACCTTTTTATCGTCGAATTCGAAGTGATTTTGCTTCAAAACGCTCATCCGGTCGCCCGGAGCCATCGAAACCTGGCCGGTCGATGGATCAATTTCGCCTGACAAAATCTTCAAAAAAGTCGATTTTCCGGCTCCATTCGCACCAATTACGCCATAACAGTTGCCCGGAATGAATTTTAAATTCACTTCGTCGAACAAAACGCGCTTTCCGTAACGCAGGGATAGATTTGAAACTGAGATCATTGCGGGGTATTTAAGAGGGGTGCGAAGGTACGGATTTCTTGCGA
>JADKIH010000022.1 GCA_016721305.1 Bacteroidota bacterium
CGAAGCGCCAATATTCAATATTCAATCTTCAATTTTTCAATGGCACTTAAAATAATCAAACACCTCCAAACACCCCCCGCACCTATAAAGCGCCTTGCAAGCTGTTGATCCGAAATGACTGATCATCTCGGTATTTGTACTTCCGCAGCGGGGACAGTGGATGGAGCGATTCAGCAAAACGTTTTTATCGTTCGTGCTATGTAAGGGTGGTGCTATTCCGTAAGCTGTTAGTTTTTCTTTGGCGTAATCGGTGAGCCAGTCGGTGGTCCAAACAGGGGAGAAGACAGTTTTTACTTCGAGATCTGTAATTCCCTTTTCTTTAAGTATCGAAAAAATTTCCTGCTCAATAGCTTTCATAGCCGGACAACCACTATATGTAGGAGTAATCGATACAATTACTTTCGTGCCTTCCAATCTTACTTCACGCAAAATCCCCAGCTCCTCAATCGTAATCACCGGAATCTCCGGATCAGGAATCGAGCAAATCAACTGGTATATTTCTTTCTCGGAAAGCTTCATAAGGGAATTGATAATTTAGAAATCAGAATTCAAAATCAACTTCAGTAACCTCGAACCTTGAATCTTGAACTTTGAACTTTGAACCTTGAACCTCGAACCTTGAACCTCGAACCTCGAACTTACCATTCAACCCCCGGAAACGACCTCGGCAACACCTGCATCTCCGACAACAAATGCCCCAAATGCTCGCTGTGAATTCCTTTGATCCCGCCGGTAATCATAAAACAATCTTTAGGAACAGTAAGTGTAGCCTGAGCGAAAACGGATTCTACTTTCTTCATCCAGTTTGCATAGACAACTGTCATGTCGACTGCAATGCCGGCTTTCAAAAGTTCGTTATCGATATCGTTACTCGCAAACATGTCGCCTGTAAAACGATACAACGTGTCGATTGCCTCAAGCATTCGAAGATTGCTCTCCGGTGTACCATCGCCAAAACGAATGATCCACTCGCTGCTGTGACGCAAATGATACGTAACTTCTTTCAACGATTTCTCTGCCAATGCAGCAAGCGTTGTGTCCTTGCTCTTGCAAAGTTCAGAAAAGAAATAGTAGTGAAACGCGCTAACGAAAAACTGACGCAGCATCGTGTGAGCGTAATCGCCGTTCGGTTGTTCAACCATTAGATTGTTCCGAAAATCTCTCTCGTCGCGTTGAAACGCAAGATCGTCTTCGGTGCGCCCTCTTCCTTCTAACTCTCCGGCATAGGTCAGAAAAGCTCGCGCTTGTCCGATCAGATCCAATGAGATGTTCGTGAGTGCAATATCTTCTTCAAGAATGGGTCCGTGACCGCACCATTCTCCAAGCCGTTGTCCCAGCACTAAGCTGGTGTCGCCAATTCGCAGAGCGTATTCAGCTGTAAGATTTTTTAAAGCAGACATTTTTACTGTTGTTGTGGGTTATTGTTGGGTAATTTATTCTTTATTCAAAATTCGCTCCCGGCGTTTTGTAGAAATTCGGGTGACGATAAATTTTGTCATTGCTTGGCTCGAAGAACGATCCCATGTCGTCAGGTGTAGATGACACAATCATTTCCGACGGAACGACCCAGATGCAAGTCGCTTCGTTCCTGCGCGAATACACGTCGCGTGCATTCTGCAAAGCCAATTCTTTGTCGGGCGCATGTACACTGCCGGCATGCTCAAAAGGCAAACCTGATCGCTTTTGTGTAAACACTTCCCAAAGGGGCCATTGTGAACTCATGTTATAGTTGTTTTGTTTTTTCTAATTTATGTCGATCATCGTCCGCATTTCGTTGCGGGTTCTTTGATCAACTTTTTCCTGCGGACGATGATCGACATCTCTACTAACTTTGTGATCCGTCGTCCTCGCAGAGGATCTTGTAGGTTATTAAGGCAGACAGCTTGAATTTAAACCATTCTGAACTGGTTTAAATCTTCCGCTACGCCGCCGCATTCTTCGTCGCCTTCTTCTTCGCATAAGCTTCCGCAGCTTCGCGAACCCATGCACCCTCGGCATGCGCTTTCTTTCTCGCCATCAATCGCTCTTTATTGCAGATGCCGTTTCCTTTGATCACATTGAAAAATTCTTCCCAATTGATCTCGCCGAATTCGTACGAGCGTGTTTGCTCATTGTATTTCAAATCGGCATCCGGGACTTTCAATCCGATATTCTCTGCCTGAGGAACGGTACGATCTACAAAGCGTGTACGTAATTCATCGTTGCTATAGCGTTTCACTTTCCATCGCATCAACTCATCACTGTTCGGTGAGTTTGCATCGGACGGACCAAACATCATCAGCGACGGCCACCACCAGCGATTCATCGCATCCTGTGCCATTGCTTTTTGTTCGGCTGTTCCGCGCATGAGCGTTGCTAAAATTTCATAGCCTTGCTTGTGATGGAAATTTTCTTCTTTGCAAATTCTCACCATCGCACGTGCATAAGGTCCGTACGAACATTTTGCAAGAGCTGTCTGATTGATAATTGCCGCACCGTCGACTAACCAACCAATCGCGCCGATATCGGCCCATGTTAGAGTAGGGTAGTTGAAGATGCTCGAATATTTTGCTTTGCCAGAAAGTAAATCGTCGAGCATTTGCTCGCGACTTATTCCTAGCGTTTCTGTTCCGCAGTAAATGTACAAGCCGTGTCCGCCTTCGTCCTGAACTTTGGCAAGCAATACGGCTTTACGACGCAGACTCGGTGCGCGCGTAATCCAATTGCCTTCCGGTAACATTCCCACTACTTCGCTGTGCGCATGCTGACTCATCATCCGAATCAATTGCTTTCGGTACCGCTCAGGCATCCAGTCTTTCGCCTCTATAATTTCACCGCGATCAATCTTCGCCTGAAATTGTGCTTCTCTTTCTTGTTCTGAAATAGCTTGCATGTATGTTGTTGTTTGTTTTTTCTAACTAAAATTCAAATCCGAAAGCAATCTTTTTCTCTTGAAAAAGTTTGGGTGATTATACGCGGTGATAATCACTCTCCATCGTGAAATCGCTTTCTTGATTTCTTCATTCGTCATGTGCTTGTCAACTGCTTCTTTGCAAAGGGCCGGAAATTCTGCATCGGGCGCTAATTGAAAATGACGAAAATTTTCTTCCATTCGAATGATGCGATCCTGTAAACGGACGGCATAATAGCGGAACAAAATCGTAATGATGATGGCAACGACTGAAAGTCCGGTTAAAATATAGGCTTCCAGTAAGTTTGAAGGTTCGTCGAGCTGCTCGATAATATTGATTATCGACGCAATAAAGATACTGATAACCAGCGTATAAAGCAGTCCGTGGTAATAAGGATCGTACTTTTTATGGTTGGAATATGACTGCTTTTTCATCACTAATTTGTCCGAAAACAAAGCTACTCTTTTTGGATTTTTCTGCAAAATTGAGTGGGCTTTAGAAGCCACTTTTTTCGCCTATTTCACTGATAAAATCAGATATTTTTATCATTCTGAAATTGCCTGCCGGAAATATGTCTTTCTGCGTCATTAATTTCGCTAAGCACCGTTGATTCCCTATACTTGTAAGCTACAATGCCGGCCGCCCAAAGAGTTATTATTTCCGTCGTTTCCGACCTTGTCACCGATCAACGGGTGCATCGTACTGCTCTTAGTCTTCATGGCAAAGGCCTGAATGTCATGCTCGTAGGACGGAAAAAGCACGACTCGGCCGAAATGGATGGCCGTCCATATGCCGCCCGCCGTTTCCGTCTCTGGGCCGAAAAAGGGCCGTTATTCTACGCCTTTTTCAATATCCGTCTGTTTTTCTACCTGCTCTTTTCCCGTGCCGACATTTTAGTAACAAACGATCTCGACACTTTGTTGCCGAATTTTCTGATTTCTAAAATCAAGGGTTGCAAGCTGTATTACGATAGCCATGAGTATTTCACCGAAGTTCCCGAGCTCGTTTCGCGACCTCGCGTGAGAGCGATTTGGTTACGAATTGAAAAATGGATTTTCCCGAAATTGAAAAATGTATTCACGGTAAATGATTCAATCGCTTCCATCTATCGTGAAAAATATAATGTCGATGTGAAAGTCGTTCGCAATCTCCCGATTCGTCGTCACGATTCATCGCCTGCATTGAAACGTGAAGATTTCAATCTCCCGACTGACAAAACGATTTTCCTCTTCCAGGGCGCCGGTATAAATATCGACCGTGGAGCAGAGGAGGCGATTGAAGCAGTAGCGCTCTTAGATCGCGCTGCCTTACTCTTCATCGGTGGCGGCGACGTGATCGAAGAATTGAAAAAGAAAGTTGCCGATAAAAATTTGTCCGGAAAAATTTTCTTTCTGCCACGACAACCGATGGATCAATTGCATCGCTACTCCAAATTAGCCGATATCGGACTCACGCTCGACAAAGACACGAATCTGAATTATCGCTATTCATTGCCAAATAAGCTCTTCGATTATATCCAGGCCGGCCTACCGGTTCTGGCCTCAAACCTGCCGGAAGTGGCGAAAATAGTGGAAGAATACGCCATCGGCCACATTACTCCCTCTCACGAACCGCACATTTTAGCTGAACAAATGGATTCAATGATGAATAATCGCCAACAACTTGACTCGTGGAGGGAAAATTTAAAACTTGCAGCCGCAGAGTTATGTTGGGAGAGGGAAGAACGAAAGTTATTAGAGATCTTCCGGCTATAATTTGGTTCAAAGTTCAAGGTTCAAAGTTCAATGTTTCCGCATCGGGAACTTTGAACCTTGAACCTTGAACCTTGAACTTTGAACCTTGAACCTTGAACTTTGAACCGAATCCCGAAAATGCCCCAAACCCTACACGTCATATCCTTCGACATCCCCTTCCCAGCCGACTACGGCGGAGTGATCGACGTGTATTATAAGCTGAAGGCATTGAAGAAGGCTGGGGTGAATGTGATTTTGCATTGCTTCGAATACGGTCGTGCACATCGGAAGGAATTGAATCAGGTTGCAAAGGAAGTTTATTACTATACGAGAAAAAATTCTCGCAAATATTTATTCAATACATACCCGTATATCGTTCTGAGTCGTCAGTCAGATGAATTGAGAGAGCGTCTGCTCAAGGACAATTACCCGATTCTGATGGAAGGACTTCATTCTACTTTTCTTTTGAATGATCCTGCTTTTGCGGAACGACGAATGATGGTACGAACTCATAACGTCGAGCATGATTACTACGAAAATCTCGCTCGTGTGGAGAAGAATATTTTCAAACGCTATTATTTCTACAACGAAGCCGGTAAGCTACTCAAGTATGAAAGCACACTGAAAAAAGCATCTGCCGTATTTGCCATTTCTCCTGCCGATACTGTGCACTTCGGAAAGATTTCGTCGCATGTTACTTACGTTCCGGCCTTTCATCCGTTCGAAGAAGTAACGCTTACTGAATCGCAGGAGAAGTATTTTCTTTATCACGGAAATCTAGCTGTGGGAGAAAATAACGAAGCCGCTATTTATCTGACCGAAAAAGTCTTCAACGATCTTCCATACCAATTAATCATCGCCGGGAATCGTCCGTCGGCTGATTTGAAGAAGGCCGTGAAGAATCATCCGAACGTTCAGCTCATGGACAGTCTGAATCCCGATGAAATCTATTCGCTCATTGCCAATGCCCGTTGCAACATCCTTCCGACTTTCCAGGCAACAGGAATTAAATTGAAATTGCTCGCAGCGCTCTTCCTCGGAAAACACTGCATCGTCAATACCCCAATGATTGCCAACACCGGCCTCGAAAAATTATGTATGCTTGCCGATAGTCCCGAAGCCATGAAAGAACGAGTAAAAGAAGTGATGGCCAAAAAATCATTCACCCGCGAAGAGTTTCAGCTGAGACAGGATGTTTTGATGAAGCAGTTTTCGAATGGGGCAGGGGCGGAGAGGATACTTAAGGCCCTTTGATACTTTTATAAGATTTGAGTGGACCATTTGGAATCAGAATTAATTGCTGAATTCAATCCTGTACCTTTTAACAAGCAAGTTCCGCAAAGGCGGATGACAGTTGCGCGTAGCTAAGTATGTCGTTCATCGTCCGGGTTAAATTGTTTGCTATGAATCAAGTTCTCGAACCTGGACGATGAACGAGATAAAAATAAGAAGAACCCTGTCATCCGCCTTGGCGGAACTTGCTTGTTAATTGACAAATGCTTTGCTAAACGTTCGTATCTGAACGGTAAATAAAAAGCACTCGCCCTAAAACAACTTAAGGTATTGAAACGCGATGAGCCTTGAACAGTGGATTAAAAATCACACAACTCAAAACAAAGGATTTGTGAAATCCTGATTAGGGGAGCATACTGTCTCATAACAAGCAAGATCCTTTCAGGATGACAGTTGCGTGTGGCGTATTATGTCGTTCATCGTCCGGGTTAAATTATTTCCAATGAAACAAGTTCTCGAACCCGGACGATGAACGACATAAAATAAAAGCGGACCTGTCATCCGCCTTGGCGGAACTTGCTTGTTAATAGAACAAGACTTTCCTAAAAGTTTAGCCTTGAACAGTGGATTAAAAATCACACAGCTCAAAGCAAAGGATTTCGAAATCCTTCGAAGCGGGCGCCGAATTTCATCGTAAAGTCGTGAGCGAAATGAAATCGTTTTTCTTCCAACGAAAAAGTTTAAATAATAAACAGTCGAGCAAAACCTCAACACACAAAACCGTTCACCCTAAGCAACCAAGCAACCAAGCAACTGAGCAGTCAGGCAACTACGCCACCACCTTCGAATCCAACAATCGTCCATTCTCACACCGTATAATCCTCGCCGGAAACTTCTCAATCAAATTGTAATTGTGAGTGGCCATTAAAACGGAACAACCTTTCTGGCTAATCTCAATCAGCAATTTCATAATGCCTTCTGAGGTTTCAGGATCTAAGTTTCCTGTAGGTTCGTCGGCCAGAATCATTTCAGGGTGATTGAGAAGGGCTCGGGCTATTACTACGCGTTGCTGCTCGCCGCCTGAAAGTTCATGGGGCATTTTGAAGCCTTTTGTGGCTAAGCCTACCATGTCGAGTACTTCGGCGATGCGTTCTTTGATTTTGTTTTTGTCTTTCCAGCCGGTAGCTTGGAGGACGAAGTGTAAATTGGCATTCACCGAACGATCGGTGAGTAATTGAAAATCTTGAAATACGATGCCTAACTTACGACGTAAATAGGGTATTTGTTTTTCTTTGATATGATTCAACTGAAAGCCTGCAATAGTAGCCATGCCTTTTTCCAACTCTACGTCGCCATAGATTGTTTTGAGCAAACTGCTTTTTCCGCTGCCGGTTTTTCCGATGAGATAAACGAATTCGCCTTTGTCAATTTTCAGATTGACATTCGACAATACTAAATTGCTCGACTGAAATATGTCGGCATTGCTTAGTTCTACAATCGTTTCTGCCGGAGCAGTGCTTACAAATTCATTCATTAAAACGGAAGTTTTTGAATTTTTCCAAATGGCATTTCATTGATCAGTGTAATGATCTCGGCTTCGTGCTCTCCTAATCCGGCTTTCGTAATTGCCTTCTCCGGACGATCGACGCGAAAGTAGGCGAGGAGCGTGAAGTTGTCGTCGCGCAACTGAACGTAATCCGGAATCTTAGCCGTGCCTTTGACTTTCAGAATATACATGGCGCAAATTTAGGTAAAAGAAAAAGCCTCCCGACTTTCTTCGGAAGGCTTTTATAAAATTGTTTAACCGTTTTATTAACGAAGTATGATGTTAAATGTGACGCCGTTTATCGTTACTCGGGCGGAATCATCGCAATTTCCGTTACCGTAATCAAGCGTACGTGTAGGCTTGCCCGAAGGTGTAAGCTCAAATACGCCGCCACGGATGTAACGACAATTCAAAGCAACGTCTAGTGGTGATGTAATATTTGCCGTATAGGATGTTCCCTCAAAGTTAACACCGGTAGCCGAACCGGTAATGTGGTAGACGTCGTCTGTCCAGCCGGTAAGTCCGATTGTGCTCTCTCCGGCTACCCATTCGCGGTCGCGCGTCGACTGCCAGTTCATCGTATTCTGATTCGCGTTGATCAAATGTCCGTCTACAACGATGTGATATGTCAGATTTCCGGCCGCATTATGTCCCATATTCGTCACGGTTTTCGTGCCGGTTACCTGGAACATATTCGACTGATCTTTTCCTACATAATAGTTGGTAAATGTCGTCGTAATCACCGTTCCGGAATCGCGATATGCTCCCGTAAATACGACGTGAATAATACCGCGACGGTAACGATAATCAAGGCAAAGACAGTTCGTTGATCCGAAATCTACGTCAATCGTTCCGCCGTTTCCACTTCCGTTAGGAGTGAGCGTAACTGTCGCACATCCGCTCAGAAGTGAGTAAGACTCAGCACTTTCACGATAGGTTGTGAGTGAAGTGCCGTTTTCGATGGCTTGCGAACTGATGTTCTCGGCATCGTTAAATGCTCCTTCGGCCAACGCATTGTCGACCGATGTCTGCGTGTCGTATTCAGGCTGCTCGGTCTTGTCTTTTTTACAACCTAAAGTCACTAAACTTAGTACGGTTGCGACAGCCAAAAAACGCTTAATGGAATAATACATTGTATGGATTTTTTTTGGTTAAAAAGGTATGCTTTGAACCGCCTTATACTTTCTGATTTTGAATTTGTTACCCGTGTTTAAAACTATGTTTGTAACTGCAATGGCTTTAAGCCTGTCTTGAGGGCGATTTCGAATAATTTTGAAGGAATTTGCGTTATACCATACCGAAATTAATAAATGAGAAGAGAATGGTATATCCCGCAGGGACCCTGCTTAAATTATTTCGCAAACTGAATTATCAGCGCATACATACGATATTCCCCCCAAGAATCATGGCAAGAATTTTCTGCATAATCCTGATGTTACTTTCGCTTCAGGCATTTTCCCAACAAACTGCAATTTATGTTGATCCTGAAAGAGATTATCAGCGCGGACTGGATTTGTTGCAAAAACAAAAATACGGTGCCGCTCAAAAATTATTTTTTAGCGTAATCGATTCGAAAGAAAATATTTCGGAAGAAGCTCGCGCGAATTCTGCTTTCTACGTAGGCAAATGTGCATCGGAACTTTTTAATAAAGATGCCGAATATCTGCTGCTCGATTTCATGAAAAAATATCCGGCAAGCTCGAACTATCAGCCTGCGGTTCTCGAACTGGGATTGTACTACTATCGTCTCAAGCGATACAAGAGTGCAATCGAATGGTTGGCAAAAGTTGATCAGGCGGATATGGAGCAGGATAAGAAGGATGAAGTGAATTTCAAGACCGGTTATGCGTATTACATGACGAGTGATTACGACAAAGCAGGAAAAGCATTTTATCTGGTGAAAGATGGCAATTCGAAGTATGCAACGGCTGCTCAGTATTACTACGCTCACATGGCTTTCGTTTCGGAAAATTATGAAACGGCGCTGAAGGAATTTTTGAAACTGAAAGACTCGGAAGCATTCGGTCCGGTTGCTCCTTATTACATCACGCAAATTTATTATCGTCAGAAAAAATATGATGAGGTGTTGAAGTATGCTCCTTCTGTGCTCGACACAGCTGCTACTCGTAATGCAATGGAAATTTCGCGTATGGTGGCTGAGGCCTATTACCGCAAGGAGGATTACAAATCAGCACTTCCATATCTGATCGATTACTCTAAAAATTCCGGAGGTGCAGGTCGCACCGACGATTATGAAATCGCTTTCTCAAGTTATCGCACGGGCGATTATGCGCAGGCAATTACTTACTTCCAAAAAGTAACAGGGCCGGATGATAGCCTTTCTCAAAATGCCTTTTATCATATGGCCGACTGTCAGCTGAAGATGAATAAAAAGCGTTCAGCTCGCTCGGCTTTCCAATCGGCATCTAAATCGGATTTCAATCAGTCGATCAAGGAAGAATCAGCTTTCAACTATGCAAAGCTTTCATACGAATTATCGTTTCAGTCGGAAGCTTTAGATGCATTTAGAAACTTCATCAAGAACTTCCCGTCGTCACTGTACTTCGATCAGGCGAATGAAATGCTCATCGGCATTTACACGAATACGCGTAACTATAAAGATGCATTGACGGCTCTCGAAACGGTGAAGAATAAAACGCAAAACATCAAAGCGGCTTATCAAAAGGTGGCTTACTACCGCGGAGTGGAATTGTTCATGGACAATAATTCTGCCGAAGCGATTTCATTGTTCGGTACTTCATTGCAATATCCGGTCGATCAGAATTTAGTTGCTGAAGCAAATTTCTGGTCGGGCGAGGCGAATTACAAGCTGAACAAATACGAAGAGGCTGTTCGCTCGTACAATAATTTCATTCTTACTCCGGCAGCGCTGAAGAACGAGCGCTATAATCTGGCGAATTACAATATCGGTTACTCGTACTTCAAGCAGGAAGAGTATTCGAATGCCTTGAATGCTTTCAGAAAATATGTAAAGGAAAATCACATACCGATCCGATTCGTTTCAACGATGCAACTTTGCGAGTCGCAGATTCTTACTTCATGCTGAAGGATCAAAGCTCAGCTCTCGAAAATTACAATGCAGCGATTGCTGCAAATTCGAAATCGACGGACTATGCCATCTTCCAAAAGGCAGTGATCCTCGGTATTCAGGATAAGTTCGTTGAAAAAGTAACGACGCTTCAGCGTTTGCTCGACAAATATCCAAAGTCAGTTTACTATGATGATGCCTTGTACGAAGCAGGACAGGCTAGTCTGGATCTCGACAAAAACGAGCAGGCGTTGTCGTATTTCAATCGTATCATCGGTGAGTATCCGACAGGTAATTATATGAAGAAGGCTGAAATGGGTCAGGCGCTCGTTTACTACAACACGAAGCAGGATGATCAGGCGTTGACGGCTTACAAAAACATCGTTCAGAAATATCCGAATACAACTGAAGCTCACGAAGCACTGATTCAAATCAAGAATATCAGCGTAGCGCAGAATAAGGTGAACGATTATCTTTCTTATGTGAAGAACGTTCCGAATTCAGATGTGTCGAAGCCGGGAATTGATTCGATCACTTACGAAGCTGCAGAGAACTTGTACACGCAAACGAAATTCGATCAGGCGGCGAATGCGTTCGACGGTTATACTCAGAAATTCCCGAATGGTATTTTCATTGAGAATGCAAATTACTATCGCGCCGATTGTCAGTACAAGGCCAAAAAATATACGGAGGCGCTTACAGGTTTTGAATTCGTAATTAGTCATTCAACAACAAATAGCTCGTTCCGCGAGAATTCATTGTTGCATGCTGCGCAAATCAATTTCTATCTGAAGCAATATGAGCCGGCTCTTCGTCAGTTTGAAGAGCTCGAAGCAACTTCGGAAGTGAAAGAGAATATTCAAACAGCCGTTGCCGGACAAATGCGATCGGCTTTCAAAATGAATAATTACAAAAAGGCTTCCGAGGCCGCGCAGAAAGTGTTGACGAATAACAGCGACAACAAAGATTTGGGAGTAGAGGCACATTTTATTCTCGGTAAGTCGGCGTTTGCTCAAAATGATTTCGGTACAGCAAAAACGGAATTATCGATCGTTGCCAAACGTACAAATAGCGAAATGACAGCAGAGAGTAAATACCTGCTCGCTCTCATCGAATACAATCTGAATAATTACAAAGGTTCTTCGAAATTGATTTTCGAAATTCAAAATCAGGTTCCGTCGTACGACTATTGGATTGCGAAAGGATTCATCTTGCTTGGCGATAATTATCTAGGACAGCGCGATACTTTCCAGGCGAAAGAAACCTTCAAGAGTATCATCGACAATTACAAAAAGAAACCGACAGATGCTGATGATCTCGTTGCTATTGCGACACAAAAATTGGCAGATCTGAATGCGCTCGAGGATAGAAACAAACAGGGAATCGAAAAGAAAATGATGAAGACGGAAGAGGTGGAAGATTCAACTGAAATTCAAATTAACAAATAAGGCCCTTAGATATAAAACAGATGAAAAAATCAATTGCATATTTGTTTTCGTTTTTTGTTGCTACTTCTTTGATGGCACAAACTGAAACGCAAAAGGACCTGAACGATACTACCGTCGTTACCATCAAGGCAAAAGATCAAAGACGAGGCGATTACGAAATTGTATCGCACGTACGTAAAGCTTGGCTTGGGAAATTACAATATCTACAACGGCGAATTGTATGTGAACGCTCTTCGTTCGAAAACAGGTGCGTTGGGAATTTCTGCATCACATCTTTCGGGTAATCCCGGATTGAAAGATGTTCAGGCAGCCGGCTATAGTCGCAATCAGGCAGCATTTTATGGTAAATACATGCTCGAGCATTCCACTTTCAGCGGAGATTTTAATTTCGATCGTAATGCCGTTCGTTACTATGGACTAAGCAATCAGGATTCCATTGTCGACGCGACCGATCTTAAAGCAGCGATTCAATACGTTCGGTTTGAATTTGAATTTTGCCAGCAATTATCTCAATCGCGATCACATCGATTACGCAGCCGGAATCACTTACTCAGCGACATCTGATTTATTCGATGTGAATGAAAGCGATTTTATCCTGAAAGGTTTTGCTGGAAAAGATCTCGAAAGTTTTTATCTGAGAACTGATGTATCGTTCGATTACTTTAAAAAGAGTCATTCCAATTTTGAAAGACTTTCTCAGTATTCGGATCTAAGTCGTCATATCATCAACGTTACACCGACGTTAAATTTCAATAAGGAGAAAATTGATCTCGTTCTTGGAGTTGATTTTGCGATGGACAAAAACCTCGAGACGAACGTCCATTTATTTCCGAAAATTGATTTCAAATTCCCGGTTGCTGAAAATATTCTTTATCTCTTCGCTAACGTAAACGGTGGCATGGTTAAAAATTCGTACCGTACTGTGGCTGAAGAAAACCCATTCTTGTCATCAGCCATTCAAGTTGAAAAATACAGATCAACAAATTCGAGGTGCTCGATTTACATGCTGAGTTCAGTTACCATGTCGGCGAAAAATTCCTGACAACGGTTCTTCTCGATCAGTACAGCTATTCGATGGATTTCTCCCAAAAAGCATGGCATCACCCGAATACAGAAGTGAAGTTGAACATGAAGTATAATCTGAAAGATAAATTGCTCGTCAACTTCGCCCTCTACGGGCGCGGCGGCTATTACGTTCGTCAGCAAGAAACTTTAGGTTACAGCGAGCAATCTGTCAAAGGCTTCATCGACGCCAATCTCGGCTTAGAATACCGCTACTCAAAAATTCTCTCCCTTTTCTTCAACGCCAACAATCTCGGATTCTCTCGCTACTACTACTGGAGCCAATTTCCCGACGGAGAGGTTTAATGTGTTGGGGGGGATTACGTACTCCTTTTAGCGATTAGCTAATCCGCTAATTAGCTAATTAGGCATATTACTGAAAAATAGTTGGTGAAAACCCTTGAAACCAGCTTCCAGTAAGGGTTTCCGGAAAGCTTTCTGAAAGTCGTTTCAGAAAGCTTTTTTTGCATATGGAAAAAGGTAAAAAAAACGCTGCTGGGCTTGTGGTAGCCTTGATGTAATTAGATGGGGAACACAACAAGGGAAACAACGATTCAAGTGCAAAAACTGCTTGATCCTTTTTACCCGTAACGATAAAGAGCGAAAAGATAAAAACCGATTTATTTGGTTTAGGAAATGGGTTTTAGAAAGGCAAACGTTTAAGACTCTTAGTAGGGACAGGACTTTTCAATCGATACTCTGCAAAGGATATTTTACTCTTTTCTAGAGCAATCACCGGAAGTTGTAATCAGAAGTAGCAAGAAGGTCAATTTGCGGCTGGATGCAACGTACTTTCGAAAATTCTGTCTGGTTTGCTATCAGGATCATAGTGACGGTTACACTCAGCTTATTCGATTCTCTGATGGAGAAAATTACGAAGAGATAAAAGAAGACCTGGAAAATCTAGTCAAACTTGGACTGATTATCGAAAGCGTTACAACTGATGGCCATAAAAGTATCTTGAAAGCAATTAAGAAATCTCTGCCGGATGTTACTGTACAAAGATGTTTGGTTCATATCCAGAGAATGTGCCTAATCTGGCTAACGCGGTACCCAAAACATATAGCAGGTGTAGAGTTAAGAAAGATTGTTCTGATGCTAATGAAAATTGAGTCTGAGAATGACAAACGGTACTGGACAATGTTGTTAGACCAATGGTTCACAAGGCACAAAAGCTATTTGTTGGAACGTACCATTCATCAGGAATCTGGCAGGTATTGGTATACTCATAAACTTTTACGAAGATCATACTTCACCATTAAAAGAGCCTTGCCAAACATGTTTCACTTTCTTAAAAACCCGTCAATCCCAGCAACAACAAATGGCATTGAAGGGTTTTTCAGCCACTTAAAGAATCATTTGGACTTACACCGTGGCTTAACCATCCGCCACCGGATTGACTTTATAAAATGGTATGTCTACTTATCGAACGATAGGTGAGTTTTTTTAAAGCCATAGGCTCTCGCTGGTAAAAAAAGGGCAGCTCGTAAGAACTGCCCTTTACCATTTGAGAGATCAACCATATTGCTGGCAAGTTGGTCTCCACCAGAGCTCGCTTCCTCTTTTGGCTGATGGCGATAATTTACAAAATGATTTTCGAAAATGTCACCAACTATTTTTCAGTACAATGCCCTAATTAGCTAATGACTCTCTGCAACCCCTTGGGTTAAATTCGAGTGTTTGATCAATTGTAGAAGGCGTGGCTTTTTTGCAAAGTGTCGGTGCTAATATCCTATTCAGCCTGTTAGGTGCTTCGACTTCATTAGCTAATTAGCTAATCAGCAAATTAGCTAATCATTTTTGTTTAAACTTGGCAATGGCAGCACGCGTAAACTCCGATAGAACGAGCTCGCCACTTATGCCCGCCCTATAGTTGAGCAGCGTATCCCAATGATCGGTTCCTTCCCAGAAAACTTTTTTGAGGGCTTGCATGGCATCGGGATTGCTGGTGGAGAGTTTCGATAAAAGAGCTTCGATGGCTTTGTCCATGCTATCTACATCCGGAAAAATTTCGGCGTACATTCCTTTTTCGCGCGACCATTGTGCGGTTTGCCATTCGGTTGCGTTAATCGACATCTGACTGAAAGCTGCCGTTCCAATTTTACGTTCAACTGCCGGCCCGACAACAAATGGTCCGATACCGACTGCCAACTCGCTGAGCTTCGTAGATGCACTCTCTACCGCAAAGGTGTAGTCTGCTGCGCAGGCAAGTCCCACGCCGCCACCGACGGCTTTACCTTGCACACGAGCCACAACAAATTTCGGCGCACGGCGCATGGCGTTAATCACAGATGCGAAACCGGAGAAAAATGTTTTTCCTTCTTCTAGAGTTTTGATGGCCATCAATTCGTCAAACGACGCACCGGCACAAAACGCTTTCTCGCCTTCACTGCGAAGGAGAATTACTTTTACCTCTTTGTTTTTTCCTGCTTCTTCGATCGCAGCAGCAAGCTGATTGAGAATAGTTCCCGGTAATGAATTACTCTGCGGATGAAAAAAAGTAACTTCCGCTATTCCGTTTCTGATTTCTGATTTGACGTGGCCGTTGGACATAGGTAATGATTGAGGGGGCGAATTTACTTAAATATTTTTGCTTTAAATTTTCCCCGCAGAAAGCGCAGAAATTTCGCAGAAATCGCAGAAACTAGAGGTGTTATTTCCCACGGAAATCTCGGAAATAAGCACGGAAATTCACGGAAAGCCGCCCGAGTAAACTTAGTACAAAACAACTATAAGATTTCTGCGTAATTGCTGCGCTTGGCGTCAACCTGCCTGGGCGGTCGGAAAAAACCTCTCCAACTTCGCTGAAAACTTGTAACTTCGATACTAAATTTTACTCAAATGAAGTACTGTTTCTTAATCCTCTTCTCTCTAGCTGTTTTTTCTTCCAAAGCTCAAATGTCGATCAATTGGGTGAATCACTTTTGTTGCTTTGATTCGATTGCGCCGCATTCGTTTTCCGTTCCGGTTAATAAAATTATTGATGGCGACACATTGATTTTAGCATACTGGCAAGATAGTACTTACAGAGTCAGAAAAATAGATCTTACTACAGGAAGTGACTTAATGTATGTCGAGCCTTTAGTAAATAATATAATACCTTTTTATTTTCAAGATGTAAATTATTATGGTGGCGATTTTTTTAAACTAAACGGTGAATACTATTATACCGGATTTAGTTATCCGTTTCCTTTTATTTTAAATTCTACCAGCTACCTGAGTACTGACTTAGGTTTTGCATATTTGGGTATGGTAGGAGGGTTGTCCAAAACCCAACTTATCTGACAAAGACAAACCACTCCGATATTAATAATGATTTTACTTATGCATAATGACTGATACCCTCATTGAGTCTTATTATAGGAGTCTTAATGGGTTGGTGATTTTTAAAGAGCATTTTTTTTCTGTTACAAATCCGGCAAAGTTGTTTCCGAAGATTTATGATTCAAGTACTATGAATTGCGTTGTAAATTCGAACCATCTTGATGGCTCACTTCAAACTTTTCTGCAGTTAAATTATTTTGATCATGACACCGGTTCGTATCAGCAAAGCATAAATTACCCTCAGACGTTAGGAAGCAATCACACTCTTGTTCAATTGGGCGATTCTTTGCTATGCGCATTTACCGATAGTGTAAACTCCTCAATC
>JADKIH010000023.1 GCA_016721305.1 Bacteroidota bacterium
ACGAGGTAAATTCCTGCGGGGAGAGACGATACGTTTACTTGATTGAACGAAGCGTGCGTGTTTGTTTGAAGTACTTCTTGTCCGAGGACGTTGCTGATTGAAATAGAATTTACGATGGAAGGTGAATTGATATTCAACACATCGGTTGCGGGGTTTGGAAAGAATTGGATGGCGGCAGCGGTGATTGATTCGATGCCGTTGGGGTTACTGGTGACATTGAGCGTGTAATCTTCTGTCTGACCGTAACCGGAGCTGACGAGGCAGGGGCTTGTGGTGTAATCGAGGTAGTTTTTTATAACGCGCATCGTTGTTTGACCAACGAGTGCAGACGATGGAACAGTGATGGTTCCGCTTGTGTGAATCGTGTCGAGTCCGGTAGAGTTGGTGATGCTGCCCATATCATATACTTCATCGACATCGCTGAAAGTGCCGTCTTGATTCCAGTCGATATACACTCTGAAAAAGTCGTCGAATACACCGCCTGTGTTTCCCTGGAATGTGGCTGTGTAGCTTGAATCGATTTCGACGTTACCGATGATATTTGTAAAGTCTTCGTAATCTAAAATGCTCGACACAGATGAAACATTATTGATATCGGCCATATTGACGAGTGTAATTGGTTCGATGCTCGTATTAACGTTAGAAGGATTGCAATATGTATCGGTCAAGTTTACAGTAAAGCTGCAGGTGTTTAAAACAGTACCGTTCGTGTCGACCAGATTGTGAACGACTAATGTTGTTCCGATCGGGAACAATGAGCCGGATGGCAATCCTGATGCTAAGACAAGACTTGCATTCGGATGAGCAGCACACGTTGTTGAAATGGAATAGTTGATGGCTTTAGGGCCGGTGAGGCTTACATCGTAGATGTCTTGCGGACAAGTGATATAACAATCTGAAATTAATGAATCGTCGAGGTTAACGATCCATCCCGAAGCGAAGAAGGCAAACTGATTATCCCATCCGCAAACAAAATTTCCGTCGGGAGAAATAGCGATGGCTGTTCCTAACAAACCATCAGTTGTAGGAATAGAAGTAATACCATGCGTAGCCAATACATTTCTCAGGAAAACAGGTTGCGTGCCGAGAAGGATGATAGATAATGGCATCGCGAACGATGTTTGGAAAAGTGATTTGACAATAGCCGACAGCAATACCGTTATCCGAAATGCTCGTAAACGTTGCCATATCATAACCGACCGGAACTGCGAAAGCTGTGTATGTGTTCGAAGTGAGATCATAGATAAATGGAACATTATCGCGATCACCAACCATTACATTTGAATTATTGATAGCGCTAACCTGATTGACCGTTGATAAAGTTGGCAATGCACTTGGAACAGAATTTATCACCGATCCCGTCGTCATATACGCCGGAACTCTCAACGTACCCGAAGGTTGCGGATCGTACCAGCCACCGATGATGCCCGAGTTATTTATGCAGTAACCCGCGCTGTATTCATTAGCCGGATCAGCAATTTCTTCGATTGTACTAGCGGGAACATTGTACAAGAACGCCTGACTGTTGCAGCAGTCGATCGACATTTGTCCGGTGATATATTCTCCATTTTCCGAAATCTGCGCGTTACTCACGCTCGCCTGATCAGTTGCACCGGGAAAATATCCCATTGCATGCCACACACCATTTTTTTCGTATGCCGGCTGATCGAGAGTTGTGCTATTGATAACGATTGGCATTGTACCAATCAGATCGCCATAATTATTAATTCCGGTGAGCGAAGTCGCAGGAGTATCCATTGGCGTCACCGAGTCGTTTAAAAAAGAGTAAACCCCTCCGCGCTGAACTGCATTTCCCGAATCATTAATATCGTACAGCGACGTACCGAAACCGGAGAGGTAACGCAACTCCACCTGCGCAGAGGCAGTTTGGAAACAAAGGAATAGTAGAATCAGTTGGTAGATTTTTTTCATAGGGGAGTTTTGAGGTTGGGGCAAAAGTAGTGATAATTTTTGGTGAGGGGGGCTGTGTTTGTTTCCCGCAGAATGCGCAGAAATTTCGCAGAAATCGCTGAAAGAGTTTCCCACCCCCAAGGGGGCAGGCTCCAAGCACAGAAATACTCTTGTGAAACTTGTGGCGCTCGTGTTCTTGTGGTGAAAAAAACTAAGTGGTCTTATTGTGAACTAAGTGAACGTTGCTTGCCCGCTGTGGCGGGTGGTGAAAAAAACACAAAGAAAATCAAAGAAAGCTTCCTACTTTTATCGCCACATGAAAAAGAAAGTCCTCATCATCTATACCGGCGGTACAATCGGAATGGTACGCGATCATAAGACACGCACGTTAGTGCCGTTTAACTTTAAGGCGATTACCGATCAGATTCCAGAGTTGAGGCATTTGAATTGTAATATTTCGTTTCATTCTTCGCATCGTCCTATGGATTCGTCGAATGTGCAGCCTTCGTTTTGGGAAGAGCTGGCGACGATAGTAGAGAAGAAGTACAAGACGTACGACGGTTTTGTGATTTTGCATGGAACGGATACGATGGCGTACACGGCGTCGGCGCTGAGTTATATGCTGGAGAATTTGGGTAAGCCTGTGATTCTGACAGGATCGCAATTGCCGTTGGGTGTGATTCGTACCGATGCGAAGAGGAATTTGATCACGGCGATAGAGATTGCGGCATCGACGACAATTGTTCCGGAAGTGTGCGTGTATTTCAATTCGCAATTGTTCAGAGGAAATCGCGTGGAGAAATTTACGTCGAGTAAGTTTGATGCGTTTCACTCGTTGAATTATCCGGTGTTGGCGGAGGCGGGCGTGGAGATGGTTTTTGATCACCGTGCGATTGCGTTGAAGCCGAGAAAAAAATTAGTTGTTCATCGCGGGTTTAGTAAAGACGTAGCGATACTGAAAATATTTCCGGGGTTGACAGCGGAGGTGATAGAGGCAATTGGTTCGACCAAAGGATTGCGCGGATTGATTATTGAAACATTCGGTAGCGGCAATGCACCAACGACGCACAAGTTTTGGGAGCGATAGAGAAGTTGATTAAGAAGGGAATTATTGTGTTGAATGTTTCGCAGTGCTCGGGGGGAATGGTGAATCAGACGAAGTATGAAACGGGCTTGGGCTTGCAGAATATCGGCGTTATTAGCGGAGGCGATATGACGACGGAGGCGGCGGTGACGAAGATGATGTTTTTGTTGGAGCGCTTTAGTTCGAAGAGGGAAGTGGTGAGTGGGTTGACTTCGGATTTGGCGGGGGGCTTTAGCGGAATGAGTTTTGTTTCCCGCAGATGACGCAGAAATTTCGCAGATAGCGCGAAAGAGTTTCCCCCCCCAAGTGAGAAGGCTCCAAGACGGAAAGGGTACTAAACGGCGGTTGGCGCAATTTTATTCCGGCTCGCAGATAGCACGGAAATGATAGGTTTTCCCACTGAAATCACGGATTGCAGGATCGTTAGTTTTATTTTAAACGACTTCTTCCGTTTTTGTTTCGCTTTCAAATAAGTAGATTAACAGCATCTTCCGGATCATTAAATTTTATCAACTAGTTTTAATTTTTCGTCAAATCGCGATGAGGTCGGGAGGGCGGTGTTTGGGACTCTTTTACGGCTTGGTTGCGCCTGTTTCTACTCATAGAGCTTAGCAAGATCGAAGTCGAGTATCATTTTTCGCCTCGAACTTCCGGATTTTTCTGCCCGGAAATTTTGGGAGTAACCATTTAACAAAGATCGGTTTATAAAAGAAGGGGGTTTTATTTAATAGTTTCACCCCAAGGGCAGGCTCCAAGCACGAAATCTCGAACGCGCTCTGCTTTTGAAAAAAATTAGCAACTAGGTACCGCTCGAGTACTTCCGCTAACACAGCAAGTACATCTTCCTCTGTCGGCAAGGTAACCATCCGCATACGGTAATCTTTAAAATGATCGAGACCTTTGAAGTAGTTGGCGTAATGTCGGCGCATTTCGAAGATGCCGAGTTTAGGGCCTTTCCACTCGATGGATTTGCGTAAGTGAATGCGACAATTTTCTACACGTTGTTCGATTGTAGGTGCAGCGAGTTTTTCTCCGGTCGCTAAAAAATGTTTGATCTCGTTAAAGATCCACGGATAGCCGATGCTGGCGCGGCCGATCATCACACCATCGACGCCGAAACGATTTTTCATCTCGAGCGCTTTTTCGGGTGAGTCGACATCGCCGTTTCCGAAGATGGGAATTTTGATACGCGGATTATTTTTCACGGCACCGATGAGATCCCATTCGGCCGGACCTTTATACATTTGTTTACGCGTACGACCGTGAATCGTGAGTGCGCTGATGCCGATGTCTTGCAATCGCTCGGCAACATCGACGATATTTTTTGTTTTGTCGTCCCAGCCTAAGCGAGTCTTTACGGTAACGGGAAGCTTTACTGCTTTCACAATTTCTTCCGTCATCGACACCATTTTCGGAATGTCCTGAAGAAGTGCTGCGCCCGCGCCTTTGCAAGCAACAGCTTTCACCGGGCAACCATAGTTGATGTCGATCAGATCAGGTTGTGCTTGTTCGGCGATGATCGCAGCTTCGCGCATGTGATCAATTTCGCCGCCGAAGAGTTGGATACCGATTGGGCGTTCGTATTCGAATATGTCGAGCTTCATCCGACTTTTGGCTGCATCGCGGATGAGACCTTCGGAAGAGATAAATTCGGTATACATCATATCTGCTCCGTTTTGCTTACACACAAAACGAAACGGCGGGTCGCTCACGTCCTCCATAGGAGCCAGCAACAGCGGAAAATCGCCCAGATTGACATTACCAATTTTTACCATTTGATGTTTAAAAGTGCAATTATAGTATCATTTAGTGGTTATAGATCATATAAAAGGTGTCGTAAGCTGTTTTTTTTTCACCACGAGAACACGAGCGCCACAAGTTTCACGAGAAAATTTCCGTTTTTGGAGCATGGCCCTTTTTGGGAGGGAAACTTCAATTAACATTTCTGCGATTTCTGCTTATTTCTGCGCTTTCTGCGGGAAACACCTTACACTAACCCCAAAACCCCTATTTTCGCCCCACAAAAGTAAACCAAATTAAGCATGAAGGCAATCTGGGCCGAAAACACGCCATATTCGAAGTTTTTGATCTCCGTAGGAGTCATTTTATTATCGGCCGTGGCCTTTACCTTTATCAGTGTAGCCATCGCGACAACCATGTTCGGCATCAGCATGACGGAGATGGAGACGATGATGTCGGATTTATCGTCACCGGAGTCGTTGAATCTGATGCGCATAGTTCAGACACTTTCCTCGATCGGAACATTTGTAGTGCCGCCGTTTATTCTTGCTTATTTGTTCGACGGCCACGTAGCAAAATATCTTTCGCTCGACAAGAAGTCGAAGTTCGCTTCGTATTTGTTGGTGATTGGCGTGATGATATTGGCGACACCGTTCATTAATTTTTTAGGAGAGTTGAATTCGCACATGCATTTACCGTCGTCGATGAAATTCATTGAAGACTGGATGCGCGCATCGGAAGACAAGGCTGCGAAGATCACCGAGGAGTTTATGAAAATGCATTCGTGGAAGGCGCTATTGTTTAATCTCTTCATGGTTGCTTTGATCCCTGCGTTAGGCGAAGAATTAGTTTTCCGCGGCATTGTCCAAAAAATATTTTCGCAGTGGTTAAAGAACAAGCACGTCGGCATTTGGCTTTCGGCATTTTTATTCAGCGCGATGCACATGCAGTTTTACGGATTTCTGCCGCGAATGATATTAGGCGGAATGCTCGGTTACTTACTGGTATGGAGCGGAAGTTTATGGTTACCGATACTTGCCCACTTCGTCAACAACGCCGGCGCGGTGATATTTACCTACATGTACTCCCACGGCCAAACCACGATGGATCCCGACAAAATCGGCGCCGAGAACGATTACATGTCGGTAGTAGTGAGTGTAGCCGTTATTGTCATCATTTTCGCGATAATCTACCGGAACGAGAGTCAGAATCGATTGCAGGAAGGGTGAGGAATGTTATCTTTGCCATCCGTTTTTGGAGAGGTGTCCGAGTGGTTTAAGGAGCAAGCCTGGAAAGTTTGTATGTGGGAAACTGCATCGGGGGTTCGAATCCCTTCCTCTCCGCAACAAGCAGTGCGGGTACCGAAAAGAGATAACGGTGACAGAGCCATCTGTTCACTCGCACTCAGACTAGTACTCGCACTTTTTTTATTTGGAGAAGTAACAAGCACCGCCGCCTTCGACAGGCTCAGGCTCCAGACTTCGACAAGCTCAGGCTCCGGACATAGATAAGCCTACATACGACGAAAAGCAAAACTGCAAAATTGTAAAGCCGGCTCCATGACGCTGGGCGGAATGTTAAGCGGATATATTTCGCAGTTGCAATACTTTCGTAGTCGAGCGTCATTCCGCCCGGAATTGGCTTCGACAGGCTCAGCCACCAGGCTTCGACAGGCTCAGCCACCGGGCATCGGCAAACTCAGCTACCAGGCTTCGACAAGCTCTGCCACCACTATAGCAAGCTATGCAAATTCAAAACCGAAACCTTCACCGGTCCGGGATCGCCGGCATAATCGCGGGCGCTGCTGTATTCGTAATGTTCGGGTCGTGAAACAAGTCCGGCTTCGACGGGATTATAATGGATGTAATTAATTTTCGAAAAAGTAAACTTCCCGCCATAGAGTTCTTCAGCGTGATTGTTGTACTGCCATACCTGGTGAATTGATTTTTTCTTTTGCTTATCGCCGCCGACACGAAAAACATCTAATAAGCGATCTCTTCGACTTTCGATTCCGTTTTTGTATTCTTTGATAAGGGCACTGCTCGTGTATTTTTTAAAATCGCGAATGATGTCGCTAAGATTTCCAACACTTGCCCGACAAGCAAGATGAATATGGCTCGACATAATTACATACGCAAAAATCTCGAGACCTTTTTTATCGACGCAGTAATTCAAGCTATCACAAATGATGTCTTTATGTTCTTTGCGCATGAGAGCATCGACCCAGTTAACCGTAGTTGGAGTAAGAAAGTAAGCAGCGTCTTGTTTGTGAATTTGAAAAGCGTGAGGCATGCTGCAAAAATAAATTGTGTGCAGTGGGGTTGCAACCAATGTATGATGGATAGTTTATGCGGAAGTTTTGGCTGCGTACCAATTCCGGGCGGAATGACGCTCGACAGCGAAAGCATTGCAACTGCGAAATAAATCCGCTTAACATTCCACCGAGCGTCAGAGAGCTTGCACGGCATTTAAGCAAGGTGGCAAAGCTTTTTCTAGAACAAATGAATTCTGTATAACATTCCGTAAAGCTTCCTGTGCGTTAGTATTGTTTAGAGATTAAAAATTTACTACATTTATATTTCTCGAAAGCTCTGAAAATCCGGAGAATTTAAATATTTTTATTTTGAAGAGAATGAAACGACTTATCCTCATTTTAGTGATGCTTCCTCTCTTTTCCTTTTCACAAGGCATAGACAATTTATGGATGATGGGATATGAAAATTTTTCCGGCCCTCCGTTTGGTGGAATCAATTTAGATTTTTCTTCCGGAGCTCCTGTTATTAGTTATCATCTACGACAAATAAATTATGGTGATATATCTGTAACGATTTGTGACTCGACAGGAAACTTCTTATTCACAACAAATGGAGTATATCTTACAAACTCGACAGGTGATACGATGCTAAATGGTTCCGGGCTTAGTCCAAGTTATTATACAACAGCTGTAGCCGATTATGGATTATATGTTCCGCAAACAGCCCTTGCAATTCCGGATCCGGCAAGTTCAACGAAATATTACCTGTTTCACAATACGGTTGACGACTCAGTAGCTTATGCGTATAAAATGTATTATTCTAAAATCGACATGACGCTTGATGGAGGTTTAGGTGCAGTGACTAATAAGAACATTGTACTGATGAATGATACGCTTTTGCCGGGAAGACTCACAGCAACTCGGCATGGAAATGGGAGAGATTGGTGGGTCGTGTTTCACGAAGCTCATACAAACCGATACTATATATACTTGGTAGACCCTTCAGGCGTTCATTTACATTCTACACAAAATATTGGCGTTAACATGATTTTTGATAATGGTCAATTTTGCTTTTCACCGGACGGTAACCGTTTTGCAGAATACGGAGCAGCAAATGATTTAGACATCATGGATTTTGATCGTTGCAGTGGTGTTTTTAGTAATTGTATTCATGTTGGAATAAACGATAGTGCAGCAGGAGCCGGAATAGCATTTTCGCCCAATTCTAATGTTTTGTATGCATCATCGACATCGTACGTTTATCAATTTGACTTAACAGCTTCAAATATTCCTTCAACAAAAACAACGGTAGCGGTATATGATACCTTTTATTCACCAATCTATCCATTTGCAACGACCTTTTATCTTGAACAATTGGCGCCGGCTGGTAAAATCTATATTAATTGTACGAATGGTACTATGGATAAATAGAAGGATATCAGATAGAAACATGTCGGTGAATCTATTCCCAAACCCTGCCCGAGAAAAAAATATATGCATCATTCACTCTTGATGAAACTCCCACGAAATGGAAGATTTACAATGCTATTGGAGAAAAGTGTTCTGTTTCTTCGAGCGTTCTCAATCGAGGAGAGTATATTGAGTTTGATTTGTCAGTTTTACCTGTGGGAATTTACTTTGTTGAATTTGATTTCAAGAATCAGAAAGTGGTGAAGAAGTTGGTAAGGGAATAGTTTCTTCCTCCAAAAGGTGAGAGTGAAATACTGGACAGAATGTTTCACTGTTGTTTCACCGCCACTCAATAATTAGATGCAAACAATTGATATACAGGGATGAATGTTCTCGAATCCCTTCCTCTCCGCAACAAGCAGTGCGGGTACCGAAAAGAGATAACGGTGATAGAGCCATCTGTTCACTCGCACTCAGACTAGTACTCGCACTTTTTTATTTGGAGAAGTAACAAGCACCGCCGCCTTCGACAGGCTCAGGCTCCAGACTTCGACAAGGCTCGGAAATAAATTATCACCACTTTCTTTTAATACACTTCTTCGCTTAAGTTCTTCGACAAGTTCGGCTTCCGGCAAAAAGCAAGCTCTTGAAATTCTTCCGGAGCCTGAGCTTGTCGAAGGCGGGGGTAATTACTTTTATGCTATAGCAAAGTACTGTGTTATTTTAAAGAACAACCTGCTTAGTAATTTTAGCAAATGTACTTTTGGTGTCGTACCAATTCCGCCTAGCTGATGCCGGATCTTGTTTATCGCGACCATTTTTTTATTTTCGCATCAAATCACACACAGAATGAAACAGATCAAATTCCTTGTAGTTTATTTATTGTTTTCTGCATTTTTTAATGGAGCTTCGGCGCAGACATTTCAATGGAGTAAGCGATATGATAGTGGTGTAGTGGATAGTTGTATCGACGTCCGCCTCACGAGTACGGGCTCTTTAGTTCATCTGGCCGGGGTAACGAAGAATGGTTCATCTCAAAAGCTGGTTACTCGTTGTTTTGACCCGGCAGGCGTGGAGCAGTGGACGAGAATCGGTAACACTTTTCTTCCGGGGGAAATACTTTTCTTTAAAAGAGATTTTCAGTTTAATACTGTTCTCTTATGTAAGAACGGAACGATTTATACATTGATACGATACGATGTAAATAATATTGAGACGTTCAGAAAAACTCTGACGGATCGACCTATCGGAATGGACATTGAAGGGAGTATCAGAATTTATGTCGGGTATAATGCGGTGGCGGGGTTTAAGGCAGAGTGTTATCTCAGCAGCAACGGAACCACACAATGGACGAGAACAGATAATATGGGAATGAATGCCGGTGCATTTACACTCGATCGTAATAATAATGTTTACATAGGCGGACAGAAACGTACAACGTCGGTTAATCCTGATCGACGCGTGACTAAATTTAATGTGGCAAGTGCAACGTATGTTTGGGCTGTAGATCATTCGAACGGACCGGGAGAAGACGGCATTGACTTGATGAATGTTGACGCGGCAGGAAATGTTTACTGTGATGGAGTCGGAAATATGTTTAGTTTGAGTGATCACCGGTATTTAACAAAGTTCAATGTTAACGGAGTTGTTCAATGGTCAATTACTTCCGGAACTATCGCAGGGTTTAATAATGTTTATCACCCTAAATTCATTCATTTCGACAGCCAGCAGGATGTGTTTCTTATTGGAAGCATATACTATATTGCAGCTGCAAATCCATCAAACATTTTCTATGTAAAAAAAGTTAGCAGGATTAATGGGGCCGGAATTTTTGAAGTGGCACCTAATTTTACCCAAGCGGTGGTTAACGAGATATTCTACGGTTACACATCCGATGCATTTGATAATATTTACCTCTGCGGGAAACTGTGCATTACCTCAGCATCTAACGACGGATATTGTCGCATTACAAAAATCTCCGGTGCTAACGGGACGCTAAAGTGGGATGTGTTAGGAACAGGACATTCAAATTCAAATACAGTTAATTCCGCTGCAGTAAGCTCGATGGGTGAATTGTATTTGGGAAATACCGAGAACAATTTTACGGTCGACCTTGTCCTTCGTAAATATACTCAAATCAATAACGGAGCAAAATTGTCGTCGGATGATGAAAACACAGAAGTTTATCCGAACCCATTTACCTCCACAATTTATTTCGACCATTTACAAGGCGAAGTGAATGCGACGTTATTTGACATAAACGGCAGACTCATCAAATCCGAATTGGTGTTTGACAATAGATTCGATATCGATACTGATTTGCCATCAGGCGTTTATTTCCTTTGGATTAGCAACGACGGCGAACGCAAGGTGTATAGAATGGTAAAGCAATAGATGTCGAAGATGGTAGTAAATGCTTTCATCCTTAAGCAAACCAATCTTCGATTTCAATACAACAAAAAATCTCATGGCCGACAGAAACTCAGTTATTCATCAACTCCCAATTGCAAAGCGATAGCCTGAATTAAAAAATCGTCACCTTTTTCAAACTGATCGACCGTTGTGTTATATTTTTCGCAAACGTTATTTACACATACAATTTTCAAATACATCTGTTTAAAATTCTCGAACTGCATTGCTTCCCCATTGCAGATCGGGCAAATTTCTGAAACATAGTTTATGGGAAACCATTCATCGAGGCTGTCTTTGTTAAGAGTAACGTATAATTCCTTTAACTCAGAGGAGCTTAAATTTTTGATTTCATCTATAGTCTTAAAAGTGTGATCAGAGTTCATGAGGGGGGCAGGAGGTATTACAGAGACGAAGTTATTATTTATCTGCGAAACATTAACGGGAAAATGTCGCCTGTTACATCACAATCGAGTCGACCGGTAAACTGAAGCGTCCTCCAGAGTTTCTCCTAAATTGCATTTAGTTTATCTCGTCCTTATTTGTCTTTTTCACACACATTTGATCATTCAAATGAAGAAATACTAAAGAATTGCCCGGGATTAAATATCGTGTAGCACTCGCCGTTCTTAAAACAAGATTGCAATTTCAATGTAAATCCCCATAAGTAGAGAGGATGCAATAATAAGAGCAAGAGGAAAGTGACAATTATATTACAATCACCGTTCAATTTGTCGGGCGAAATTCATGTTCAGCAAGGAATCAATCAGTAAATTTAATCATAGCGTTCATTAAGAGATTTAATAAGAGTAAACCCAACGAGCACCTGAATATTTGCAGTAAGAATGTAATTAGTCTAACAATCAAAAAAGCAAAGCGTATGGCAACTCTTGAAAAGAAAATCGAAGCAGACAATTCTTTAGTGTACAAAATTGCTTCAGGCACGGCCGGAGTAATGGTTCTTTTATTTCTCACGATGAAATTACTGGGACTTCTCCAGCTCGTCGAATTGCGTGTGTTGAATGCATTTATTATGTTCTTGGGAGTGCGTTACGCATTGCTTCGTACACGAATGGAAAACTCAAACCTTCTTGAGTACCTCCCCGGAATGGCGACAGGTTTTTTCACAGCCCTTCTAAGCTCGGCAATTTTTGCAGTATTCGTGATGGTGTATTTGAAATTTGATCACAGCTTCATGCACTACATCATGGCCACTCAGCCATTCGGCGAGTTTCTTCATCCTGCGTCAGCAGCGTTGATCGTCATGTTCGAAGGCTCAGCATCGGGAGCAATCATTGCATTCGCCTTGATGCACCTATTCAACCGCGACACCGTGCAAGGATAATCATACGAATCCGAGAGAGCTAAACCATATTTCTTTCGCTTCGGCGAAATAGCTTACGCTCGTCTACATAAATAAAAAGTTAAGTTATATTAAGTGGTTGTTCTAAAATGAAAACGCCGAACAAGGTCATAGCTGTTCGGTGTTTTTTTTATTCACTCGCACTGCTACTCAAACTCACACTATTTAAAAGTGCGAGTCTGAGTAACAGTGCGAGTGAACTACCACGAAACACTCCGCAGACCGTTTCATTCCGGCAACCTTTTTGTCGTTCATCACCCGGCGCACAATCATTGATTAAATGAAAGTGATTTCTTCCGGGTGATGAACGACACCCCATATATTTAAAACGCATCGTCATCCCCTTGGGGACCCTGTAGGTTATAAAGCACCCCCGCTACCTTCACTGCTCACTCCCCCTGCTACTCAAACTCACACTATTTAAAAGTGCGAGTCTGAGTAACAGTGCGAGTGAACTACCGCGCCGCTTTTGTCGTTCGGCTGGGTTCTTCCGGGTGATGAACACTATTAAACCACGTCACCCCTTGGGGACCCTGTAGGTTTAAGCACCCCCATTCACTGTCCACTCCCCCTCTGCTCACTCACACCGTTACTCAAACTCGCACTATTTTAGTTTTTTTTGGCTTTTTTGTTGGATCAGAAGTAAAATAGTGCGAGTCTGAGTAACAGTGCGAGTGAACTACCACGAAACACTCCGCAGACCGTTTCATTTCGGCAACCTTTTTGTCGTTCATCACCCGGCGCACAATCATTGATTAAACGAAAGCGATTTCTTCCGGGTGATGAACGACACCCCATATATTTAAAACGCATCGTCATCCCCTTGGGGACCCTGTAGGTTATAAAGCACCACCGCTACCTTCACTGTCCACTCCCCCTGCTACTCAAACTCAACTCCCCCTGCTACTCAAACTCACACTTTTTATTGAGTGCGAGTCTGAGTTGCAGTGCGGGTGAAACTCCCCCTCTGCTCACTCACACCGTTACTCAAACTCACACTATTTAAAAGTGCGAGTCTGAGTAACAGTGCGGGTGAACCACTGCCCGGCTATGTGTGGAAACAGTTTGGGGTTTTGTTCAATGAGAAGTGATATAGTACGAGTTTGAGTAGCAGAGGGAGTGAACAGAAGGGAAAGGCAGCCTGATTTTCAATTTCCTGCCCTTACTTAACCACACCCGCATTGTGAAAAATTACTTCCTACATTCAAGCTTTCGTGCTTGCCTTATGATGACTTTTGCTATATAGAAGACACACACGTTTTTTACCCGCAACTCACGCGGGCGAAGCGGTTATTTCAGTGAAAACCTCATTATGAAGCAAATTAGTAAGACTGCCGAAGATATCGTGGCGCAGATGCGCGCGTATTTTTTGGAAAAGGCCAACAAACACACCTACGCCAACGAAGAACCTCTCCGTTCGGAGCTCTTTACGTCGGGGCAGATGGAGAAGCATGGGAAAAATCTCGCCGAAACTCATCGTTTAAGCATGAAAAAGGGCGAAGACCGTGTTTTGCGGCGCCTGGCGGAGAACGAAAAGGTGCTGCTCGAAGTTCAAACGCTGCTTACATCGGTGCTCGATCAGGATGCGCAAATCACTCCTGCAGGCGAATGGCTGGTCGACAATTTTTACCTCATCGAAGAGCAAATTCGCACAGCGAAACGTCACTTACCCAAAGGCTATAGCCAAAATCTTCCGAAACTTGCCAATAAACGCGCTGCCGGTCTTACGCGTGTGTACGATATCGCTCTTCAAATCATCTCGCATAGCGACGGACGTATCGATATCGACAGTCTGAGCAACTTTGTAAAATCCTACCAGTCAGTTGTTCACCTCAAATTGGGTGAGCTTTGGGCGATTCCGATTATGCTTCGTTTGGCGTTGATTGAAAATCTTCGCCGTGTGTCTGCAAAGATCGCCATCGACCGTATTGACCGTAATCTCGCCGACCACTGGGCAAAGCGTTTGATCGAAACTGCGGAAAACGAACCACGCGACCTCATCATCACCATCTCCGACATGACTCGCTCTCAGCCGCCGTTGGTGAGTGCATTCATCGCCGAACTCAATCGACAACTGAGCGGCAAAGGATCCGGATTTGCATTGGCATTGTCGTGGATCGAACAGCGTTTGCTTGAAAGCGGAACGACGAGTCTGGATTTAATTTCTTCTGAAAATCAAAAACAGGCAGCCGATCAGGTTTCGGTGAAGAATAGTATCGACAGTTTGCGATTGCTTAGTGCAATCAACTGGCGCGACTTTGTCGAAGAGCATAGTGTTGTTGAGAAAGTTTTAAGACATGATCCTGCGGGAGTTTATCCGCAAATGGATTTCGATACGCGCGATCAGTATCGTCACGTTGTTGAGCATGTAGCGCAGAAATCGAATTTGCCGGAAGAGGAAGTAGCCACTATCGTTTTGCGTCTTGCCGAAAAAACAGCGCAGGCAAAAACGATTAACGATCGTGAAGCTCACGTCGGATTTTATCTGATCGGAAAAGGTCTGATGGAAACGAGAAGAGCAGCGAAAATTCCGCAATCGCTCCTTAATAATTACCGTTTCATTCTGCGTGGAAAAGCGTTCTTCTTTTATTTCATCACCATTCTTGGTCTCACGTCGGCATTAACGGCTATCGAGTTCTGGCTGATTCGCAACGACGGCATCAGCAAACTTTTGCTTTTAGGAATTCTCGCCATCTCTTTCATCGGCATCAGTCAGTTTGTGATTACGCTGGTGAACTTCCTGTCGACGCTCATCGTGAAACCGCGTTTGTTGCCACGAATGGATTATTCCGAAGGCATTCCGACGGAGTTCAAAACATTGGTCATCATTCCTTCGATGTTAACGAATGCCGATGAAATCGACGAGTTAGTCGAAGCACTCGAAGTTCGTTACCTGGCGAATATGGATCCGCATCTGCAATTTGGTTTGCTCACGGATTTCACCGATGCCAATTCGCAAACACTTCCGAAAGATCAGAAGATGCTCGATCAGGTTCAGCGAGGAATTGAAGAGCTGAATGTGAAATATGGTTTTAAGGAGAACGAAATGTTTTTCTTATTCCATCGTCCGAGACGTTGGAACGACGATGAGAAAATCTGGATGGGTTACGAGCGTAAGCGCGGGAAGCTTGCCGATCTCAATGCGATATTAAGAGGAACGGGTTACGATCGATTTTCTTTAATCATCGGAAAAACGGAAACGCTCGTCGATATAAAATACGTAATCACTCTCGATGCCGATACGCAATTGCCACGCGGTGCAGCATGGAAACTGATTGCTTCCATGGCGCATCCGTTGAATCGTGCTTTCTATAATGAGAATAAAGAGCGCGTAACAAACGGCTACGGAATTCTTCAGCCACGTGTAGCAGTGAGCTTGCCCGACATCAACGCATCAAACTTTGCAAAGCTTCACGGCAATGAACCGGGTATCGATCCGTACACGCGTGCTTCGTCCGATGTGTATCAGGATTTATTCTTCGAAGGTTCATTTATCGGAAAAGGAATTTACGACGTCGATATTTTCGAAAAAGCATTAGGAAAAAAATTCCCGGAGAATCGCATTCTTTCGCATGATCTCATCGAAGGCTGTTACACACGCTCCGGTTTGATCAGCGATGTACAGTTGTTTGAAAAATATCCAAGCACATACAGAGCCGATGTAAAGAGAAGAACTCGGTGGACGAGAGGTGACTGGCAGATTGCAGCTTACTTCTCTCCTTTTATTCCGGATTCAAACCACAAATGGAAGCGGAATAAATTGTCGGCATTATCGCGCTGGAAGATATTTGACAACATCCGTCGTAGCCTTGTGCCGATTGCGCTTACTGTCTTCTTAATTTTAGCATGGACGGTATTGAAACATCCGTTCTTCTGGACAGTCGTTGTAACAGGAATGGTTTTAATGCCATTTTTCCTTTCATCTGCCTGGCATTTATTGAGACGGCAGAAAGACATCGTGCTTTCGCAACACATTATTTTATTCAGTTTAAATTTCAGCAGTTCATTTATTCAAATTGCATTTACGCTGATTTGTTTACCGTACGAAGCGTTTTATACCTTCCTGGCCATCACTCGCACTACGTGGAGGATGATTTTCTCGCACAAGAAATTGCTCGAGTGGAATCCATCGGCAGTGGAAGAGCGGTTGAATCCGGCAAGTCTGTTAGCCTCGTATCGCAATATGTGGTTTGAGCCTTTGATTGCAATAACGACCTTGATGTATTTGTTGTCGTATCATCCGAATAGGATTTGGGCGGCGTTGCCGATCTTATTGTTATGGATGGCGGCACCTGCAATTACATGGGCAATGAGTCGTCCGATTACTCAACGTAAGAGTGTTCTTTCAAATGAGCAAATGGATAATCTCCGATTGCTTGCTCGTAAAACATGGGGCTTCTTTGAGCGCTACGTAACGGAAGTCGACAACTGGCTTCCGCCTGATAACTTCCAGGAGCGTCCAACGCCGGTTGTTGCTCATCGTACATCACCAACGAATATCGGATTGTATCTTTTGTCGAATCTTTCCGCTGTCGATTTTGGTTACATGTCGGTAAGCCGAATGATTACCCGAACGAATTTCACCTTCGATACACTTGATGTACTTCCAAAACACCATGGTCACTTATATAATTGGTACGATACGGTTTCATTGGATCCGCTTTTACCAAAATACATTTCGACCGTAGATAACGGAAATTTAGTCGGCCACTTGCTCACACTCAAGCAAGGCTTCCTGGAAATTCTCGATCAGAAAACATTTGATCCGAAAATTTTCAGAGGAATATTGGACACGGTAATTGTGCTCTTGCAAAATCTGACCGATGAAGATCAGGCGAAGCTGAAAGAATTCAAAGCAAAGATTGAAGAGTCGGCAAATTCGACTTACGGAAATGTTTCGGCCGGAATGAATCGCTTGCAGGAAATCTCTGCGCTTTGTGCGAAGGCGCTTTCGCAAATAGAATTTCAATCGGGATCGCTTGCTGATTGGTGGCAAGGACGATTGACAGACCAGATTGAAGGCATGATTGAAAACATGGAAGTCCTCAAGCCTTGGTTCCTCATCAATTCATGTCCGGAGAAGTTCAAAAATCTTTTCGAGAACGAAAATCCTTCGCTGAATGAAATCTCAAAAATTTCAATTTACTTACCACGTGAAATAAAAAGCAGAAGAGCGGAGGCAACAACGCCGGAAGAAAATGCATGGCTCGATTTATTCCTCAAGACATTAAATGAAGCCGGAATTTTAGCCGATGCTCGCATCTCTACGATCGACGATCAGATTTTTGAATGCGATGAGTTGTCGGATATCGAATGGGATTTCCTATACGACAAACCGAAGCAATTATTCACCATTGGTTACAAGCCCGAAGAATATCAGCGCGATCCGAGTTTCTACGATTTGCTCGCATCTGAAAGTCGGTTGGCAACTTTCGTTGGAATTGCTCAGGGGAAACTTCCGGAAGAAGGATGGTTTGCGCTTGGGCGATTGGTCTCGAATCCGGGAAGAAAGCCTGTACTGCTTTCATGGAGCGGTTCGATGTTTGAATATCTGATGCCGTTGTTGGTGATGCCGAATTACGAGAACACTTTGTTAGATCGTACATATAAGACATCGGTTGCTCGCCAGATTGAATACGGAAATCAGCGCAATGTTCCTTGGGGTAATTCGGAATCGGGTTACAATTTGACTGACGTTAACTCCAATTATCAGTATCACGCATTCGGTACACCGGGCTTAGGATTGAAACGAGGTCTTGGTGAAGAATTAGTAATTGCTCCATACGCAACCGTTCTTGCTTTAATGGTTGAGCCACAACAAGCATACGAGAATTTGGAGCGCATGAATGCTGAAGGTTTCGAAGGCGAGTACGGTTTCTACGAAGCCGTTGATTACACACCGTCGCGTTTACCGAGAGGACAGAACAACGCCATCATTTATTCATACATGGCCCATCACCAGGGTATGAGTTTATTGTCGATTGCTTATCTCTTATTAAATCAACCGATGCAGCGTCGTTTTGAATCGGAACCACGTTTCAAAGCAAGCTTGTTGTTGTTGCAGGAAAGAATTCCGAAGGCAACTTCTTATTACGCGCATACAGCTCCTTCAACCGAGAAAGCATCAGCGAATGACAGCGGATCTTTACGGATAATAAAAACACCAAACACTCCGATTCCGGAAGTTCAATTATTGTCGAATGGAAAGTACCATGTAATGGTTACGAATTCCGGCGGAGGTTACAGTCGTTGGAAAGATATTGCCGTAACACGCTGGAGAGAAGATGCAACATGCGACAATTGGGGAAGCTTCTGTTATATAAGAGATCTCGACAACGACACATTCTGGTCGACGACTTTCCAGCCGACGATGAAGAAGGTGAAAAATTACGAAGCAGCCTTTGCGCAAAGTCGTGCCGATTTCCGCGGTTCGATGAATCGTCTCGAAACGCATACAGAAATTGTTGTATCGCCGGAAGACGATATTGAAATGCGTCGCGTGAATTTGAATAATCACTCCGATCAGACACGCACGATTGAAATCACAAGCTATGCTGAAGTGGTTCTTGCTTCGGCAGCTTCCGATTCAATGGCGCCGGCGTACAGCAATTTGTTTGTGCAAACTGAAATTCTCCGCGATCATACCGCAGTTATTTGCACACGTCGTCCGCGCTCTGTTGGGGAGCATCCGCCGTGGATGTTTAACATGCTTTGCTCCGAAGGAGTTCAAATTGAAAAAGTATCGTACGAAACGAGTCGCAATAAATTCATCGGCCGTGGGCATACCAGTGCAAATCCGGTTGCTATGCAAAGCGCCGGACCGCTTTCGGGAAGTCAGGGCTCAGTGTTGGATCCGGTAGTGGCTATTCGTTATCGCGTTACCTTGAAGCCGCGTCAGAGCGTGGCTGTTGATTTTATAACAGGTGTCGGAGAGAATCGCGAAACGTGTCAGAGTCTGATTGAAAAGTATCAGGACTTGCACAATCGCGATCGTATTTTCGAATTGGCATGGACACACAATCAGGTTGTGTTGCGCCATATCAATGCGAGCGAAGCCGACACGCAATTGTACAGTCGTTTGGCCGGCTCGGTGATTTTTGCAAACTCATTCTTACGAGCGAATCCTGCAATCTTAATAAAGAATCAGCGCGGACAATCAGGCCTGTGGGGTTATTCAATCTCCGGCGATTTGCCGATTGTATTACTGAAAGTAGAAGATCAGGAGAATGTAAATTTTGCGAAGCAATTAATTCAAGCACACAATTACTGGCAGTTGAAAGGACTGAAAGTAGATTTGGTAATCTGGAATGAAGATCACGGTGGCTATCGTCAGATCTTGCAAAATCAGATTCAGGCGTTGATCTCCGTCGAAGTAGCCGATAAGCCGGGCGGAATTTTTGTAAGAGCATCGGATCAGATTTCGAATGAAGACAGAATTTTATTCCAAACCGTTGCTCGCGTTATCTTAAGCGACTCCGAAGGAACGCTCGACGATCAGCTTAATCGCAAAGCAAGTACGAAAGTGAATATTCCTCTGCTCGTTCCGACAGCAACTTCAGAGCCGACGCAGATTACCGTTTCTGAGCCGAATGGCTTACTCTTCTTCAACGGCCTCGGAGGATTTATTCCTGACGGAAGCGAGTATGCAATTTCTGTTCACAACAAAGTACGCACACCGGCACCATGGTCGAACGTCATTGCCAATCCGAAATTTGGAACGGTAATTTCTGAAAGCGGCCAATCGTACACATGGGCCGAGAACGCGCACGAGTATCGTTTAACTCCGTGGGCTAACGATCCGGTTTGTGATCAGGGTGGTGAAGTTTATTATTTGCGTGATGAAGAGTCGGGCCGTTTCTGGTCAACAACATTATTACCTCGTCCGGGAAATTCATCTTACACCGTTCGTCATGGAATGGGATATAGCGTTTTCGAATATCTCGAAGATGGTATCCGCTCGGAGATGTGGGTTTATGTCGACATCAATCACGCAGTGAAGTTTACTGTTTTGAAAGTTCGAAACGTATCAGGTCGTCCGAGAAAAATGTCGGCGACAGGATATATTGAGTGGGTAATGGGCGATATGCGTCCGAAGAATGCGATGCACATTTTCAGTGAGATTGAACCAAACACCGGAGCGCTCATTGCAAAGAATCCATACAACACCGAATTCCCTGGACGAGTTACATTCTTCGATGTTGATGATCGTAAAAAATCGTTTACAACAGATCGAATGGAATTCATCGGACGAAATCAATCGTTGCAGAATCCGGATGCAATGAATCGTACAAAATTGTCGGGTAAGCTCGGTGCCGGTTATGATCCTTGTGCAGCCATTCAGATTCCGTTCGAATTAGACGAAGGAGAAGAGCGCGAAATGGTATTCCGTCTGGGAACAGGCGCCGATATGAATGATGCAATCAACTTGCTCAAGCAATATAAGGGAATTGAAAAAGCCGCAAGCGCATTGCAGGGTGTGAGAGATTTCTGGAAGAAAACACTTGAAGCTATTCAGGTTGAAACACCGGATCATGCGACAAATATTTTGGCGAATAACTGGATTACATATCAAACATTATCATCACGACTCTGGGGACGCAGCGGATTTTATCAATCAGGCGGTGCATTCGGTTTCCGCGATCAGTTGCAAGATGTATTGTCGTTGCTTCACGCACAGCCGGAATTAGCACGAGAGCAAATTTTGCTTGCAGCATCGCGTCAGTTTATCGAAGGAGATGTTCAGCACTGGTGGCATCCGCCGACAGGCCGTGGAGTACGTACACGTTGTTCCGATGATTATTTGTGGTTGCCTTATGTCACGATCCGTTACATCCGTCAGACAGGCGACAAGCAGATTTTGGGAGAAATGATTTCATATCTCGAAGGTCGCTTCCTGAATCAGGAAGAAGAGTCGTACTATGACTTACCGATTCAATCGATGCAGAAAGGATCGCTCTACGAACACTGTGTGAAAGCTCTGCAGAACGGATTCCGTTATGGTGAACACGGTTTGCCATTGATGGGATCAGGCGACTGGAATGATGGAATGGATCAGGTTGGAATACATGGAAAGGGAGAAAGTGTTTGGTTAGGATTTTTCATGTACGACATTCTGATGAATTTCATCGAGCTCGCCGATTTGCAGCAAGACACAGCGTTTGCTGAAACGTGTAAGACGGAAGCAGGCAGATTGAAAGAAAATGTTCAGAAGCACGCATGGGATGGTGAGTGGTATCGCCGTGCATACTTCGACGACGGAACACCATTAGGGTCGAAGAGCAACGATGAATGTCAGATCGATTCACTTTCGCAAAGCTGGTCAGTTATTTCCGGAGTAGCGGATAAAGAAAGAGCACAGACGGCGATGAATTCTGCCTACAAGAGATTGGTGAACAAAAAATACAATCTTGTTTGCTTACTCGATCCTGCCTTTGATAAGTCAGTCACCAATCCGGGTTACATTAAAGGATACGTTGCCGGAGTTCGTGAGAATGGTGGACAGTATTCGCATGCTGCGATTTGGATGATAATCGCCTTTACAAAGCTTGGCGATTCAGAACGAGCTTGGGAATTATTGAAGATGATCAATCCGATTAATCACGGAAGAACGGCGGAAGAAATTGCCATCTACAAAGTTGAGCCATACGTAATGGCCGGCGATGTGTACGCAGTTCAACCACACGAAGGACATGGCGGCTGGACATGGTACACTGGTTCGGCAGGCTGGATGAGCCAGCTGATCACGAACTATTTCTTCGGTTTGCAAAAAGAAGGAGATACTTTAAGGTTTGTTCCTTGTGTGCCTGCCGAGTGGGGATCATTCAAGATTCACTACCGTTACAAATCATCGACATACGAAATTCATTTCACGCAAGATCCCGGTGTTGGAGAAATGCTGGTGAAAGACGGCGGAGTTGAATTAGCGGATAAGAGGATTAAATTGGAAGATGATGGCCGGAAGAGAGAAATTCAAATCACGCTTTACCGAGGGTAATTATACCATTCCTAAATGAAAATACGAATAGCGAATGGTATATCCCGAAGGGATCTTGTTTCCTTTATTTCGTAAACTGATGTAAGATTGGTGTAAATTATTGAATTAGCGTTTCGGATCGGCTTGTAATACATAGATATTGCAAGCCGATTTTTTATTTGCACCATCGTTTAAAAAACTGAAAATATTCTGTTTGGTAGATTTGTGTCAGAGTAATATAGAAGCTACTTTACTTTGCACCACAAACGTTGTACCCCGTATCTCCATTCAGCCTGGAGAATATCGATATTACAATCATGTAGTATTTGAGTGATTTCATCACGATCAAATTCTGAAACATGATCGTCGTCGGAGTAAATAAGTTTTACGTCAAGATCCTTTCGGTAGTGATTAAGAAGGTACCGATCAAAATCCGGAACTTCGATATAAATATTTTCAAAGAAGGTTTTGAATTTATTCAGAAATTCTTTCGGGTTATCGAGATGTTCGAGAATGTGAGAGAATCAGGACGTTGAATTTTTCTTTGTTGTTGCTCAGGTATTCAAAAGCGTCAGCATGAACATAAGTTAAGTTGTCGCGCTGATGACGACTTTTGGCGGTTTGAATAGAATTGGCGTTGTGATCAACACCGATTACTTCTTTTGCTTTTTCTGCCAGATTAAAGCTGATATTTCCGAAATGACAACCGAGATCCAGTATTCGATCCGAAGATTTTATATTAGAATATAGAACTCGGTATGAGAATTTCCAGAATGGGTGATCTTTAACGGAATAGTGCTTGAACGATAATTCATGAGAAAGACGGTCGAAGATCCATTCCAGGTCCAGAAATAAATGGAGCTTACGTTTACGAGAAAGAGGTAATAGCTTTTGAATCCTGTAGAGGAAACTTAACAAAAAGTTTTTCGGTTTTTTTCGACCTAATAAGATCCCCATTTCGGCTTTTTTTCAAAACTAATTAAATTGTTCAAAAGGCTGAAACAGTTATTGGTTAGTTACCACCATTGGTTTTGTATACTAAAAGACCATTGTAAAGAAAAACCCCGAGGGATTAGGTTTCCATCGGGGCTTTTTAATAAACGGAGCTCTCTACTCGTTTTCGTTGTCAAAGAGGATTGATTTTATTGCTCTTTTGGTTATCGTTAATTCTTTACATCGTCTTTATTGATTTTGTATAATCTATTTACAAAAGATTTACCAGCAGAGGCGATAAATTTAGCAGTTCAAAGGTTGTCAGAGCAGGTGAGAGCGGGATGAATTTTTTCGCAAGGAAGGGTGAAGCATTTTCCGGTAAGTTTATGGTTCGAAAATGGAATGGCTAGGAAAAACGCCCCTAAACAAGCAGAATTCGAACAAAATTGTGGAAAAGGACAAATATTTTCTATCTTGCCCCTACACACAAGAACACTATTCCGGGTGAAATCGATCCGTGCAGCATTACTACTTATTTTTTGTTCCGGCATTTTGCAAGTGCATGGCCAGGCTGCGGGTAAAGCAAAGCTTGATTCACTCTTGAATGCACTGTCAAAAGCTGCACAAGACACTAACCGTGTCAATCTGTTAAACGATATTTCCTACTTCTATGCATATGTGAATCCCGATAGCGGAATTCTATACGCTAAAGAGTCGATCGATTTAGCAGAAAAGTTGTCGTCGAACAAGCAACTTGCCGAAGCACATAATTCGCTTGGCATAAATTATCAGAGTAAATCCGATTATATTAATGCATTGGATCATCATTTCCAGGCGCTGAAGTTGAGAGAAGAGTTGGGAAATAAAACGGATGCGGGAACGAGTCTGAGTAACATTGGTATTATTTACGACAATCAGCATAATTATCCGAAGGCCCTCGAGTACTATCGTAAGGCCATGGAAATTTTCAAGGAAGCACATTACAAAAAAGGTTTTGCAACGGCTTTAGGTAATATCGGACTCGTTTATTATTCGATGAATGATTTTCCAAAAGCGGGAATGTTCATACGTGAAGCGATAAAGCTTGAGGAGGAATTAGGTGACAGCGGAGCAATAAATATCTTCCTCGGAAATCTCGGCAATATTTATTTGGCCGAATCGGATTATGAAAAAGCGCTTGAGTGCGACACAAAAGCGCTGAATCAATACAAAGCTAGCGGCGACCGTGGCGGCGAAGCGATTAATCTGTGTAATATCGGCGAGATCTACTATCAGATTGCGAAGGATAATAACGTCCCGTTGTTAAACAAGTTTTTTAAAGGAAGTAAAACAAAGGCGCTCGATGCGGCTGCTAGTAATTTGGAATTAGCCGACAAGATATTCGGAGAACTAAATTACCTGGCCGGAATACAGGAAACAAGTAAGTACCTTTCAAGGGTAAGCGAGTTGCAGGGAAATGCGGCAAAAGCGTTGGCGTACCTTCGAAAAGAAAACGCGTATCGCGATTCAATTTTCAACGACGAAAACAGAAGTCGTATGGAAAGCCTCGAGAAAGAGCGAGATCAGGATTTACGGCAGAAAGAAATTGAAATTCAAAAGCTGCAATTAGACAAAGCGCAGAATGAGCGTTATTATTTTATAGGAGGCATACTTCTTCTTTTGTTGCTGATTTTCGTTTTGTACAATCGCTTCCGCTTGAAACAACGAATCAGCGAGCAATTGCAGAACAGTCTGGAGCGTATTCGGCAAACACAGGCGCAGCTTGTAGAGCAAGAAAAACTTGCTTCGCTTGGTCAACTTACGTCAGGCATTGCGCATGAGATTCAGAACCCGTTAAACTTCGTAAATAATTTTTCCGAAGTAAGTTCGGAGCTTGTTGATGAGTTAATGAATGAGGAGGACTTGGAGACACGCAAGCAAATTGCAGAAGACATTAAGAAAAACCTGAGCATTATTCATCAGCACGGCAAGCGAGCCGATGGCATTGTGAAAGGAATGCTCATGCACAGTCGTGGCGGAAAAGGCGAGAAGCAAATGACAGATATAAATGCGCTCATTGGCGAAACATTGAATCTGTCGTTTCATGCCATGCGGGCCAAACATCCCGGATTCAATTGTGAAATTGTTACACAATTTGCGCATGAATTACCGGAAATCAATATTAATCAGCTCGACATATCGCGAGTTGTTCTCAATTTATTGAACAACGCCTTTTATGCAGTGAAAGAAGGTAGAGGCTCGGAATCAAAGGCCCTTCCTTCGAAAGTAACATTGAGCACAAGATTGGTAAACTCCGAGAAAGGCGATTCAATAGTTATTACAATTCGCGACAACGGCCAAGGAATCCCGCAGCAAATAATCACCAACATTTTTACTCCGTTCTTTACCACAAAGCCCGGCAGTGAAGGAACCGGTTTAGGTTTGAGTATTAGTCGTGATATTATTAAGGCTCATGGCGGCGACATACGAGGTTGGCTCGGAAGTCGGGAAGTATACGGAGTTTGTGATTAACCTTCCGCTTCAGGCGTAGCCGATCTCTCCAGACGAAGACTCCGTGAATTTTATTCCGGATATAAACACCGGATTTATTTCATATAGAACACCAGCACAGCAATTTGAATTTATGAAAAAGGGAAAGAGCATTTTCTTAAGTAGTTTAATTTGTTTTACTCTAATATCGCTCGGAGCAAGAGCTGCGGGTTTTGAAGTAAAAGAGTTTAAGTCTTGCACAAATATTTCAGCCGGCACGAATGACAGCGTTATAAATATCATAGCCGATCTTTCAAATTCAGTTTTATACGGAATTCAGGTGCCGACTGAAAATCAGACAGCCGGCGGCAAATTCAGTTTTACTTTCAAATTGATTAATCACGAATCTGCCGGTCGTTTCTATTACAAAATCTATTATCAAAACGAAAGCTACAAATTTGCTGAAGGCAGTGCATTAGATGCCGAAAACTTTTACGGAAGCTGGGGCGAAGCGACAGATGGTTTTCATTCTGTGAATGCTGCTTCAGGGGAAATTGTAATCACCGACAGTTTCCGTATACAAGGTAATCCGCGCGACGAGAAAAAGTTTTGGGGAGCTGAGCCTGACTCTGCACTTCCGACAGAGGAAAAAATTCAAGCTAAGATTGCAAAGATCCTGACCGATACAGAGTGGTTGGCCGGAATTGCAGCAAAGGCAAAGGAGAATAAGGTTAGTACAGAGGAACAGATGTATAATGATGCAGTATGGGTAATCAATAACTCCAATCAGGAAGCAAAGACGATGAATAATCGTTGGAAAAGAAACCCACGTGCCGGCCTTTATCGTTTTATGTTAGTTGTTGTTGACTCTGCAGATTTTGCAAGTATTCCGGAGAGCGTAAAGGATATTTCGCACACCGACGGTAAAGGCTCTTTCAAAAACCCATTCTCGTATTTTCTTCAGGAAAATAAAAACAAAAATGTTTTCGTGGCTTTAGGCGACAAATATTTGAAATTAAAGATTGCATTAGACTTGTCGTCGGGAATTTATATCGACCCGTATAAAGTAAATGACAGAAGCGTTAACAAATCGTATTTTAATTCAACTTGCGGGGAGACACAGGAGCTTTATCATCGTGCTCAGTTTGCACAGTACATTCACCATATTGACAAAAACTGGTCGTTGGTGAATATTAAGAAGCAAAAAGATGTTGTCGGAGAAAAGATGACACGAGCCGAATATCTGCAGTACAAAACCAAGTACAAAAACTCGAGTGATACGGTACGAATTTTCAGCAGCAAAACGGATTGTCCGTGCAAGACGGTTAAAACCGATAGTGTTGGAAAGTCGATCAGTATCATTAATCCCGGTAACAAGCCCGGCGAGTACAAGAAGGAACATGTGGGAGTGATGTCAAGAGTCGGGCTTACCTATGGAAAGTGGCGTGCAAAAATTCGCTTTCCTAAATTAATCAGCGACGATAATGTATGGAATGGAATCACTGCTGCTTATTGGCTCGCCTTCCAAAGCGATGCGAAGTGGAATAATCGACGCGATTGTAATGCGAGTGTTGGTTATATTCCCAAAGCATTGCCTGACAAAGAATCGTCGCTACGACAGTCACAGAAGTCGGATACTTACTCTGAAATAGATTTTGAAATTTTGAAGGAGTCACGTTACTGGACAAAAACTTCATACGGCACCACCGGCGTATACAAAACCGAGAATGCAGCCGACAATCACGACATCACTATTGCGTGTACGAACTGGGATTTGGCTTGTCACGAGCCGGTTAATTTTTTTCAGGGAGTGCGAGCAGCGAAAATCGGCGGAAAGCAGATTGAGTTTTGTCGTTGGAATGATTACAGTAAGCTGGTAACGGCAAAAGTTCCTCAGCCGCATGACGAAGTTTTTGACGGCGACTATTATTATTTTGAAATTGAATGGCAGCCTACAGCGATTATCTGGCGCATCGGTAAAGATGAAAAGTCGATGCGAGAGATTTGTCGCATGGATGAGAAGACGACAAGCATTCCAAATAATCAGATGGTAATGGTTATGTCGCAGGAATTCCACTATCAGGAGTGGTGGCCGACAGCGCCGTTTTTACAAAATCTGATTCCGTTTCCGAAAAACGATATCATAGGCACGTTGATGGAAGTAGTCATTGAGTAAGTAACGGCCAAGGGAAAAGCACATCACTTCCACTACAGTTTAGCAAATGATCTTGTGATTCCTCGTGCCCCTCGTGTTCTCGTGGTGAAAAAAGGTTATACCGATCACTCCCACCACACCCCACCCGAGAATTTGCTATGCAATTCATAAGCCTCACCAATCATAGGTGAAACAATATTCACTCCGAGTTTTTTTGCTTCTGCAGTTGCACGAATGATCGGCTCATTCCACGTATGCATTGCGAGAGAAAATTTTCCCAATGAACAGGCAACAGAACTTTTGCTTTTAGGTCGATGCTCGCCTGAACGGTTTGTTCCGGCATCATGTGAATGTAACGCCACATCCGATTGTACTGTCCGCATTCGAGTAAAGCCAGATCAAACGGTCCGTGCTTTTCTCCAATTTCTTTGAAGTGAGTGTCATAACCTGAATCGCCGCCGAGGTATAGTTTGTAATCAGTAGACTTTAGGATGAACGACGACCAAAGCGTTTTGCCTCTCGTTGTTCCGCGTCCGGAAAAATGTCGTGCCGGAGCAGCGGTGAATTCTATGTTTTCATCGAAGCGATTTGTCTCCCACCAATCGAATTCCATGATTCGGCTTTCGTCGAAATTCCAGTATTGCAAATGAGAACCGACACCGGCAGAGCAGAAAATTTTACAATCAGAATCTCGAAGTTGCAGAACGGTATTGTAATCGAGATGATCGTAGTGATCGTGCGTTAAAACAAGTAAATCGATTTTTGGGAAGTCGGGAATGTCGTACTCATTAGTGCCGGGGAATGCTTTCACGGTAAAAGAGAATGGCGAAGCGCTGCCGCTGAACACCGGATCGACTAAAATATTTTTTCCGTGAATGTTGATGAGGTAGGAGGAATGACCGAACCAGACGATCGTTGGTTTGTGGCCGCCGATTTTTTTCAAATCAGTTCGAACAAAAGGGACAGGCTTCGGCGGAGTTTTCTTAGTGCGGTCGCGAAAGAATTTAAGCGATACTTGCAGCATCGATTCATCCGGCATCATTACCGTTTCATTGATATTCTGAAATGCACCGTTTTTATAGTTAGGCGAAGATTTCAGTTTTTCGAGATGCTTGCCTTTGGGGTTTTGACCGAAGATTTTCATAATGGATGTGGGGTACTCTTGGGGAGACGGGAATAAGACATTCTTATTGTAGTTTTTCCGACACAAAGCTTAAGTGATATTTTTTTCCCGCCCCATAGGGGCAGGCGCCTATCGCAGAAACACGCAGAAATTCTTGTGGTTACCTTGTGCCCCTCGTGCTCTTGTGGTAAAATTACACATAAAACCGCAAGTGCCCCATCAAATCACTCCACCAAAAACTTTAACCCCTTCCTTTTTCCGTTCAGATTTATTTCTATCACATATACGCCCGATGAATTGCCATCGAAGTTTATAACGGAGTGGGTTTCATGTCCGGATAAAAGTAATTTCCCGATTGAGTTAAAGATGCGGTAATCATATCCGGTGTTTGCGATATCGGGCAGGTTATTTAGAGTTAAGAGACCGTTAGAGTAATGAGCATTCATTGTTTCACTTTCAACCTTTGGCCCGGTGGAGATTCCAAGCGAAATATTTCCGGCCTGAACCCCATTGATTTTATAAGCGACAAGTTTAGTGCAATTCGAACCATGATTATTGTCGCATGACTCTATTATTCCGGCGTTAGTATTGAGAGAATAATTATAATCCTGATCTAAGATCTGATAAATGCCGCATCCAATTGTATCAAGGAAAAAAGCGTAAGAGGTAAAGGAAAACGCGTAGAGTGAATCGCCGGTCAGACTGTCAATCGTAAAAGCGATTGGCTTGGGGTCAACAATGAGTCCTGCATTACCGGGAATAGAAGGATTATACATCGGGATATTGTAGGCATAGCCCGTATTTTGCGGAGGACAATTTTTGAGATAGCTGAAATCTGTTTTGCGATACACTTCTGTCATTCCAGGGCTTTGTATCATCACATGACCGGAATCTTCAATGACACGATCAAAGGTATAAACAACGGAATCCGGAGTAATAAGAGCCTGTGTAATTGAATCACGAAAGTATTCAGTCCAATCCGGAACCATTATAGCGTCAGTACGAACATCGTGTAACCAGAGGCGTATATCTCCGGCAGCGAGATGGAAGTAATCTTCAAACCGTGGCACTTGAAAGCCGGAAGCAAGCGTGGAGCTATTAATTCCAATTGTTGTGTATTGTGTGAAATCATAATTCGCCGGATGATACAGGAAATCATAAAATGGCAAGTACTTAATTAAGCCGTAGTTTTTACTCAGTTTGAATTCAAAATTACTGATGGGCGTTTGATTAGTTTCGGTACCATTCGGCGTCATTGAAAATGTTTTCACGCTATCGGTAATACCAAAAAATGTTTCGGGCTCATTGCTTATGCAGGTAAAATTAATTGTATTGTATGAATTACCGGAAACAGTAGAGACGACATCCCAGCTTTGTCCGATGGTAGCTTTTGGTAAAAAGAAAAACGGCAACGAGCTTTGATATATAAAATAAAACACCGTGTCGTTTCTTTGATAGATTGAATCGGTGAAAAAAGAATTCTCATAGTAATAGCTTTGATCGAGATTTGCTTGTGAGCATGATGCGGGATTCTCCGGGTTAAATTGTTTGTTGAGATAAAAAGTAGTTTCGGAGCCATTGCTCAGAACCGAATCGATCCGAAGTCCACCAATAACTGTCGAAGCATACGACGAGTAAGAGAAGTAAGAAGTTTTGTTAAGTTGAAAAAAATCCCAATCGCCGGCGAAGGCATGTCCACAAATAATTAAGAGGACGAAGATTAAAAGTTTTTTCATGATACAGCTTTATCGTAACCCGAATATATGAAAAAAACTGTTCATCCGAAAACCGTGATCAATCTTAGTGTCTAAGTGTCTTAGTGGTAAAATTATTAACCACTAAGACTTGTGGTCGCCTCGTGCCCCTCGTGATCTCGTGGTAAAAACCCCCACCCCTCCATTTGCTAATTTCCGAATCTGCAAATTGCTTTATGGCTTTTAACTTTTGACTTGGCTACTCTTCCCAAACAAACCCCTCCGATTTCGGAAAAGCATTCATCACATCTATCGCAGCCTGCGGAGGCGGCGAGGCAAGCTTGCGAGTTTTCATATCGATCCACGATCCATCGATGGTAATTGTTGCACAAAGCATTTCGCCTAAAAGGAATCGATGTTGGATACTCCATCGCGAAGCATCACGTTTCAATTTGAGGATTTTCGTTTCAAGCGTGACCTCGTCACCGAAGCGCATCTCACGACGAAACACACATTCTTCGCGAAACAAAATCGGCGAGAAGCCCATCTTATGCATGGCAACCATCGTAAGTCCCGCGTCATCCAGAATTTCGACACGGTGCTGCGTACCCAGATCGTAATAGACACTATGACGAACATGCAGATTCGGGTCGAGGTCGGACCAGCGGAAGGAGATGGGTTTGGAGTAGGTTGACATGGGACGGGTTGCGGGTTACGAGTTGCGGGTTGCGAGTTGCGAGTTGCGAGTTGCGGGTTACGAAATTACTCAAAACTAGTGAGGCAATTGAGGGCAAGTCGTAATCCTTGGTGAGATGATAATCTTTGTTATGAACAGCAATAAAACATCATTTGCAGGTGTATGATACTTTAAACCATACAATAGACAATCAATAAGCCTTTTGTGATATTCTTAAATTTTCCCTAAAAGGATATCACCCGATTACGGAAACCAGTACTTTCGTTACACACTCGCAACCCGCTGGCTGAGCCTGTCGAAGCCCGCAACCCGCAACCCGTAACTCGCAACTCGTAACCCGCAACTCGTAACGTAACGCGCAACCCGCTCCATGAAACCCACCAAAGACCTCTTTTCTACTCAATCCAAAACCTACGCAGCTTTTCGTCCGCATTATCCGCAGTTGTTGTTTGATTATCTGTTTTCGTTGGTAAAGAATTTCGATCATGCCTGGGATTGCGGAACAGGAAACGGTCAGGTGGCAGTACAGTTGGCGAAACGTTTTGCAAAGGTGGAAGCAAGCGATATCAGTGCAAGTCAGATCGAACATGCTACAAAGAATGAGCGAGTCGCTTATCATCTTTGTCGTGCCGAGTCTACACCGTTTGCCGATGCGAGCTTCGATTTGATTACCGTTGCCACGGCAGTTCACTGGTTCGACTTCGAAATGTTTTACAAAGAAGTTCGCCGTGTTGCAAAGCCGGGAGCGATCATCGCAGTCTGGGCATATGCTCCGCCTGTGTGTGATCCAAAACTCGATGGTATCATGCATCAATTCTCCATGGAAAAATTGAAAGACTATTGGAATCCCGAGCGGAGGTATGTCGACGAAGATTACAAAACGATTCCATTTCCTTTCGAAGAAATCAAAACGCCACAGTTCGAAATCGACACTGAGTGGACGATGGAGCAATACATCGGTTACATTCAGTCGTGGTCGTCGGTGCAGAATTATAGGCAGAAGCATGGTATCGATCCTGTTCCGGAAGTTGCGGAGGAGATTCGTGTTTCTTGGGGAGATAGTCTGCGGCGGAGGATTGTATTTCCGTTGTTTGTTCGGTGTGGAGGGTTTGAGATTTAAGTTTAGATTTTACCACGAGAGCACGAGTGCCACGAGGAATCACGAGACGCTCTTGTGATTCCTCGTGGCACTCGTGCTCTTGTGGTGAAAAACACAAAGCCAAATTTCTAATCCTATTATTTCCCGCAGACGACGCAGAAATTGCGCAAAAACACGCAGTGAGAGTAGAGCACTAAGTGCTTATTTTCTTTTACCACGAGAACACAAGTACCACGAGGAATCACGAGATCGTCTTGTGATTCCTCGTGGCACTCGTGTTCTTGTGGTGAAAAACACAAAGCCAAATATCTAATTCTGTATCCCGCAGACGACGCCGAAATTGCGCAGAGATCCGCAGAAAGCTTAGTGGACATAGTGGTTGATTTAAAGCTATGAAACCAAGTCTAATTAGCGGAAGCCTCAATATCTTAAGCACTAGCTTTTATTTTATTTGAACCAATTAGTTTATTCTTCTTCGTAGCCAGCTTCGAAATCAATTTATAATTTCTATTAAAAGCCTCTTGTGATACACTAAAATATTGGGATAAATCACGCACTAGTTTTTTAGAAATTCCTTTTTTGTAATTCAAAATTTCAGAGACTACACTTTTTCCTACGCCAAGGATAGTAGCCAAGTCATTTGCTTTTAAGTTTTTTTCTAGCATCAAAGTTCGCAATAGCTCTACAGGATCGCTATCATGGAAGGTTTGATGATCGGCATCCCATTTTTCTATCAGGACAGTCAACAATTCAATTTCATCTTTGAATTTCCGGTTATTCTTTTCTAAAAGTAAATCCAAAGATCGGCAATACTCTCTGTATTGGCTTCGAGATTTGATGACTTTGTATTTTAATGATGGCATAATGCTTCGATAAATTAGAATTCGCGAATGGTAAATTGTTTGTTCTCCTTACATAATTTGCTGTATTCTGAGTGGGTTCCAATCCAGCAAACAAATAAGTGTACATTATTTTCACCCCAATAGTATTTACATATCATTCTGTAATTGTTTCCTCCTAAATCAAACACAACACGATTTGTTCCCCTACCTAACAGGTCGCTTGAGCCAAATGTTGACTTAATGTCATTTGGTGAAAGCCAATCAGTAAACTTGATTGCGGTTAACCATGATCGAATCGCTTTACGGCTATTTGGATTTCTTCTGCAATACTCCTCCAGCGATTGCTTCGAGATAAGACGAATTTTCATATAAATATACAATAATAAAATTAAAAAGTTCGCAATTTGCGAACTTTATTCATCAGCCTGAATTAGCACAAATTGATTGGTCATAAAAATACTCTCCTCAAAAGCGATCGCATCCGGCTTACTCCGAATTCACTCATTAACTATGGATCATATAAGCGGAACCAAAGACAAACATCCTCGTGATTCCTCGTGGCACTCGTGCTCTTGTGGTGAAAAACACAAAGCCAAATTTCTAATCCTATTATTTCCCGCAGACGACGCAGTTGCGCAAAACAGCAGTGAGTAGAGCACTAAGCTTTTCTTTACCACGAGAGCACAAGTGCCACGAGGAATCACGAGATCGTCTTGTGATTCCTCGTGGCACTCGTGTTCTCGTGGTAAAAAAACACAAAGCCAAATTTCTAATCCTGTTTCCCGCAGACGACGCAGAAATTGCGCTGAAACACGCAGAGGGCATTGAATTTCTTCTATCATTTCCTTCGAAGCCCCATTTGCTAATTTGCTAATTCCCGAATTTGCTAATTGGCCTCTTTAAAATTAAGCGGCTGAAAATCAGCTATATGGGTGGTGGGATACCGCAAACCCTTGCAAACTTAACACTGTTAAGTATATTTGCACCCGAAAGTCAAACTCATGGGAATCACCGAAAGAAAAGAAAAACAAAAAGCCGACCTGAAGCAACAGATCCTGGATGCTTCTATCAGGCTGTTTTCGGAACAGGGGTATGAGAATGTCTCAATTCGGAAGATTGCCGATATTATTCAATATAGTCCGACGACCGTCTATTTGTATTTCAAAGACAAAAATGAAATCCTTTTCAAATTGCACGAGATCGGATTTCAAAAGATGGGTGAATACAATCGCGAGTTATTCGATATCAAAAATCCGTTGATTCGTTTGCACAAGCTTGGCGAAAATTACATTCGCTTTGGTCTCGAGAATCCCGAGTATTACGACTTAATGTTCATCCTACCGGCACCGATGGATAAGCTTCGCGAAGACCCGAGTTGTAATTGGGAATGTGGCGATACTGCTCTCAACGGATTGAAAGCTGTGTTGAGTGAATGCATCGAGAAAAAATTAATACCTCCGGGCGATGTAAACACGTTGGCAATGGCCGTATGGGGAATGGTACACGGATTGGTTTCACTTGCCAATCGTCGTCGCTTCGAAAAACTCGTTCCGGATCCGGAAATAATTCCAAGTATGAATAAAGCATTGAACTGGCTCATCAATACGATGGATCAGTCATCGAACTAATATATTTTTTGCATAACCACTTAACACTGTAAAGAATGATTACACCATTAAGTAGCTCTAAAAAACTCCTTTTTCTGTTGTTTTTTGCAGCTTTTACCACACAGCTTAATGCTCAAAGCACCGTCGATAAGTACGTTGACTACGGATTGAAAAACAATCTCGTTCTACAACAAAAAAACGTGAGTCTCGAAAGTGCGATGTACTCTCTCCGCGAAGCGCGATCGCTTTTCCTTCCGTCGATTACTTTGCTCGGCGATTATCAATCGGGCGAAGGCGGACGAAGCATCGATTTCCCTGTAGGCGATTTGTTGAATCCGGCTTATCAAACATTGAATCAGCTAATCGGACAACAAGCTTTTCCAATGCTGGAAAATGTGAACATCAATTTTCTCCCAAACAATTACTACGATGTAAAACTTCGCGCATCGATGCCATTGTTCAACACCGACATTATCTACAACAAAAAAATTCAGTCGGGACAAGTGCAGTTGAAGCAATCGGAGCTCGATGCATACAAAGCAGAGTTGACGAAGGAAATTAAATCGGCGTACTACACATATCTCTCCTCTTTGAGTGCAGTGAACATTTATGAAGATGCTTCGAAACTTGCTTCTGAAGGAAAGAGAGTCAATGAAAGTCTGGCTGCAAACGGTAAGGCAGTAAAAGCATACGTCATCCGTTCCGAGAGCGAACTGCAGCAAGTAGAAGCAAAACGCAAGTCGGCAATTGAGCAGGCACATAATGCACAATTGTATTTCAACTTCATCATCAATGCCGAGGCTTCACAGGAAATTGATACGACAGGAATGCATCAGATGGATTTGGCAAAAGCAGAATCGTATTTGCTTGCCGACCCGGATATTTCGAAGAGAAGCGAATTGAAAACACTCGCTCAGGCCGAAGAGATTTCAAAAAACGCATACAAACTTTCTTCAAGTTATATGATTCCGAAAGTTTCAGGCTTCATTGACTATGGTTCACAATCGGCCGACTGGATTTACAATAGCGAAACACGCTACTACTTTGCCGGCGTTCATCTCGAACTTCCGCTCTTCACATCCGGACAAAATTCCTACAAGAAGCATCGCGCCGAATTAACGATGAAGAACCAGTCGTTGACTACCGACTATACAACAAAGCAAATCAAGCTCGCTGCCTCTGCTGCAAAAAACAATCTGCGAATTGCATACGAAAACTATTTGTCGTCAGTAAAGCAGGAAGAGTCTGCACAGTACTACAATCGCCTTATTCAAAAAGGTTATGCCGAAGGAGTAAATTCATTCATCGAGTCAATCGATGCACGAACACAACTGACAGCAGCTTCATTGCAAAGAGTCATTTCACAGAATCAATTACAAATCGCCACAATAACATTCGAAAGAGAAACATCCAACAATTAATACACTATACATAAATGAAAAAGATTTTCACACTCATACTTGCTGCTTCAGCTTTAATTTATGTTTCATGTAAGTCTGACAAAGCCGACAAAGCCATGCCTTCAGCCGGAGAAGAAATCTCTGTTAAGCTTGAAGCAATTTCAAAATCCGACATCGGAGAAGTAGTTTCTGCTTCCGGTCAATTTACGACCGATGATGAAACCGTTCTCTCCTTCAAAACCGGCGGACTCATTCGCAAAATTTATGTTAAAGAAGGCGAGTCTGTTCAAAAGGGACAATTGCTTGCCTCACTCGATCTTACTGAAATTTCAGCCATGGTTAATCAGGCACAACTCGGAGTTGAAAAAGCAAGTCGCGATTATCAGCGTGCAGAGAATTTGTACAAAGACAGTGTCGCCACTCTTGAGCAATTTCAAAATGCAAAAACCGGATTGGATTTGGCGAAGCAACAATATGCGGCTGCGCAATTCAATCAGAGCTACTCTGAAATCAGAGCAATGAGTGATGGTGTTATTCTTCGCAAGCTGGCAAATGCCGGACAAATCGTAGGACCGGGAACACCCGTGCTGCAAACAAACAGTAAAGGCGAATCAGATTGGCTTTTAAAGGTTGGCGTGAGCGATAAGCAATGGTCGAAGATAGCGGTAGGCGATTCTGCAACAATTAGCTCCGACGCTGTTGGTGATAAATTGTTGTCAGGAAAGATCAGTTCCAAATCAGAGAACGCCGATCAGATGACAGGCTCATTCATGGTTGAAATCAAAATCAGCAATGCGAAGAAGTCGAATTTAGCTTCCGGCATGTTTGGTAAAGCAGAAATTTATTTGTCGAAACCGGAAAGCCTTTGGAGGATTCCTTATGAATCGTTGTTAGATGGAAATGGCGATAAAGGATTTGTATTCGTCACGAATGATAAGAAAACCGTGAGCAAAGTTCCGGTTGTCATCAATCGAATAGAACATGATTATGTGATGTTGAGCTCAGGGCTGGAATCGTGGGATTATTTAGTTGTGGCGGGGAGTGCGTATTTATCAGACAAATCAACAATTAAAATCGAAGCCGAGTAATACACTTTAAAAAGAAACGTATGAAAATTTCAAATTACGCGGTAAAGAATTATCAGTTTACCCTCGTCATATTTATCATGGCCGTGGTTGTAGGTGTTACTACACTTTTCAATATGCCACGCAGCGAAGATCCGGAAATTAAAGCACCGCAATTCCCGATCGTCATCATTTACCCGGGAACAAGTCCGCAGGATATGGAAGAGCTCGTGGTGAAGCCGATGGAAAAGAAAATCACGGAGCTCGAAGATATCAAGCGTGTTCGTACAACTATCAAAGACGGAGTTGCCGTTGTCATGGTAGAATACAAATACGAGAGCGACGTGAACTCAAAGTATCAGGAATTAGTTCGCGAAGTTAACGGAATGCGTAATGAATTACCTCAGGACATTCTTAGTATTGATATACAGAAAATTTCGCCAACCGATGTAAACATTTTACAGATTGCATTGATCTCCGAGAATGCTTCGCGTGAACAATTGAAAAAGCAAGCTGAAAATCTTCAGGACGAACTCGAGAAATTAGTAGAGCTGAAAAAAGTTGAAATCGCAGGGTTACCCGATGAGATTGTTCGCGTAGATCTGCAGCTCGACAAATTAGCACAAATGCACATTCCCGTAAATGCTATCATCGGAAGTATGCAAAGTGAAATTGCCAACATTCCCGGAGGAAGCGTTATTGCCGGAAAAAAATCGTTTAACGTTAAGACGAGCGGAAATTATAAATCGATCGATGAAGTCAAAAATACGATTGTATACAGCGTCGGTTCGAGAAGTGTGATGTTGAAAGATGTTGCGAATGTTCATCTGGATTATGAGGAAAACAAACATATCACTCGACTGAATGGTCATCGTGCTGTTTTTGTGAACGCAGCGCAGAAGTCGGGATACAATATTTCGCAGACACAATTAAAGTATCTTCCTGTTTTAGAGAAATTCAAAATAACATTGCCTGCTAATATCGACATGGTAACACATTTTGATCAGGCGAGAAACGTGAATAGTCGATTAGGAGGCTTAGGAAAGGATTTCGTGATTGCCATTTTGCTCGTCATGATCACCCTTCTTCCGCTTGGCAGTCGCGCATCGATTATCGTGATGATCTCAATTCCATTGTCATTGGCAATAGGGTTGGTAATGCTCAACATGCTTGGGTATAATATGAATCAGTTGAGTATTGTCGGACTGGTAGTAGCCCTCGGATTGTTAGTCGACGACAGCATTGTCGTAGTAGAAAACATCGAGCGCTGGATGCGCGACGGATATTCGCGACTCGATGCAACACTAAAAGCGACACAGCAAATTGGTTTAGCTGTGATCGGTTGTACGGCAACGCTCATCATTGCCTTCATGCCGTTAGTATTTTTACCGGAAGGATCAGGTGATTTTATTCGTTCGCTTCCGATGGCTGTTATCTGCAGCGTACTTGCATCAATGCTTGTATCGTTAACGATTATTCCGTTTTTATCGAGCCGATTATTGAAAGAAGAAAGCGGTCATGCAGAAGGAAACTTCTTCCTCCGCGGATTGAAAAAAGGCATTCACAAAACGTATGCTCCATTTTTGGATCGAGCCTTGAAACGTCCGGTGGTAACGATGATTGTTGCGATAATAGTTTTTGCGGCCTCTTTGCAGCTAATGCCGATCATTGGATTCAGTTTGTTCCCTGCATCCGAGAAACCGCAATTCATGGTGAATATCATTACGCCATTGCAAACGAATATTTATCAGACCGACAGCGTTGCTCGTTATGTAGAAAGTGAATTATCGAAGCAAAAGGAGATTCAATACTATGCAACGAATGTCGGCAAAGGAAATCCCAGGATTTATTACAATGTAATTCCTGAAAACGAGCGAGGCGATTACGCACAGATCTTTGTTCAATTACAAGAAGAAACAAGCCCGAGTCGTAAACTGGAAATCATCGATTCGCTTCGTGTGAAGTTCAGCGGATTTTCAGCAGCAAAAATTGAAGTGAAGAATTTCGAGCAAGGTCCGCCTGTTGTAGCTCCTGTAGAAGTTCGTTTAGCCGGCGACAATCTGGATACACTTCGTGCTATGGCGATGCGAGTGGAAACAATGCTGAAAGCCACAAAGGGTACGATGTACGTAAACAATCCCGTTGTGAATTTAAAGTCCGATATCAAAGTCGATATCAATAAAGAGAAAGCAAACAGCCTGGGAATTCCGACGGTAAACATCGATCGAATTGTTCGTTTAGCTGTTGCCGGATATAAAGTTGGTAGTTTCTCCGATGAGAACAGCAACGATTACGACATCGTGCTTACGTCGCCAAAGGCAGAACGTCCAACACTTGATGTGTTCGACAACTTATATGTAAACAATATGCAAGGTGTTGCGATTCCGGTTTCGCAAGTAGCGAGTTTGAGGATGGAATCGTCGCCGTTGATCATTCGTCATGAGAATAAAATCAGGACGGTGTCGGTGAGTGCTTTCGTGGAGAAAGGTTATCTCGCCGACAATGTGATCAACGATGTGATTGCGCAGATGGATAAATTTCCGCTTTCAAAAGGAGTGAGTTATAAAATGGGCGGAGAATACGAATCGCGCCAGGAATCGTTCGGCGGTTTCGGAACGATTATCATTATCACCGTTTTCTTATTCATAGCCATTCTCATTCTTGAATTCAAAACCTTCAAGAGTACGCTTATTGTGTTGTCGGTAATTCCGCTTGGAATGGTTGGAGCATTGAGTGCGTTGTGGATGACGGGCAATTCATTGTCATTCGTCGCCATCATCGGTCTGATTGCTCTCGCCGGTATCGAAGTAAAGAACTCCATCCTCCTCGTCGATTTCACGAATCAATTACGCCGCGAAGGAAAATCGTTAGACGATGCCATCCGCGAAGCCGGTGAAATCCGATTCCTTCCGATTATTTTGACATCATTAACTGCGATAGGCGGTTTGATGCCGATAGCGGTATCAACGAATCCATTAATCTCACCATTGGCTATTGTATTGATCGGTGGTTTGATCAGCTCCACTTTATTGTCGCGAATTGTAACGCCGGTATTATACAAATTGATTCCGCCAAAAGTCGAAGCGCCTATCGAAACGGTCTAACACTCTTAGTGTCTTAGTGTCTTAGTGGTAAAATAAAATAACCACTAAGACACTAAGGCACTAAGAATTGGTTTATTCAACCACAACTTTCTTATTAAACCGGACACCATTCCCTGAAAACTCCAGAATGTAAATACCGGGAGCCAGTTTTTCCGTCGTAAAGATATATGCCGGCTCTCCGTGAATGCGCATTGATTCGATCGTACGGCCAAGTGCATCATGCAGAGTGATTTTTTCTACTGCCGTTGATTTAGCATTGAAGAAAATTTGAATACCGTTACTTGTTGGATTTGGAAAGACGTCAAAGGCTTGTTCTTCGAGAGCGTATACAGCATTAGGCAAGTTGCAACCGATGGAGCTTAAGAGAGAAGATCGTTGAGTATTCAGTGCCGTATTCATTCGATCGCATTGTCCCTGCGTAAAGAGGTTTTTACAATCGTCGTCGGCATACGTCATGAAGTTCATGAACATTTCTCCATTAGGTCCGTTTCCGCAAGTAACATGTGGGAACGTCAGACAACCTCCGAAGAGAGATCCGTCGCTTATCGGAGTATCGCTCACAGAGTCCTCATCGGCACAGCCTAAGCTACCGGCCATGCTACGAAGATTGAACCAGTGAGCGACGAGACTCACGAGAGTGCGCCCACGATTATATCCGATTTGCGAACCGGGAAAAGTCGGTCCGCCGACTATAGTATAGTGGATGATAACTCCATCGCCATTGGCCGAAGCGCCGGGCAAACTTGAAAGTCCCAGCATGCCATTAGCAAGACTAACGATATAAATATTGAGATAATAATCGCGAGGCCACATATCATCGCCACCTGTCGCCGATGAAACAATATTGCTGATAGTTGAAAACGACGGTACACTTACCTGTTTGCGAATGATACCTGTGCTCGCGTTTCCGAGAGGATCCTGTTGGGCGAGACAAAAGTCGATGTTAGCAGAGGCGGCGACGGCAAGAAATGGTGCGGGCGTATTTATTGTATCGGCGTTAAGGCGATTGAAGTCCTGATTGAGAACACGGAGTTGATCATAAACGATCGAATCGGATACGTTTTGATTAGCGTTGTTATAGAGTACGTGGAAAATAACAGGAATCGTAGCGGCCGATGCGGTAAAGCTTGACAAGATAATTGCCAGGGCGGGAAGGAGAAATTTTTTCATGCGTGTGTTTTTGTGATGAGGGAAAAGAGTATTCTACATGATAAATGTAGAAATATTTTGCACAACAAAAAGGTGGCAGAAAAGATAAAGGAGTTAGAAAAACCTGATGGATGAATTCGAGATATCACCCTAAGACGATTGGTAAAAAACGGCCCAACCTTGACCCGGAGGATCAAACAATTGTATTAGCAAGGAAAACGAAGAAAGCGACTCGGCAGAGTCGCACCCTTACTTCTGCAACTTGCAAAAGAAGAAAAGGGAGTGCTCCTAAGTTCACTCTTTTTGAAAAGCTTTTTGTTAGAGGTTTTGGCGTCGGTATCTAAAACGAGTTTGGTTCGACTCTCCGAGTCGGAGCTCACTTCGAACGCTTTTATACAATTGTATGACCCTCCGGGTCACAAGCTTTGTAGAAAATTAGTTTTTATCTCGCACACAAAACTCGACTGCTAAAAGCTCTCAAGGCCATTTCTGAATTTTGAATTCTAAGTTTTGAATTCAACTCCCGCCCGGCGCGCGCTTTTGACTTTTGAATTATTCTACTATGAACTGCGCTACCGCTCCGTTACTCACGCCAAGCATATATGTTCCGGCTTGTAAGTTACCTTTGAAAATCTCGGTATATTCAGAAGTTACGTTGATCTGACTAACTGCTTTTCCTGTGATATCATAAATTGTAACAACTACACCTTTACGAACTTCTTCCATATTGATATGGAGTGTAGATTTTTCTACCAGTACATTCGGGTAAAGCATTGTTTCATTTACTGAAACCGGCTGATTTGAGATACCGTTCATCAAGTTGCTCACCTGGCCTTGCTCGTCTGTTTTTACTACGTAAGTAAGGTAGCTGTTAGCAGTAGCATCGTATGACAAACCGGATACTACAAAACCATTATCAGAAGTTTGTTGAACACTCTTTGCGTTTGATTCTGTTCCTTTGTTGAAAGAGTATGACCAAAGGCTGTTACCATTTGCATCGAGTTTCATCATTGTGAAACCAACGTTATTTGCAGTTTTACCGATAAGCGTAAATCCGTTATCGCTTGTATTGATGATCTGAGTAAATTCACCTTCTGCAAATGTCTTTTCCCAAACGATGTTTCCGTTAGCATCAGTCTTAAAGATAAACTGGTATGAAGTACCTGTCATCGGATCAAGTTTCAATGTTTTTGAACCTGCAACAACCATTTCCAATCCGTTTACGACAACTGAAGAGTTGGCGATATAAGAATTACAAGGGAAACCGATTGTCTGATAAGTTGTATCGAACAGGAAGCTTGTCCATTCTGTGTTACCCGTGTTTGCATTGATCTTCGCTAAACGGATAATGTCAACTTCATCATGATAAGAAGTTGTGAAAGCATCGAAAAGATAATTGTTACTCACTGTGAAAGAGTGAATCTTTGCTTTTGCATCACCGATTAAATTTGTCCAAAGGATATTACCGTTTTTGTCGATACGTACTAACTGATAAGGATTAGAAGAAAGTGAACCGTCGCTCGACATATTGATGATAAAACCACTGTCGCTCATCTGAGTAATTTCAGCTGCAGTTGCAGAGAAACCATAAGCAGGAAAAGTTTTTGTCCAAACGCTGTCGCCATTCGCATCTGTCTTCACAACAATTGCATTTTGATCATCGCGATTCATTCCGGTAAAAACGAAACCACCCTCAACAGTAGGAAGAACCGATTGAACAGTTGCATAGTTGATCGCAGTAAAGCCCTTCTCAGAACCATCAGCATCTAAACGCAGGATACCGTAGTTTGGATAGTTAACGGAAGCAACGTAATCACCTTCAGTAAGAGCGTAGATAGATGTACCGATACCGTAGTTGTAGGTATTTTCAAAATTTTGAGCGTTAGCGAAGATTGCTGTGAGCGAAAGACTAAGAGAGAGGAGTAACTGTTTCATATGCATGCAAAATAGCCCGAATGCAGGGTGGTGTCACTTTTAGTTGGTAAAGCAGGCGGGAAGGAGGGTGAGTGGTGGCTTTGGAAGGGTTGCGGCGTCGACAAGCTCAGCCACCGGATTGGGAAAATGGGGCAATTTCAAAGAATCTTCTTATGTTAAACAATCGTACCGGGCCAGGTTTCCGTGATTTTCCGTTCAAATTTCCGTGCTTGGAGCCTGCCTCCTGGGGGGGGAAACAAAACAACAATTTCCGCGATTTTCGCGTAATTTTCGCGTTTTCTGCGGAAAACCCATTCCGCAAGCCGTTTTTCATCTTTTATTAATTCCCCGCAACTTCCTTAAACACTTATATTTACACTAATTCCACACCCCCAAACATGCCAATTTCACGCAAAATCGCCATTATTCTCGTTTTTTTCGCCCAAACAGCCTTTGGCCAGCTCGCAGCACCTACCCCGGTCGGTGAACATAGTCTGGTAAATTGGATGACGATCGAAGAGGCCATGACTAAGTACCAAACTCAGCCACGGCCGATTATCATGGATTTTTACACGGATTGGTGTGGCTGGTGTAAGCGAATGATGGCGACTTCATATTCAGATCCCGGCTTATCGTCATATATTAATGCGTATTTCTATCCGGTGAAATTTGATGCAGAAGGGAAAGACACCGTTGAGTATCTCGGTCAAAAGTACATGCCGACATCCATGCAGCCACGAACAACTCATCCGCTTGCTGCGAAATTGTTGCAGAATAAGTTGATGTATCCGTCGACGTTGTTTTTAAACGGCTATGATAAAGAGAAGAAAGAATTCAAATTGAGCATGCTTGCTGCCGGATATCTCGAAACACAAAAGCTTGAACCGATATTAATTTTCTCTCTCGAAAACGCATTTAGAAATTCAAACTAGGATGAGTTCCGCGTTGGATTTGAAAAAACATTTCACGATTCGATGACGATGGTTCGAAGCAATTCGATGAACTGGCTTACGCCAAAAACATTTTTTAACGGCGATTCCGTAAAGACAAAAAGACAATTGTTTTGTTTAATGCAGATTGGTGTAATTCGGGAAAGGTTATGAAGACGGCAACATTTACCGATTCGACAACGATCGATATCATGAAGACGAAGTTTAATCTAGTTGAATTTAATCCGGAGATAAAAGACACCTTGATTTATAAAGGCCGTCAGTTTTTAGGATCGGCAAATCAATCACCTTATCATGCGCTTTCATTTGAAATTACTCGCGGGGGATTTGCTTTTCCTTCTGTCGTTTTCCTGAATGAAAAAATGGAAGTGATAGATGTGATTAACTCTTACATCAATCCGAAGTTTATGGAAATGGTCGCGCACTTCTATGGCGACGATGCGTACAAAACAAAAAGCTGGCAGGAATTCTCGGCAGCCTATGGCAAGTAGTCTTAGTGTCTTAGTGTTTATTTTTAACACTAAGACACTAAGGTGCTAGTAAACGACGATCTGCGTCTGCTTATAATCACTACCGGTTTTTTGAGTAAGAATATAAACTCCCGGAGCTAAGTCACCCAATTCAACTTCGAAATAATTATCGCCTTTATCGGATGCTCTTTCGAAAGAGATCAACTCTCTGCCTGAGAGATCGGTTAAAATAATCGTAGTTGCGTCGTCTGTCTCGGCCTGGAAGTGAACGGTGATTTTATCGTGAGTAGGATTTGGATATACTTCGTAGATATCATTTTTCAAATTACGTGTTCGCAACAGCGTTCCGAATGTAGATGAAGCAGAGTACGACGACGTCGGTTGTCCATTGCAAATTGTTCGAACCTGCCATTGATAGGTCGTATTATTGGCCAGTCCGGTTAGCGTAGTCCCGCTTCCGATATTACCCGGAATTTGTTTCCAGAAGTAATTTGTTGTACCGTTTACTGAGTAACGAACGAGGAAGCTGTCGGCTGTAACAAGAGGTGTCCAGCTTACATCGGCCGAATTGTTAGTCAGATTTGAAGAAGCAAGTCCGTAAGGAATGGCGCAAGCAACCGGAGCATTTGTTGTAGTGAATGAGTTGTTCGATGAGTAGCCACTGCTGCTTCCTGTGCAGATTGAACTGATCTGGAAGTTGTACGTAGTGTTTGGATTCAGATTATTCAGCTGACAAGAATTTCCTGATGCACCCGGTTGATTGATGTAATGATAATTAAACGAACCTTGTTCTGCATAACGAATTCGGAATGTGTCGGCGCTTACCATATTTGTCCAGTTGAGAAGTGCAGAAACATTTGTGATGTTTGTTGTGGAAGTAGTATGCGGACGCGCACAACTCACAGGAATGCTAAGTGTAGTAAAGAACGAAGTGCTACTGTAGCCGGAGCTGACACCCAGGCAGATTGAACTAACCTGATATTGATACAAAGTGTTTGCTTGTAAGTTTGAAATCGTTAAGCTATTTCCTGCGGCACCGTTTTGATTGATGTACGAATAATTTCCGCCACCAACTTCGCGATAACGAACACGGAACGTATCGGCAGCAACATAAGGCGACCAGCTTACCGTAACCGAAGTGTTCGCCGTATTGCTCGAAGAAAGCCCCCACGGAATAACACAACTTACCGCCGTTGATGCCGTTGTGAAAGAAACAGCCGGACAATATCCGCTCGATACTCCTGTACAGATCGAAGAGATTTGAACATTGTAAGTAGTTGCAGGCTGAAGCCCTGTGAGACTGTAGCTGTGTGCCAATCCTCCGTTTACATTGATGTAACGATAATTATTTGTTCCGAAAACAGCGTAACGAATTCTGAAAGTATCGGCCGTAACAAAATTTGTCCAATCGACAGTAACGCTTGTGTTTGTTAATCCCGTTGTTGTAAGTCCGAACGGACGAACACAACTCAATGGAGTGCTCAGTGTGGTAAATGAATACACCGTGCTGTACGCCGTGCTTACGCCGAGGCAAATCGAACTGATCTGAACATCGTACGTTGTTCCCGGATGCAGATTGCTCAAAGTAGTAGAATGTGGTATAGGAGAAGTTGAATTGATGTACGAGTAGTTGATTGAGTTTTGTTCTGCATAACGAATGCGGAAAGTATCGGCAAGCACAAGATTTGTCCAGCTGATTACGGCAGAGTTGTTTGTAATTGAGCCTGCAGAAATTCCGAACGGACGAATACAATTTGCTGCAACCGAAGTTGTAGTGAATGTTGCAACAGCGCTATAGCCCGAACTTACACCTGTACAAATTGAACTAACCTGATATTCGTAGGTTGTTCCCGGCTGAAGATTGCTAAAGGATGTAGAGAAAGAGGCGCCTGCGACAAGTGAATACTGATACGTTGATCCACCTTGAATTCGATAGCGAACAAGGAAGTTATCGGCCGTAATCAGATTGTTCCACGAAACTGTAGCGGTGGTATTAGTCACAGCCGAGCTGCTTAATAAATTCGGAACAATGCATGAAACAGGAGTGGACGATGTTGTGAATGAAAGAACAGGAACACTGTACGTACTACTGATGCCGGTACAAATTGTACTGATATCGACATAGTAAGTTGTGCCCGGACTTAAATTGGAGAGCGATGTATTTACAGCACCGCCGCTACCATTGATGTCTTTGTAGAAGTAATTTGAAGTTGCTGTTTTGTATCGAATGCGGAAAGTATCGGCAACTGTTGGTGCTGTCCAATTAATTTGCGCCGATGTATTCGTGATAGCAGAAGCTGATAGACCTGAAGGAACGGCACAGCTACCGACAGCAGGAACGAGGAATCCGTTTTGAAGAACATTGTCGACAGGAGTAAATGGATTCCATGGTGCCATTGGATCATACAAGTAGGAAATTACATGTACGTCGTACCAACCTAATTGTGCATTAGCAGGAATGGTAAAATCTGTAAAGAGTGAGTCGGTAGTAGCTCCCCACGGATTATAACCATACACCTGAGTTGGGTCAAAATAATTTGTATAAATAGTATTTGCCCCTTGTTGTAAAAAAATATCACTAGTTCCTTGTGGAGAGGACGTTATCGTAATTACACCGCTTGCCAAAGTGATGTGAATAGTAAGCGTAGCACCGCGAAAAGCGGAATTAGCGTTGATGGATACAACCTGAGCGATTGTTTGAGAGAAAATGAAGATGGTAAAAAGAAGGGAGTAAAAGTATTTCATTTTATTGAGGTGTTGTTTTGATTGTGCGAAGAGCTTGATGTCCTGTTTACATATTTCCAATTCATGCATTTATGAGAATTGAGATGATATATTTTTGGGTGATGAAATATAATGGATTATGACGAGAAATGAACATTGTTATTTTTATTTTTTGTGAACGAAGACTTTTTATGGGCGATTTATAAATCATGATTTTAGCCGGGTTCATATTGGAGTTTTAAACAGATCAATGCTGTTCGTGCTTCAATTTTGTAATTACTTGAACACGTATTCGCCTCTGCATGATATTTCATTACCTATTTGAATCATAAAAGAGGAAGTCAGAACCAAAATTTCAAAGAAAACAGGGGAGACTTGAGGAAATTGGTCTTTTATTTCATTGAAGGGCGCTAGCATAGAGACAATTCTTTAAATTTGGCATCATAAACCACAACAAAAATGAAAACGATTAAAATTCTGGCTGTATTAATGGCCATTTCAGGATCTTCTGTTTTTGCACAAGACACACTGAATACTAAAATGAATGAGTTGATCAACACAGACCAAAAAAATGCTGTTCAAAATAATTTTGAAAGAGAAAAGCAAGAAAGAGCAAAGGCTGATGCTGAGAAACGATCAAAAGAAGCAAAGCAGGCCGAGAGCAAAAAAGCCGAAGTAGTAAAAGCAGATCAAGCCAAACCGGCGGACGCACCTATGTCGGATGCCGATAGAGCTATGATGGATTATATGACTCCCGGTGATATGCAAAAGCTTTTAGCTGAACAAGTGGGCGAATGGAATGAGAAAGTTACATTTTGGATGAGTCCGGATGCACCACCGATGGTGTCAACTGCTAAATGCACTACAACGATGATTCTTGGTGGTCGCTATCAAAAATCTGTTTCAAAAGGAAAGATGATGGGAATGGATTTTGAAGGACAGGGAACTATCGGTTACGATAAGGCCATAGGGAAATTTCAATCTATGTGGATTGACAATTTCGGCACCGGTATCATGGTCATGGAAGGAAAGTATAACCCTAATACAAAGATCTTTACTTTGTCCGGAAAAACTGTTGATCCTGTTACAAGACAAGAACTTGATGCTCGCGAGACGATGAAGATGGTTAGCAATACCGAGATGTTAATGGAGATGTACGTTAAGCGCGATAATGTTGAATATAAAACGATGGAAATTGTTTTCACGCGAGTGGTGAAGAAGAAGTAAGCTTTTTCATGGAAGAAAGTACGAAAGCCGGGCGAGAGCTCGGCTTTTTTTTGCGGGTTGCGGGTTACGGGTTACGAATTGCTGAACGGATCACTCGAAACTTGTAGTCAAATATGATTGTAAATCATCTTGCATTTTCAACCATTAAAAGCTTTGTTACTTCTCCGCACCCCGCACCGCACCCCGCAACTCGTAACTCGCAACTCGCAACCCGCACCCCCTTCCCAAACCCAACAAAAATCCCTACATTTAACCCCCCAAATAAAACAAATGAAAACAGCAATTATTCAGACCGAAAAAGGCAATATGAAAGTGGAGTTCTTCGATAAAGATGCTCCGAATACAGTAAAAAACTTCATTGATTTAGCTAAAAAGGGCTATTATGACGGATTAACATTTCACCGCGTGATTCCGAATTTCGTGATTCAGGGTGGTTGTCCGGATGGAACAGGTGCCGGCGGACCGGGTTATAAAATCAAATGCGAATTGAACGGTGGCAATCAATACCACGATCGCGGTGTCCTCAGCATGGCTCACGCAGGTCGCGATACAGGCGGTTCACAGTTTTTCATTTGCCACAATCGTCAAGGCACGCAGCATCTCGATCGTAATCACACGTGCTTCGGCAAAGTTGTAGAAGGTCTCGAAGTAATCGACGCCATCCGCGCAGGCGACGAGATTGTAAAGATTGAAGTTACTGAGGAGTAGGGACGAGTTGCGGGTTGCGAGTTGCGAGTTACGAGTTGCGAGTTGCGGGTTGCGGGTTGCGAGTTGCGAGTTGCGGGTTACGAGTTACGGGTTGCGAGTTGCGAGTTGCGGGTTGCGGGTTGCGAGTTGCGGGTTACGGGTTACGAGTTGCGAAACAGCCCCTAACTAACAGTCAACTTACTACTTACTACTTACTACTTACTACTTACTACTTACTACTTACTACTTACTACTTACAACTTACCAATTACAAATTACCACTTACTAATTACCAAACAAAGAATGATCCATAAAGCAAACGTATCAGTAGGGCTGCTCCTGGCAGCCTTATTTTGTTTTCCGGCGATGATGATGGCGCAGGGATTGACGGTGTCGGCAACACAATTGAACTTTGGTGTGGCGTATGAAAACGCTCCTGATAGTTTGCAACTGACCATTTCCAACCCTACGTCAAAAGACATCACGGTAACGCATGTTAGGTTTTACGATACTTACAACGTTCCTGCTTTTTCTGTCGCCGATGATTACATGTTTATCCCCGCAGGAAATTCATTCACAACCTGGGTGAAGTTTTCTCCACGTCACAATATTCTGCACAATACCGAAATGATTTTGGAAAATAACAGTCTGCGTGGTTATGTGAGTGTGGATCTGATCGGACAAGGTCGTTATTCTAATTCGTATTACAGTCAAACCGAAAACCAATCGGAAGAAGCTTTAAAATCGGCCATTCATACTGTAACAACTTCAGGATATATTTCTCTTGGATACAATATTGCTCGCGATACCATGTTCATGATCGTCGATAATCAGCGATACAACGGACAAGGCGCTTCGCAAAATACATTGGAATGCATATACACAGGACGTTTGGCCGTTGGTTATGTAGATCGTAGCGATTGTCAGACAAACGACAATTTCAATACTGAACACACTTTTCCTCAGTCATTATTCAGCAGTGCAGAACCGATGAAGTCGGACCTGCATCATTTGTTTCCAACTGATGATGGAGCTAACAGTATTCGTGGCGACAATCCATTTGCTGAAGTTAATAGTCCGACATGGACTAGCGGAGGTTCGAGTGCAACAAATACTCATTTCGAGCCAAGAGATGCACAAAAGGGACAAACGGCACGAGCACTTTTGTATTTCATTCTTCGTTATCAGAACTATTCCAACTTTGTTGATGCAGCACAGCAAACAGTACTTTTGAACTGGCACGACGCATTTCCGCCATTGACCGTAGAGAAAAACCGCAACTCTGCTATTCAAAGAACACAGCATAATCGCAATCCGTTTGTCGATTACCCGCAATTTGTCGAACGCATTCATTCATTTATTAATACATCAACGGCTCCGGTCGATTTTTCATACGATCTCACTCAGGATACAATTATTTTTGGTTACGTACTGCCGAATACTCCTGCCGATTTCAATTATGTAATCGAAAACAAAGGCAATACGGTAATTGATATTTCAAACATACAGATCACACATCCAACTGAATTGTCGATTGTGTCAGGCGGAAGCAATACAAGCATTCAGCCCGGCGAAGCACACAATGTTGGCATACATTTTTTATCGACGAATACAGATTCTGGTCGTGCGTTCTTGTCGTTCCACCTTGCACAAAGCGGAGGAGCCGGACAAGCCAATGCAACGATTCCGGTTTTTGTGAACGACGATCAGTTCAATTCTGTTCAGCAAATCATCAGCAAAACTTTTTCTGTTTATCCGAATCCGGTTGACAGTCGATTATATGTCGATGCAATCGATGGGAGCTTGCCTGCTGATTACCAACTGATTTCTTCCGACGGAAAAGTAGTGATGACACATCACGGCAATATCGCCGAAGACTTTAGTCTGGACGTTAGTGAACTTCCGGCCGGTATTTACCTGTTGAAATCCGTGTCGAGTACATCGGTTTCCGTGAGCGCCGTTAGCGTATATTGAGACTCTCAAAAGTCACAATACTTTGCAAACCATTCAGGAAATCAGTGTTCGTTCGCTGCATGTAAATTTACGTGAGCCATTTATTATTTCGCTTGGTCGACTCGATTACGCCGATAACGTTGCCGTGATTATTAAAACATCGGGCGGAATTATCGGATATGGTGAGTGCAGTCCTTTTCGCACCATTCACGGAGAAACATCGGAGACGTGCATTTCCATTGGCAATTTGCTGAAAGATTTATTGATCGGAAAAGATGCTTTGCAGATCGAAGAGAATGTAAAGCTGATGGACAAAGCTATCTATGCCAATTCGTCGATCAAGAGCGCATTCGATATGGCATTGTATGATATCGCTGCGAAAGATGCCGGTCTTCCTTTGTACGAATTTTTAGGAGGAAAGAATGATAAGGTAATGTGCACCGATTACACCGTCAGCATTGATTCCGTCGAGAAGATGACGAGCGATGCTCTCAGTATAAAGAATTGCGGCTTTCCCGTAATCAAAGTAAAATTGGGCGGAGAAGCTGACGATGATATTCGTCGTATGAAATCAATTCGTACGGCTGTCGGCAATGAAATCCCGATTCGCATCGATGCTAATCAAGGCTGGACGAAAGAGTCGGCTATCCGAATTCTCAACGAAATTGCTCCGCTCGACATACAGCATTGCGAAGAACCCGTTTCCCGACATTTATTTATGCAATTGCCCGAGATCAGAAAACAAAGTCCGATAAAGATTATGGCCGATGAATCGTGCTGCAGTCCGATCGACGCAGAGCGATTGATTGATCTGGGAGCGTGCGACATGTTCAATATTAAATTGGGTAAGTCGGGTGGAATATTTCACGCGCTGAAAATATTGCGACTGGCAGAGAAGCATGGCATCGAAGTACAGCTAGGCGGATTTTTAGAATCACGACTAGGATTTACGGCGACGGCGCATGTGGCGTTGAGCAGTTCGTCGGTGAAGTATTATGATTTCGATACGCCGTTGATGTTTTCGATGGATCCGGTTGAAGGGGGGATGCGGTATGGGGAAGGGGCGAGGATCATCTTGAGTGAAGAAATGGGGTTGGGGGCGGAGTTTAATTGATTATTTGTTTCCCGCAGATTTCGCAGAAATTTCGCAGAAATGTGCAGAGAAGTTAAATGAAATTATATGTCAGAATTATCGGATAGATTTAAAAGTGAAGGCTTTTTAGTATTGGAGAATTTCAATACTAGCGAAGCGTGTGATGAGTTAATGAAACGCGGGCAAGAGCTGGCACAGAATTATCAGCTGTCAGATAAGGCCTCAATTTTTGAAACAACAAATCAGACGAAGACGGCTGATGAGTATTTTTTGAACTCCGGCAGTAATATCTCATTCTTCTTTGAAAAAGATGCATTCGATGCAGAAGGCAAGTTGAAGCAGGACTTGTTTTATTCATTGAACAAAATCGGACATGCCATGCACGATTTAGATCCGGTTTTTAATTCGTTCACACGTTCGCCTCAGATGAAAAAATTGGCGAGCGATTTACATCTCGACGATTATCTGATCATTCAAAGCATGATGATTTTTAAGCATGCAAAAATCGGCGGCGTGGTTGATGTACATCAGGATTCCACATTTTTATATACCGAGCCCGATTCGTGCATCGGTTTTTGGTTTGCGCTCGAAGATGCGACAATCGAAAACGGTTGTCTATTGGCTATGCCCGGCGGACATAAAACAAGTCTGCGCACACGCTTCAAACGCAAAGAGGGCGGAGGTACGGAAATGCTCGTACTCGATGAAACGCCGCTGGCGACGGAAGGAATGATTCCGCTCGAAGTGAAAAAAGGAACGTGCATAGTGCTCGACGGATTGTTGCCGCATTACAGCTTGCCGAATACCAGTGGCAAATCACGACAAGCCTACGCTATACATACGATTGACAAGAACAAACACTATCCGAAGGAGAATTGGTTGAAGAGAGAGCTGAGTGAATTGAGAGGGTTTTAGAGGTTTGTTTTTTTACCACTAAGACGCTAAGACACTAAGACACTAAGAATATTCTCCGAAGCATTCTTAGTGTCTTAGTGTCTTAGTGGTAAAAACTATCTCAATGCACTCTATGATTTAAAATATCCGTACATTCATTTCGTTACAATACAGATCTCAAATTTTATCGATATGAAAAAGGGCGCATTGTTTTTACTCTTCTTTATTCTGGCAAAAGCCGGCATGGCCCAAAGCAGAGATTCGATTATTGTATATTTCAATTCAGCCCGCGCCGACATTTCGGAAGGCGATAAAACTCATATCGACAGCGTGTTCAGCTTTCAAAAGCCGACGAAAATTTTCATTGAGGCCCACTGTGACATTATTGGAAGTGATGCCTACAACGACGGCTTGGCAAACCGAAGAGCACAGGAAGTATGGAATTATTTAAATGAGAAAAATTATATTTCAGGCAACGTTCCACATCGGGGATTTGGAAAAAGAAAGCCAATCAATAGTAATAGTACAGAGCAGGAACGTGCACTAAATAGAAGAGCAGTGATTTCCTACGAGAAAAAAAGTTAGCCTTCCTATTAAAGACTCAGTTGTTCTTGTTTGTGACATAACAAAACCCACCGCCAGTTCCGAAGGACATTTCATCCGATGCAGAATCAATCAATGTAGATAGTCTTGAAATCGGTTCAACATTCCGGCTGGAAAATTTGAATTTCGAAGGAGGTCGTCATATTCTGCTGAAGAAAGCCGAAAAGCCCTTACAACTTTTGCTGAAAACCATGCAGGATAATCCGACGATGGAAATTGTAATCGAAGGCCACATTTGCTGTTTGCTTGATGGAGGTGATGGCCGCGACATTGACACCCGTACCGACGACTTATCGATTAATCGTGCAAAGGCCGTTTATAATTATCTCGTTCAGCACGGCATAGATCCTCGTCGTATGCATTATCGTGGTTACGGTTCGAGCCGAAAGCTGGTTCCGGAGCGGACGGAAGAGGATATGACTACGAATCGGAGAGTGGAGATTAAGGTGATTGGGAAGTGATTGGTAAGTAGTAAGTAGTAAGTAGTAAGTTGACTTGGGATTTGAGGGTCGGAAATTTATTAGTATATTTAGTAAATGCATTTACACCTTTCTGAGATTTCTGCTAATTTCTGCGTTCTCTGCGCGAAACAAACACCACTCCACCCATGTCAAAAACAATCACCCAAAAAATCCTCTTCAAAAACACAACACCAAAAGTCCTCTACGATCTCTACCTGGATGCCAAAAAGCATTCCGATGTAACCGGCGGCAAAGCCGTGATCACCAAAAAAGAAGGTGCAAAGTTTTCAGCTTACGACAAGTATATTACCGGAAAAAATTTACAACTGATCAAAGACAAGCTCATTGTTCAATCATGGCGCGCATCCGACTGGCAGGAGAGTGATATGGATTCGACTTTTATTTTAAGCTTCACTCAGAAGGGAAACGATGTCGTCATGGAAATGGTGCACGCGAATGTTCCGGATGAGCAGGCGAAGTCGTTGACGAAGGGGTGGGATGAGTATTATTGGTTGTTATGGAAGAGGGCGATCTGAATTCAAAATTTTGAATTCAGAATTATGAAATATTACACGCAAAACATGTTTGTTTACAACCGGAAATCTTTTGTTGGCCAAATATGATATTTTTTGGCTGAATGCTTCTGTTTAATTTCTACATTTATAGTAATTAAATATTTTATGAAGCAATACTTCTGGTTTATCATAATTTTTCTTTTCCCAAAATTCTTGCTTGCTCAAACCTATACTAGTTTTGAACGTGGGTACGGTACGTTGTATGACGATGAAGGCACAGCAATCTGTCATTCGCAATTATATTATTACTTAGTTGCGGGATACACAAAAGGGTATTCTGCCGGATTGGACAAGGATATTTATTTAGTTCAGTTCAACGAATTCGGAGGAGCGAACTTTTCTGCGCATTGTGGATCATCAGATGACGAAAGTGCAACAGGTGTTGTTGAATATGCAAATGGAGATATTTATGTTATAGGAAATGCAACAAGATCTTCTGACACTACTTACTCGCGTATTGTTCTTGCAAAGTTTGATTTAAATGGTACAGTGTTGTGGTGGAAACAAATTGGTGACACTACAAAAAGGCAAGAGGCAAACGAGTTGGTTATATTGCCAAATGGAGAACTTGCGATATGCGGGAGAACGTATTTAAACAGCCTGTATTCCGGATTGATTATGATCTGCGATACTGCAGGGAACACTCTTCATCAAAAAAACTTTTCAATAAATTATAATGAGAATTTTACTGATTTGATTGTAACGAACGATAATGAAATTGCAACATGTACTGCAACGAAAGGAGTGGTTATCCGGGCTTATTGTTTATGGATTGGATTTCAATGGAGATTCGCTATGGCGATATTCAAACACTATATCAGCAAACCCAAGTGATGTAAAATCAATTATACAAACAGAAGATAGTACATATTGTGTCTGTGGTAACATCAATATATCATACACCTCTCAAACATTTATCCACATCTTTGATAAGCACCGAAACTTTAAACACCAAGCCCAAACAGGGGGCTTATATTCCTATTCAAATGATTTAGCTTCCCTAACATGGACTAGTTCGGTTATGACAGCTGCAAAATTGTATAATTATGTTGCGATTTTTGGTGGCGAATTAAGTGATACCGCAGGGGTGACTCCCTCTGAGTTTCGATATTTACGACCATATACGTGGCATTTTGATGCCTATCAAACAACTAATGGCGCGAATGCTATTGTTGCAAATGATGAATTCAATACGCCTGTGTGTACATCTACGGGATACACAACATTAACAGGCAATGGAAGTAAGGATCTAGCTATTGTACACACAAATTCTGGTTTAAATACAAAATGCGATTATAATACTCCTGTAATTTCTTCCAAAAATGGATTAAACCTATGTCCCGGCGATTCAGTTTTAATTAGCAGAGATACAAATGCATTTATTTATCAACATTGGATTAATCTTAAATATCCTTATACACAAGAATTAGGCGAATTCGGAGATAGTATTTGGGTTCATACTCCTGGTTATTATCTCTTGATTGGAATGAATGCAGACAGTAGCATTTGGGTTTCAAATGAAGTCAATATTGTTTATAGTGACACATCAAAAGCTACTGTAGTGCCATCCGGATACTTAGACTACTGCGCACTTGACGGAGAATCTTTATCTTTGACAATACAGGATCTGAATGTTCATTCTTTGCAATGGTTTTGCAATGGCGATTCAATTCAGGGGCTAATCTTTCTGTTTTGAACATTGATTCTTCAGGCATATATTATTGTACTTATGTTAAATCATGTGGAGTTGATAGTACAAATTTATTCCAAGTTAATAGTTCGTCTCCACCTTTGGTAGATTATAATTTCCAAAACTTCATAGGAGATTATCGTCCTTGGTGCACTAGAATTAATCAATTTGCCGTTGAGAGCGTTTCATATTATACATATCAATGGACATTGAATGGTGCAGTCGTTTCAGCCAACTATTATTGTCCGATATCCAATTGGGGAGATTATGCAGTTGATGTCTCGAATTCGTGTGGGACAACTCATGATCATACTGGTACGGTTTTACCAAGACCGCTCCCATATGCGACCCATTATTCTAACGATCCACTTATGCTCTGTGGTCAAGACAGTGTATTTCTTACTCCATCAGAAAATCTAACAGTCCAAAATTGGTATCGAAACAGTCAAATCATTCCAGGAAATTATCCATATGGTTATTATGCAAATCAACCAGGGCAATATCATTTTACATTTATGACAAATGGCTATTGTGCAAATGAGCCAATTCAATCAGGGCCCATAACAGTTACTATAGATACTTTGCCTCTGTATATCAACCTTTCAGTTCCGACCTACTACACTTGTGATACGTTTTTGCAAATGTTTCTCCGACAAGTCAAATTCTGCAATACAATCTATATCATGATGGTATTTTGACAGATACATTTTTCGACAGTATTCCGATTTTTAATAGCGGTAATTATTGGGTTGAAGTACATGATGCTGTTTGCTCAATCAAGTCGGATACAATTACGATTACAAATAGCTTACCTCCTTTAAATCTGCCTCTTGATACCATTCTTTGCCTGGCAGACACATTGATTTTAGGAGTACCTCCAACAGCTTCATATTCTTATTTATGGAATATAGGTGATACAAACAGCTATGCTGAAATTTATTCTTCAATTCAGGATACGATTTTGTTAACATTGCAAGTATCAGACTCCGGTTTTTGTTCCACTACCGATAGTACGATTGTTGTATTCGACTTATGTGCAGGCATAGATGAGGAAGTACTTTCTTCAGAAGTAATTGTTTTTCCAACGCTATTTCAAAACAGCATTAGTATTCTAAATCAAGGTGCGCGTAGTATTAGTTTTTTCATCATTGACGGAATGGGAAGAGTGGTAAATCAGGGGTTGTTGGATAAAGCAGCAGAAATAAGTACTAGTGATTTCGCTCCGGGCGTATATGTGATGCTTTTACAAAATATTAAGGGGGAGAGTAAGGCTATTAAAGTTGTGAAACAATAACAATTGAGGAGTTAGTTTTTACCCCAACCCAATTTTGCTTCAATCCATCGATTGGTAGTTACAGTGCAAGTGTAAGTAGCCGTGAGATTGAAAAGTTTTCGCGCTTGTTTGACAATTAACTTGTTGCTTTTAGTGCGAGTTTGAGTAGCAGTGTGAGTGAACAGTTCGGGAACCTACTTAACCATTAACCTACCGCTTTCTTCGTACCCCGCACGCACATTCTGATAATTCGGATCAATCGCCATCACCTTTTCCAAAGCAGCGTGTGCGGCAGCGTAGTCGGCTTTCAGGAAGTAGACTCCGCCGATGTTATAGTATGCGCTCACTCTTGCGGAGTCGTTGTAAGTTGAATAGTCGAGCGATTTATTGTAATAGTAAAGAGCGGAGTCGAGTTTGTTTGCATTTGTGGCAGCAACACCGGCAGTGAGATATTTATTGGCAAGAAACTTATCGATGCCCATGAGTTTTGGATTCGTCGGGTTTTTCGCGCGCACTTTGCTCCAGCATTCTTCGCCTTTGGCTTGGTTTCCTAATTCGCTGTAGATAATACCGCTATTGATTAGCACATCATTGTTGTCAGCATAAAGCTCGAGCGATTTGTTCATATAGCCAAGAGACACATTCAGCATGCTATCTTTTTCAGACGTTGTACGATTAGCTTCAAGCGCATAAAATAAGTATGCAGCTCCTGCAGCGGAATTGGCACGCGCGCTGTTCGGGCTTTTTGAAATATCAGCCAGAGCGAGAGTGCGATCATCTTTCCAGTCGGCGTTGCGGGAAATTGTTAACCAAGCAGTGACGGACACAAAAGGAAAAAGCATCAACGACATGAGGGGTAATTTCTTCATAGCAGTTTTTGCTTCAACCGTTGCAATGAGTTTGTGAATGAGCACGGCAAGAGCGATGGCGAAAAATATGGAAGGGATGAAAAGCATCCGTTCTCCAAACATCAAACCGATATCGACAATTAGATTGCTGCTGATGGAGAGAGTAACGATAAACATCAGAGCACACAAGGCGAAAATGTTTTTCGATTTGAATCCGCGAATGGCAATCAGTAGAAGGCCCACGTAGACAACAATCGAAATCCAAACGAGTGGATTGCCGAGACTCTGATAAGGAATCTGATTGTACGAATAATCAAAGCTCAGCGGATTCGGGAAGAAGAGCATCTTTAAGTCGAAAAGCAGAATATAAATTTTCGTTGCAAAAGCCTGCGAGCCCGTAGCCAGTAAGAATGCATTGTTGATGATTTCCGGATTGGCTTTGAATCCGCCGAAAGGAACAATGGCGTTTCTGATAATGAGATAAAACACTGCCGAACCGAGGAAGGCTGATGAGTAAATTAATATTTGTCGTCTCTCGAGATTACTGAAGAAGTATAACATGATTGGAATGCCGGCGAGAAAAGTAATACTATCTTCTTTCGCAAGCAGCGAAACAAAATACCAAACGAGCCCGAAAATTAAATTCAAACTTTTCTTTGTGTCCAAAAATTTCCAGAGCTGATGTAAAGCGAGAAGGAGGAAGAGCAAACAAAGTAAAACATCGCGGCTTTTTATATTCGCGACAACTTCGGTATGAATTGGGTGAATGGCAAAGAGCAAGGCGGCAATAAATGCAAGCCACACTTCTTTGAAGACGTAGCGGAAGAGAAATTGGAAAAGCAGGACGACGATCAATCCGTAGAGCAGCATGTTGATACAATGACTCACTCCCGGTTTGTTTTTTTCCGAAGAGTCCGACTTCCATTGAATAGGTGATGAGGGAAAGCGGACGATAACCGCCACTTGCCGCCGTGCGACTTTTCATGTGCTTGAAACCGTAAAGCAAGTCCTGGCTGAGGTGTTCGGTAATACCGGAAAAGCCTTTTTGAGTTGAGCTGTTTTCGGTGATGACCATGGTATCGTCGAGGCAATAGTCGTTGGAAAGGGTGTTTCCGTAGAAGACGATGCTTATGAAAAACAGGACTAAAACAAGGTAAAACGGGGTCTTGTCGGCGGGGGCTTTTGGGGCGACTTGTTTTTTGTTTTTTGTTTGCTTCATGGGAAGGGGCAGTTGCGGGGGCAAGGTAATAATTGATGCTTCTTGTTTCCCGCAGAAAGCGCAGAAATTTCGCAGAAATACGCAGAAAAATGGGGGCTTTTAAATCCCGATACTGTTACAATTCGGTATTCACTTTCCAGATAGCCTTCGCAACTCGCAACTCGCAACCCGTAACCCGCAACCCCGTACTTTCGCAACGACTAATCAGCAAGAGGCTCTTTTAAGTATCGCCCCGCAACCCGCAACTCGCAACTCGTAACCCGTCACATGACATTTGCCATCCCACCCACCACTTGAAAGCCGTAGATTTGATGCCATAAAACACGAATCAAAATGAGCAGAAAATTGAAACCGGAAAGTCTGATGATGTCGTATGGCTACAAGCCGGAATTGTCGGAGGGGGCAGTGAAGTGTCCGATTTTTCAAACGTCGACTTTTGTTTTCAAAAGCGCGGAACACGGAAAGGCATTTTTTGAAGTGGCGTATGGATTACGCGAACAAAAAAAGGTGAAGAACTTGGACTGATTTACAGTCGTCTCAATAATCCGGATCTGGAAATTTTAGAAAATCGTTTAACGCTTTGGGATGAAGCCGAAGAGTGTGCTGTTTTCGAAAGCGGAATGGCGGCAATCACAACGGTGCTTCTTGAGTTCTTGAAACCGGGCGATCTGCTTTTGTTCAGCAGTCCGTTGTATGGAGGAAGCGATCACTTCATCAAAAAAATTCTGATCAAGTTCGGAGTGAACGTGCTTGAGTTTAGAGTTGGTCAATCGAAAGAGCAGATCATTGAGCTCGTAAAAAAATCCGGCCTGGCAGATAAGTTGGCGATGGTCTACATCGAAACGCCGGCGAATCCGACAAACGATTTGATCGACATTCGCGGCAGTAAAGATATCGCTAAACATTTTTCCACTCCAGAAAAAGAAGTAATACTGGCCGTCGACAATACATATCTCGGGCCGATCTGGCAACATCCGATTAAGCACGGAGCCGATTTGGTTTTATACTCGGCAACAAAATACATCGGCGGTCATAGCGACGTTATCGCCGGCGCTTGTCTGGGTACGCATGAATTGATGAAGCGCGTAAAAGGTCTCCGCTCATTCCTCGGAAATATGGCAAGTCCGAATACAGGCTGGTTGTTGATGCGCTCGCTTGAAACATTGAAAGTACGAATGGATGCACAGGCATTCAATGCAAATAAAGTTGCAGAGTTTCTGAATACACATCCGAAAGTCGGTAAAGTGTATTTCATCGGAAATCTCACCGAGAAAGACGGAGAGCAATACCAGATCAAGCAACGCCAATGTCTCACTAACGGCGGAATGATTTCCTTCGACGTAAAAGGCGGCGAAGCTGAAGCATTCAAAGTGTTGAATTCACTCAAGATGATCAAGCTCGCAGTGAGCTTAGGCGGAACCGAAAGTTTAGCCGAGCATCCTGCAACAATGACGCACAGTGATGTTGATCACGATCTCAAAGAATCACTTTCGATTACGGATAAGATGATTCGTGTTTCGATTGGGGTGGAGAATTATGAGGATATTATTTACGATTTGAAGCAGGCGTTGGAAAATTAGCTGATTAGCTAATTAGCTAATGAGGCTACTAACATCCAATAGGCGAATTCGCAAATTTTCGAATCTGTATGGTTTTTAGTAACGGCAGTATGGCTAAGCAAAATTAGCTAATTATCTAATCAGCTAAATTTTTGCATACATTCGTCTCTATGAAAAAACTCTCCTCCCGGCTCTTGTACTTTTCATTTTCTGTACAACCGCCAATGCCCAATTCCAATTTAAACCGCTCGACACGTCTGATCCGAATCTTCCGGAATGGGCGAAGATGATGTACGGTGCCAATCCGAATGTCTTTGCAGTTGAAAGGGCGTACAAGGAATATTACAAAACTCACGAAGAAGAAAAAACGCCATACACCGGTTATTACAATAACTGGCGTAGATATATTCAGCCATTTGTTCAGGAAGACGGATCGATAAAATATCCGACGCAACAAGAGCGCGAAGCACAAAAGCAATTGGCAAGACAAGCAGCGCAGTCGGGCAGCAGTAGTAATTTTGCCCCTTGGCAGTTTGTTGGTCCGACGAAAAATTACCGGGCGCGTTACGGCGCTGCTGATCCGGTAGCACAGATTTCATGGCATGCGAATATGTATTGTATCGATCGTTCGATGACGAATCCGAATGTTTTGTATGCAGGAGGCGAAAATGGCGGCGTTTATAAAACAACAGATCAGGCGCTGAACTGGCAATATATTTCTTTAGGCGAAGACATGACAACGGTTTCATCAATCGCCGTAAATCCGACCGATGAAAATGATGTACTGGTTAATGCCGACAGCCGAACGTATCGCACCACCGACGGAGGACTAAGCTGGACACAAGTAGGTTCTCCTGCTTTTCAGGCGAGAAATGTTTCTATCTGGCAGTTTCTTTACAATCCCGATAACACTCAAATCGTTTTTGCCGGAGCAAATGATTCGCTTTACAAATCTACTGATGGCGGAAATACATGGAATGGTGTCTATGGCGGAGAATGCATGAGCATCGCATTGAATCCGCTAAACTCAAATATTGTATATGCCTTACGTCATAATTCAGTGTCGAAGATTACCGATTTTTATAAATCGACCGATGGCGGACTTACGTTTACAATCAAACCAACCGGCTGGTTTACTGTTCCTGTGGCCGATGTAGGAAAGATAGAAAGTTACGGCGGTAGAATAGCGGTAACCGAAGCTGACACATCACGATTGTATGTTTTGTTAGCGGGATCAAGTCAGTCGACGGCACAATTGCAATTGAACGGACAAATCGGAATTTACCGAAGCGACGACGGAGGGGAATCGTGGAGCAATCCGCACGGATTAATTGGAATGCCATACGATGTAGCAACTCATCCGAATATGATGACGTTTAGCGGAGGAACAGATACATACAATCAGATTTATTACAACACTACACTTATTGCTTCGCAACTCGATGCCGATCGTATTTTGATTGGCGGAATGAGCATGTGGCGAAGTGATGATGCGGCGGCTACTTATCAACCGGTTGGTGGATACATTGGCTCTGTGCCATACATTCATCCCGACAATCAGGAATTCAAAGTATATAAAACATCGCCCACAACCGAAGAAGTTTGGTTTTCGAGCGACGGCGGAATTGATTACTCAACCGATTTCGTAGCAACACATGAGTCGCGCGCGAATGGAGTTTACGGAACAGCACTTTGGGGATTCGATCAGGGTTGGAATGACGACATCCTGGTTGGCGGTCGCTATCACAATGGAAATGCAGCACGACGAGATGGTTATCCTGCAGGGGAATTTCTACAAGTAGGCGGAGGCGAAGCAGCCACAGGTTATGTGAATTACAGTAACGAAAAGAAAACATATTACAGCGATATCGACGGAGTAATTCTTCCCGATACATTGAATGGTCTTTTAAAAACATTCCCGATAAACGAAGATCCCAATGAAAGTTATATCGATAATTCCTCCTCACGAATTATGTTCGATTGGGATTATTGGAATGTGGCCTATTTAGGTCAGGAGAACAGAATTATGAAAAGCACGAATGGCGGAACAACCTACGAGGACTTGTATGCATTCGGTTCTGATCCTGCCGATCGCGTATTTTGGATTGAACAAAGTCGTGCAGATAAAAACGTAATGTATGCTCAGCAAGTTGTAGGAAATATAAGCCAGCTTTGGAAATCGTTGGATCGCGGAGTAAGCTGGACACAAATTACTCTTCCGCAGAATCGCCGGGAGGTGAATTTTACACTAAGTTATAATAACGCCAATGAATTTTGGATTTGTTTTAATTCAGGCGCGAATATGAATAAAGTGTATCATACGGTTAATTCAGGAACCAGCTGGACAAACATTACTACGAACGTTTTGAACGGATTTACAATTACGGCGATGGCGCATCAGTTTGGCACCGCCATCTGAACTTGTAGCAGATTTTTCGGCGAACTATTCGCAGTTCTATTGCCCGGGCGATACCATTAGTTTTGTTCCGCATAGTGTTTCATCTTCTTCTGCTACATATCTGTGGACGTTTAATGGAGCAACGCCTGCAACATCAACAGCGATGTATCCGAAAGTTGTTTACAATTCGACCGGCACATTCGATGTGAAACTGGTTGTTACAGACGGAGCATCTGTTGATTCGATAACGAAGACAGGATTTATTAACACCGCACCTCCGGGCGGATCGGCATTCGTCGAAGATTTTGAAACAGGAAGCTTTGCACCATCATGGAATCCCGAAGGAACCGGAAGCGGAAATTCCGGTTGGGCAATTGATAATGCTGTTGGCGGGTATGCATTAAGTACGCACAGTATGCGTTTTGATAATTACAATTATGATGCACAAGGAGCGCGCGACGCCATGTGGACGTCGAAGTATGATTTAACCAATCTTGCATCGGCATGGGTTAAATTTGATGTCGCATATTCATTGTATGGCGGACAGTATAGCGACACTTTAGAAATAGCAGTATCTACTGATTGCGGACAAACGTTTACTCAGTTGTATTTGAAAGGCGGGTCAACGCTTGCAACAGCTCCATCGTACACGTCAGCCACCTTTGTCCCGCTTGCAAATGAATGGAGAACCGATTCCTTCGACATTACTTCCTTGGCAGGATATCCGGAAGTGATATTTGCGATCATAAACTACGGTCGTTTTGGTCAGGTCATCTATGCCGATAATTTTAATATGAGTAACGTAATTTATACCGGAGTAAAGCCGGTGAGCGATATCGATGTGAAAGTGTTTCCGAATCCGTTCCACGACGAACTCACGTTTACTGCTCCGGCAAGCGGCGATTTTGATTTTGTGATTTATGATGCACAATCGCGTGCTATTCTTTCCTCGAAGCTCAACGGAAGTCGGGAGATTTCGACCGGGAAATTACCGGCAGGAGTCTATTTCTATGAGATTAAAAGAGAGGGAAATATTGTTCGACAGGGTAAATTAGTCAAAGAATAAGCATTTGGGAGGTAAACATGTGAATTTACATGATTACCTGTGATAAGGATCATTCCGCTTTATAAAGAACAAGAGTATTTTTAGCATAGTAGATTTCCCCGAAGTGTGCCCGGAGGCAGACTTCAGGGAAGTACTCGCTAAAAAATCAGAATGAATAATCATACAACTTCAGCCTTCGACTTCATTGCCGACATCCACGGCCACGCTGAAGAATTGAAATTGCTCCTTCACAAACTCGGCTATGAAAACAGTCAGGGTTTTTATAGACATCCTGAAGGACGCAAAGTAATTTTTCTCGGAAATTTTATCGATAAGGGCAAGAAAGTTCGCAAAACACTTCACATCATTAAAGCCATGTGCGACAATGGAAGTGGAGAAGCAATTCTCGGAAGTCACGAATACAATGCGCTTTGTTTTTGGGAGATGAATAAATCGAAGGGCGGCTATTTGAGAAAGCATTCGATTAAAAACATCATGCAGCATTCGAAAACAATTAAGCAGTTCGATGGAGAAGAAGAAGAGTGGGAAAGTTTTCTTTCCTGGTTTATGCTTTTGCCGCTTTTTATTGAGAAGCCGACATTCAGAGCTATCCACGCTTGTTGGGATGAAAAAATGATAGAGGCGATCAAGAATGAATTGCCGGAGCATCGCATGTCGAAAGTGTATTTGCATCGTTCGGCTGAAAAAGAATATAAAGAACATCGCCAGATCAGAACGATTTTGAAAGGAAGAGAGATGGTTTTGCCTAAACCATATTTCATTCAAAACGGTGATGACGAGAAAAAACACGAAGCAAAGATTAAATGGTGGGTAAATCCAAAAGAAGCTCTGTATGGCGAATATCTTTTTAATTGTCCGGAAGAGCTAAAAGACAATCCCGTTACCGCAGGAAATATTTCAAGTGAAGATTTTTATAAAAGCGAAATACCGGTTTTCTTCGGCCATTACGTTTTGAATGCTCCCCAAAGATTACAAACACCAAAAGTTGCCTGTCTGGATTACGGAGTAGCCAAAAACGGAATGCTGACAGCCTACCGCTTTAATGGCGAGAAAGAATTGATGGCGAAGAATTTTGTTTCTGTTCTAAAAGAGACGGAACCCGCGGTTTGATTAATCCCGGCACCCCGCAACTCGTAACCCGCAACTCGCAACCCGCAACTCGCAACCCGCACCCCCTGACAAAAATCATCCGCATACCCAAACAATTCCCTATGTTTGATCAAACCATTCACATGGAAAAGCTCAACTACAAACGTTTTGTTCTGGTAAAAGACAATTTTTATCCGGAGCCTGAAAAAGTTTACAAAGCTGCATTGAATGCGCATTATTACGAGCCGGAGGATGTGACAGGATTTCGCAGCGACACAGTTTATCACGAGCCGGGAATGAAATCGAAGCTCGAAAAGATTTTAGGAATAAAAATTACCCGATGGGATACTGATCCGCTCGAAGAGAACGGAGTTTTTTATCAGGGATTTTCAAAGGGGAAGAAAGGCGAAATTCCGGGCGTGCACTCGGACGAGCCCTACAACGACATTACCGTTTTAATTTATCTCACTCCCGGTTTGCCTTTTACTTGCGGAACATCGCTCTGGATGCACAAGCAATTCAGCATAACAGATCCTGCGACTGAGAGAGATGCTTATCGCATGAAATGGAAACTAGGCGAGATGCGCCAACAGATGGAAAAGGACACGAAGAAACGAAACAAGTGGATCGAAATCGATCGTATCGGTTATCGTTTTAATCGTATGGTCGCCTATCCTTCCGGTGTACTTCATTCGGCAACCAATCACTACGGCGGTTCCAACAAAGACGGCCGACTTTACCAGACGTTTCGGATTGGGGTGGATTGGAAGACTTTTCGGTTAGGGAACGTTCTTTAGATGGGGGATATTATTGAAGATTGAAAATTGAATATTGAAGATTAACTGGGCAATACGGTTCCAATTGAGTTTTCGCTCTCCGTTCTTCCAAGCTCCCCAATATTCAATTTTCAATTTTCAATAAACGTAATTGCCCAGCTAATCTTCAATATTCAATTTTCAATCTTCAATAATAACGTCTGGTACGCAAAAGGTCCACCGGCTTCACCTTCACCATCTGTGCGAGTAAGCCGAGCCGCTTCGCATCATTGATCTGCAAGGCTTCGGCCCAAAGAGCGACTTCTTTCATCACTTGTGCTTCGTGACGATCGATGGGTTTTGACCATCGGGTTTTTATTTTGAAACGCATCACGCAATCTTTTTCGGCGCGTAGTCGGTTACCGTCATATTGCTTTTGCAACATCTTTTTGATTTTCGGAGTGATGTCGTAAACGCCTTTCGGAGTTTTGCGACCCATCTTTAATTCAATATTACTTTCCGTGAAATGCTCAAGAATTTTCTTTGATGTTCGATATCCTTTTTTCGAAGCAATCTTTTTATACTCTTTGTCTGCAATCGCACGCAATTTTTTATCGATCGGACGGAAGCCGTAGCGGTAGTAAAACCAAAATGCTCCTGATTCAATTCCTTCCGGATTATCGAGACCGTACTGATAAGGTTCTACTTCGAAATAAGTAATTCCGAAAACCTGTTTGTAAACTCGGAGAAGCTGACACATCATGTAGCCCGACTCCCCACCTCGAAACGATTCGAAAATATTGATACCGAAATTTGATCGTTCGCCGAAAACCCAGGCACCGCCATACGAAGCAGGAAAGCCGTTTTTAAAGAGCGTGAATCCGACATACGATTCGAGAGGAAGTTGTCGCTCGGGAATCATTCCGTAAATCGCAATCGAAATTCCTCGTTCGAGTTCAAACAGGCAGAACGAATTTTCGTCCATGTACGTCGAAGTATCGGTTTCTCGTCCGGTAATGGCCATCGAATTCTTTACAACTTCAATGGCTTCGATACGTTGTACTTTTGTGAGCGCAACAGCCGGCGGTAATTCACGATTCAGTAAAGCTTCGTGATCGAAACGCTTCATGATTTCTTCGTGGAAGAACACATTTCTTGGCGACAAACGATTGTAAGCTTTCGAGAACGATGCATCTTTGGGCGTCAGTGTAACGTAAGCATCGAGACCTTCGAAAAGATGATCTTTCAAATATGGCTGATGTTCGATCTTACTGATTTCAGTAAGGATGAACGAAAGGCGATCATCTTTTTTAATCAGCAATTCGTCGAGCAGTTCGATATTGTTGTTTCCCGCCGTTGTTTCATAGCGTTCTAACGACGGCAATGTCAATTTTAAAACATCGTTCAAGTCGAACGCCGGATTTTCGAATCGCGTCAATTCGGTTTTAACATGAGGATGAGTGAGCAGCCAGCGAAGGAAATCATAGGAGAAGCCCGTAACTGTTTTTGTAAATGGCAATCCGGTATTATTAAAAACTTTTTCCGGCAGCGTTTTGGATTTCTTTAGAGCAGCAGTCGCACGACTAAGTTCTTTTTCACACAAGGTTAAATCATCTTCATTATTTGCATAAGCCGCAAGAAAAAGCAGCACATCGAAGTATTGAACCAGCGAAGCATTGGCAACTAATGTTGTTTTGGAAATGCCTTTAAGCAAGACTCTTTTTTCAAAACACTGCTTTCGTCAAATAAGGCAGCCAATGAGCGAAGACTCGCAATCTGTGATTGTAATGATTTTGCCATATGAGATTCATTCAATTTTAAGCAAGCCTAAGTAACAAATTTCATTTCAATAAAACCGTGACAAGCATCATATTCTAAATTTCCCTAAACACCCTTTACATCACCTAAATAAATAGCCAATACTCTTCCTGCAACCTGCGATAATTTGCTGATTTGCTAATCCCCGAATTTGCTAATTCCCCACGCCCAAATCGAAGCACTCAACTCCCCCCCGCCCACCCGCCTTTTGAGTTTTGCCTTTTGTATTCTCCCCAATTTCTCTTAAATTAGCCTAACACAACCAACTCCTTCCATATATGAAAAAGGGTATACTCCTTTTATTCCTTCTCGTGGTTTCTCATTGTTTTTCACAAACCGTTTATCTGAGCGAAGATTTTGCATCAGGAACACTACCGACCGGTTGGACTATTTTGAATACACAGTCACCTAGTGTTGGTTGGGAATTTGGCGACAGCTTGCAGTCGGCCGGATTCAATATTATTCCAAACGGATATTATGCAGCTATTAACGACGACAAGTACGACAACACAGCCGGAACGGCAAACATGTCTCAATACTGTTACTTAACCACACCTGCAATTAATTGTCTGAATGCCGATTCACTTCGTCTGGAGTTTGATTATTATTCTGAAGTGGATCTTAACGGTGACATTTATGTGAAGTTGGCTGCTAATGGTGCGTCTTTCAATTATTCGTACGGTCTGAACGAAAACAATGTCTGGGCACATTTTTCATGGAACATTCCCGCCTCTCAGTATAGCTCAAATCTGCGCATTCGTTTCCAATACGGCGACGGAGGTCAGAAGGCAAAGGGTTTTGCAATTAAAAATGTTCGCCTCTTTGATCCCGCGGCATTAGATCTGGGAATTGAAAGAACATTTCACGGCGATATTATCAACACTCAAAATGCAATGACGGGTTGTCGCGTAAAGAACAACGGACTTACAACGATTACTTCATTTGATTTAACGACATACGTCGATGGTGTTCAATCGCAGGTTCAGAATTATTCAGGAATCGGAATCGCATATCAAACGTATAAAGAATGTCTGCTCACGAATCCAATTGTCAGCTTAAGTCCCGGAACTCACACAATCCGTTTCGTAATTAGCAATATTAATGGAATGCTAAACGATGATGATGTGAGTAACGACACAATTGAATTCGTTGTGAAAGCAGTTCCCAATTTGCCTGAGCGCCATCCGGTGGTGATCGACAAAACCGGTGCTTGGTGTACATACTGTGCCGATGGCAGTTTACGCCTGGATTCTGCTTTGTATAATTATCCGGGGTCTATTGGAGTTGCAATGCATAATGGTGATATGATGGATTCGTTATCATCAGCCTCCTGGACAGGGTATCAGTTTTTCGGCAGCATGATTGGCGGAGGTTATCCGAAGCTATCGGTCGATGCTTATAAGTTTGAAGAAGAAGTCAGAGTAGGATTTTATCCGCAGGATTATTCACCATACGTAGCACAACGCATGTGTATGTACGAGCCCATCGGAGTGGAGTTAAAAAATGTTAGTTGGGATCCCAATACTCAAACAGTAACAGCTACGGTAGAAGCTACTGTTTACGATACCATTCAGGAAGATATCAGACCGAATCTCTGGGTTGTTGCCGATGAATTGTACGGCTTAGGTACCGGATGGGATCAGGTAAATTCTGCCAACACCTGGGTTGGTCATCCATATTACGGACTTGGAAATCCGATTGTCGGTTTCCATCATCATCATGTATTGCTTTCGATGTGTGGAGGGCCATGGGGCACCCAAGGCTTGATTCCGGTGCCGGCTTATCCGGGTAGTGTATATCAAAAAACATTCGCACTAGTTGTTCCACAAGTTATCTGGGGAGCATCGGCCCAAACCAATATAATTGACTATTTAAATATTTCACTTATCGGAGTCGCGCAGAAATACAACAGCAATCTTATTGACCGGCGAATTCTAAATGCAGCCAGCGGAAAGCTTAGCGACTTAATCAATGAGGTAAATGAAATTAATTCGATAGATGGAATTTCGATTTACCCAACACCTGCCGCCTCTGAGGTAAATTTTTCTTCTAGCGGAGAAGCGATTGTTTCGATTTCAATAGTTGATCTTCGCGGAGGATTGGTTTTTGAGAAATTGATCAACGACAACCATGCAAGCATTAGCACAAGTGGAATTTCAAACGGACTCTACATCGCGAAAGTAAGATTAGCCAACGATAAAGTTGTGATTCGACGTTGTGTAGTTACACATTAATAATCACTGCAAGAACTATTCTTTTATGAAAATCAGCGATTGAATTCCCGAACCTTCAATTTGCAGAAAGTACATACCCCGTTCAAGAGTACTCACATCTATTTTTTCCGAATAGATATTGTGTTGAAGAATTTTCCCGGTAATATCAATTATTGAATATTGTAAAGACTCATTCGTGATATTTGATCGAATGATCAGTTCTTTACTTACAGGATTTGGATAGGCAGTAATTACGTCGGGATTAATTGCATCACTAATATCGGTGCTAAAATTAAACTCAAGATTATCGAGTATAGCAAAAGTGCCCTGATTCACATTAGCATTATACAACGAACAAGAACCGGTCAAAAATTTGAAAGAGATATTTGCAGAATCAGGTAGGGCTCCGGGAGAATAGTATGTCACGGGGACGGAATAATGCACATACGTTGGAGAGTCTGAGAAAAAGCAAACTCCATTGCAGACACCAACAATATTAGGGCCCTGTTTTAGAGCTGCAGTAAAATTTAGAAAATCTCCACCATTTAATTGTGTGATTGCATCGAACTCAATATAGGAAGGACGAGTATTTGATCCGATCGAAAACCAGAGACTTCCGGTAGAAGATTTGGTAAATAAAGGCAAGGAGCTACTTCCTACAGACTGAATTCTTGCAGCGAGATTTCCTAAAAAAGCATTACTGTCGGGAATGACATAAAGATTGCTTCCTGCATTCAAGCATTCCCACTCAATTGGTTTCCCTCCCGTCCAGTTTTCAAAACTTGCATTAGGAATTTGTGAATAGGAGAGAGAGCAATAAGAGAGGAGGCAAAACAAAGTTAGAATCGTTTTCATGTGAGTTTTTGTTAGACGATAAATCTAGAAAAATTTGACAGCTCAATATCACATATTCCGTAAATGTCAGGAAATTTTGGGCGAATAAAAGACACGTGCGATTTCGGAAAGAAAAGGCGCTTCAACCGGGAAGGCCGGTTTTCATTTCATACGGAAAACTCATAAATCACTCGTGCCTTCTCGTGCCCCTCGTGAACTTGTGGTAAAAAAGGAATCGCATACATCCGAATATTAAGAAAGCTTTAACCAAGCCATTAAAATATTTAACTTCGAAGATTGTTTAGCTCAAAACTCCTTCCGCAATGGACAAACCTTCCGCATTCGAACGCTTCAATAATTGGTTGCGCCGTTCGGTAACAATCAAACTTTTTTCAATCGGCATATTAATTCTGATTTTACTGATTCCGACGTCGATGTTGACCGGACTCATTTACGAACGCCAGCAATTGCATGATGGAGCTATTGAGGAAATTAGTTCTAAGTGGGGGAGAGATCAAACCATTGGAGGGCCGGTATTGACGATTCCGTATTGGGCTGAAATGAAAACCGAGAAGGGCGTAACCGAATACACAAAGCGTTACGCACATTTTCTTCCGGATCAGTTAGACGTAAACGGAAAGATTTTCCCTGAACAACGTTACCGTGGTATTTACGTTGTTGTTTTATACAAAACACTTCTGACACTCAACGGAAGTTTTTCTTACCCCGATGTAAGAACCGTAGGACTCGATCCTGCTCGTTGTTTGTTCAATGAGGCGTTTATGTCGGTAGGGCTAACAGATTTAAAAGGGATAAATGAAGGAGTAGAGTGTAAGCTCAACGATTCAACAGTGATTTTTGGACCGGGTGTGCCAACGCATGATATTGTCAGTTCAGGTATGAGTGGAAAAGTTAATCTCTCCGAAAACAAAGAGATGAAATTTTCCATGACTATTAATTTGAATGGCAGCTCCAGTCTGAGTTTTCTGCCATTCGGAAAAGAAACGAAAGTGAGCATATCGTCACCATGGGCCAATCCAAGCTTCGACGGAGCATTTCTTCCCGATACACATGATGTAAAAGAAAACGGTTTTACTTCGCAGTGGAAGGTTTTGCAGTTAAATCGAAATTATCCTCAGCAAGGTTTGGGAAATTTTATTTCAGATGGCAACGATAATAGCGATTCACGTTTCGGAGTACGACTTCTTTTGCCGGTTGATGAATATCAGAAAAATGTGAGATCGGTAAAATACTGTATCATGTTTATCATTCTCACTTTCCTGACATTTTTCTTTTTTGAAGTCCTCAACAAAAAGCGCATCCATCCGATTCAATATCTCCTTGTCGGTTTTGCGATTTGTTTATTCTACGTTTTGCTCTTGTCAATCTCGGAGCATCTGAATTTCTCTACGGCCTATTTGATCGGAAGCATAAGTACTGTTGCCTTAGTTACATTTTATGTGAAGTCAATATTCCAAAGCAAAAAACTGACAGCTCTCTTTGCGGTTCTGCTTTCAGTTCTATACGGATTCTTCTATTCGCTATTGCAATTGCAGGATTACTCGCTCTTGTTAGGAAGCCTCGGCCTCTTCTTCATCCTCGCAGTGATCATGACGCTCACTCGCAAGGTAAATTGGTATGGGGAGGATTAGGGATTCTTTTACCGCTAAGTTCATGATGTTTTTTTAACCACTAAGTTCACTAAGTTCACAATAAGTCCACTAAGTCTATTTCTGAGTGTACTCAGTGAACTTAGTGTTTAAAAAAACATTCCCATTAAGTGTATTTCTTAGTGTACTCAGTGAACTTAGTGTTTAAAAAACATTCCCGCTAACTGAACTTAGTATTAAAAAAACCACCCAACAAAAGGCATTAAATTATTATCTTGTCCACCCCATCCCAGGTATGACAAGATTTAACAGAGCTATTTATTATATACTCCTTTTCCTTTCCGGAGCTTTAGCTCTTGATCTCCGCGCTGGTTCAGCCTTAGCAAATACTAGTGATTACAGGCTATGGCTCTTGATTTACTTGCAAAATCCGATTCGCAGTATCCGGAAAATATGGATAGTTGCCTTCTTCTTTCGCACAGGGCCATCGAAGCGGCCTTGAAGTCGAAAAATGATTCAATCATTATTCTCGCATATCGTTCTATCATTTTCGCATACAATGAAAAGCCCTATGCCGAAGACTCGGCTTTCATTTATGTTCCTTTGGTAGAGCCACTACTTGAGAAGAATGAATTTCCGCTATTGTCGCATTCGGTGAACAATGCAATTTCCGATGTGTACACGCAGGCGCATCAATATGACCAGGGAGCAAAATTTGCTCAACGTGCAATTGAGTCGGCGAAGCTGGCGGGAAATTTAGAACGAACTTGTAAGTCGAAGATTAAGCTGGCCGATGTTTATCGCAAGGCTAAATATTTGGATCAGGCGCGCGAAATATTTACGGAAGTCGCTCAAATTGCAGATAAGGAAAAATTAATCGGAATCCTTACCGATGCATATCGTGGGGTCGGCATTTGCTATGATTTGGCAAAGGACTATGAGAATGCTATGAAGTACTTTCAAAAAGTGGTGGACCTGACCACAGTGAATCCTGATATAAAGCAGCATTATTCAGCTTACAATAATTTGGGAGTGGCTCAATGGCATTTAAAAAAATATCCGGAAGCAATTGTCAGCGTTAAAAAGGCGGCACACATTGCAGAAACCTCTGGTGGCGGAGCCCTTGGAACAAACTACAAAAATCTCGCAGCAATTTATTGTGAGATGGGAGAATTGGACAGCTCTATTCATTACGGAAATCTCGCAATGAAATGGTGCAAGAAGCAAAATGAAAGACTTTTGTTGAAGCAGGTTTACGAAGTGATGGCTGAAACATATGAAAAGAAGGGCGATTATAAAGAAGCGCTGGCCCAGGCATCGATGTTAAATGCCATTAAGGATAGTTTGAAGCTGCGTGAGCACGAAGTGGCGATGGCAGAAATGGAGGCGACATACCAAAATAAGGAAAAACAAGCCCGGATCGAATTGCTCAACAAGGAAAAGGACATTCAATCGCTCCGACTGCACGAAAAAGAAGCTGCCCTTATGCTCGCTGATATAGACGCACTTCAGAAGGCCGACCAAATCGCCTTACTAAACAAGAATAAAGAAATCCAGGAATTAACTTTGTCGAATACCCGGGATAAATTAAAACAAAAAGAGCTCGAAACTGTTGCACAGAAGAACGAATTGCAACTTATGCAAAAGGATCAGCAGATTAAAGACAATGAAATTGCCAAGCAGACGCTGATACGAAACAGTTTGCTGATTGGGACAGCTCTCATTTTGCTGCTGGGCTTTCTGATGTTTAACCGTTTTCAATTGCGAAAGAAAATTGAAAGTCAGCAGGCCCTACTCGATGAGAGGAAACGAATCAGCCATGAGTTGCACGACGATCTGGGCGCTCAATTGTCGACCGCACGAATTTTTCTCGACAATATCAAAACAAATGCAAGCAGTGAAGGGACACAGAAACTCGTTCAACAGTCACTCGAACTGATCGATTCTTCCATTAAAGATCTGAGGAAAATTATGGACGATCTTCAGTCGTCAACATTGCAACAAGAAGGCTATATTGCAGCCACCGAAGAGCTGGTGAATAAAATCAATCAGCTTCAAAAAATCGACTTTAAACTCACCCATTCAGGAATTGAGAAACGATTAGTTCAAAAAGCCGAACATCAATTATTCAGAATAACTCAAGAGCTTATTAATAATTCGCTCAAGTATGCAAACGCAAAGAATGTGGCCATTGATTTGGTTAAACGTAACGACCAAATTGTATTTCTATACGAAGACGACGGAATCGGATTTGATCCTGCGAAGATCAAGCGAGGTTATGGATTGAATAATATTGAAACAAGAGTACAATCGTTGAACGGAGCTATGGAAATCGATACTGCGCCCGGAAAGGGAATGAGAGCCATAGTAGAAATCCCACTAGTATATGCCGGATAAAAAATTGAAATTACTTATTGCCGATGATCACCGACTCTTTATAGAAGGGTTGCGCTTTGTATTGAAGGAAGAGTTCGGTATCGAAATTGCGGGTTTTGTACTCAACGGCAAAGAGGCAATTGAACAATGCAAGAAGGAAAAGTTTGATGTCGTTTTAATGGACATCAACATGCCTGTTATCGATGGCATAGAAGCGACACGTGAAATAAAACGCCTGAATCCGGAAATCAAAATCATCATCATAAGTATGCTGGGTGATTTACCGAATGTAACCAAAGCGATAAACGCCGGTGCCGATGCTTTTGTCTTGAAAAACGCCGATAGCGATGATCTGATGAAAGCCTTTCAATCGATCGCTAAGAATGAAATTTACGTTTCCGAGTCAATCACACATTTTTTTACACGCGACAATAACAACAGTCTTAAAACAAAGAAGGAGTATATTCAGTTTTCGGAGAACGTAATCACGCCACGTGAGCAAAGCGTTCTTAAACTCATCGTCGAAGGCTACACCAATCAGCAAATAGCGGACACGCTTTTCATTTCCGTAAAAACCGCCGACACGCACCGGAAGAATATGCTAGCCAAATTGAATCTTCCAAACACTGCGTCATTGGTAAAGTTTGCCATAGAAAACAAGCTCGTTTAAGAAGCCAATTATTAGATATACACCATTAGGTGTATTGCCGACTCCATTCTATTATTGAAACTTTGCATTATCTATGACGGAGAAAAGCACGACGTTGTCGGCACGGGAACTGCAGATAATTCAGCTTATTTACGATGGTTTTACGAATAAAGAAATTGCCGAGCGATTGCATATAAGCGAAAACACGGCTACGACTCATCGCAAGAACATCTTAAAAAAGCTGAAATTAAAAAACACAGCATTGCTGGTACGGTATGTAATTGAACATAGGCTGGTAAAATGATGTTGTGAACGAATCTGCTTTTGAAAGAACCGTCAGAGAAATGTAGCGGGAAATAGTTACAGACATTACACTAATTTGTTTATAGTCGCCTAGTATACACCTTTCAGTGTATTGTCGAGCCATGCAGATAAAACCATCTTTGTAATTCCAAATTATAATATACCTAAACCAAAATCACACAATATGAATTCAAAAATTACTTACGCATTAATTGTATTGCTTCTGACATTCCAATTACCCTCTCGGTCTCAGGCGCTAATAACCGACATCGGATTTGGCAACTCCGGGGTTGTAACAAGCCCACTACCGATTTATCACCCGGAACGATTAGAAATACTTAGACAAACCGGCGATAAAATGGTGATGTGTGGAACCGATTATGATATCGGAACGAATGCTCACTACATTGACATGTACCGTACTGACATGTGTGGTAATCTCGATTCATCTTTTGGAATTAATGGAAGTATGCATTTCACTTTCGACCAACGGAATTACGGCGCTGATTTCGCACTGCAGCCTGATGAAAAAATTCTCTGTGCCGGTATGCAAGCGAGCAGCAATGCAGGCTCACAACAATTCCCGTGCATTTCACGATTTACAAGAGACGGTTTGCCCGATTCAACATTCGGTAATGCCGGAAGTACTGTAATTACGAATTATGGTCCATATACATTCAGCAACCTTTTTCTTATGTCTGATGGAAAAATCATTTGCTCAACAGGAACATTCACTATGCGATTCTCATCGGACGGGCAGGTAGATACAAGTTTTGGAGTAAGCGGAGCATTTACCATTCCGATTCCGTCATCGTTTTCTTTCACTTATGGTGGCTCTAGTGTCATGCGAAACGATGGGGTAATCATCAGCGAAGCAGCTGCATTCAATGGCACAGATGTTATTCCACTTATCATGGCATTCGACACGCTGGGAAATCTCGATAGCACTTATGGAACGGACGGGCATTACACACAAAGCACACCGATAGCCGCAAGCAATAATTACATCATGCTTCAAAGTACAGGCAAAACGGTCATTGTTACCCAAACGTACCCTCTTCATTGCTTCCGCTTAACAACAAACGGAGAACTGGATACGACATTTGGAACAAATGGATATATCGATTTTGTTGCATCCAGTCCCCCATCTTCGATCAGAGAATTTGTTCCGTTAAGGAACGACAGATTTATGGTCATCTATTCGGAGAACGGTATAAGCGATAATATGTTCAAAGTCTACGATAGCGAAGGAGTGCTAGTTTCCAACTTCTCCATAAATGGAAATACAACAACATTTGCTCCTAATGCCGGATGGGTTGGCGACGCTATTGAATTACCAAATGGAGAAATGACTATTGTGGGAAGTGATTTAAGTTCACTTTCTGTTCTTCGATTTATTTTGGAGAATAGTAGTCCGACAATCACCGCTACCGACACTATTCTTCATTCGAATATAAATTCAGCTTCGTTTCCGACTCAATGGTATCTCGATGGAAATTTGATAGCCGGAGCTAACGACAGCATCTACACATGTACGCAAAATGGAACGTATACTGTTGAAGTAACCGACAATTGGAATTGTGTGAAATCCGACAGCTACGTTTTTACAAGTACAGGAATTACACAAAACGAGTTAAGCGGAGTTTCGGTCTATCCGATTCCTGCAAACAATACGTTGACCATCTCGGCTCCTGAAATCAAAGGCAATTTCAAAATTGCACTTCAGAGTTTAGTTGGCAGCATTGTTTTCGAAGAAGAGTTTTCAAATAAAGCAGCTCAAATTGATGTAAGTAAATTTGCAAAAGGAACCTACCAATTGCAGATCACTTCAAACGAAGGAAGAGTTGTTAAGAAAGTGATTTTACAATAATCCGCGAATCCACCACAGAATCCGTCATTGCAGAGGTTTTTCCCTGCAATGGCGGATTTTCTTTTTTACCTAACCCCAAGGGAAAATCCCCCCATTCTCAAAATTTTCAGTCAGCCACTCCGCAACCCGCAACCCGCAACAAATCAAAAAAATTTCGTTTATTTGTCCCACTGCCCGCAAATTGAAAAAAACCGCCTACATAATCCTTTTCGTTCTCCTGATTCTACAATCTGGGGGCTTGATATTTTTATTACAGGTTAAGCAGTCCCACATTCAATACAAGATGGAAAGGGCTTTGAATGAGGACAAAGCCGATTTGCAAAAAATGACGCTTTCGTTAATAGAGCTGGAAAACGCACGAGTAGGATCGAATGAGATTTCACTAAATGGGAAAATGTACGATGTGAAATCAATCACAACGAAAGGAGATTTTGCGGAATTGTTGGTGTTGGAAGATTCAGAGGAGGGGGCGTTATTGAGACGATTAAAAGAATTGCTAAAGGAGAAACAACAGGAGGGAGCCCTATTTCAGCTCAATTACAAAAATACTTTTCATTGATTTATTTGCCCTCTTTGAATTATCAGAATTTCGAAATTACATTTTCTGAAATTACATTATTTAACGGTCAAAGTCAGGTTATTCCGGCCGTAGATGTCGAGACGCTGTCTCCTCCGCCACGAAAGGCTTAACAAATAGTTTTTTTTACTAACGACATCGTCGACCAACTCGACGATGCACTACTATTTTGTTAACCTTAAATCTCAAAAACGTGAAGAGCATAAAATATACTCTGATAACATTCCTATTATTAAATTCTCAACTTTCATTTTCACAGACAGCGCCGGCAGATACAACAAAGGGTATGTCGGTTTCCCTGGATGAAGTTGTCATTTCTGCAAATAAAGTCGAAGAGACAAAACGTACTGTCTCCCAGCAAACACAAATTATTACAGCAAAAGAAATCGAAAGCACTCAAGCGCAGTCTACAGCCGATCTAATATCAAATAGCGGAATGGTTGGAATGCAGAAAAGTCAAATGGGTGGCGGTAGCGCCGTCATTCGCGGTTTTGAAGCCAACCGTATTGTGATGATGGTTGATGGTGTACGCATGAACAACATTATCTATCGCGCCGGCCACTTACAAAACATTGTCACGATCGACAATACTGCACTCGATCGCGTTGAAATTCTATTTGGCCCATCGTCTACTGTTTATGGTAGCGATGCTTTGGGTGGAGTCATTCACATGTATACGAAAAAACCATTGCTTTCTTCTGACGGCCAAAGCAAGAATATTAAAGTAAATGCTTTCACTCGTTATGGTGCAGTAAACGAAGAAGCAACAGGCCATCTTGACTTCAATATCGGCATGAAGAAATTTGCCTCATTAACTTCGTTCACTTATTCAAATTTTGGCGACCTGAAAGGTGGCGAAAATCAGAATCCGTTTTACAATGGAAGTTACGGTGAGCGCCCTTATTATGTAGAGCGAATCAATGGCGTCGATTCATTGGTGAAGAATAGCGATCGCTATCTGCAAAAGCAAAGCGCATTTTCACAATATGATTTGATGGAGAAAATTCTCTTTCAACAATCCGAACACGTTTCTCACGGACTGAATATTCAGTATTCGAATTCGAATGATGTTCCGCGTTATGATCGCTTAACAGATCCTTCTGCAACCGGTTTGAGTTATGCACAATGGTATTATGGCCCGCAGGAACGTTTGATGGCTGCGTACGATTACAATATGAAAAATAGTGCAGCGAAATTTCAAAACATTCATTTTGGTGTGAACTATCAGGCTATCGAAGAAAGCAGTCACACACGTCGTTTTGGAAGCGACAATTTATCTCACCGTTTCGAAAATGTAAATATCATTGGAGCAAATCTCGATTTCAATAAAGTAACGAAATCGCACAAGATTCGCTTCGGTCTCGATGGACAATTCAACACTCTTAAATCGACTGCCAACAAAGAGAACATCGTTACCGGAGTCAGCGTTCCGCTCGATACACGTTATCCTGATGGCGACAATTCGATGATGAATGTAGCGGCATACTTCTCACACACCTGGCAGATTAACGACAAAGTTGTTTTGACCGATGGAATTCGCGCCGGGTATGAAGCACTTCACTCTACGATTTCAGACAATTCGTTTTTCAATCTTCCGTACACTACAATTGATCAAAGTAATCCTGTATTCTCGGGTTCGATTGGCTTGATCAATAATCCGAGCGACGATTGGAAGTTGTCCTTAATGTTCTCGACAGGCTACCGTGTTCCGAATCTGGATGATTTGTCAAAGATCTTTGAATCCTCTGCCGGTAATGTAATCGTTCCGAACGCCGATTTGAAACCGGAGCAAACAATGAATTACGAAGCAGGCGTGACAAAAATATTTGGCAAGAAAACAATCTGGGAAAGCAATTTATACTACACACAATTTAAAGATGCCATTGTTACCGACGTTTTCAAATTCAACGGGCAAGATTCAATCACATACGATGGAGTGTTGAGTCAGGTTTTGGCAAATCAGAATAAGCGGGAAGCATACTTATATGGATTTACTTCGAGCATTAAATCACAGTGCAGCGATAATTTCCGTGTAGCCTTCTCTCTCAATTATACTTACGGACGAATCAAGACCGACAGCATGGACGCGCCATTAGATCATATTCCTCCGTTCATGATGCGACTTGCGTTGAATTACACATACAATAATTTCAGCACCGATTTCTTCGTGAATTTCAACGGATGGAAAAAGCTGAAGGATTATTCACTCGGCGGTGAAGACAACGAGCAGTATGCGACACCGGAAGGAATGCCTGCATGGTTTACTGCAAATATGCACTTCTCATACAAGGTACATAAGCTCATCACACTTCAAGCCGGCGTCGACAATATCTTCGACATGCAGTATCGCACATTTGCCAGCGGTATCAATGCACCGGGAAGAAATGTGTTTGCAGCTCTGCGTTTCCACTACTAAAACATTTCCTGAGTTTTATTGAAGCGGGTCATGATCATTCATGGCCCGTTTTATTTTTTCTGCACAATAGTATGTCCGACAAACTTTAGTGCAATATTAAAAGTTTGGCTCGATGAATCGTTCGAGAATTTTCAACCTGAACAAAATAAACCCTCGGAGGCAAATCAGTCTTTATAACATACCTTCCATCTGCAAAACTTGCATGTTCTTTATATACCATTCTTCCAGAGAAATCATAAATTCGAATGTTATTTTCCCCATTCAGTTGTTCGGAGTAAATAGTAAATTGATCGGAGGCGGGATTTGGAAAGATGTTCAGTGTTTCATATTCTAATTCATGTATACTGCCTGTTAATCCCATGCAACCATCCATAGACATCAGACTTAAAGTGTCTAATGGCAAAAAAATAGGATATTGTAAAAGCACGCTATCTGTAATTGAGAAAGGAATCGAGTGTTCACTAAGCAAAGTTGAGTCTGCTTGAAAATTGTATAGAATTGGCACGAGACAGAAAGCATTATGGCCAATTGTGTCGCCCAATGTGGAATCAATGTGCATAATACTAATGGTCGGATCAACAGTTGAATATGGTTGCACAAGATTTAATGGGCCATCACTCAAAAGAACAATACTTTTATCGGGATTTTCATAAAAATCAATTGGGCTGGCATATATAGTTTTTTCCAGCAAGAAATTTCCATTCAAGTCAATTTTAATGAGTCGTTGATCCCCATATGCATTGGACGAATTACTGGTTGGCCAAAGAACAGTATTGTCAGAAAGAAGATGAATTTTTTCCAAATGTGAATATGGCCCAAACGATACACTGCCTCCTCCAATTATTCTTGACCAAAGAGGATTTCCTACAGTATCTGTTTTCATGATAGTAGTACCACCCTGGACTAAAAGATTAAGCATATATCCATCCGATAGTGTTTCTACAGAAAATGCTTCTGATTCAGTATTTGCTATAGAAAAGTACGATTTCAGCCAGAGCACATTTCCTTGATTGTCAAGTTTGGCAAATATGGATTGGTGTGAATTTCCATTTACAGAGCCGGTAATCAAGAATGAAGAATCTGCGTTTTGTTTTATGTCATAAAGATAAACACCTGTACCATTGGAAGCGAGTGAGTGCGACCAAAGAATATTCCCGGCGGAATCAATTTTCATAATGAGTCCGTTATTAGCAATTTCGCCACACATTACATATGCCTGATCCAAAGTGGGCTTTATTTTAAATCCACAATAACCAAAAGAATTTGATGTAGTATCAGCATAAAATTGCGACCAAATTAAATTTCCGGCTCGGTTAACTTTAAGACAAATAACACCCTCTTTTAGCAATAAGGAATCACTGGCAGTACCAACAATTATATAATTAGAATCAGATGTTTGTGTAATGTTAAACAGATAGGTGTTTCGGTAATCTAAATGCCATACAGGAATACCGGCACTGTCAATTTCCGAAATCGACCCCCCATACCCACTATAACCCACGAGAATTGTTCCTGAATTAAAACTCTTGCACAAACTCTTTGCATCAGCGGAATAGTTTGGATTGAAATAAGCTTTCGAATACAAAGGACCTTGCCCAAATAAATTAACACCGGCGAGAAGCCCGAAAACGAACAATGAGTATAATTTTTTCATGTCAATTATTTTAAAAGCTAAAACACTAAACTGTATAATGACAATCAAATATACCATTTTCCGGATCATTTATATATCTGTTTGCACCATTTCTCGTGCCCCTCGTGCCCTTTGCTTGCACGCCATGGAGGGTGGTAAACTATTCTTCTTATCTTAGTCTCTTAGTGTTAAAAAACACACACGACAATCTTGGAACGATTTATGTAACCCCAACGTCCCACTCGAAAAACCTTTAAAATGAAGAAAATCTCATTCCTCTTTTTTGCCCTCCTTACTTTTCAAGCATGTCAGTCACAAGAAATCAAACCCCAAGTCCCGCCTGAGTTCCGAAAATTCGTAAACGACGTTTTAATCGACACCGTCGGATTTACGCGCGAATTCCCCAAGCCGCCTGCTGTTACCGATGAAGTCTTAGTCGAATTGCAACGGGAGTTTAAAGACGACAGTACTAAATACTATTTCGAGCAGCTTAGCAATCGGAATTTAAAAGTGCGACGTGAATATGAAAAGCCATTTAAATATCTCAGCAATTATCACCATACAATTACGCTCCTCGCACTTAGCGTGCATTCCGATCCGGATATCAGAGTTTTTGCCTTGAAGACGCTCAATAGTACAATCAGAATGCGTGTCATGGTTTGTGCACAGCAAGTGACGTACGATCAATTTGATAAAGACGATGTCGTGATCACACATTTTTTACTTCACGTACTCGAAAGTAACCCGCTTTTTATAGCCGGTAGCGAAAATGCAACTATTCATCAAATTTATATTACAAGTATTCTCCACGTGCTTGATCTTGCTACAAAAGAAAATATTGTAAACGGTGAAGATCTCCGAGTTTGGTATAAAAATGATTTACAATACGAACAAGCTGTCCTGCAATGGAAGAATCATAAATTTCCGGCAAATAAAGTGAAGGAGGAAAAGAAATGAAGTACATACTTGCGCTACTCCTAAGCTTCTTTATTCTAACAACGGTTTCAGCGCAGAGCAAGGAGAAATTTTGTCGTGCCGTTGAACAGGGCAATTTTAAGAAGATTGAGCGAATGTTCAAGAGGCAATTAAATAAGCATAAGAATGGAACGCAGTATGACAATGGCGCGGGTAGTGGAGTTCAGATAACACATGAATACAATCTCGACTTCTTAGTTTGGTGGTTCAAATCGTTTCCATGTGTGAAAGATGCAGCTTGGGATAAGTATCAACCCAAAATTGCCATCTACCCGGGAGGTTCTACAATAGGTGTAATTTTTATTTCAAAAGGAGAAATAAAGGAGTACTGTTTTTCAATTCAGGAAGGAACCACAGGTCAGATAAATATTTTCGGTTGGCGTCCAAAATTGTTTAAGGCAAGGAATATTTTGGTTTATAAAAAGCTGAGCGAATGTCCCGGCTTTGTCGTCAAACAACACGAGTTGAATATGGAATACCTGCTAAAAGGAGGCTGGTAGATGGAGCGAGTCCTTTAGAAAATTTAGTGCGAGTTTGAGTGAAGTGCGTGGTGGAGTTGCAGTGTGGGTTTGAGTGAAGTGTGGGTTTGAGTGAAGTGCGAGTTTGAGTTGCAGTGCGAGTGAGCTGCTGTCGCGCAAGTTGAAGCCAAGCACCCCGTCGGCTGAGCCTGTCGAAGCCCGCAACCCGCAACCCGCAACTCGCAACCCGCAACCCGTATCCCGCCTCACAACTTTTCTTACCTTCGTGGCCGTCATGAAAGAAATCCTCCCCCAACTTTTCGGATACCTGGCTACGGTAATGCTGGCGATATCACTTCTTGTAAACAACGACATAAAATTTCGCTGGCTGAATGGATGCGGAGGGGTGTGCTTTATTATTTATGGAGCATTCATTGGCGCGACACCGGTGATGCTAACGAATGGACTTCTTTTATCGATCAATATATATTACCTCATTAAAATTTACCGCACCGAAGAAGATTTCGATCTGATCGAATTTCAACTTAACGATCAGTTTGTGAAAAAATACTTATCGTTTTATAGCAACGACATCAAAGACTACTTCCCAAATTATAAGATGGAAGATCAGACGACGGAATTACGTTTTGTCGTTTTACGGGATATGGCATTTGCCAATGTTTTCGCCGCACATATTTCGATGGACGGAACAGCGTATGTAAAAATCAATTACACCGTCCCCAAGTACCGTGATTACGAAGTCGGCAAATTTATTTTTGAAAAGGAAAGAAAGTTTCTCCTAAGCAAAGGCATTCAGCGCATCGCTTACTCCGAAGTCACAAACGAAAACCACGCGAAGTTTTTAAAAGTGATGGGTTTTAAATGGGAGATTCATGATGGGAGAGAGTGGTATTTGAAGGATCTTGCTTGATCGGTGATCGGTTGTAGCGTGAGTCAAGTAGTAATGTCTGTGGTAAAAACAATTTGAAAACCTATTGTCAAAATGAAAAATCTTCTCAAGCTCGAAGAGCTGGCAAAATGGATCTTGTCATGGTTGCTTACCATGTATCTGGGATTTAAGTGGTGGATGTTTTTTGCCTGGCTACTTGTTCCGGATATTAGCATGATTGGCTATTTGATCAACACTAGAGTCGGAGCGATTTTATATAATATCGGGCACCATCAGGCCATTGCCATTGCGGTGATCATTGCCGGTCATTACTCGCAAAACGCAAACCTGACCTTCGCCAGTCTGGTGTTATTCGGACACAGCTCAATGGATCGGGTATTCGGTTACGGGTTGAAATACTCGGACGATTTTAAAAACACACATCTCGGAAAACTATAACGCGTTCCGGCTCGTGCTAATTGCAATTTTTCGTTTCTAAGAATGATATTGCAAACTACGGTCTGGCTTTCGCGATATTTTGAACTCCATTATTCTCGATCAAAGAATAATCGGCGGACTCCGAAATCAAATCCCCCGTCAGATCACGAACGTTATACGTTGTGAGTGTCGGATACAATCCGCTTTGCAGAGAATTGTAGTCGTTGATGTCGATAATTCCGTCCTGAATTCCGAGAGTGACACCGTTACTGATATCGCCACTGTAAATCGCGAAAAAGCCCGGAGCTATTTGCGTCTGGTTCGAGCCGAATGCTTTATTGGCTGCAGTAGTAAAATCGTACGTTCCTCCCGATGTAAGTGTCACCGGTGCTGCACTCCATGTTTCCAATGCATTGCGATGTTTGATCACAATGTAGTACGAACCACCAAGTGAAGTAGCTGCAAATTGGAATGCACCTAGTCCGCCGGTATTAATGGTTCCGATGCTGTTATCGACTAAGGAGTAAGGTGAGCTAGCATTGTGTAATTCAATTCGAACTGTATCGCAAACAGTAGGATTGACGGTAGGATTGATCGTTGCACGCATTTGCCCACTCGAAGTATAGAACCCTTGAATCAGCAATTTTACATTGAAAGTAAATGAGCAAGCACTAATGCTGATATTGCTTCCATTGTCGGCACTTGTTGTTACCGGTGAGCTTGTTACAATTCGAATCCGATATCCGCTGCCTGACGCTCCAATCGGGATAAGTGCATTGATTGTTCCGCTGCCCGTTCCTGTGAGTGTTCCGATTGTTGTCGGAGAAGCAAAGCTGCCTGATGCATTACTTAATTGAGCAGTAAAAATATTTCCTGCAGTGAAAGCGCAACCGGCGGTGAACGGAATACTCAAAGCTGAATTCGCGCATTGTGTTGATGAGATGGCCGCATTCGTAATCACCGCTGTGATTGGAAGTACGGTAACTGTTACTGACTGAGTATTCGTAGTGCAACCGGTTCCATTGATAACGTATGTATAAGTTACATTCAGTGGAGTCGATGTAGTATTAACAAGAACTTCGTTTGGATTTACTGTTTGAGGAATTGTAATCGCAGCGTTGGTGATGCCCGAAACAAATGCTCTTGTCCATGTGAAAGTAGCGGAGGAGATATTACTTTGTGGAGTATAGGTAAATGCTGTTCCTGAACAAATCGATCCGGGCGTGAGCGTGCTTGTAAGTGATGCGCTTCCTGAGATAGTAATGGATATTGGATCAGAGGCGATACCATTTGCAGTAACTACCAAAGCGTAAGTACCTGCAGGAACACCGGCGGGAATTGTGAAATATGTTGTATCGGCAGCAGATCCGCGTTGTACGCCGGTGCTATTCCAATTGGATGTACGAACGTAATAAACATTTCCTCCGGAAGAGAGGCGGATGATCGGATAATTCGTCGCCATTTGCCAGTCATCACCATAACACGCACCTTCCGAGATTCCATTGAACTTATTTCCTGTAATTTGATAGCTGTTACATCCCAATGCTGTTAAAGTATTGATCACAGGTTTACCGGCAGCTAAAGGAGAACCGGCCGGAGTGTATACATAATATTGAGATGAACCTTGATTAGAGTATAATACAGTACCGTCAGGCAAATCAGTAAAATTGGTTTGGTAGCAACTAATGTTAAGCGATGCAGTTCCTCCCGGAGCATTGATGAGCGTATAGGTATTTGTTAAGTAATTGAATTCATAAAATGTCGTTGGCGTAGGGAAGTGATTTGAAGAAATAGGAACAGGAGATACAGCAAGAAGAATTTTTCCATTCACCATCATTGCTCCAGGAGCATCAGGCTGACCTTTTGCACTCGGAACATCTGGACCAAGTGCCCATACACCCGGGCTTGCATTTCCGGAAGGAGTGTAGTAAGCCGTTTTTCCTGTTGAACCAACAAAGAACGCACGGCCATCAGGCAATAATAATCCCGTCCCGAATTCAAGACCAAAAGGATCATACAACGAAGCCGGAACTGTTCCATCTGAAACCCATGTATTTGTTGCAGGAATGTAACGTTCTGAAGCGGTACTTAAACGATCAATAAAGAGAATACTGTTGTCAGGCAATTTCACCCATGTAGATTCATTGTGAATTCCGATACAGGATGGTCCGGCAGTATAAGTATTGGTAGCAGGATTGTAAATTACATTCGAACGTAAAGTACCTGCCACGAGTGCTTGCATTACGCGGCCATCTTCTAGAATGGCAGAGTTGGCGTCACTCACATTTGCTGTTGGTGAAGGAGTAGGTGTCCAAGTGTTTGCAATAGGGTCATACACTTCGCCTGTTGCTAATCCTGTTCCATACTCACCACCTGCTACATAAACGCGACCATCTTTCAATACTTGAGAAGAAAAGTAGAGTCGTGTATTATTCATAGGTGCAATAGACGACCATGTACCATTTACATAGCTGCCGGTAATATCGGGTGTAAGTTTATTCCAGACATTTCCATATCCATCACTTCCTCCTGAAGATGTTTTGCAGATGACGGTACCATCGGACAATACAAGCATTACACCTGAGTTGGCATTAGGAGCAAGCGTTGCAAGAGGTGTCCATGTACCGACCGATGAAACGTTCTGCGAACCTGCAGGACAAGTTACGGTTGGAGTTCTTGTTCCCATTGTTCCTGTTCCAACAACTTGTGTGCAGCATCCACTTAGTAAGTCGTTCAGTATGGCAGTAGGTTTTATATCGTATGTAATCCAGAAGTAATTTGTTCCTTCGGAAAGTGTAGCCGTTCCGGAAACAGTATACGAACCATTTGGGCCTGTAAAAGTGCTGCCAAATTGTACGGCTCCAACAAATGAATTAGAGTTTCCGCTGAAATAAACTTTTGCATTGCTGATATCGGCCGATGCATTAGTGCAACCCGTAGTTGATAGTGTGAGCGAGTTGACGGTAAACGGCGAAGTAGTTCCTGATGTGACAACTTGTACCTGGAGAATTTGATTACCGGAAGATCCTGCCGATAAGGCCTGGCTGTTATTTAAAAATGTTGTCGTCGAAGAAACAAATGTCATTGGTACCGCAGCACCCGGTGTCCAGGTGTACGTAGTGCCTAAGGCAGGAATATTTGTCGGAGAAATATTACAGACATCGGTAAGTGCTGTACCGGCAATTGAACTTGACCAGGTTTGAGTACCGTTTAATATTTTACGGATATTAAAATCTGCTGTCGATGCTCCCAACAAACCGACGTTGCCCGATTCTGTCGGTGTATCGGCGCATGTATTTGCTCCGAAAGTAATAACGTCCGTTGATGTGCCCCAGACAACCTGAACGGAATTCGACGTTTCATTTAAAATAAGTTGGAACGTCCAATGATCTTGATTCGAATTACCCCAGTGATCCACATCACTCCATTGAATAACGTATTGACGATTCGGCGAAGAGCCTCTGACGCCACAACTTACAGTTGATCCTGCACTTGATCCTACGAGATCCGTTCCGTAGGCAGCGATGGAATTTGTAGGACTTTGCTGTAAACCGCAATAGGAAAGCGTAGCTGTTCCACCCAAAGTGATAAATCCATTCGAGCTAACGGTTAATGTCGTGTAATTTGTTCCATTGTAATTGAAGCTGAATGGAATTGTCTGACTGGAAGAAATACCGTCATCCCAACCGCCGGTGAATAAAACAGTCGCTCCGCTTAATGCGATATAATTTCCCGCTGTTGAAGCGAACGAATAAGTTGAAACCAATCCGAAAGCAGATTGGAAAGAAAGGAGTAGACCAATAACGAATGTCGGGACGAATGACTTTCGAGCAAAGCAGAGCAAGGATAATTTTGGAGTATTCACTTTGTGTGTAGTGTTTGTTAACGGAGAATCCGAGTCAGGATTAACCGGTATGTGTGAGAATAAGTAGCAGGCAGATTGGAAGGGGTGTAGGGTTTCTTGCGCAGGCAATTTCACCCTATGCATATTTACGAAAAAAGCATGAGGAATGAAAACGTGAAAAAGGGGAAAATTGAGCAGTATTTTTCGTTTTACCAAGCAATTTTAGATTTTCGCCAAAATCGCTAGCCGCGGAAAAGTGATTTGACTAATGGAAGAGAAGGCGGTGGCGGAACGAAATTAAACTCTCCTGTATTTAATATGCGTAGCTCCCGGTGTTTGGACTACATCATATGCCTCCAGTTCGATTCTATCTTCTCCTAATTTTTGGAAAAGCGGAACGCCTTTTATGAGAAGTACTGGAGCAATGTGAATCCAGATTTCATCATAAATATCTTCTTTGATGAATTGCTGAATCAGATTTGCTCCACCCATTACCCAGACATTTTTTTTGCCGGCAATCGTGCGTGCTTTTAGAAGAGCACTCTTGATGCCTTCCGTTATGAAAGTAAATCCCAACGCAGGTTCTTTTGGAATGGTCTTCGAAACAACAATAGCAGGTACGTTAAATGGCGAAGCTCCACCCCAAACATTTTCGATCGCATTGTGAAATGTATGTCCGCCGACTATCACCGATCCCGACGATTCATACAGTTGATCGAGAATTTTTGTGTCCTTTTCTGTTCTCGCCGCAAAAATCCAATCGTGTAAGCGTACCCCACCTTCACCCATAGGATTATTAATGCCCGGATTTAAACCAGCCACAAATCCGTCGAGCGAAATCGTCATCGTCAAAATAACCTTCCCCATCAGAGCTAAAAATAATAACTCTAAACTATGCCGACTTATGGTAAAAGCATAGGAGTTCTGTCAATTAAGGGATGACATTCCTCATAAAAGCAGGCAAAGGAAAAGCAAATGTTGATTTTGTACTTTTTTTGTCCAGTTCAAAGTTTAAAGTTCAAGGTTCAAAGTTCAAAGTAGCCTTGTCGCAAACTTTGAACTTTGAACTTTGAACTTTGAACCTTGAACCTTGAACCTTGAACCTTGAACCTTGAACCTTGAACCTCCTACGTCAGTTCTTCACGAAAAGTTTTTTGCCAATTACAGATCCGTTAGTGCCGGATATTAATTGGACGGAGTAAAGACCGTTACTGAAGGCAGAAATATCTATTGAATTAGATAAATTGTTTCCGTTGAAATCAGAGGTAAGTATTACTCTGCCTGTCATGTCGATCATTCTCAGAATTACCGGTTCGGTGATTATTTTTTTCAGGTCGATAGTAATATTCCTGCTTGCCGGACTTGGGTATAGTGAAAACAAGTTTTGGCTTTTATTTTCCGTTACACTAAGAGGCGTACAGCCACACGAATATTTGATTGCGCCTTGAAATGAATGATCATTGTGCATACCGACAGATGAGAAAGTGCTGTAACCGCTTGCGATTTGTCCGGCGTACAAAATCAATGTGCCGTCATCGGCTACGATAGTTCCTGCTGACACATCAGCATTTGCTTCGAACGATCCGGTGCCGTTAACTTTCATGACGTAGAAAGATGAAATTTGTCCGTCAGGAATACAAGTATTTAGCTGTAATGGAATTGGAGTTACATCCATCGGGCAACTGATAGTCGTATCCGGATCGAATCCTGCAGTAGTTCCAATCAGCGTCCAGGCACCCGGATCGGTTTCAAATCCAACATGAGATCCTGTTTTCCAGTAAATTTCTAAATCCCTTGCTCCCGGATTCTGCGACATCGTCGAAATGTGTTCGATTAGCAAGTTGCTTCCTGTTGGTTCTAAGTCGAAATAGAATCCATTTGTGGAGATCGTGTTTGTACATGGTGAGTACAAAGAGTCGCATGCAACCGATTGTCCTTTCAGCGAAGCGGATGCATTAAGTAGTACAAAAAGCGCAATGAGTAGTTTTTTATTCATAATTGTGTAGTAAGTGTATTTCTGAAAAATACAAAAAACCATTTGAGCTCTTTTGATCCAATGAAGAATTTATCAATACCCCAATTGTGAATAGTAATTGTCTTTAAAATGTAATTGTGAAAGTGGAGAATAATAGGAGTGTTGTTGTTCACTCGAACAAATTTGTAGGACAGTCACGGATTTATTAAGGCACAACAGGATTAATCGAATAATTTGTTTAATTTTCATTTTTTAAAGGGAAAGGGGAACAAAATGCTTGTTTTTTACATCACGTATTTCATATGGATCAGTTCGGAAATCGTACTGAATCGTCTTGCAAAATCAGGGCATTCGGATGAGAAAGGAAAAGATAAAAACACGTTGCTGTATCTGTGGATTTCGATACTGTCAGCAATTACTTTTGGTGTGTTCATCGCAAGCGGCACTTTTTTCCCGATGTTTGAAAACAATAAATTGAAGTATTGTGGGTTGATTATTATCGCAATCGGAATCACTCTTCGTTTTATTTCCGTTAAGCAATTAGGCAAGCAGTTTACTGTCGATGTAACCATTCGTCAAGACCACGAATTATACACAGGAGGATTTTACAAATATCTCCGTCATCCCTCATATTCCGCTTCATTGCTTTCTTTTATCGGCTTTGGAGTGACGTTGAATAATTGGTTGTCGTTAATCGTTGTGCTCGCCCTCCCTTTCATTGCTTTTTTATACAGGATGAATGTAGAGGAAAAAGTGCTTATAGAACGATTTGGTGAAAAGTACAAAGAGCACATTAAGCGTACAAAGAGATTGATTCCGTTTATATATTAATTGTAATGATTTCGTTTGATCAACAGCAATTCTGTCAAACACTTTCTTAGCTATCGTTTAAAAGATTTGATTATTTTCGTTTCTTTATCACTTCCACACCCTAGCAGCCTATGAAAATCAAACACCCCAAAGCACTTCCGTATCTTTTTCTCTCCGAAATGTGGGAGCGATTCGGTTTCTATTTGATGTTAGGAATTTTCTTCCTGTACATGACCGATACGCAAAAAGGCGGATTGGCAATGGATCGGAAAGAAGCATCGGATATTTTCGGAACGTATATCGCCTTGGTTTATCTCACTCCATTCATTGGTGGACTTTTGGCCGATCGTGTTCTTGGCTATCGACTGTCGATTACTATCGGTGGAATTCTAATGGGAATCGGTTATTGCGGATTGGCATTACCGGGAACGGCGGCATTTTACACTTCGCTTCTGATTATTTGCATCGGTAATGGCTTTTTTAAGCCGAATATTTCCACGCTTCTTGGGAATGTATATAGTGAAGAGCAGTACAAGCCCTTGAAGGATTCAGGATATAATATTTTCTACATGGGAATTAATATCGGAGCCTTTATCTGTAATTTCTTTGGAGCATATCTGCGAAACACATTCAGCTGGGGAGCGGCATTCGCTGCAGCCGGGATCGGAATGTTTATTGGTGTTGCAATATTTTGGATCGGTCAGAAGCATTATAAGCACGCCGATGTAAAGAAACCCACCAAGGCGGAAGATATGCCTGTCGGAAAAATTTTGGGGATTACATTACTTCCCGCATTAATTGCCGGATACATTGGCTGGATGATTCCGAAGAATATTTTCGGCAGCGACAGTACCGATGCATTTATTTTCGGAGCCTTACCTGTGGCGGCATATTATGTTTCGTTAATGGTTCGCTCGAACAAAGAAGACAAACGTCCGATTGCAGCTCTGCTTGCTGTTTTTGCAGTGGCTATAGTTTTTTGGGCAATCTTCAAGCAAAATGGAACGGCGCTTACAACCTGGGCCGAGAGTTACACCGATCGTGAAGTTCCTTCTGCTCTGATAAAGCCTGCAAAAGTTTTAGGAATGGTTCAGGAGCCGAAGTTTGTGAAAGATTCTGTTGCGCTGACTGATGAACAATTTCGTGTCATGCGCGATGCATCTGACAAGCCGATCAAAACATGGGACTATCCACTCTACTTTAAAAACATTCCGAAAGAAAAATTACCGGTTGATGGAGAAAAGACAACATTGATATCAACCGAATTATTTCAATCTGTCAATCCATTCTGGGTGGTAATTCTCACTCCTGTAGTAGTAGCTTTTTGGTCGTTATTAAAGCGGAAGAAAAGGGAGCCGTCAACTCCGTGGAAGATTTTCTACGGACTATTCATTACTGCTTTGTCGACGCTCGTGATGGTAACGGGAGCCTACATGTGTCATAATGGTTTGGAAAAAAGCTCGCTCTGGTGGCTCGTTGGGTGCTATGGTGTAATTACTGTGGGCGAATTGTGTTTAAGTCCGATGGCGCTATCGTTAGTTTCGAAACTCTCGCCGCCACGTTTAACCGGACTGATGATGGGAGGATGGTTTTTGTCTACGAGTATCGGCAACAAATTGAGCGGAGTGCTAGCGAGTATGTGGGATGGATACGAACACAAGGCCAATTTCTTCCTGGTAAATTTTGTTTTAGCACTAATTACATCAGTAATTATTTTGATGATGATAAAATGGCTAAACGGAATTATGAAGGAGCATAAAGTTTAAAGGTGAAATATCAAAGGCTTCGGACGAATTGATTAATAAATATACTCGTCAGGGTATTCCTCATTGGAATAAATTCCTTGCTTAGTAGCTTTCTTTATCAGCTCTTCCGCCTTTGATTTTATTGCATCTGCATTTCTGGCAACCAGATTACCAAGCGTAAATTGTAAAATCGAGCCCAGGATTTTTTTAAACGGATTCAGTGAAGCTCCTAAAAGTAGTTTTTTCGAAACAAATCCTGTAGCTAAGCCAATAGCATTATTGAGAATGTTATGTTTTAGTTCAGGAGATGAAATGCCGTCGGCGAAAAGCTTTTTAATCAAGTTTAAGGGCTGCAATCCTTCGTATATAGTTTTTGCTTGAGCTTTGAGATCCATCAATTGTGCATTTTGTTTATTCTCCAGTTCTTTTATTCGGGCATTAAGCACTTCGGCTTGGGAATTTTTTCTCATTTCGAATCCTCCTTTTGCATTTGAGTAATAATCGCATCGCTAATAGGTGTTTGTATCCAATCAGAACGATATTGATAAACGACTAATGCACATATCATATAAAATCCGGTTATGGTAAAAAAACCGTAATATATTTTCCCCATCATTTCGCCAAGCCAAAGTGAAATGCCAATGCTAAGGAGAAAGAATAGAAACGCAACAACTATAGAAATAGCAAGCTGAACTGCTAGGGAGGAAAAAAGCTCAGCTGATTTTGAAATGGTTCTTAACCGGAGAAGCTGAATTGTTGTTTTGCTCAAATCTTCAGCTTTTTCAAATAGCGTTTCTACAGGTGTTGCGGTATCGTTCATTGTTACGTTTTATTAAGAAGATAAAATGAAGTGCATTCATTTAATCTTTGTTAATGAGCGGCGTTTTTGGTTTCAGCGTTGTTTGCTTTGTTTTTTGTGAACATATCACCTGCTTCGTCCTTTGCTTTTTCAAACTTGTCGCCCACTTTGTCTACGAACTCGTCAAATTTGTCTTTGAGAGCATCGGCATAGTCATCACCTTTTGTAATGATGCGTCTGCGGGTTCTTGATCCTTTATCCGGAGCGAACAAAATTCCTATCAGTGCGCCGACGGCAATTCCTGATAATACGCCCAGTAATACTTTTCCTGATTTCATGATAATGTGTTTTATTTTGATTGTTACTTCTTGATTTTAGCATTGTCCTTACTCACCGGATTCTTTTCATTGTAGGATCCTTGCTTTTTTAATGACTCAGCACTCATATTTTGTTTAAGTGTTGGTTTTTGTTTTTCAGGCACCGGAGTTTTATCGCCTACCGGAACTTTGTATTCGTGATGATGATCTTTGTCTTCGCGTTCCTTTTCAGGAGCGATAATTTCAGGAGCATTATCATCGGAAATTTCATGCGCTTCTCCATCCTTAATAACAGGGATAATTTGAGAGGTGGAATCATTATCGGGTAGCTGCTCGATTGCTGAATCGTCTTTTGCAGCTTTCACTACTTTGTCTTTTATCATTGTGGGAGATTTTAGTATTAGATTTCTTGAGGACAAAGTTCCTGCTTAATACGAGATGAGCCATTATACAATTCTTGGGATTTGTTACATCATTCACACCTTGGCGCTAATTCAAAAGTTAAAACACTAGTTGCATCGAATTTTGGGGCTATTTCATTTTATTTCCTTAAGGCCCTCGAAAATCAATCGAAGTAATAAAAAGCGCAATGATTTAGAATCCACGTTAACGTTCTTATATACCTGGAAGAAAGTATGGGATTCTGACAGTATTGTGCTTTGCGTCATTGACTTTTGACCGTTCTGTTCGTAATTATACGAACAAGACTATCATAGGACGAGAATGGCAAAGGAAAAGTACTCTGACAATCAGGAATTGTTATCCAAGTTTGCGAATGCACTAGGGAATCCGGTTAGAGTGTCGATATTGAAATTATTAGCAAAGCAGAGTTGTTGTTATCATGGCGATATGGCGGAAGAATTGCCTATAGCAAATAGTACATTGTCGCAGCACCTGAAAGTACTCAAAGAAGCGGGTCTTATACAAGGCGAAATAGTGCCGCCTAAAACAAAGTATTGTATCAATAGAGAGAATTGGAATTTGGCCAAAGGACTCTTTATGGGTTTTTTTGATTAAAAAATTTGAATGATCTGTTCGTAGTTTAACGAATCATAAGTGGAACTCTTCGAAAGAAGGAAAACGAAAATCAATGAAAAACATCAAAGTGTTAGGCCCCGGTTGTTCGAAATGCAAAACGATGTTTAACAATGTGCAGGAAGCAATAAAGCAAATGGGAATCGAAGCTGAGCTAACAAAGGTGGAAGATCTCGAGGAAATGATGAAGTATAATATACTGACTACTCCTGTTCTTGTAATTGATGAGCAAATAAAAGTTAAAGGACGAGTAGCAGATGTAAAAGAGATTAAGGAACTGCTAAGTATATAATCTGACAATCCCTGCATAAAATCGCTTGTTAGAATGAAGTTGGTGTGAGTGTAAAGAAGAGCGTATGTTTAACTGGCTACAAAAATTTGCTGATTGGCTTGTCTATTCATTATTCAAGCTTTCGCCCGAAAGTGGATTCGGAGAGTCTTTGAATTTTTTCATCTTCGATTCGATCAAGATATTCATTTTGTTGTTTTTAATAACGACGTTAATGGGTACGGTTAATTCATATTTCCCCGTCGATAAAGTGAGATCTTTTCTTAGTCGAAAAAAAATGTACGGATTGGAATATTTGTTTGCAAGTGCCTTTGGTGTTATTACTCCATTTTGTTCATGCTCGTCAGTCCCTTTATTCATTGGCTTCGTAAAGGGAGGGATTCCACTGGGAATAACATTTACCTATCTTATTACAGCACCTTTGGTCAACGAAGTTGCTATTGCAATTTTTGCAGGTGCATTCGGCATAAAAGTGACAGCAATATATGTCGGCACCGGAATACTTCTGGGAATTTTAGGAGGTTATACCTTGGGCAAGTTTAAACTTGAAAAGTATTTAACGCCATGGGTACAGGGAGTAATTTCAAACTCTGTGAAAGAGGAAGAGTTTAAAGATGAAAAGGCATCGCTCTTGGAACGTATGCCAACCATCCTGAAAGACGCGGTATCAATTGTAAAAGGAGTTTCAGTTTACATTATCATCGGGATAGCAGTAGGAGGCGCAATGCACGGCTTCTTACCGACCGGCTTTTTCGAAGAGTATATTAATAAGGGTCAATGGTATGGCGTGCCTCTTGCTGTAATTATGGGTGTGCCAATGTATAGTAATGCAGCGGGAGTAATTCCGATAGTACAGGTTCTTGTTGCAAAGGGAATTCCGCTTGGGACAGCGATTGCATTTATGATGGCTGTTGTCGGATTATCGTTGCCTGAAGCAATGCTTTTGAAGAAAGTTATGACCGGAAGGCTGATCGCGATTTACTTTGGTACAATTGCATTTTTCATGATTCTCTCGGGTTATTTATTCAACATGATTTTATAAAACATAAACCAATAAAATAATGAAAGCTAAATTAATTGTTCTGCTCATAGTTCTTTCCACAAGCATTTGGATGAGTTGTAATACTAAAATTTCACCAAAAGAATTTAAAAGCGAAAAGGAAAGCGTAACGGTTCAAGAAGCGTCGAATTTGCTGGGCGAGGGTGCACTATTAATAGATGTACGAGAAGTGGAAGAACTAGCGGAACAATCTTATGATGTTCCATCGGTAAAAAATATTCCATTAGGTGAAATTGATCAACGCTTACAAGAAATCCCTAGAGACATTCAGCTTATTCTCGCTTGTCGTTCCGGAAAACGCAGTGGTAAAGCATTTTTAATTCTGAAAGAAAAGGGTTTTGTCAATATGGCTAATATGGAAGGCGGAATGAATGCTTGGTCAGCCGCCGGTTTGCCAACTAAAGCAGGAACAGATTCGTCCAATGTAAACAGAACAGATACTCTTTCGAACAGTGAAGAAAAGGATTTAGAAGTGGTGTCGGCTACTGCTCTTGCAACGCCACCGTTAAGAGTCAATGAGAATAAGAAAGCTTCCCTTAATTTGAACCGCTTAGAGGTCTATTGTTTCCATGGTACACGGCAATGTGAAACGTGCATCAACATGAAGGCAAATACAAAGTCGACACTTGACAAGTATTTTGCAGACCAATTAAAAAGTGGGCGAATTGTTTTTGCGATAATTGATGTAGACGATTCAAAAAACGCAATACTAGCTGAAAGATTTCAGGCTACCGGAACAGCGTTAATGATTAACAATGTAAAAGCGGGGAAAGATAATATTTCCGACTGGAGTAATTTTGCATTTGATTATGCAAATGACGCTGAAAAATTTATTCCTGGCCTTAAAGACATGGTTACAGCAGAGCTGAATAAGTAGAATGGAAACAATTCGTCAACTTAGTCATAGTTTAGAGTTTCCAATTTTATCGGCATTCCTGTTAGGAGTGCTGACGGCGATAAGCCCGTGTCCATTGGCAACGAATATTACAGCGATTGCCTATATTTCAAAGACATTAACGGAGAGAAAGAAAGTGCTGTTAAGTGGCGTGCTTTACACACTCGGATTAGCATTAGCTTATACTTTAATTGCCGGCATAATACTTTTCGGAGCAAGTAAATTTCATGTTGCCAGGTTTTTTCAGAGTAATGGTGAAAAATTTGTCGGTCCTGTAATGATACTAATTGGGCTGGTAATGTTGAATGTTATCAGATTGAAATTTTTCTCCGCTACAGGTTTTGCCGGAAATATGCAGGATCGTTTTAAAGACAAAGGACTTTTAGGGGCATTTTTATTAGGAATGCTTTTCGCTTTAGCATTTTGCCCCTATAGTGGAGCAATGTACTTTGGAGTATTAATTCCAATGAGTATAAATAGCAGCGAAGGGATTATTCTCCCTGTATTTTATGCTTTGGGTGCCGGATCACTTGTGTTATTCTTCACCGTACTAATTGCATTTGGGATTAAGAAGGTTGGGAAGTACTATAAAGCAATTGGAAAGTTTGAAAAAGTGACAAGACTTATTGCGGCTTTACTGTTTATTTTTACAGGAATATACTACGTACTAATTTACTTTGAAATTTTATCGGTTCAAAATTAGTTAGCGAATCATTACACAAACAGGAGCTCTCTTTGAACCATGGATTTGAAAATCTACCGGATTTGCAATTTCTTTTTAATTTTCAGGCGCTCGTTAAATTTTAGCGGAGAAATTTTCATTTGCCGGAAATAATTATTCGGGTAGTTTGCCCAATAATCGGTAAATGAAGTGCGAAAAATTAATGATATTTAGGAAAAAAATTTAATCGGGGCAATAGATGGTCATCCCGGAGAATATTCATTTTATAACGAAACGAACATCAGTCAGACTGTAGGTAAAAGACGTACGGAAGGGTCCGGCTAACGGTGTCGACTATATGAATTGTATTTTTAAATTAAAACAATATATTTGATACCGAAGATGCAACAGGAATTAGGAATATCGTTGCGTGTTTCGCCCCAACGAATAAGTGTCAGTAAACGGAAGGATAAATCGTCCGGAAAAGTCAAATCACCCTAGCTTAAAATTTGATTTGTCTTTTAAAACATCGGAAAATGAAAAAGCACACATTATTAAGTACTGTAATTATTTTAATGATTACAAATTCTGCGTTCGCACAATTAAACTGGACAAAAATTTGGGACTACCGTTACGGCGGAACAGCATGGGATGTGCCTATGGCAGGAATTGAAGCTCCCGGGCATGGTTATTTATTTGCAGGTAAGTCCTTGTCGGATAGCAGCGGAAATAGAGTTTCACCTTCGTCACGAGTAAATTTTTGGCACTATTGGTTAGTCAGAGTCGATTCTTTGGGTCAGAAAATTTGGGAACGGAATTTCGGGGGAACCGGAGATGATTTTTTAGCCTCAGCTTGTACAACGCCTGATGGCGGATTTATGATCGGGGGAAGTTCCGATTCGCCTATTAGTGGAGATAAATCGCAGGCTAGCCGCGGTGGATTGGATTACTGGGTAATCAAAGTAGATTCAACCGGACATCGTCAATGGGATAAAACATTCGGCGGCAGTCTGGACGATGAATTGCGGTCGATTGAAAGAACCGTCGACGGAGGATTTATTCTATGCGGTGATTCCCGTTCAGGAATCAGTGGAGATAAAACACATGCCAATTATGGAGTCTCCGACTTTTGGGTTGTAAAGATAAATGCGCAGGGAGTTAAGCAATGGGATTGGGAATTCGGAGGAGTAAATTATGAGAGAGCAGTTAAGGCTACACAAACTGCAGACAAAGGATATTTTATTTGCGGACAATCGGAGTCGCCGCCATCAGGGAATAAAACATCGGCCCGACGAGGCTTCAATGATTATTGGGTTCTCAAAACAGATTCTATCGGAAACATTGAGTGGGATAAAGATTACGGCGGACTTTTAAACGATGTTATGCTGACAGGAATTAAGACAATGGATGGCGGATATATTGTAGGCGGACATACGAATTCAAGCATAGGTGCCGATAAAACAGATACACTACGAGGCTGGGAAGATTATTGGATTGTGAAAATTGATTCGCAGGGAATTAAGCAATGGGATAAAACTTTTGGCACGACGACGAATGAAGACGAATTCTCACATATCTATCAGATGTCCGATCACGGGTATTTGTTTGGTGTAACTTCTTATTCGATGCTACCGAATTGCGATAAGTCGGAACCAAACATGGGGATTGAGCAGTCGTGGATTATTAAAACAGATTCACTTGGAAATAAGCTTTGGGACAAAACTGCAATGACTCCGGGTCATGATGAAGCAACTTATATTTATCCTTCATTCGATAAGTGCTATGTCCTGTTGGGTGAAGACAGCGGAATTCCCGGAGGAGATAATTCTTCTCAGGCATTCGATTTGTTGGGGGATTACTGGATTGTAAAATACTGCCCTGATGAAACGAGTGACATAACACATCTTACTGCCGACGCTTTCAATATTTATCCGAATCCGTTTAACGATGAGCTCCACATTAGCTGGGCCATTGATGCTCGTCCGTGCACTGTTTCATTGTATGATATTTTAGGAAAGAAAATCTCTTCTCAATCGATGAATGAATCGACAGTTATTTCCACATCGAAGCTTGCACGCGGAGTTTATGTCCTCGATATAAATGTAGATGGCTATAGGGTGACGAAAAAGATCTGCAAGTAGGTGGGGGCGAAACTTTAAGCGGCTACTTGCACTGCCTCTTGTTGATACCAAATTGCAAAAGTACGGAGTTGCGGGTTGCGGGCTTCGACAAGCTCAGCCGCCGGGTTGCTGGTTGCGAGTTACGAGTTACGGACTACTAACTAAAGACGGAGCTCGCCTTATTCAACGGCAAGTCGTTCTGTAAAGAGCGTTGCTTTCTCGTTACGAACTGTGATCACGTACATACCTTTTGAAATGCCGTTTACATTAATGTTGTGTATAGTGCAATCGGCCGAAAGATTTTTTGTCATCACAATTCTTCCTGTTAAATCAATTAGTTCCAAAATTGAATTTCCGGCAAAGGAATATTCAAATGAAAAAACTTCGGAAGCGGGATTGGGATAGATGTGGAGAGTGCTCTGTTGGACATCATTCACGGAGTTGATCACATCTGTATAACGTGCCAGTAATTGCGCCCCACCCGATTTACCAACGATAACAAACTTACCGTCGGGACCGATACCACCGGCATCAGCTAAGTCGTTTGCATGGTTTACATCCAAACGAGTAATGCCGTATGTTGCATCGTAAGTACCGTCGCTTTTTACTCGTTGTGTGACGACGTCGTAGTAAGATCCGCTAACAGTTGTATCCTGAGCATCGCAGGCGATTAAAATACTTTCATCCGACTTCACTCCGAAGCCACCGAAAAATGTTTCCTCATGTGGTGAATTCCAAATTGGAATGTATGCGCCATTTGTTCCGAAGCCAAGATTTCGTGTACCATCCGGATTGAAGACAGCACAAAGAACACGATTATAAAGTCCATCATTGATATCCGAAGCGAGAACAATATTTCCGGCAGGAGAGAGTTTCAACTCTTGGCGAAAACCAAATGTGTTTACCGTATAATTCAGACTATCGATTCCACCATAGCCAAACGTCGGATCAACTTGTCCGGTCGGTGTGAGACGAATGATGGCCAGATTATTCAAAGTTTTTAGTATATCCGGAAGCAATTACATATCCGCTAATCGTATCCGCAATTATATTCGAAACATAAATTGGCAGATTGGCTGCAAGTAATCGGCCGTTATTTCCCCAGCTTGCATCCGTTGTTCCATCTGACAATAATTTTCGAAATCCTAAAACTCCCGACCACATTACTTCGCCTCCTGCAAGCAGAGCCAGACATTCGTTGCTGCCTCCAAGAGTTGTATCATTTACTCTTCCGTTTTGTCCGAATGTTGCATCAAAGCTGCCATCGGGATTTAGTCGCCACAGATATTGATCCATGTACGAGATGACGGTAGGCTTTCCTGTCGCCAGAATTTTTCCGTCAGATTGCACGGCAATAGATCGGATTGCATAGTTGCCGACATTCTTCCAGCCATTGCTGGCGAAGTAAGGATCCTCAGATCCATCCGTCTTTAATCGACCGAGCGACACCAATCCGCCTCCTGTAGAAATCACAATCTTCCCGTCGCTTTGAAAGGCAATAGCTTTTTCAAAAAAACCGGTCGATGGATTCGAATACTGCTGCGTTCCTGCCGGAATGCTCGATCCGAAAGTAGCATCCAAAATGCCTTGCTGAGCCGAAGCGAAAACAGATATCAATAGACAAATGAAGAGTAATGTATTTTTCATAGGAGAACGCTTGTGTGCTGCATCAAATTTAGCAGAATTTCCGAGAACCGGATTAATGGCCGAAAATTGTAAAAATAGCGGTGTTGAGACTATACAGAATATATGGTATATCGGCCGGGTTCGAGTCTTTAGTGACAGAAATTTTACCACGAGTTCACGAGCGGCACGAGCTTCACGAGAGCATTTCCGTTTTTTCTGTGTTTATTTCCGTTTTTTCCGTGGGAAATACACGGCCCCGTCACTAACGCTAAGCATAAATGAAACTACCACAATTTGCATATATTATTTCTTTCTCTATATTTGACAAACCAACAGTATCCTTTCCCGTTACCGATACACCGCAGTAGCGCTCTGATCAATCACCCGCCGATTATCAGTTTCAAAAAAACACACCATGAAAAAGCACACACTGCTCAGCATTTACTTTCTATTTATTTTTATCTCGGCAACTCAGGCGCAATTCAACTGGGTAAAGCAATGGGATCACCGTTACGGCGGAACCGGCGGAGATTATGTGATTGCCTTTAAAGAAACAACGCATCACGGCTATATTATGGCGGGTAAAACAGCAAGCGATAGCAGTGGAAACAAAAGCACGCACATGATCGGAAATGGTGCATTCGATTATTGGGTAGTGAAAGTCGATTCGCTTGGAAATATGATTTGGGAAAAGAATTTCGGCGGAACAGGAAATGATGTGTTCTGGGCGATGGATCTTACCTCCGATGGTGGCTGCATTCTCGGCGGATCTTCCGACTCTCCGATTGGCAACGATAAATCGGAAGCTTGTCGTGGTGATATCGATTACTGGATTGTTAAATTAGATTCGACAGGCCATCGTCAGTGGGACCGCACCTTTGGCGGAAGCGCTGATGATGATTTGCGTTCAGTTAAGCAAACTGCCGATGGCGGTTATATTCTCGGAGGAGAATCGCGCTCACCGATTAGCGGCGATAAAACACAGCAACATTATGGCATAGGTGATTATTGGATCATCAAAACAAATCCGCAGGGAATAAAAACATACGATAAAGTTTTCGGTGGAACAGAATATGATCATTTTGTCGGGCTTACACAAACATCGGATCACGGATTTGTTTTTGCCGGACAATCGAAATCTCCGGTTAGCGGAACAAAGACAGTTCCTACTCAGGGCGGACTCGATTATTATTTGGTTAAAACAGATTCGATCGGTATCATGCAATGGGATAAATCGTACGGTGGCAACGCCGATGATTACATTCAGGCATTTGAGTCTACAGATGACGGTGGATTTTTATTCTGCGGTTGGTCGATGTCGGGAATCAGCGGCGACAAAACACAGGCGCTGAATGGCGGTTACGATTTGTGGATTCTGAAATTGACAGCAGGCGGAGTAGTGCAGTGGGATAAAGATTTCGGCGGAATCGGAAATGAAGATGAGTTTACGAGCATTTATCAGATGAATGACAAAGGGTATTTACTCGGTGCCACTTCTTATTCGAATGCCGGAGCTGATAAAACCGATAACAATCTCGGAGTTGAACAACCCTGGATCATTCGGACAGATTCGCTGGGTAATAAGATGTGGGACAAAACTGTTTTCACAAACGGACACAATGAGAACGGTCTGACTCAAATGGATGCCGAACAAAAATGTTTTGTGATTGTCTCCGGCGACAATGGTGCACACGGCGGTGATAAATCGGAAGACGCATTCCAGAACAGCAGCGATTACTGGATCGTAAAATTCTGCGAAGGCGAACCGACAGGAATTGATTCGCTAGAATTATTTGAAAATAACTTAAATGTTTATCCAAACCCTTTCACCAATGAAATCCGAATCGATTTAGGAAACGAAGCTGCCGATATGCATGTTTCTCTTTTCGACGCTTGTGGAAGATTAGTTATTGAAAAAAAGATGAATTCGTCGGACGTTATTTCAACAAGCGATTTGTCTCACGGGTTTTATTTTGTGAGAGTTGTTATTGGAGGAGATGCTTTGATGCGGAAGATGATTAAGTGATTTTTAATTTCACCACAAGAACACAAGTTCCACAAGAGGACCACAAGAAATTTCAGCGATTTCTGCTAATTTCTGCGCTTTCTGCGGGAAACTAAGAAACGCAAATACGCGCATCCACCGCCACCAACTCCCTCATCGATCCCATCAACGGATTTATGTCTAATTCCTTAATCTCCGGTGCCGCATCTAGCAATGCCGAGAGCCTCAAAATAGCATCCGCAAAAAGCTCTTCGTTAATTCCTTCCTTACCACGCACACCCTGAAGAATCGGATATGATTTCAAATGACGAATCATCGATGCCGCTTCTTCTTTCCCTACCGGAGCAATGGCAAAAGTGATGTCTTTAAAGACTTCGATATAAATTCCTCCGAGGCCGCAGAGAATGACATGTCCGAACGGCTCTTCTTTCGATGCACCGATGAAAACTTCCGTGCCGATTTTTTGTTCTTGCATGAGAACGGCCGTAGCTTCAGGAATTCGAATCAATTCTTTAAATGTTTTTTCGACGTCTTCTCGCGAGGAGATATTTAATCGTACACCACCGACATCCGATTTATGTACCGGCCCGATTACTTTCATCACAATCGGGAATTGGAGAACTTCGGTTGCGTAATATGCTTCGATGGCCGTTGTAACGGTTTTTTGTTTGGCTAGATTTATTCCTGCGGCTTCGAAAAGACCTTCGATATTTTCGGGCGACAAATATCCTTTCTCTGCACCATCGATGATTTGTCGAATTCGTTTTGTGTCGATCTTCGGTAATGCAGGTTCCGTAAACGGTTTTTCGCGACGATAAACTCTTGAAAGAACATAGCCGAAGCTAACTTCATCGGTAAAGTTTACATTTCCCATTGTGTGAAACATACTCACTTCTTCTGCAGCCTGAATAACGGACGGAAGAATCGGGAAGATTGGTTTTTTACATTGCTTCATTTTTTCGTGAAGCACTTTATATACATCATCAACACGCCACATTCCTGTTGTTCCAAAAACAACGACAGAGGCATCAATGAAATCGAAATCATTTTCAACAGCGTCTAATATTTTTCCCAACTGCTCAGCCGTACCCGTTGCGAGGAAGTCGATCGGATTCGAAACCGACGATCCCGGATATAATTGAGCAAGCAAAGCATCCGCTTTCGGGCCATCAATTTTTGGAACTTTCATTCCACCTTTGATTAATTCATCGGTGAGCATCACTCCCGGTCCACCGGCGTGCGTGATTACTGCAATTCGATTTCCTGTAAGCGGAGGAAACGTAAAAATCGCAGCCATATAAACCAATTCGACACGACTTGAGCAGCGGATTACACCGGCCTTGCGGAAGAGCGCACTCACCGCGGCATTCGAGCCGGAGAGTGAACCTGTATGCGAAGACACGGCGCGTGAACCTTCATCGGTTGCGCCCGACTTGATGGCGGCGATACGACAACCTTTGTTTACTAAAGAGCGCGCATGTTTAAGAAAACGTTTAGGGTCGGAAATTTTTTCCATGTACAGCAGTTTGATCTTTGAGCTTGTGGCCGGATCAAATGTTGTGTCCCAATATTCTAAAATATCTTCGATGCCGATTTGCGCACTATTACCGATGGAGAAAATATTTCTGAATTTCAATCCACGCGGAATCGCCATTTCCAGAATGTAAACCATAGTTGCTCCCGATTCGGAAGCGCAGTCGCAACCGAAAGGATCGTAATCCGGAATCGGTCCTGCAAAAACACCTTTATAATTTTCTGTGATAACGCCAATGCAATTCGGCCCGATCAACGTACCGCCAACTTCATTCACAATTGCAACGCAACGTTTTTCCAATTCCTTTCCTTCGGCGCCCGTTTCACTAAATCCCGCCGAGAACAAAATGAAACCACGGCAATTTTTCTCATGAGCAAGAACGCGAATTGTTTCTTCCACAAATTTTGCTGCCACGGCGATGATGGCCAGGTCTACTTGGGGAAGATCGTTCGAAGTCGCAAAGCAGGGCATACCCTGTACATCTTTCTCCTTTGGATTTACCGCATAAAGCTTGCCCTTAAAACCATGCGTAAGCAAGTTGGAAATCACTTTTCCGCCCGGTTTCGTTATGTCATTCGAACCGCCAATTACGGCAATGCTTTTCGGGTTGAGGAGGGATTGTGAGATCATGGGGTTGCAAGGTACGGCTTGATTGGAGGGAAGTCGTTGACATTAATCATGGTGTTGTGATCGTTAATCGGATTTACGGTGATCAGAGGGAAGGATTAGATGGTGATTTTAACACTAAGACACTAAGATTTCCGATTTTTTTGCGAGAAACATTTTCACCACAAGAACACGAGGCCCACAAGATTCACGAGCTTTTTCCGTGATTTCCGTGAGTATTTCCGTGATCTCCGTGGGAAACAAATTCAAACTTCTGAAATTGGAAATATCTCTGCGATTTCTGCTAATTTCTGCAATATCTGCGTGAAATAAAAAAAACTTGATAATCTGATTTCAATTCACGAAATTTAAAATCAATTAGAGATCTATTTTAATCTTTAGCTTCATGTAAATGAAAAAACTCTACGCAACAATTTTCCTTGCATTTATTTTCCTGAACTCATTTGCTCAGGTTTGGTCAAACATCGGAAGCGGTGCTCAAAACACTACAGGGGATTATCCTGCAGTTTACAGCATGCTTGTTTTCAATGATGAACTTTATGTGGCAGGTTGTTTCACGAGCATCAAAGGAGTTCCCGCTTCATATATTGCAAAGTTCGATGGAACAAACTGGAGTCCGGTAGGCGATGGTTTTTATCACACCGGCAACTCTTCAATAATGTATTCGGGAGTTAAAGCACTGGCTGTTTTCAATGGAGAGCTTTATGCAGGAGGAGTAATGGATCGCAGCGGGTCCACGCCAATTTATAATGTTGCAAAATGGGATGGTACTTCGTGGCAACCTGTAGGTAATCTTGCATCCGGAAGCTCAGTACTCTCTTTATGTGTATTCAATAATGAATTATATGCCGGCGGATTTATCTACGGACATCATTCAATTGTAAAATGGAATGGCTCGGCCTGGTTAAGTCTTGGCGGGGGAATGCAAGACAGCATTGGCTTACCCGCTCTGGTTCGTGACATGCGTGTTTTCGACAACAAGTTGTATATAGGAGGACAGTTTTATACCGGTGGTGGAGTTCAGTCACGAAATCTGATTACGTTCGATGGGTTACACTTTGCAGCCATCGGTTCCGGCGCCATCGGTGAATACGGAATAACTAAACTGGGCGAGTACAATAATAATTTAATTATAACAGGAGGATTTACGGATGTAAATGGTATTCCATTTAATAATATCGCACAATTTGATCGCACAACATGGACAACCTTCAGCACAGGAGCCGGTTATCCCGGAGGATATTCTTTTGATGTCCAGCCTGTGATTACTTACAATAACAGCATGTATGTAGGCGGTTATATGTCGAATGCAGGTCCGGTTTCGGTGAATGGAATTGCACGCTGGGATGGAACTTCCTGGATGGGTGTCGGAAGTGGTCATAACGGAGTTATCGGAAGTATGGCAGTATATCACGACGAATTATATGTCGGAGGGAATTTCACTATAGCCGGAGGAATTCCGGCGCTCAATATAGCAAAGCTGAAAGATGGGACTTTAGATATTAATGAGGCGGATAACAATTCTTCGTTAAATGTTTATCCAAATCCTTTTTCAACCGAAGCAACTATTCAAACAAAAACGAATTTTCAAAATGCAACGCTAACAGTAGTTGATTGCTATGGACAAATTGTTAGACAAATAAAAAACCTTTCCGGTAACACTTTGATATTTTCGAGAGAAGAACTTGCTGCCGGAATTTATATGGTTCAGCTTACTCTGGAAAGTAAAGTCATTGCCGGTGGTAAAATTGTCATCACGGAAAAATGATTTTGGAATTCGGAACCGGTGCTTCGAAATTTCTGACATTTTTTTCGTAAAAGAATTTTCCATGCACAAGCATCAAGAGCATTCACCAAATGTATCTGCGATCTCTGAGAAATTTCTGCGTTATCTGCGGGAAATAAAACCCCAACTGCGATTTCTGCTAATTTCTGCGCCATCTGCGTGAAATCGATATCGCTCATAACATCTTTCCTTTTAATCACGTTTCTCTGATTATTAAAGCTATTATTGCATATCAACCATTTTTTGAATTTATCCGGTTGGGATTGATATTACCACCACTATTCTAATATCCAATCAGAATGATTAAAAGCAACCGCATACCGGCTTTGTCGGACAATGCCTTCCTGAGGTATTTCAATTTTGTCGCCTTATATTTTGCGCAAGGAGTTCCCGAAGGAATGTTGTTTTTTGGAATTCCGGCGTGGATGGCGATGAATGGTAAAACACCGGGAGAGATTGCCTCTTTTGCAGTTGTAGCCGGATTGCCGTGGAGCTTTAAGTTTATTGTCGCTCCACTCATGGACAGGTACACCTATTTGCCGATGGGACGAAAGAGACCTTGGGTAATACTTGGACAGCTCGGTTTGATTTTAAGTTGCATTGGTATGGCTTCGGTTCCTGATCCTCTTCACAACTTGAATCAGTTTATGTTTGCAGCGTTCGTCGTTTCATTCTTTGGTGCATTTCAGGATGTGGCAACGGATGGAATGGCCATCGATATTATTCCCGGCGATCAACAGGCAAGAGCAAATGGTCTGATGTGGGGGTCAAAAATAATTGGAACATCGGTGTCATTGGCGCTCGGCAGCTGGGTTCTTAAGCAATATAGTTTTACTGCAGCGATATTAATGTTGGCGGCGATGATTGGAGTAACCATGTTAGCACCGATTTTTTTAACAGAGAGAAGAGGCGAAAAAGTAATGCCATGGTCAGCCGGAAAACCCTCTCCTGAAACCGAAAAAATCCAGTTACACAGCTGGAAGATTATTTTTAAATCGCTGTACAGAGTTTTTCGTTTGCGAAATTCAATTCTGCTGACACTTATTCTGTTTATTACGCAAGGTGCATACAATTACATGGGAACATTGCTCCCGATTTTTACTGTTAAGGAATTAGGCTGGACAAATGTGGCCTACTCACAGTTTTTTGCAACAGCTAAATTGATGGGAGGCATAGGTGGAATGCTCATAGGCGGCTATCTCATCGACCGATTTGGGAAAAAGCAAATGATGAGCGTGTATTTTATTCTGATGATCTTACTTACTGCTTCATTCGCCTATATGAAAGCAAGTTGGGCAAACACCAGTTTCATTTACACGTTCATGATTACATACAATGTGTTAGATACATTTGCTACGATTGGAATATTTGCCATCTCGATGCAATGCTGCTGGAAAAAAGTTTCGGCCAGTCAGTTTACGCTTTACATGACGATCTCAAATTTGGGACGAATTGCATTAGCTGCATTAATCGGCCCCATTAAAGAAAATTTCAGCTGGCAGTTTACACTCTTCGCATTTGCCATCATGATAACCGTCGTTTTAATCTTATTGCAATTTTTAAACATCAACAAACACGTAGAGCGAGTCGATGATCTGGAAAGGAGAGATCTCGCTATGGCGGCGAATTAATAAGTTTAAAGGAAAAAATCAAAAACGCTTCTGCGATTTTCTGCGCTATCTGCGGGAAACTTATTTCACCACAAGTTCACAAGGTTCACAAGTTAACCACAAGAACATTTCCGTGATTTCCGTGTGTATTTCCGTTTTTTCCGTGGGGAATAAATTTAGAATTTAAAATTTAGAATTCAGAATGCTTCTGGGTTAAAGCTTTTTCACCACAAGTTCACGAGGTCCACAAGAAAACCACAAGAGCATTTCCGGGATTTCCGTGTGTATTTCCGTTTTTTCCGTGGGAAATCTCAACTAACATTTCAGCGAAATTTCTGTTCCATCTTCGGGAAACAAATTCGTAAATTGCCCCATGGCCAAAAAAGCACTCTCCCCCAAAGACAGCAAAGAACTTCTCACCACTCTAAAATCTCGCTTCCAAAAAAGCATGCCCCGTCACAAAGGCCTCGACTGGTCGAAAGTAGAAGCCAAACTCCTTGCGAATCCGGAAAAACTATGGTCGCTAAACGAGATGGAAAAAACCGGTGGTGAACCCGATGTCATCGGCTTCGATAAAAAATCGGGCGAGTTTATTTTTTGTGATTGCTCTCCGGAAAGCCCGGCAGGTCGTCGCAGTTTTTGCTACGATTATGAAGCGTGGAATTCACGCAAAGAGCATAAGCCTAAAAATAACGCCATCGATGCAGCTAAAGAAATGGGCATAGAGCTTTTAAACGAAGAACAATATCACGACTTGCAGAATTTAGGAGTTTTCGATTTAAAAACATCGAGCTGGCTCCGTACTCCGACCGACATAAGAGAATTAGGTGGCGCAATTTTTGGTGACCGACGATTTAATCGCGTCTTCGTTTACCATAATGGAGCCGAATCGTATTATGCGGCAAGAGGTTTTCGGGGGTTATTGAAAATCTAATGGTCAAATTATTTAAGTTTGTATTAGTGTTATAAGCGAAGAAAAAAAAGAGTTTATGAGAGGTAAATATTTGAATTTACTTTTAGTAATAACATCGCTCTTCGGATATTTAGAGTGGGGCGGAGGAAGGAGCATGTTTCTTTTCCGGGCAGAGTTTGAAATTCTTTCAAAGCTCTTTACCGATACGAGTTCGGTTCTGCATCCGTTTACAATAATGCCAATGCTTGGGCAGGTACTATTGTTGATTACCTTGTTTCAGAAACAGCCAAATAAAACGCTTACTTATTCAGGCATTGTTTTATTGGGAATTCTCTTGTTGTTTATGTTCATCATCGGCATTCTTAGCAAGAATCCCCGGATTATAATATCTACAATTCCGTTTCTAACATTATCGGTTTTGACAATTATTCATTTCAGGAAAATTAAAATCTTATGAAATGCTCTTTGTTGCATTTCTTCATATGAAAAAACTTTGAAACAAATTTGTTGTGTGTTATCGGTTTTTATCTTGATTAATAATTTCTTCTGAGTCGTAGGCCGTTTTCAGATATAATACGATTTATTAGCAATCAGCTGCAAGGTGCTTTTGGAGAAGAGTTTTAAAAAGAGTTTTGTGCGAAGATTTGTATTTCTTCAAGTGTTAAGGTGAATTTAAAATCATATTTCTAAATGAATGATTTGTAGAGTTAGGTGACCCGCCGGGAAGCTTTTCGTGCTTAAATGCAGAGTTAAAGCAAGCTATTCGTAGGGTGACCGGAAATATCTTTAGTAGTGTAACATAAGTTGCCTGAGGTTTCGTGGGAGAAAAGTAAAATTGTGGCAGCAAAAATTACATCACAATGAAAAACAAACTATCTGTATTAGCAGCGCTCATTCTGATTAGTATTTCAGTCGCAGCGCAGTCGGCACCGTTCACAATTAATATTGAGCCATTGAATATTTCAGGACTTGGCGGGCTTCAAGCATATGCATTTGGACAGCATAATGGGAAATGGCTGATTGCCGGTGGGCGATTAGATGGATTACATCGTCGACAACCCTTTGCATCTTTTGATGTTGCAGGTAATAATAATCAACTGATAATAGTTGATCCGATAAGTCAGCAACAGTGGAGTGCTCCACTTACTTCTCTATCTGTAGCGTTGCAGGAGCAATTGAGCTCAACAAATATGGAGTTTCATCAGGAAGGTAGTTATCTGTATATCATTGGCGGGTATGGCTACAATGCGGCTACAGCAACCAGAAAAACGTTTGAGAGCATGGTGGCTATTGATGTGCCTGCGGTAATAGATGCAATTATCATGGGCAATCCAATTGACGGGTATTTTCGGCAAATTACCGACACTGAATTCGCAGTTACTGGCGGCCATCTTAAAAAAATATACAACACTTATTACCTAATGGGGGGAAATCGCTTTGACGGTAATTATAATCCTATGGGCAATCCAACATATACACAGGTTTATACGGATGGAATTCGAAAGTTTAATCTTACGGATGATGGAACAACGATTTCAATTTCACATTTACCTGTAATTACCGATGCCGTTAATTTACATAGAAGAGATTACAATGCCGTTCCTCAAATCATGCCTGATGGAAAGGAAGGAGCAACAATGTTTTCAGGAGTTTTTCAGCAGGCAATTGATCTGCCATTTTTAAATTGTGTGAATATTGATAGCGCAGGATACTCTGTGAACCCGACATTTCAGCAATATTACAATCATTATCATTGTGCAGTACTGCCTTTGTATTCTGCAGTGAACAATGAAATGCACAGTGTATTCTTCGGAGGTATTGCCCAGTATTATGATAGTGCAGGAATTCTCGTGCAGGACAATAATGTCCCATTTGTCAATACAATTGCTCGCGTTTCAAGAGATGCAGCAGGAGCAATGGCCGAATATAAGTTGCCGGTAGAAATGCCTAGTTTGCTTGGAGCAAGTGCTGAGTTTATCCCTGTAGAGAGTCTTCCACAATACAATAATGGTGTTTTTAAATTCGACGATTTCATTTCTGATACAACACTTGTTGGCTACATTTATGGAGGTATCAGCAGTACAGCGGCGAATATCTTTTTTACAAATACCGGTACACAAAGCTCGGCAAGTAGTCAGATATTTAAAGTCTATGTAATAAAAAGCACTTTAACCTCAATAGATGATCTCAACGAAGCAAGTATGAGCAATTTGAAGCTTCAGGTATTTCCAAATCCTACCGACGGAGATTTTACCATAAAGTTCTTTTTGGAAAAGAAGCAAGATGTAAAAGTGATACTCTTTAATTTGTCAGGCGTAAAAATCGAGGAATGGACTTTGAGCAATCTGAAAAGAGGAGAAAATGTGGTTCAGCGAAAAGCGAAAAGTCTGAAATTGTCCGGGACTTATATTTTAACAATTGAAACAGGTAACGAGAAGGCAACAAGGAGGATTATTTACGAGCCATAGTATAAATTAATTCTACGTTTTCTGTTTTTGCAGGGCATGTTTTATTAAAATGGCCTTAAACCTGTAGTCGCTGCATGATTCTGCCGGACGCTTCTGCAACTTCATTTCCGCTGCATGACTTTGTGATCCATTGAGATTTTCATATCTTCGGATAGATAAAAAGCCGGATAATCATTTTTCGGTTTTTTGCTTAATATTTCATGATAGACCACAAGCAGGTTGCGAAGCCGGTTAGGAGAAGCACCTTCAGACGTATTTTAGGTAAGGAGTTTTATATTCTTAGGCGACGGATACAGTGGTGGCTTAACAGAGATAATTTTTCAAGTACGGAAAAGTATATAAATTTCAAGCATTCCGTTATTCGACATCGCTCCTTTTTATTACGTCCCTTAAAAGACGTTGACATGTACCTCCAGTATAACAAGGTTACGAATTTAAAAATTGCAATCAGTCATCTCGATAAAGTGGTCATCAAGCCCGGACAAACGTTTTCCATCTGGCGACTTGTAGGAAGGCCGACAAAAGCAAAAGGATATTTAGACGGATTAACACTGCACGACGGGAAAATATCGAAGAATACCGGCGGAGGTTTATGTCAGTTAGGAAATTTGCTTTACTGGATGGCTTTGCATAGTCCGCTCACCATTAAAGAGCGTTGGAGACACGGGTACGATGTTTTCCCCGATATCAATCGAAGCATTCCTTTTGCTTGCGGGGCAACGTTGTCGTATAATTATATCGATCTGCAATTGGTGAATAACACGGACAAGAATTTTCAGATTAATTTATGGCTTGATAAAGAGTATTTGAACGGAGAGATCACAAGCGATACCGCTCAGGAAGAAGAATACGAAATTTTCGAAACCGATCATATGTTTAAACAGCAGTGGTGGGGAGGATTTACAAGACACAATAAAATATGGAAGAGAATAAAGCGTTCCGGTAACGACGAAGTATTGGAAGAATTGGTGACGGAGAATAATGCAATTATGATGTATAATCCAATGTTAAATCAATAGCCATGAAAAAATTGAAATTCACATTGCTGATTAGTCTATTTTTATTTGCACGAGGATGCGATTTTTATTCAACAAGCCTTTGGTTTTTCCAACCCAATGGACAGGAAGGGGAAATGAATCCGTTAACGAGCATTCTTGGTTTTGGATGGACGGGATTGGTAACAGTGAATTTGATACTCGCCGGAATTATTATCTACGCATTTTATTATTACACTTTCAGATATAAGACAAAGCAATTCAATGAGAAGCCAAATGAGTTAAAAGAGTTTGTTTCGGAGTTGTACTTTAATGAAAAAGGTCATTTTTATCAGGTGTTTTATAAATCACCTAAAAACAAAAATGTGTTCTTAGCGCACTTTGGTTACGTATTACTTTGCACAATAATATTTGGAAGCTTCCTTGCAACCATACATAATTTGTGTCAGTTCTATCAGGTGTCTGCATATGGCCATTTCAGAGAGCTGGTGAAACGACCATTGTACGTTATTTACGGACTAATCTTTTTGTCGGGAATGTTTTTTCTCTTTAGGCAATGGAGACGCGAGTATCGCGCCGTTGTAACGGTCAAGGGAAAGTGATTTGAGCGAATAAAGACGAGTATGCTGTGTTTTAAAACCGATTGCTTTAATTTGGTTTTTATTTCTATTAAGGAGTTTATTAAAACATTTTTCACATGATAATATTTGCAGAGACCGAAAGACTAATACTTCGCGAAATGGTTCCGGCCGATGAGCATGGAATGTTTGCTCTCGATTCTGATCCCGAAGTACATCGGTATTTAGGAAACAATCCGATCACGGATATCGATCAGGCTCGTGAAGAAATTAAGTATGTACGGCAACAATATGTCGAGAACGGAATTGGTCGTTGGGCCGTTATCGAGAAACGGACAAATGAATTTGTCGGCTGGTCAGGATTAAAATTAGTGGAGGAAGTAACGAATAGCCGAACCGATTTTTATGACGTAGGTTATCGCCTTTTAAAGAAACACTGGGGAAAAGGCTATGCGACGGAATCGGCACGTGCTTCGTTGAAGTATGGGTTTGAAGTATTAAAGCTCAAAGAAATTTTTGCAGCAGCACAAATTGAAAACGATGCTTCGAATAAAGTTTTGAAAAAAGTCGGATTGAAATTTATAGAAACCTTCGATTATAAAGGCCGAATGCAGAATTGGTATAGAATAAAAAATGAAGAATGGCTGTCAAATGAGATTAATAAAATATTATACTAATTTTGAGCATGAATATTTCATTTCCGGAAAGACGGACAGGTCGCTTTTTTCTTCGACGCTTTCGGGAGGACGATTTGGCGAATGTATATAAGGGCTTGTCACATCCCGATGTAATTAGATATTACGGTGTGAGTTATTCTACTTTGGAATCAACAAAAGCGCAGATGAAGTTTTTTTCTGATCTTGAAGAAAGCGGAACAGGCATCTGGTGGGCCATTTGTTCTCAGGACGATAAGGTGTTCTATGGAGCAGGAGGGCTGAATAGTTTAAAGGCAGAGCATCGTAAGGCAGAAATCGGATATTGGTTATTACCGGAGTTTTGGGGTAAAGGAATTGTCAAAGAAGTACTGCCGGCGATCTGCGACTATGGATTTAATGATTTGCGTCTTCATAGAATAGAAGCAGTGGTTGAAACAGAAAACGAAAGAAGTAAAAAGGCAATTCAATCCATAGGTTTCCATTACGAAGGAACGATGAAAGAGTGTGAATTCAAGAGCGGGAAGTTTATTAGCCTCGACTTATTTGCAAAATTGTCGAAAGTATAACATACATTTATCTCGGGTTATTCAAGCCTCAAGTGATCTGAACGATTATAGCCATGAATGTTGAACAATTGCTATCTGACAAGCAGCTAAAACCAAAAGCAAAAACCGAAGAATTGAGTCGAATGCTTCTTTCAAAGGAGGTTTCTTTAAAAGAGTTGATCACAGCAGCGGAATCGTCGAAAGATTCAAATAAAGCCACATGTATCGAAGCGCTTGAGTTTGCGACAAGAGCAGAACCTAAAATCGGCACAAAAGTTTGCTTAGATTTTGTAACAAAGACCTTACTTGAAAAAGCCCCGCGCGTAAAATGGGAATCTGCCAAGGTAATCGGAAATATTGCCCACCTTCACCCCGATAAACTCGACGATGCCATCAGGAATTTGCTTGTCAACAGCGAATTTCCCGGAACCGTTGTCCGCTGGAGTGCAGCCTATGCACTTGGGGAAATCGTGAAATTGAAAACAAAGCAAAATAAAGCCTTAATTCCCGCTATTGAAGCAATTCTTAAACGTGAAGAGAAGAACAGCATTCAGAAGATTTACAGAGCGGCACTAAAAATGGCAGAGTCGGATTTCTAATTGGATAAGTAGTTGGTTTTATTACTTTAGAACTTTATTTTAATTCACATTAAATTAAATGAACGATTAAAAATAAGTTGACACAACTTTCTGTTTTATTTTGCACTCTCCTTTTGGCCCAAAGTTTATGTGCACAAGTTAAATTTCAGAAACGATTTGGAGGAGCCGATGATGCCTATGGAACTTGTATTCAGAGGACCAGTGATGGGGGATATGCAATTGCAGGAATGATGCTTGATGGGAATTCCGGACCATATAATATGGTATTGATAAAACCAATAACCTAGGTGATACGATTTGGACCAGAACATATGGCGGTACAAATGATGATGGAGCAAGAGCATTGCAGCAAACAAATGATGGTGGTTATGTACTTATAGGATTCACAGTTGGCGTCACTGAAATGTATGTGGTGAAAACTGATTCGCTCGGTAATGTTGAGTGGGCAAATTCATATGGTGCAACGCTTGGAAATGAAGGAGAATCCATTGTGCAAACAGCTGACAACGGGTTTTTATTTTCCGGTGACGGCAATGCGAACATAAACCTGATAAAAACCGATGCGCTTGGAACCATAGAATGGGCACATGCTTATGGGTCAACCAGTGTAAGCAGAGCATACTCGGTAAATAACACAAATGACAACGGTTGTATTGTTTGTGGCTATGTTGAAAGTGCTGCTACTTTATCGAAAGATTTTTATTTAATGAAGTTGAATAGTTTTGGTGATACTGTGTGGACAAAGACCTATGGGGAAACAGGTAGTGAAGAAGCACGCGCAGTTCAGCAAACTTCTGATGGGGGCTACATTGTTGTTGGTCAAGTCATCTTCTAGTTTCGGAAGTTTTTGGGATGAGATATATTTAGTTCGGACTGATTCCGTAGGAAATGTTTTATGGTCAAAAACATATTCGGGTACGGGAGACAATACAGCATTATCTCTTGATCTCACTGTTGATGGAGGCTATATTATCACTGGTGAGACCTACGATAATTCAGGAATTCCGGGCGATTTGCTCCTAATGAAGGTTGATTCGCTAGGAGTCCTATCTTGGGCAAATGCTTATGGCGGAAGTGATGAGGATAAAGGTTGGTCTGTTAGGCAAAGTGCCGACAATGGATATTTCGTAGCAGGTTATACTTTCAATACTTCAAATAATAATTCCGAAATCTATTTTCTCAAAACTGACGCAAACGGCATAAGTGGCTGTAATGAATCGGTTCAGGTATTACAAGAAGATACGGCAGCAACAATAACCGGTTCGCCCAATTTTACAATTAGCTCCCGAAGTTTTGTTACAGCGTGGACCACCTATACCGGAAGCGGGATAACAATTAACACACCTTTGCACCAGCATCGGCATCGATGAAAATTTAAATAACTTGGGATTGTCCGTATACCCCAATCCATTCACTTCAGAATTTATCTTAGAAGGAAGTAAAGAAAGCGGACTCGTCACCCTAAGCGACATAACAGGTAAAAAACTTATCTCCCAAAAATCAAACGAAGGCGAAACAAGAATAACACCCCTCAACCTTGCCGCCGGAATATACATTCTTTCCTACGAAAGAGAAGGAAAGATCGCCAATTTGAAAGTTGTAAAATACGAGTAAGCTCTAATATGTCGTTCATCGTCCGGCGAAAGTAGTATGCTAAATGTCCATCACTCACTTCCGGACGATGAACGACATCCCTTACCATGCGAGCCCGTCATCTCGCAGAGAACCAGTAGGGAATTGATCGTGCAATAAAAATTGGTCAACAACTTTCCGACTTCGCATGTACCTCCCAAACGAACCTGTCATCTCGCAGAGAACCCGTTGGGAATTGATCGTGCAATAAAAATTGGTCAACAACTTTCCGACTTCGCATGTACCTCCCAAACGAACCTGTCATCTCGCAGAGAACCCGTTGGGAATTGATCGTGCAATAAAAATTGGTCAACAACTTTCCGACTTCGCATGTACCTCCCAAACGAACCTGTCATCTCGCAGAGAACCCGTTGGGAATTGATCGTGCAATAAAATTGGTCAACAACTTTCCGACTTCGCATGTACCTCCCAAACGAGTCGTCATCTCGCACAGAACCCGCCTGGAATTGCCTAGGCAATAAAACCTAATATTGATATTGCAATAGGATCACCCTAAAAATTACGCTGTCTAAAACTCTCGAAATTTCCCCATTGGTATTTTTTGTCTCGCCTTGACTCTTTATATACTGACTACAATCTTTCCATTTAAATTCCTCAAACCTACTTTGAACTTTGGCCGATGACCTAAATCGCCTTTTGAATGTACTTAATTCATAGGGGAAATAAAGTAGGTGTGAATACATATTCACTATCTTTCAAAAGTGTTTCACGCAATTGAAATCACAGCGCTTTTTAAACTCAGACATTCGCGATGATCAAACTCAATCACTTCTTAGCTTTTGTTGCTCTAACATTAGTTACGTTCTATGGTAATGCTCAGACGCCGGAATGGGTATGGGCAAAATCTTTTGGTGGAGTTTCCGGCGACGATAGCCGGTCAATCGCTTTAGATAAAAATGGAAATGTCTACACCACCGGTATCTTCAACGGAACAACAGACTTTGATCCGGGCGCAGGAGTTTATTCATTAACTTCTGATAGCAGTTATGATATTTTCATTTCCAAACTAAATTCCGACGGCAATTTTGTTTGGGCAAAAATTATCGGAGGTCTTGGCACGGAGAACAGCCGATGTATTTCAACCGATCCTGCAGGAAATATTTATCTCACAGGTTACTTCGAAGATACCGTCGATTTTGATCCGGGCCCGGCAACGCATTCGCTTATATCAAATGGTTTGAGCGATATTTTCATTGTGAAATTCGACAGCCTTGGAAACTATTTATGGGGCACTTCAATAGGAGGTACCGGTTATGATAACGGTTATTCCTCTACAACTGATGCTTCCGGACATTTTTTCTTCACCGGAGTATTTTCAGGAAGTGTAGACTTTGATCCGGGACCGGGCTCAATACTTTTGAATGGAACAAATGGCGGTGTGTGTATTGCGAAGATGGATACTACAGGGAATATGATTTGGGCAAAAGCAATTGACGGTAATAGCGGTGATTTTAGCCAGTCAATCGTAGTGAATTCGAATGGAGAAGTCTGTACGATTGGTTATTTCAACGGCTTTACGGATTTTGATCCGGGTCCGGGAGTTTATACAGTGAACTCTCCGGGAGTGAATTCGGTTTTTGTTTCGAAGCTCGATAGCTCCGGCGATTTTATTTGGGCTAAAGTTTTTAAAGGGACAAATTATGCTGTTGGACAAGATCTCGCCGTCGATGGAATTGGAAGTGTTTATTTAACCGGTGCATTCACCGGGACAACCGATTTTGATCCGGATACCAGTGTCTACAATTTAACGTCACACGGCATCAACGATTTTTTTATTGCGAAGCTCGATAGCGGCGGGAATTTTCGATGGGCAATGTCGGCAGGAGGATCTTCAAATGATTATGGCTACACTCTCGTTCTGGATCGATCAGCAAATGTTTACACTGCAGGTTGCTTCACAGGTTCTCCTGATTTTGATCCGGGTACAGCTGTGTATTCACTCTATTCAGCCGGAAGCTTCGATATCTTTCTTTCAAAGCTCGATTCCGCAGGGAATTTCAAATGGGCGATGCGAATGGGTAAATACTACGATGAAATAGCGGAGTCGATGGAAATCGATGCGAACGATAATGTTTATCTGACAGGTTTCTTTAAGAGCGACACAATCTCATTCACTCCATATGCATTGGCGAACTCTGATTTATCAGGTTTTTATCCGGATGCTTTTGTAACGAAGCTTGATACGAATATCGTATTTACAGGGAGTAATGAATTTGGAAATTTATACTCACATGGAATTTGTTTTCCAAATCCTGCATCAGATCTTTTAAACATCACTCCGGGAATAGTAAACCAGCCCTACAATGTTTGCATCTATGATCTTACCGGGGGAATTGTTTATGAATCGTTTAAAAACAGAGACAAGAATCTTGAAATAAATACAAGTAATATTGCAAATGGAATTTATTTTCTAAAGCTTCAAACATTTGAGTCGGAAAAGACATACAAAATTGTTATAACAAAGTAGAGTCACCCTCTTTCCCGTGCAGTTTGCGCACTCCAAAATTTTCCCTATCTTCGATTAAACAACAAAAAGACCTCCCCAACATGTCTTTGCGTAATATGCAAAATCATGAAAAAGTCGATTACCACACTTAGTTTAGTTCTTACTTTATTTTTTACTGCGAATGCGCAAAAATGGGTCGCCATGATGGAAGACCCGCGTGTAAATTTCTACGATGTTCAGAAAGAATTTTACTCTTTTTACGTAAATAAAACACTTTCAGAAAAAATAGAGCCACGAATGGATGGACCATACACTCGCTTCAAAGAATGGGAGCGATTTATGGAGCCTCGTGTTTTCCAACCGGTATTCGCCCCGATCCTAAAGTAAGTTATCAGGAATGGCTACGTCAAAAAGCCAAAGCGCGGACAAGCAGCAGTACAGCAAACTGGACGTTTGTTGGACCCGACGAGATTCCGGCAAACGGTGGAGGTGCGGGAAAAGTAAATTGCATTGCTTTAGATCCTACCAATTCTCAAAACATATGGGTCGGAACAGCCGGCGGCGGTGTTTGGAAATCCACTGATGGTGGAAGTTCATGGAATAGCAATACCGATAATCAACTTCCTTCACTGGGAATTATAGAAATGGCGATTGATCCGGTCAATCCGAATAATATGTACATATGTTTGCTGGAGGGGATTTTTAAATCGACCGATGGCGGAACAAGCTGGAACTTGACGGCTTTTCATAGCCCTGCTTATCGATTAGTTATTGATTCATTCAATCCTGCAACTCTTCTTGCTTCTGCCGCCGATGGAATTTACAGGAGTACCGATGGCGGAGCTACCTGGACTCAGAGTTCAACAACGGCCGGTGTATTCAATCGATTCAGAGATATTGAATTTAATCCTGCCAATACAAATATCGTTTACGCAGCCAGTTTTACATCCATCTTTCGTTCAGCTGATAACGGACAAACCTGGGCAAAAAGTGACACCGGATTACAAACCGGTTTGTTTGGAATTAAGTTGGCAGTATCGCCGGCAAATCCGAATTACGTTTATGCGCTTACTACGGGATACGGAATTACATCCATGGGAGGTTATTACGGATTATATCGCTCCGATGATGCAGGTTTGACATGGACAGCGAGGTCGACAACACCGAATATTCTCGGTTATGATCCGACAGGTGTAAGCGATGGTGGTCAGGGAGCATACTGTATGTCGTTAGCGATTTCTCCTTTGAATGCCGATGAAGTTTATTCCGGAGGAATTAATCTTTGGAAATCGATTGACGGCGGTGTAACGTGGACATTGAAATCCGAATGGATGGGACAAGGTGCCCCCTATGTTCACGCCGATCAGCAAGCTTTGGAATTTCAGAGTGGCAGCGGTAGTGTTTTGTATTCGGGGAATGACGGAGGAATAAATGTTTCGACAGACGGAGGCGACAATTGGACCGATCTAAGCAACGGACTTGCCATCACACAGTTTTACAAATTGAGTAGTTCGGCAACCGATCCCGATATGATTGTTGCCGGTGCTCAGGATAATGGAACGGATAAGTTAAATGGCGGACTATCGACACGCATAAATGCAGGAGACGGAATGGAGTGTATAGTTGATTACACAGATTCAAATATTGTTTATACATCGTATCAATACGGAGCGCTTTACAGATCAAATGACGGAGGTGCAACAGGACAATTCATTTCACCCGGACAAAGTGCAAGTTTTTTTGCTGAGTACACGATGAATCCGGTTAATCATAACACTCTGTATGCTGCCTATAATGAAATCTACAAAAGTTATGATGCAGGATCAAATTGGATTCTGCTTACTTCCGGTTTGTATCAATCATCATCAGGTGGATTTGGTTCTCCAATGCTAGTAGCGCCTTCTGATACGAATGTAATTTATCTGGGACGACTCACGAATTTTTATCGTTCCACCGATGGAGGAATAACATGGGCAACGATTCCGATGGGAATTTCTACGGCAGCAATAATAACAGGAATGGCTATTTCACCTACCGATGCCAATACAGTTTGGGTAACGGTCTCGTCGTATAATTCATTCATCTATACGAGTAATGAAAAAGTATATAAGTCGACTAACGGAGGAACAACCTGGACCAATATTACCTATAGTGGATTGCCGGCTGTTCCTGTAAATTGTATTGTGTATCAGAACAGCAGTCCTGATGCATTGTATGTCGGAACCGAAGCAGGCGTGTATTATATCGACAATACGATGTCGAGTTGGATGCCTTATTCAACCGGATTGCCGAATACACGTATCATGGATTTAGATATACAGTATGCAGAAGGGAAGTTGAGAGCAGCAACCTTTGGCCGAGGTATTTGGGAAAGCGATTTAAACGTACCGGTCGTTGCGGCGATCGATGCAGGAGTTTTAGGGATTATAAATCCATCAGCGACAGCTTGCGATAGCACTATAACACCCGAAGTTCAATTGATGAATTTTGGCGCCAGTGTTTTGACAGATGCAACAATCAACTATCAGGTTGACGGAGGAGTAGTAAATACGTACGCATGGACAGGTTCACTCGCGTCATTCGCCACTGTAAATGTTAGTTTGCCTTCATTAGTTGTTAGCGGAGGAACCCATATCCTGACAGCTTATACAAGCTTTCCAAATTCCGTCAGTGATCCCAATATTGCGAATGATTCCACGCACACAACATTTACTTTCCCTGTTGGGCTTACGCTTCCATATAGTGAAGGATTTGAAAGCGCGACATTCCCTCCAACCGGAATGACGATCACAAATCCGGATTTGTATATTACATGGGCGAGATCAACAGCTGCCGCTTATTCAGGGCAGGCATCTGCCTACGTTAACGACATGAATTATTACAATGACAATATGATCGATGAGCTCATTTTGCCGTATTTTAATTTGAGTGGAACAAATCCATTTTTGACATTTGAATATGCCTATCAGCTCAGAGCTAATCCTGTTCCGGTAAATTATTATTCTGATACACTTGAGGTCGACGTGTCGACAGATTGCGGCGATACATGGACAGTAGTGTATAAAAAATTTGATTTACCACTCGTAACTACAACGCCGGTTTTTGATGAGACAATAAACTTTATTCCAGCTACCGCAGCAGATTGGGCATTTGAGAATATCGACCTTAGTCCGTTTACCAACAGCAATAAAGTCCTCATCAAAATCAAAAACATCAACGGCCGCGGAAACGATTTATATCTGGACGATATCAATCTAATTGATGTCCCTGTAGGAATTGAAACAACAGCAAAACCAGTTGTAGGCGTATATCCGAACCCGAATAACGGAACGTTCACATTCTCCATCCAAAACGGAAAAGCCGGAAGTGCGTTAAGAATTTACGATGTGTTTGGAAAAATGGTTCACGGTTCAACGCTTCTTAGTGGTACAAATCCGATTGATATTTCCGGGAATGCGGCGGGTGTTTATTTCTACAAAGTTGTGGTGGATGACAGAGAGGTGGGGAGTGGGAAGTTGATTGTGAAATAGGTGTGCGAAAAACACGACTGACATTCTAAAGAAAATCAATGATTTTAAAGTCTCGCATTCTCTCGCTTTTTGTATTGTTGCTTTTAGTGTCATGTAATAATGAGTACAAAGATCAATATTCTTCCCAAGGAGGAGATACGCCGGTCGACAGCCAGCCAACAAACGATAATGGGTCTGCCAGCAGCATATCCGCAAGCAGCGATTCAATCATTACGTTTAAAGATTTTGCACTGATTGAAAAAGGAGGACTAGGATCAGGAACGGTGAATTATCTTTTGAAAAAAGGATTTCAATTTCAAAGCGACACTTCTGCTTCAACCATCAGTGAAAGTTTATTTGTCAAGCCGGGAACAGGCGATATGGTGGAATTGCTGAGCAATAAAGATACCGATGGCTCCATTTCGTTTATCATTAATTATTATACAAAAAACAATGCAAATTATTCGTCGATACTTAATGCACTCGATCGCGAACAATACAAATTCGACAGTCGGAATAAGAGGTATAAATACAGCATCGGGACGTATGAGGATTTATGTGTTTATCCTCTTGGACAAATTTCCAAGAACTCCAAAATGTATTTTCTTGTAAAATATCTGCATTATCAGGGGAAAGAGCTGTCGACGATGCCGAGCGAGAATTGAAGAAATTATATTGTATTGAAAATTTAAAGATGAAAAGCGCAGTAGTACTATTTCTAATTTCAATTTCAGTTATCTTAAACGCTCAACACCTGGTCGACACCAACAACGTATGGAGCACAGTTGAATGTATGTCAGGCGGATCGTGCGGAACTACTGTGGTTACATTTGGGAGTGATACATTGATCGGCTCGTATATTTACAAAAAGGTTTTGGAAACAATTGATACAGTGAATTACTCGACTTCTTTTGTTATAGCTGCGAGAGAAGATACATCGGCACATAAAGTATATTTCTACGCCAATGGTGACTTTCTTGCTTATGACTTTTCGTTGCAGCAGGGAGATACATCCAACAATATTTGGGGATTCGGCGGCCACCTTGTAATTATGACAGACTCAATAACTCTGTTAAATGGTGAAAAGCGAAAACGAATTTATTTAGATTCTCCTTATCAAGAAGTGTGGATTGAAGGAATCGGAAGTAACTTCGGAGTATTGGTTCCAAATTTTTACGATTATACGGCTGATCTTATTTCGAATTTAAATTGCTATAAAGAAAACGATACACTTAAGTATGCAAATCCGAATTATCAGGATTGTTACTATGTATCGACCGGTATTGCAAACGTATCAGGTAATAATGCGTACACCGTTTCACCAATACCATTTTCATCGCATGCCAAGATCATATTCAGTAATCCATCGAATGAAAAAATGACATTAAAAATTTACGATGTAGAAGGACGATTGGTCAACTTTATCCCCAACTTCTCCGGAAACGAAATTCAAATAGAGCGAGGACGGATGACAGAAGGAGTGTATTATTTCGATTTAAGAAACGAAAAATCAAAACCCATCAAAGGAAAGTTAATCATCGCCGATTAGTACTCAATCCCGATTCCCCCGATACGCATTTACAGGAAACCTTTCTGCGCTTTCTGCTCATTTCTGCGCTTTCTGCGTGAAACACTAGTTATTTTTGCACCCAAGCAACGTTTCCCCGACATTCGTTGTCACCTCCTTAACACGCACTTGCTTGAATGATTCTCAACTAGTACAAGAATGCTTAAAAGGCAAAAGAGATTCACAAAAGCGTCTTTATGAGCAATACGCTCCAAAGATGCTAGGTGTGTGTTATCGCTATGCCTCATCGCGCGACGAGGCTGAGGATTATTTGCAGGATGCATTTATTACCATTTTCAGAAAGCTGAATCAATGGAAAGGCGAAGGTGAGCTGGGGGCATGGATCAGGCGCATCGTCGTCAACACCTGCTTAAACGGAATCAAAGCAAAGCACCGTCTTTCCGAATACTTAAGTGATACATCGCCGGAAGAAATTCCTTACATCATTGCTGAAAGCGGAAATGAAAATGCAGATGAACTAATGGAATTGGTCAGACAACTCCCTCTCGGTTACAAAACAGTATTCAATCTGTACGCCATCGAAGGATACTCGCACGAAGAAATCGGCAAGATGTTAAATATTCAAAGCGTCACTTCGCGATCGCAATTCATGAAAGCCAGAAAGATGCTCATGCAAAAGCTGAATTCAGAACCGGGGCAAACGGTAAAAAATTAATATGATGGATGAATTGAATGATAATTTCAAAAAATCGGCCGAGAGCTTTTCAATGAAGCCCTCTGCAGGCATTTGGGAAAATGTCGAAGCCGACATCCGTCGTCGTGAGCGGAAGAGAAGATTCATTATTTTCTTTTTCTTCGGAATAGCTCTTCTGGCCGGAGGAATTTTGTTCTTTTCAAAATCCAACACTCAATCGAACGTATCGTTAACTGAATCGAAGCCGGTTGAAAGAGCACAAAATAAAGTTGAGTCGCAAAATAATGTTTTACCAAAACAGTCTACATCCATTCAGCAATCTGGTGAGGCAAATTCAGCAGTTGAAAAGCGGATTACTCCAACGAATAGTTTGGCAAATAACTCAAGCGCTCCAACAGAAAGAAAAGTGTCGGAACATCGTACGAAAGCTAAGTCGTCAAAAGATGCAATCATTAAACAGTCGCCAATTTCAATTATTAAGAATGAAGAACCGAAAGCGATGATTCGGGAAGAGCAGATTGTTGTTGTGGATTCTGCAACAAATTTTACTACGGAGGAAATTGTTTCGAGTCCGAATAATTCTTCAGTTGCTACTGTCGTTAAATCTGACAGTATTCCAAAAGTAGAGGTTGATTCCACAAAGATGGATAGTGTTGCCACTGCCAAGAAGGACACAACGAAGGCCTATGATTCAGAACATCGATGGGGTATTTCGCTGGGAGCCGGTCCGGCGTTCAATTATTCAAAGCATGAAGAAATCGGCGATTATCAATTTGTCTCTAATTACCGCGACTCTTCCGACAAAAATGTGATGACGTGGAATTATCGTTTCGCCATAAGTTACCGAATCATTCCGCAGTTGGAGATTTACACCGGAATTGGTGTTTCAAACTTTGAACAGGAAATACAAAATCGGCAGGCTATTGTGAAAGCAGATACGAATTTGGTTATTACATTGCCTAATCCCGTCATTTATTATCACCGCGGGTATTTCAATATCAATAACGACTCGACAGGCACAATCAGGAATAAGGTTACATTCCTGGAAATTCCTTTTGGCTTAAAATATTCGCTCTTTACCAGTGCTAGGTTTGGAATATCATTACAGCCGGAGATCTCATTCGGCAAAATGATTCAGTCGAGCGGGTATGCTTACAACTCTCAGGATACTACTTATCGTGAACTAAAAAATGCCGACTTCAGAAATATTCAAATTAGCTATGGCGCGGGAATTTCGTTTGCGTATTTACTCTCCGACCATTTTAGTTTTGAAGCAACGCCATTTTACCGAAAATATCACAATTCGATTTTTAACAGCGACCATGCAGTCCAGCAAAATATCCGGCAGTTCGAAATTAGATTATCTTTGGTGTATGGATTTTAGTGGTGAGGCAACGTTTCGGTAAATGAAATTGTCATAGTATAAAGTCGGAATGTGAATGACCGACTGTTATAGCCAAATCTAAAAACCTAAGACCATGAAAAAATTAATTCTACTTCTTATTGCCCTTCCGTTATTTTCATTCTCACAAATTCAAAACGGAAATTTCGAAGATTTAACCGGATGGAATTTATCGTACTGGCAATCGACGTGTGGAGCTAATCCTGCCATGGGAGCACCGACAGGCGGTGGCGACTGGAGCATTCAGGTGATGGGCGGAAATTTGCAGGGATGTTTTCCCGGATATGCCTATCAGGTTTTGCCGACGATTACCAATGGTCAGTCGTTTACACTCACAGGTTGGGTAAAAGCCGATCAGGCATTACCTGTAGGAATATTTTTCGGAACGACGAATAACGGAGTACTTACTTCGCTTGCCGGAGACACAACTTCCTCATCAACATGGACACAATTAACGATTCAGTCAACATACAATCTTAATCCCGGTGATACGGTCGTAGTACTTCTTTTTGGCGGAATTGTGACGGGACCTTTGGCAGTGTTTGGTTCATTCGATTTGATTGAGCTTACACCTTTGAATGGAATTGCTGATTTAGAAAATGAGTTGGCGTTCACAGTTTACCCGAACCCAATTTCTGATCAGACAACTTTGAAATTTCAATCGGTACTTTCGAATGCAAGCTTGAGTATTTTCGATTCTTATGGAAAGCTTGTTAAACAAATCATCGGAATCAGTGGTCGGGAGTTTAAATTGAATCCGGGTGGCTTCGAAGATGGGGCTTATTTTTTGAGAGTGGTCGATGAAGGAGGATTGGTTCTATGTCGGAGAATTGTAATTAGTGATAAGTGATAAGTGCTTTGAAAGTTTTACCACGAGTTCACAAGGTCCACACGAGTCACGAGGTATTTTGGGAAACATTTCCGCGATTTCTGCCAATTTCTGCGATCTCAGCGCGAAATAATCCACCTCATCCAACATCGATCTGTTGAAATGTTCCGGTCAAAGTCATCATCCGCACCCCGAATATTATTTCCTTGTGTGATCTATGATCCTCAGTCGTTTTTGGTCCTTTATTATCGCAGGCAGCATTATTTACCTGCTCGTTATGCTCTCTACCGGTCGTTTGTACACGATTGGCAACGTCGTTAACGGTAAGCAAAACGATCCCGTTCTGATTTCCGAAAGACCTGTTGCCGATTTTCAGTCGACCGATACAGCGTTTTATTCGGCGCTTGTTCAAGCGGGGACTAATGGCGTTCAGAGAGGAGATACAGCTTACGTTCTCAATGAAGGCGGCATTGTTCAAATCACGACAGGCAAGCAACCGGCCGATGGTATTTTCATCACCTGCAAAAACACACTGCTCGATTTGTGGTTACCGCTCATCGGGTATCTGACCTTCTTCTGCGGATTGCTAAATCTACTAAGCTCCTCGAATGCTTTGTATAAACTGGCGAAGGTGATGACACCGCTCTTCGTAAAGATCTTCCCTGAGTTGCCCAAAGGTCATCCTGCGTACGGCTTCATGACGATGAATTTTGCTGCCAACTTCCTCGGCCTCGACAATGCCGCCACGCCATTCGGCTTGAAAGCGATGGAAAGCATGCAGGAAGTGAATCCGATTAAAGAACGTGCTTCGAACAGTCAGATTATGTTTCTCTGTCTGCACGCTGCCGGACTCACGCTCATTCCAACGTCGATTATCGGATACCGCGCGGCGCAACACGCTGCGAATCCGGCCGATATTATGTTGCCTTGCATTATTACTTCGTTCATCGGGACGTTAGCGGCCTTGTTGTTTGTAAGCATAAAACAGCGCATCAATCTGCTGAACGGAGCCGTGATCTTATTTGTGACCGGAATTTCTGCCGTCATCGGCCTCATACTGTTTTACATTACACGATTAGGCGGGATAGAGAAAATCCATTTCACGGGAAATTTAAGCAATGCCGTTTTATTGTTTATCATTCTGGCGATTGTGCTGTACAGCTTATTGCACGAAAAGATTTTCAAAGAGAATCAGACAAACATTTTCGATTCATTTGTAACAGGAGCGAAAGACGGCTTCACGACAGGAGTACGCGTATTGCCATACATGATTGCCATGCTTGTTGCATTAAGTATTTTCCGCAATTCCGGTTTGATGGAAATTGTAATGAAAGGAATTCGCGGTGTGATGAGCATCTTCAATGTAGATCCGCAAATCACCAATGCAATTCCCGTAGCATTGATGCGACCATTCAGTGCCGGAGGGTCAAGAGGCTTTATGCTCGATGCGATGAAGACATACGGAGCCGACAGCTTAACCGGACAACTTTCCTGCTTATTCCAGGGAGCTGCAGAAACTACATTTTATGTAATTGCGTTGTACTTTGGTTCGGTGAATGTGAAGAGACGCGATATACGCTCGGCGTTATGCTGTTGGTTGATTTGGTGTGTGTGATTGCGGGGACGGTGGTTTGTATGATGTATTTTTAGGAACGGCATCTGACCAGAGTACTTAGAGAAGCACATTTTAGAAGCAAACAGGAATCAACCCGGAGATAATAAAACGTGTCTTTTTTACCCACGGTGTTATCCGGAACCTGTTACCATAATCAAATTTATTATTTACAAACGTCGTTCGTATTCCCTACGAGGTCCCCTTCGGGGATGACAATTGTTTACGGAGAAATTGTAGTCTTCGTTGGATAACTTATTGTTGATCGCGTTGAGCAAAATTATCACATGTTATTTTTTTATCGGTAAAGGTTGATGATATTTTTACAATCGTCGTTCTTATTCCCCACGAGGTCCCCTTCGGGGATGATAATGGTTTAAGGGGGTGGGATGTCGTTCATCGTGCGCGAGAAAGTATTTGTTTCATAGAAATTCAGCGAAAGGCGCACGATGAACGACATGTAACTTTTAGGAAATTGTAGTCTTCGTTGGGTAACTTATTGTTGATCGCGTTGAGCAAAACAATCACATGTTATTTTTTTATCGGTAAAGGTTGATGATATTTTTACAAACGTCGTTCTTATTCCCTACGAGGTCCCCTTCGGGGATGACAATGGTTTAAGAGGGTGGGATGTCGTTCATCGTGCGCTAGAAAGTATTTGTTTTATAGAAATTCAGCGAAAGGCGCACGATGAACGACATTTCATTATTAGGAAGCGCATTGTTGCAAAGGATGGTATTTGCATTGAGTTAATTAATTTTGAGAGCATGATCCCATTATGTATCTTTATCCTATGAACCCCACCGATAAAAAATTCAAAAACCTCAGAGACACATTTTTCTTGTGCGCTGTGTTATTTGGATTCTTTATTTTTTAATCAGCGTTCAGAGGCTCGAAGAAAATTGTGCAGCCCGTCAGCTCGACGGAGTTGATACTCTCTGCTTCTGTGGGGTCGATTGTAGAAAACAATTTGCTGAAAGGTTTTCGGGTAATTCCAATTGATCTTCCTAATCTTAATGCAACGATTTTAGTTTTAGAAAATGCTCGTTACGCTTTAGACAATGCGAGTGATTTCGGAAACATCATTAAACCGCTTTTGAAACACGTACAATACCTCCAACGCTTTGCCGGAGGACTTGACGACTTTCCGTTGGCTGCTTAATTTTTACTTTTTATTTATAAAACGCCTTTAAGGCAATTAATTAATTTATCAAAAATAACAATCATGAAAAGAATATTCTTTTTGATGCTATTGGTATGCATATACTCAATCGGCATCTCTCAAAAACAACAGACAATAAAAAACGGATTATACCTTGTCGACTCGGTCATACACAACGACTCTAAAATAATGGCCGGCCCGAATCAGATGCTCGTTAGCTTCGATCCCGATTTTGTGGAGATGGCTCCCGATGGTGCGAAGGCACTGCTGATTAACACAGCTGATTTCGTTCCACTCGAACTTGATCAGGACCCTGTTCTGATTCCTCAAACAGAGAACAAAAAGAAGCTTGAACTTGTATTCAGTAAATTGGCTGCCGAGAAGTTGGAAAAGTTTACCGGTAGCAATATCATGAAGGAAGCTACTCTGATTGTCAATGGACAGGCTCTTACCGTTCATAAAATTCGCGCTGCCATTCATGGCGGTAAGATGGAGATTACGCGGTGCTCGGATAATGCGTGTGAACGAATCGGCGTTACGCTGAAGGAGACTGTAGTCAAGAAAAGGTAGTTCGTGGTCTTTAGTTTTTAGCCTGTAGTTCTTAGTCTTTAGTTGGCCGTTGTGCTTGGTAAGCTGATTGGCAATTATGACAGATGAATTCACCCTCGCTTCTTCTAGAGGCGGGGGTGCTTTTATTTGGCAAGGTTAAATTTGATCGAGATTGAAAGAAAGTTGTCTTACTCCGGCACATTAAATACAAAGCCCACCTTAAACACATTCTCAATACTGATCGAAGAATCTTCTTTCAGGTACTTTCGGAATTTGGTAATGAACACATCGAGACTGCGACCAAGGAAGTAGTCGTTCTCACCCCAGAGATCTTTTAACAAATCTTCGCGCTTGATGACTTTGTTGCGGTGAGTGCTCAGGTAATGTAAAATGTCGCTTTCTTTTTCAGTGATGCGGCGAGTGCTGCCGTTGATGGTGATTGATTGATTGTTGTAATCGAAAAGATATTTCCCTATAGCGACAACTTCAATTTTGTTTTCAGCCTTGTGTTCGGAAACACGACGTATCACTGCTTTTATTTTCCAAAGTAATTCTTCTTCGTCGAATGGCTTGGTGAGATAATCATCGGCGCCGAGATCGTAGCCTTTTTGTTTGTCTTCGCGAAGTGATTTGGCAGTGATGAAAATAACGGGAACGATTTTATTCTGTAGTCTGATTGCTTTCGCCAGTGTAAATCCGTCCATCTTCGGCATCATCACATCAAGCAGACACAAATCGAATTGCTGACTTTGAAAAGCACCTAAGGCGAGTTCACCGTCTTTGCACAACTTGACATCATAACCTTCTGCCTCGAGATAATCGACGAGCAGCAAGCCAAGATTTAAATCGTCTTCGGCTAAAAGTATTTTGAGCTTTTCTTTAGACATGAGGCAGAGCAATGGTAAATGTAGTACCTTTTCCTTTCTCGCTTTGCAATTCGATACTTCCGTTGTGCATTTCAACGATCTTTTTTACATAAGCCAGTCCAAGCCCGAAGCCTTTTACATCGTGCACATCGCCCGTCGGAACGCGGAAGAATTTATCGAATACCTTTTTGTGGTACTCTTTTTCAATGCCTATCCCTTGGTCGGAAATAACGATGATGAGATAATTATTCCGGTTAAAGGTTTTAACCGAAAGTTCAGGCTTCTCATTGGAGTACTTGATGGCGTTATCGATCAGATTGCACATAGCATTGGTAAGATGTGTTTTGTCGCCCATGATTACAAAGTGTTCGGCGCTCAGATCCATCGCTAAATGACCATGTTTGTTTTCAATCTGTATGCTTATATACTTGAGTGAATCTTTAATAAGATCGTGAAAATCGAGTTCTGCTTTTCGCAAAGGAATCTCCCCGCGCTCGAGTGCCGTCATGCTGAGTACCTGCTCCACCTGCAATCTTAACTTCTCATTTTCCTCGAGAATGATACCGGAATAGTGCTTTATCTTATCTTCTTGCCTGATTGTCGGCTCTTTTACTATCATTTTCCCCGCGAGAGCAATATTAGTCAAAGGTGTTTTAAACTCGTGCGTCATATTGTTTAGGAACTCATTTGTATGTTCGGCGATTTTTTTCTCCCGCATAAGCAAGATGATGGTTCGCCAAAACATGATGAGCACAACAAGGATGAGTACGACGGAAGTGATAAACATCGGCCCCATTTCTTCGATGATGAACTGACGTTTTTCGGGCAAGAAAAGATTTAACTCCAGGCCATTTTTAGTCGCCTCTTCCTCCAGCCTTTTGGAATACACGCTACCAGATGAGTGTTTTTCATTTCCACCTTCTTTCGGTCCCGGCTTCTGTACATCGAATGAGTAATTGATTCGCAAATCGTAATAGTCCATGTAGCTGGTGAAAAGCGAATCAGTCTTCCGTTTCTCATTTTCGCCGACACACTGTTCCATTTGTATGCAAGTGGTTGTATCGGCAGAAAGCGCTTCGGCCGTTTTCGAAATGACCATATTCGCTTTCTCGTTGAAGATTTCTTCCTTGATGCGAGCTGTGCGGATAATCCAGTTCACCTGAATGATCAGCACGATCAAAAGCGCGACAGAAGAGATGGCCACGAAAAGCCGGGTGCGGTTAAGTCTCATTGGGTACTCACAAAAGTAATCTTTTCAAGAGCCGATTTCCACCCATTAACAGGTTAATAACAGGTCAATAACCGGTGAGTAACAACAATTCCGGTCATTGATACGTACATTTGCTTCATAACAATCCCGAATCCCTCAACAATCAAATCCCTCTAAGGCGTATCTTCCACACTTTAGTCAGGACGATTCCAAACCATCAAAAAATGAAAAACCACATCCGTCAATTTTATCCGATTGCTTTACTCGTTTTGTTGATCACATCGTGTCAGGGACAGGATAAGACGAAAGACAGTCTGAATTCTGCTGAGCCGCTCGCCTTGGCTCCATTGCAGATGCTATTTAACATTGCGGAATTGTCGGACTATAAAATTGTGAAAGCCGATACAAGGCTTCACATTAATTGGTACATCCGTTCAATGTTGCAGGATCAAAAGGGTGATCTTTGGATGGGAACATATCATGGCGGAGCCGCACACTACGATGGGAGTGCTTTGATTTACCTGAATAACGAATCAGGGATGAGCGGTAATGTTATTCGCGAAATGGCCGAAGATAAATCAGGAGGAATTTGGTTTGCCACCGATGGTGGTGTAAGTTTTTACAATGGCAAATCGTTTAAGAATTATTCTAAAAAGGATGGACTGGGCAGCAATAATGTTTGGAGTGTTTTAATCGACAAGCAAGGAACCTTATGGTTTGGAACCGATGAAGGTGCTTATCGATTCGATGGCAAAAGTTTTACTTCGTTTACTCTTCCCGAGGCTGATTTATCAAAATTCAAAGACGGATACGTATATCCTGCACCAAAGCTGGTGAATGATATTTTCCAGGATAAAGCAGGCAATATTTGGTTTGCAACAAATGGCGGAGGTGTTTATTGCTACGATGGAAAAACGACAACTAATATTTCGGAGAAAGAAGGACTCTGCAATAATTTTGTTCAAAGCGTTTCGCAGGACAATGCCGAAAATATGTGGTTCAGTTCTCGTTTTGGAGGCGTAAGCAAATACGATGGTAAGAATCTCACGAACATTTCAGAAAAGGACGGACTCAGCAATAAATTCATCTGGTCGGTATTCGACGACGGCAAAGGTGGATTATGGTTTGCAACCGGCGGCGGCGGAGTTTGTCGTTACAACGGAAAAACATTTGAGACGTATACGAAGAAAGATGGCTTTGCGAGTGATTACGTGCAGAGCATAATGATGGACAAGGCCGGTAACATTTGGTTTGGCACATCGCAAGGCTTGACACGTTTTGACGGAGTGAAATTTGAGAGTTTCCCGGAGGCGGCGAATACGGGTTGCTAGAAAAATAATTGGGAACAGGAAAGACGACTTTCCTTATTAGATCGAAAGGGGCTTTCCCCGGTGGCAGATTTGACAATCGACTACCGAGGAAAGCCTCTTCTTTTTTTAACGAACAATTTATATATTTACAATCATTCAACACACTAAACCAACTTGCACCATGATTTCTATTCTAAAAAACCATTCATTCTGTTTCTTTTTTTCGCATTCTCATTTAATGCGAATGCGCAAAATGAAGAATACGCCACCTTTATTTCGAAGGCAGATTCGCTTTATCAGGCAAAGGATTATAAAAATTCCGGATTAGCATATTCGAACGCATTCAAGGCGCTCGGATGGAAAGGTTATATCATGGACCGTTATAATGCTGCATGTTCATGGGCCTTGGCGAATGTGCCTGATAGCGCATTTTATCAATTGAATAAGGTGCTTTCAAATTCGAAGGGCAATGAATTAAGTTCTATTTCGTCTGATCCTGATTTGATGTCACTTCAAAGCGATGCACGATGGAATGTGTTGATGGAAGACTGGAAAAAGCTTCGCGAGAAAATTGAGAAAAATTGGGATCGACCATTAGTGGCACGATTGGATTCGATTTACAGAGATGATCAGGAAGGCCGGCAGCGAATTGGTGAGGTCAGCGATAAATATGGATACGATTCAAAGGAGATTAAGGATCTTTGGAAAGAGATTGTCGAAAAGGATTCTTTGAATTTAATTAAAGTGACAGCTATTCTTGATACAAGAGGATGGTTGGGAGAAGACGTCATCGGCCAGCAAGGCAATACAGCACTATTTCTTGTAATTCAACATGCCGACATCACGACACAGGTAAAGTACCTTCCTATGATGAGAGATGCTGTGAAAAACGGTCGTGCCAATGCTTCCAGTCTAGCTTTACTTGAAGACCGTGTTGCTTTGCGCCAGGGGAAAATGCAGATTTATGGAAGTCAGGTAGGAACTGATAACAATACCGGTTTACATTATGTTTTTCCAATGGAAGACCCCGATAATGTAGATAAAAGAAGAGCAGAAGTTGGACTTGAACCGCTGGCCGACTATGTGTCGGAATATGAAATTGTGTGGGATGTGGAACAGTATAAGAAGAATCTGCCGAAGTATATAGAAATGGCGAAGGAGGTATTTCCTAAGAATAAGTAAGTATTTAAAGGTTTCAGCTATTTCACCATTAGTATTATACTTGAAACAATTCAGAAATAATATTCCAGGCAAATGTTGTCACTTAGAACACACGAGTTCCCCTTCGGGGATGACAACATCCTGGTGTTAATCTGTCGTTCATCGTCCGCGGAAAGTGATTGTTCAACGGATACAGCTTCTTGCGGACGATGAACGACAGTTCTAAAAAAAGAAGCCTGTCATCCCCGAAGGGGAATTCGTGTGTTCTAAGCGACCTCGTTATCAATATTTCTATTTTTAAAAATTGCTTCTAGTTATGAATATGATCCGGCTTCTAACACTGATTATATTTTGCAGTTTCACTCAATTTGCAAGTGCTCAAAAGCCTTCCGACGGCACCTACATTTACGATGTAGCTTTTGAGGAATGGAATGGTAAATCGAATGGAGCAACTTGTGTCATAAAAATAATGGGCGATTCAATATATGTCATTCACAATGGCGGAAATATGACCGGTAAAAAGGGTGATATACTTGAAAGTGGAATCATAATGAAGCATTCACAATCCGGGAAGTGGATTATTGCTCATAAAGCCGAAGATGTTAATGCAAAAGAAATTGGCGCATGCTCAGGTGGGCCGACTATAATTGATTTTAAGAGGAAGAAATATTGGTCATGTTAGTATCATAATTGTTGTGGAGAAGGGTCTTTCGTTTTCTGATCGAGAACTTATTGTAACTTTAATCTTTCACAGAAAACATAGCCAATGAAAAAACTCTTTACATCCTTTATATTTTCAGCTTTCTTTATTTCATCTCACGCGCAAGTACCTTCTTTCGATTGGGCAAAGCAATTAGGCGACCCGGTATCGAATGTTTTCGTTTTATCTTCGGTAACGGATCAGCAAGGAAGTTTTTACATGGCCGGCCTCTTTAGCGGGGCAGCGGATTTTGATCCTGGAAGCGGAGTCGACACACTCACCGATGCGGGCTTTGGCGATATTTTTATTTCAAAGCTCGATTCGTCCGGAAATTTTCAATGGGTGAGACAGATTGGAAGAGAGTCGTACGATCAGGCAAGTTCAATTGCAATTGATTCTAGCGACAATATCTACATAACAGGATTCATCAGCAGAGACTCCACCGATTTTGATCCGGGTCCCGGTACATATTTTTTATCGAATCCTAATAATGCAGCTTCAACTTTTGTTCTTAAACTCGATTCAGGGGGAAATTTTATTTGGGCAAAAATACTTGGCCCCGATAGTAATAGCCCGAGTTCAATCACCCTAGATGCCAGCGGCAATTTACTTATTGCCGGAATTTTTGGCGGCACCATTGATTTTGATCCCGGTACGGGAAGTGAAAACATGACAGCCTTTACCGAAGATATTTATATTTTGAAATTGACGGATAATGGAGATTTTATTTGGGCAAGACAGATAGGCACAGTGACAACAAATTCCAGAGCGTACTCAATTGCTGCAGACGGAGCCGATAATTTGTACGTAACAGGATTGCTTCTTGGCACTGTAGATTTCGATCCGGGCGTTGGAGTCATGAATCTTACGTCGACCTCACAATTTGGTGCACAGTATATTTTAAAACTTACTTCAGCAGGTGATTTTGTTTGGGCTAATGCGATCAATGGAAGCCTCTCGCAAACAGGTGGCGAGCGCGCAATTCGTGTAGATCGAATGGGAAACTTGTTCACTGCAGGCTGGTTTAATAATACCGTGGATTTTGATCCTAACGCAGGAGTTCATACGCTTACTGTTTCAGCTTCCGAACCAAGCCCGACATATCTTTTGAAGCTCGATTCAAGCGGAGCTTTCGTTTGGGCTAAGCAAATTGCCGATGCAGGCAATGGAGCATTCCGCGCATTTAATCTCGATGCTTCGGACAATCTATATGTAGCAGGAAGACTCATTTCTGTAGGAGATTTTGATCCCGGTGCGGCCGTTGATACACTTTCAAATGCAACAGGCAATACGTTTATCGCGAAATACGATACAGCAGGAGCTTTGGATTGGGCGATAAATTTTTCTAACTCCGATCCGAATAATGATCATAATGTAAGTTTGAATATTGATGTATTTGGAAATATAATTACAACAGGAGTTTTCTCCGACACGGCAGATTTTGATCCGGGTATCGGATTAAGTAATCTCATTTCAAATTCAGGAGGAGATTTATTCATTCAAAAATTAAATCAAAGCGGATTTTCATCTATTAGTGAGTTTGAAAGTGGAGAACAAGGGGTGGTAATTTTCCCGAATCCGAATACCGGCACTTTTCAAATTCGTATGGAGAAGCATGGACGCTATTCTATTTTTAATGAATGTGGGCAGTTAGTTCGATCCCTTACGGTTACAAACTCAAATCTGAATTTGATTTCAGTTGATGATTTACAAGAGGGAATCTATTTCATTTCGGGAGGTGAAATCGGGATTTCCCATGCGAAAATAATTGTGATCCATAATTAAAATCTATGCAGAGCTCTTATTTTTGCAGGAAAATTCGAAGCTTTGAAAAAGGGAAAATGTGTAATTTTGTTTAATATTATATGGCAATCAATCTGCAAATAGCAAAAAATTTACGCGATGTTCACTTCGGCGGTAACTGGACTTGGTCAACATTGAAAGAACATTTGTCCGATGTTAGCTGGCAACAAGCAACGACGAAAGTTCAATCGTTCAACACCATTGCTACGCTTGTTTTTCATATTAATTACTACGTTGATATAACGATAAAAGTATTGGAAGGTAAAGGCCTTACCGGAAAGGATATATATAGTTTCGACCATCCGCCGATCAACTCCTCCTCCGATTGGGAAGCAATGTTGAATAAACTCTGGACCGATGCAGAGAAGTGTGCTGCTCTGATGGAGAAGTTTCCGGATGAAAAATTAGGGGAAGTATTTTTTGAGGAGAAATATGGTACGTACTATAGAAATTTCCATGGGCTTATTGAGCATACGCATTATCATCTCGGCAGATCGTGATCATCAAAAAGCTGCTTGCATCTGCATAATTTGGTTTTCAATAATTTATTTGATTGGCTATTTTTATAAAAATTCTCCAATCAGTGGAGTGGCAGACATACAATAGCAGGTATATTTAAGGGGGCCACTGTGCGGAGGCCTTTACTTGTCCCGAATCCTAATTTGTTGTATCTTCGAATGAAGGCATTTGATTGTCTTCCGTCGATCTAATATTTGACATTTCTAGATGAAAATTCAAGCATTTTTATTTTTTGCGGCAACAATTTTGTTCAATTCTTGCGATCCCGGATTAAACGGCGATTTGAAAGTGTTTAACAACACAAGCGTTAATTTGAATTTAGTCACGTATGATTTTGATTCAAGCGATACGCTCACATATTTGCTCCATCCAAATGCAAATGTTACCGTTAAAGTACTAGGCGGACTAGGCAATCAAAAACATTTGATTGTTGTCCGTGTGAGCTGAAAGGGATTGTCATTTCTTCGGCTGCAGGAAATGTTAAAAAAGATCCTACGGTAAAAGAAAACTGGGTTATTCCTAATAAGGATGAGCAAAAGAAGTTCGGAGGAGAGGATTTGCGGTGCGAGTTTCATGTATATCAGAAAGATTTATAAATAAGCGTTTGCATCAAAATGAAAATTTGCTTTTCACTATCGTTTATATTATTCACTTTGAATTGTGCTTTCGCAGAGCAGGCGATTACATATCCCGTCTACAATAATAACAGCAATATTTTTGAAATTAGTTCGATCGAAACTCCGGCGCACACTTTTCTTGCCGTTGTTTACGATGCCGGTCCGGGCGATCAGGCGATTGTTATGCGCAGTATTGATTTTGGCGTTACATGGGATTCGATTATCAATTTCGAAATCGATTCTGTTTATGGCTCAACCTATGATCCTTTTCTTTCGGTCGACAGTGTCGGGAATATTTATTTATCGGCCATGCGGGGAACTGCAGTGAACTGGGGAGCCTATAATGGTCATGATACGTGGATTTGGAAATCGGCAGACGACGGTTTAACATGGAAGCAATGGGGATATTCGCCTAACGCCGGATCAAATACGGGAACAGACTTTCCACGAACCGTTGCCTGGTCGGATCAGGAATTTCTAATGTCGTATCAATTGTTGAATTCGCCAAATTATTCGATAAACATTGCCCGTTCTTCCGATGGAGGTGCAACATGGAATTCTGTTGACACCATTAGCATTTCGAATTTAATGATAGGCTGCGCATCAATTGGAAGAGGCTTTGGAGGAAAAGTCCATCTAAGTTTTGCTGAGCGAACGACGACGCAGGTTTATTATGCGGAGAGCTCCGATACAGGTCGGACGTTTTCGACGTCAATTGTTGTGGCCAATTTTTCATCTTTAGGTTACATGTATCTGACTTCAATCGTTTCGAATCCATTGATTCAGCATCACGGCATTTTATTTCACGCCGCACATCGTTTTGAAAATTCATACTACGCTTACACCTCGAATGGCATTAATTGGAATACAACCTTCCTCGATAGCACGAGCGGATATTGTGATGCGTTTATTGATTCATCGGGAATTATTCATCTTGCTTATGGTAAAGTTTCGGGAACTATGTATTATGAATGCTATCGTTATTCAGTGGATTCAGGAGCAACATTCTCGACACCCTTCGCAGTCGATTCCGTTCCTTTTTCTGCTTCACTTGCATTTTCGATGGGCGACTATTCCTCCATTCTCGACGGCTCCGACGGAAAGATTCACATTACATGGTGTGCCAATGACGGAAATCGGTGTTCGGCAAAGCACAGCGTGCTTGTAAATCCGTTTGCCTCAGTTCCAGTTATTGAAGACAATGTTGAGTACTTGATCAATTACAGTTCTGTTACGAAGTCGCTTACGATTTCCAATCAGCTCAATGGGAAGTTTGATGTAGAAATATATGATGCACTGTCGAAGACTATTTTTGCAAAAAGTTCGGCGAGCAACACCTGCGTTGTAAATATGCAGATGTTTAAGGCGGGAGTTTATCTGGTACGAGTGGGATATGCGGACAAGAAGGGAGTGGTAAAAAAGATTTATGTTAATTAATTTGTTGAGTTATGTTGTTGAATCTTTTAAATGTTTTGCTTACGCTTTTACAAACATTCACGTTTATTGCCGGAAATGTTGTTGATAAACGCAAAAAACCAATTCCAAATGCGATTATAAGTTCGTATAAGTGGAATGGTATAGAAAATTCAACACAAACCGATTATAATGGTAGGTTCTCTTTTAAGTGTGAAAAACGAGATAGTATAAAAGTCATAGTTGCTTGTTTTGGGTATTGTATTCTTGATTCAATCATCACAAATCCGGAACCTGATGTGTTATTTGTTCTAACAAGTAAGGCGGATAGTATATACTTGAATGATTCAATTCAGAAGGCTTTAGCAAAAGTTCGCCCTTTAATCATCTCAGGAAAGGTTGTTGGTTCTGATGGCTTTGGCCTACCCGGTGCATTTGTTGGTGTTTTGAAAGATGGGAAGTATTTCTACGCATCAAGTACTGATATCGATGGTGATTTTCGGTTTGAATACGATTCCATAGATAGTTTGAGGTTTATTGTTAGATCACCTCAATGTTTGCAGATAGATTCAACGATTGCCTTTCCGCAGCAAAATCTTCTATTCACCTTAATATATAATGGCCCAATTTATTCACAGATGCCAATCACAGGATTAGGGCCGAGACCCGAATTTAAAGCAAAAATTAAAACAAGGCTTTCCGGGGAAGTTGTTAATGAACATAAAAAGCCAATTAGTTTTGCCAAGATAGCATCAATCATTAATGGCAAGATAGATTGGTCTGCTGAAACTGATCGAAAAGGAAAATTTACTTTGCTATGTGATCGTAACGATAGTTTAAGAATCAGAATTAGTAAAATTGGATTTGCAGTATTTGATACAACTATAACACAGAGTCGGAAGAAGCATTTGATTGTGCTTAGAAGAGGACTGCATTTAGATGATCACGCTCTATTTGATAATAGCGGTTTAAAAACTAATATACCAATGCAGTATAAAGATTCGGTTATCCATCAAGGTCGAAAGCAGGATCCTACTAATTTAAAGAATAAGAATGATGTTGAAAGAACCATACTACTATCTGAGGGCTTTCAGGTTAACTTAGGCCGCAGTGAAGATTTCAAAAATTTTATTACTTATTCATTATTTATTCTCTCTAAGAATGGTGAAGTAATTTTCATTGACAGCTCTTTGACGGAATACGATTTTACGGACACACTATATCCGCTAGTTCATAAAATTGGAAAGGAAAAATATGAGCTATGCTTTGCAGTTAATGATCGGCCAAACAAAAGTTATCTAATACGATATTTAATTGATACTAATCGAGTCATCAATACGGATACTCTCCCGACATTTATCTGCGGAGAGAGAAATCTGGATGATGACAATTTTCCGGAATATGCCGGGTTTATTGAATACGCTGAAATTTGGGATAGTGCCGGAGTTGAATTAGCGCCATACAATCCATTACTTTATTACGAGCAGACTCCTGACGGAATCAAGCTAGATTCGGCTCTGACAATTTTTCGGAATAAAGTTATTTATGGGGAGTTTTATGGATTTTCATACGATGAAAAAAGATCCTTTCTGCATTTAGTACAAAGGGAAAGGATTAAAGAGGAAATCGATAGAATAAGGCGAACAACTGACTAAAATCAAAGTGATTGTCATCACTAGGCTTTTTATTAAAATATCGTAGCTTTATTTCCTTATTTCACACACACACAATTCCATGAAACAAAGTCTACTATTGTCGGTATTGGCAATTCTATGCCAATCGTCATTCGGTCAAGCCGTTTTTCAACATCGTTATTACCTTCCGGATTCAATTTATTATTCAGCTATCAAAACGACGGAGAAAAGTGATGGTCGCTTTCTTAATATGACGATCAATACGGATTTGTCGCCTGACAAACAAATTCATATATGCGAAACCGATAGTTTAGGTAATCATCAATTGTACAAAGTGTACACTGATCTGGTTGATTACTCTGAGTATGCCGACATGGACGTATTACCTACCGGAGAGTTTGCCGTAGTTGGGCAGAGTGGTTTAACGGATGCGACGGCTTTGTTTTTTGATTCGGCTGCTAACTTGACTTCAGCAAAAAATACCCTATCGGTCTGGATTCAAATTTGATTTCAGTTTTTCATTCAGCAAATAATAGTTACGTAATGTGTGGCGGACAGAGCCAGCCGCAGAATGCGATTGTTTTGGAAACTGATTATTCAGGAAACATTATTCGGGAAAATGAATACTATGTAAATGCTCAGCCAACAGTCTTTAGAAACGGAATTTTACTGCGTAACGGGAATCGCTTGTTTTACGGAACTGCAGAAGTTACTTCAGGCACTTTGGTTAAGCCTCAGCTTGCCATACTTGAAACGGATTCAGTTGGCAATGCAATCTGGGGATTACAAACAGGCGACACATCGGCGACGTTTACACCCAAAGCCGCAATCGAATTGGAAGATAGCAGCATTATACTATCCGGACAATTTATTAAAGGAAGCGGATTGAATAGTTTGTATACTTTTCTTGCCAAAATATCTCCAAGCGGACATGTGTTGTGGATTCGCAAATATCAGAGTCCTGACTATTTTAGTTTTGCCGATGCTGTTGCAGTGGGCTCAGATCGAATTGTTTTTACAGGTTATACGATTCCTTCTACAGGCGGTGAAGCTTGCATAATTTGTGTGTGCGATACTGCCGGACATGTTCTTTATACAAGTGGTGTTCATGCCGCTCAATACGGACTGGATGCTGCAGACATAACAGCGTGCTCAGACGGATCGGTTTTGATTACCGCTACTAATCCGCTTGGCAATGGTTTTTACTACCGTTGTATGTTAAAAACAGATACGCTCTTTCATGTAAAATGCGATGAGCAGCCGGAGCAGTTTACAGATACGCTTATTGGTTTTTATGAGAGTACAGGCTACATCCAGGTTTCGACTTTTGTGAGTCCGGTGAATATTTCACTCGGGAATTTTCCGGTAACAAGCCCTAATGCGATTAAGTCAAATGCCTGTGATCCGAATTATATTGCCAACTTGAATTCAACGAATTCAAAGCTCTTAGGATATTTTACGAATGATGGTCTGAATCTTCAATTCAACAATGACGAGTCAGCGAAGTATGATTTCATCTTACTGGATCTGTCAGGAAGAGTAATCTTACGTCGAAATCTTTCAACAATGTCCGGTGAAAATCGTTTGCTGATCCCGATGGAAGCGCTTCCTTCAGGTGTCTATATTGCGCAACTATTTTCAACGAAGCAATCGATGCTTTGTAAAATTGTCGCAGAATAATCGCAAGATAGTTGTAAAGTAAAAATCAGACAAAACATATATGTACGGAGACCAGGGTTGGCCAAAAGAATTAGATGCTCTCATCGCAGCGCCGGAGCATCATAAATTATTATTTGAAAACGAAAAAGTCAGAGTCCTTGACACGCATATTCCACCCGGAGAAATCACCAATGTGCATACTCATCAATGGCCGGCAACGGTTTATTATGTCAGCTGTTCGGATTTTATCCGATACGACGATCATGGAGTAGAGCTTGTCGATTCCCGCAAGTTATCGTCTAATCCGCTACCGGGAACCTCAGCCTGGTCAGGGTCATTACCGCCGCATGCTTTGAAAAATGTCGGCAAAGTCGATTTGCACGTAATTCGTGTAGAGATAAAGGGGGCATAAATATCACTAGCTTTACAAATGAAAATTTGGATTAAATCCTAAAATCAAATAAGAATGAAACCAAAATCTCTACTTACCATCTCCGCTTTATTACTCGGCCTGAACACAGGCTTTGCTCAATTTATTGTAAAGAGCACTTTCATGGAAACGACCGGCGTTTCAAATCAAGGCCTTGTTGCAGGTTATTACGCACAGGGTGGTGTTTATTCGCTTTGGAATCCGGATTCGGCAACGACGAGAGACATTGATGGACTTGCGCCCGGCTTCGGAGTAGGAGGGCAAGCACGTTTTTCCGACGATGGAACATTTTTATGCGGAACAAGTCGCGCTGCAGCCGGAGCCGAAATGTCGAGATTCGATTATTCAACAGGCCTATGGACGACGTTAGGAAGTTTGGGTTTTCCGGTAGATAGTACATTTAGCGGAGGCTATGGAATTTCAGGAGATGGCAATACAGTTGTAGGAAATTCATGGGCCGATACAACAGGTGGGCATGCATATACACATGCCGTTGCATGGAATCCGATTGAGGGCGTGATGGATTTAGGAAGCTTGTTTTCGGCCAACTGGACAAGTGCTCGTGCAAATGCTGTAAGTGGTGATGGTAACATAGTAGTAGGCTGGCAGGATTTCAATGGTCCATGGAAATCGGCTGTATGGAGAAAAGATCCTGCAGGCGGTTATTTTGCGAATGAGTATTTGCTGATCGACACAAATGGCAGTGCGACCGATGAGTTCAATCAGTTGGGAGAATGCTCAGCAGTTTCTTCCGACGGGAATTGGATTGGCGGTTACGGCGATTATGCAAATAATGGTGAGCCGTGGATTTGGAGTCAGTCAACCGGCGTCATCAATTTAGGATTGTTACCCGGTGCATTGTCCGGGAACGTAGCAGGAATTAGTTCCGATGGTTCTGTCGTTGTAGGTTGGCAAGATGGTTTCTTCGGCGATCCGCAACAGCCGTTTATCTGGACACCGACAGGCGGGATGAAAAACCTCAACGATTACATCAACTACGATTTAGGTTATTCAACAGGGACGAATCAAATTTACACGGCAAATTGTATGTCGTCGAACGGCGAGTATGTAGCCGGTTTCGGTGTAGACACATCAAATTTCTCTTACTTTGCTTATCGTGCGCATTTGGTACCGTCGACCGGAGTTGATGAGCTACATTCCGCTTCGATCAGCGTTTATCCTAATCCTGCCGCGAATAGCATTCGAATTATCAATACGGATAAATCAACGCTGACGATAGTTAGTTTGGAAGGTAAGATCGTTTACAAAACAGAGGTAATTGGAAATGCAACTATTGATGTATCAAAATTTGCAAAAGGCATATATCAGATCAATCTGGAATCGGGAGCTTCGATTCGAAGGGGGAGATTTGTGAAGGAGTAAGATTTAAGTAGAAAATTTTAATCGCCGCCCTATAATACACTTCTTGATTTTATGTTGAGGAGTGGATTATAGGGCGGTTTTTTTCAAAAATTTGGTGAATTTATTCAATATTCTGTTTTATTGGAAAGGCGTTGTTAATTACCTGCATGATGTGTTCGACATTTTGCTTTTAGGAGGGGGGCGTGTTATTTCTCTACGGGGTCTCTGCGAGATGACATGCGAGATGACGTGCGAGAAGATGGTGATTGGGGAGGAAGGAGAGAACAGAAGTACGGCTACCGGATGTCTGCGACATTTCGCTTTTGGGAAACGTTGAGAAAGTTTTGACAGAGCTTCAAACAACGTAAAAGTGTAAGTAAGGATTACGAGATTTGATGAGGGCTAATTTGTTATCGTGGCTCAGTTTTTGACTTCTTTTTCCCTTTTGATAGCTTCGAGGATGGAGGTGAAGGTTTCGTAATAAATTAATTTATAGCAATAGTAGGAGCCTGTGAAGGTCTTTTTTTATTCCTCTCTGCTTTTCATGTTCTCTAACACGTCGTTGCAAATTATTTGTGACACCTGTGTAAAGAACATTTCTATCGTGATTTGTTAAAATATAAACGTAGAACATTTCACAAATATCCAACTATTAAAACTTCTATGCATCCAACAAATGCAGGTGATTTTATGATGATAAATTAATCCGCCTTCTAAATTGCCAAATGTCGCAGACATCCGGTAGCCGTACTTCTGTTCTCTCCTTCCTTCCCCAAAATCAAAATACAGCATGTCATCTCGCAGAGACCCCGTAGGGAATTAACACGCCCCCTCCTAAAAGCAAAATTGTCGCAGACATCAGGTAGCCGTACTTCTGTTCTCTCCTTCCTTCCCCAAAATCAAAACACGACACGTCATCTCGTCATCTCCCATGTCATCCGCCTTGGCGGACCCCGTAGGGAATTAACACGCCCCCTCCTAAAAGCAAAATTGTCGAACACATCCCACAACCAGAACTTCCCCTACCCACAATCCCCAAAAATTCCCTATTTTTCTTCCACCATTAAACAACATCCATTTAACTTCAACTGAGATAAAGATGCCATCAGGAATCATCGGAGCAGTTCTCGAACTCATCGGAGAGTTTTTTGGCGAAATCGTAATTGACAAGTTAATCCGCCCTATATTTTATTACACCGGCGTTGGCCTCCGAAAACTCTATTATCGCAACAACAAAACTTTAGCTGAAATAAAAAAAACGTCTTGGTAACACCACCTATGGAGTATTCTTCTGGGTTTTTATTATAGGACTGGCATTTGCAATTCGATTTCATTGAAGTCCGTCAAAAAAATTATTATTATTGTACTAAAACCCTTGGCAATTCATCACCAAAAGAAAAAAATAGAAAGAGCCAATTTCTAATTACTAATTACTAATTACTAATTTCTACTTACTACTTACTACTTACTACTTACTACTTACTACTTACTACTTACTACTTACTACTTACTACTTACTACTTACTACTTACTACTTACTACTTACTACTTACTACTTACTACTTACTACTTACTACTTACTACTTACTACTTACTACCTACCACCAATGTCCGAAAACAAAACCAAAGAAACCAAAGCAAGCGTTGCCGCCTTCGTAACGAAAATTACTGATGCAAAGAAGCGCGCCGATTTTTCAACCATCATGGATCTTGTAGCAAAATCGACAAAGATGGAACCTAAGATGTGGGGTACGGCCATCGTCGGCTTCGGAAGTTATCATTATGTTTACGAGAGTGGTCGTGAAGGTGATGCTCCGCTTTTTGGAATGGCAGCACGATCAAATTCAATCACGTTTTATCTTTCATCAAGTTTTGAAAAGCGTGATGAATTGCTGGCGAAGCTCGGGAAGCATACAAGCAGCAAAGCCTGCATTCATATAAAGAAGATTGAAGATATCGACACTGCAATTCTCCTCAAAATGGTGAAGAGCTCGATGGATCATATTCGAAAAATGCATAAATGATAAGCGTCGACTGTTATATTCAGAAGTCATGCTTTTTTCTGCCTTATGTAGACTACTTCTTTTTAAATAATTCTGTTTTGCAAATACGGGTTGCCCCGTTTTTCGTTATTGCTACGAGTGGCTAAAGTGCTCTTTTTTATTTCCTTCTCCATTCAAAACACGTTAATTGGAATGGGTTTTCAATAAAGAATTTATATATCTTGCGATTCTATTTTTAAGAGAAAGAATGGTCTTTAGTAGCATCATATTCTTATTGTACTTCTTGCCGGCGTTCTTACTGACGTATTATCTAATTGATAAGAGGTACAAAAACATTGCGATACTGGCATTCAGCATCTTCTTTTATAGCTGGGGTGCTCCCAAATTTATTTTCGTGATTTTAGGAACTACTCTGATCGATTTTTTTCTGGTCAGACTGATGGCAGAAACATCAACCAGGTTGCGTCGGCGCATTTTGCTTACTATTTCGGTTTCCTTGAATTTAGGCCTTCTGTTTTATTTTAAGTACTCAAATTTTTTTATTGAAAACGTAAACGGATTGCTGTCGGTTTTCGGATCTAAACATATAAATTGGACGAAGCTGGTTTTACCTATCGGTATTTCATTTTATACTTTTGAAACGATTACATACGTTGTTGATGTTTATCGAGGCGTTCATAAGCCATTGAAGAATTTTTGGGATTATCAGTTGTACATTATCTTATTCCCTAAACTGATTGCCGGCCCGATTATCCGTTATCATGATCTGGCAGATCAAATAACAGATCGTTCAGCGAATGAAACGGTGGATAATCGGCTGACCGGTTTTTACCGCTTTGTTATCGGATTGGCCAAAAAAGTACTTATTGCAAATCACATGGGGCTGCTGGCAGATTCTGTTTTTGCCGGAGACTACTCTCAGCTGAATACCTATTCTGCGTGGATGGGAATATTAGCCTATACATTTCAGATTTACTTTGATTTTTCAGGGTACTCTGATATGGCGATTGGAATTGGGAAAATGATTGGATTCCGTTTTCCTGAAAACTTCGACAATCCGTATGTATCCAGGAGCATCACTGAATTTTGGCGACGCTGGCACATTTCATTAGGGTCGTGGATGCGAAACTATTTGTACATACCTCTCGGCGGAAACAAAGTTGGGAGTAAGCGTCGATTGTATTTTAATTTATGGTTTGTGTTTCTTGCTTCGGGTTTATGGCATGGAGCATCATGGAGTTTTATACTTTGGGGCGCCTATCATGGCTTGTTCCTGGTGCTAGAACGAATATTCCTGCTGAAATTCTATGAAAGGATTGGAAAATTCTTAAGTACTCTATTTACCTTCCTTGTTGTTTTAATCGGCTGGGTGTTTTTTAGAGTTGAGCGAGTTGCTGATGCTTTTGCGTATCTCAAAAAAATGTTTTCGGTATCACTATATAAGAACACATTTAACTTTAACACGGAATACTATGTGTTTTTAGGCCTGGCTCTTGTTTTTGCTTTCTTTACTTACGGTTCGAAGGGAAGGAAGATCATGGAAGGCGTTTATTTCGGGAATTACTCACTGAAGAAACACTTTGCGATGACTCTTGTTGTCGTCCTCTTGTTTATTATATCTGTCAGTTCAATTACTTCTTTTGGTTTTAATCCATTCATTTACTTCAGATTTTAGCGATGGAACAGAGAACAATAAAGACAAAGAAGATATTGTTAGGGGCCATTCTCTTTCTCCTGATCTGTCCATTAATTCAAAACAAGCTTCAGCTTCTAAGTCTGGAGCCATTGAAAGGCGATATCCGCAAACCCGAGAGAAGTCAGTTTTCTCTGAGTCGGTGGTTTTCCGGAGACTATCAAATCGGCCAGGAGAAATATTTGAATGAGACATTCGGTTTCAGAAGTACTATGGTGAGAGTTAATAATCAACTTGCATATAACGTATTTAATGAAGCAAAGGCGAATGGTGTCATTATAGGAAAGGATAACTACCTCTTTGAAATTAATTATATCAAAGCATATTACGGAACAGATTTTATCGGCGCTGTCAGCATCAGAGAGCGGATGAAGCAACTGAAATTTGTTCAGGATACTTTAGCAAAAATGAATAAAACATTGCTATTGGTTTTCGCTCCCGGCAAAGCATCCTTTTATCCTGAGTACATTCCGCGTAAATATCATAGAGAGAGAACGACGACCAACATTCAGTTTTTTTCAAAAATGGCCGACAGTCTGGATGTAAATTACATCGACTTCAACAAGTATTTTATTTTGAATAAGAATAAGGCAGAATACCCATTGTATCCGAAGTATGGCATTCACTGGAGCTTTTATGGCACTTGTCTGGCAGCTGATTCAATGATAAAGAAGCTTGAATTTTTAAGGCACACAGATTTGCATGGTTTTACTCTCGGAGAAATGAATGTCGAAGAGTCAAAGGAAATGGATTATGATTTGGCCGACGGTATGAACTTGTTGTTCAAGTTAAAATCGAAGAAAATGGCTTACCCTTTGCTTTATTTTGAAGTTGACAGTACGAAGCCACGTCTTAATTCAATGGTAGTGAGTGATAGTTATTATTGGTTGATGTTTAACAATTCATTCTCGAGAACGTTTGGGGAGAACGAGTTTTGGTATTATAATCGACTTATCTATCGAGCTAATCACACGGAGATCCGTGATGCGACGAAAGCAAATCTGACTGAAGAGATAGCGAAGAACGATGTTATTGTAATTTTATGTACTGAAGCCAATTTAACGAGATTAGGTTGGGGCTTTATTCAGCAAGCCTACAATCTATATTCTGGTCAAGCTCCGGTGCCTGTAATCGAGGAAGAATTTCCTGTGAAAGTCAAAAACCTGGCGGATTATATAAAGTCGAATCCCGATTGGCGGAAAAGTGTAGAGGCAAAGGCTGCTGCCAAAGGAATCAGTATTGATTCAGTGGCTGTGGAGGATGCGATCTTTCAAATTCGTCATGAAAGATAGTTGTCAAATCTTAATCTTTTGTGATTTCAGGTTAACGGTTTAGGGATTATTTGTATTTTTAAGTTATGGAAAGAAGTAGATTTCGACGTAATTGCTCTTTGCTTTTGTTCTAAATTTTACTTCCATCTTATTTGCAACCCTCTTATTTTAATTCTATGCCATTTTTTAAAAGCGGCATTTTAAAAACGATGAATAAAATGACAGCAAAGCACTTTTTCTTTTTATTGATGTTGAGTAGTGTCACTTTTATTTCCTCTGCTCAATCATGGCAATGGGCATACTCCTCCGGCATGCCTACGCGCACAAATGCCATTGCGTTTAAGAAAGATCTCAACGGAGATTTCTATTTGGCATCGTACACTGATTCCAATAATCTTCGCGTCGCAACTTATTTGCAAAAAAGGGATGATGCACAACAGCTTCTATGGCAAAAACAAATCACCGGCGAAGTATCCTTTTCGGATATTGAAGTCAATGCGAGTAATCATGTAATTGCTGTGGGCTTCTTTATTGGGAACATTGATGTTGATGGAACAACACTTACTTCAATTTCATCTACAAAGAATAGCGCATTTATTTTTGAATGTGATGAAGCAGGAGTAATTCAGTGGGTCCACAGTTTTAATCCTATTAATGGAGACTATCGAAGTGGCGATTTATTTATCAGTTCAGACGGATCGATGTACCTCACTTCACAGGTTTCCGGTTCGTTTGGCGGCTGTGCATTTCATAAGCTCAATTCTCAAGGCGATATCGTTAAAAGTGAATTCAATAACGATTTTTTGATTCGGACTTTTTCACATATTCTCGCCGACTCGGTTGGAAATGTTTACCTAAGCGGCACTTGCAGCTCCACTGCAATGTTTGATACCATTCAGGCTAATCTTACATTGTCGTATGAAAACTTTCTGGTAAAATATGATTCGTCGTTTACTGCTCAATGGCTTCGGACAAGCGAGTATATAACTTTTGATCACAACAATTCTCTCGTTGCAAGCGGAAACAAATTGTATTGGGGCGTGGATGAGTTTACCGCCAATCCGGACACGATTCAGATTTATGTTTACGATTATTCAGGAAGTTTGATCCGGAAAGTTGCCGGACCGATGCCTGATTCGTTTTTCCCTTCATTTACATTTACCGTAAATTCTTCCGGTGAATTATTTATGGCAGTGAATATTTACACTCGTGTTTATTGCTATCACTATGATTCTTCATTCAACATTGACTGGAGCGACACATTATATACTTCAACGTCCGGCTTTCCTTTTGAACATGGGCTTACAGTTGATGACTCTTCGTTTTATTTGGCGGCGTTGTATTTTTCCGACACATTGCAGATTGGTAATACAATGCTTGTAAATCCAAACTCGGCAGGACACGCATCTGACATTTTCGTAGCAAAGTGGAGTGAACAACTATCTAATTCGGTTACCGAACTCAATGATAATTCGAATTTAGTTAGTGTATATCCTAATCCGGCTAGTGAGGAATTAAATGTACAGCTCTACGGTTCACCTGAAGCAGATATTTCAATTTATAGCACGCTTAGCCGATTGGTTTATCATTCTAAACTCAAAGGGACGGAATTAAAAATTCCTCTGGAAAATTTACTGAGTGGTATTTATTTTATGGAGATAAATTGTGAAGGTTTGCATACCGTCGTCAAAAAATTAGTTGTTCAATAGACAAGTAATTTATGACAAAAACTATATCCAAGAAAAATGAGTAACGATTCCGGAGAGCAAGTACGCGGCACCAAATATCTTTTTACTTCACAACGACTAGGTTTCAGAAACTGGCTAGCGATTGATCTTGAACCGTTGTCTGCCATTAATGCCGATCCAAAAGTAATGGAGTTTTTTCCGGCAACACAGTCTGTGGAGCATACAAAAGGCTTTATTGAAAGAATGCAGAAGCAATTCTTGGAAAGAGGATATTGCTATTTTGCTGCATGTAAGTTGGAAAACGATGAGCTGATTGGCTTTATTGGAATCAATCTTCAAACATTTGAATCGGATTTTACGCCGTGTGTCGATATTGGATGGCGGTTGAAATACTCTGAATGGGGAAATGGCTATGCCACAGAAGGCGCACGAAGATGCCTTGAATACGCGTTAGATGAATTGTCGATAAAGGAAGTGTTTTCAATTGCTTCTAAAATCAATCTCAGATCAATCCATATTATGAAAAAGATCGGCATGAAAGAGATTCGACATTTTATTTTTCCGGCATTGAAAGGGGATGAACGATTGCAGGAATGTGTTTTATATAAAGTCACAAGATGAAATAATATCTAAAATTAGTCGTTGATCTGATTAAATATTTCATTTATGCTCTTCCGCTTTATTTTAACTTTCTCTTTTATTTGTCTGCTTAGCATAACGACCATTGCTCAAACCACTATTTCCGGATTTGTAACTGAGCAAGGAAATTCTTCACGACTTGCTTATGTTAACCTTGGAGTCAAAGGCAAGAGTATTGGAACTGTCACTGATGTCGAAGGGAGATTTAGCCTGCAAATTCCACAGGGTCTGGAAATGGAAACACTTACCTTCTCTTTAGTAGGTTATTATGAGAACACAATTTCTATCCGGGAATTGGAAGGACGAGCAGTACCCGAAATTTCATTAAAGCGAAAAATAACTCAACTGCCGGCAGTAACTATTTCAGATCATAAACTCGTTGAGAAGAGTTTTGGGATTTACAAAAGTCACGCTTTGCTTCATTTTACGGATGGTAGTACCAATCAAAGCGACATTTTTGAAATTGCGCAGATTATCAATTTGGATTCAACACCTGCAAGGATAACTTCGTTAAATCTTCATGTGAATGACTCTCGAAGGGATAGCGGAATGTTTAGGATAAATTTCTATAGTTTAAATGACGGCCGACCTGGAGAGCGATTAGTAGAGCAAAGCATCATTCAAACAAAGGCTATACGTGAAGGTTGGTTAACTTTCGATTTGAGAGAACATAATTTATATCTAAAAGGAAAGTTTGTTGCAGCCATCGAATTCCTGCCGAATAAAAAAACTAAACAACCTGTTTATTATGAAGTCAAATTAGGTGGTTCTGCGAAGAGTTTTGTCAGAACTAATAGCCAGGGAGAATGGAGTGTGCCACCGCATCATTACAGAATGTATCTCACTGCGATGGTTGCTGATAAGAAAAGCAAAAAAGAAAAGGAAAATTCCGAAGAGCGAGAGTCATCTCCGTCGTTTAGGATGTATTCGGAAATGGTAAAAGACTCATTTTCTATTTTTGTTGCAACACCTGTTAATTATAAGCCTGAAGAGAAGTATCCTGTTATCTACTTGCTCGACGCCAACGCTTATTTTGATCTCGTCGCTGACCTGGTAAAGGAATTAAAGAAGGAAGTGATTGTAGTTGGCATTGGTTATGAAAATGGTTTTTTAATGGATTCGTTACGCGATAGAGATTTTACGTATCCCAAAGCCTTGCCCTCTGATAGTTTTCGGGTAAGCGGAGGCGGTAAACAGTTTTTGACTTTTATCACACAGGAACTTATACCAATGATGGAGGAAAGGTATGCTACTGACACAGCTGAACGAACTCTCATGGGGCATTCCTTAGGAGGATATTTTTCATTGTTTGCGATGGAGCAAGCAATGGAAAATGGGAATGGAGTATTTAAAAATTATGTAGCAGCTAGTCCGTCGCTGGATTACTGCGACAAATATTTGGAAAAGCAACTCTCGTATAAAGTACATTCTGAAACCAAACTTCATCTATATATTTCATTTGGCGGCCGTGAAGATTCGGAAGAGGGAGGGACGGGAAGTAAGGGAGCTGACGATTTCAATTCCTTCACCCGGATTATTGACGACAGTCGTCATCTCAACATAGAAGTTTCCAAACAATTATTTCCAAATTACGGCCACATGGAAACAGCGATTCCCGGTTTTGAAAAGGCGATTCGATTGTTTTATTAGTAAGAAAGGTGAAGCGTTTTTGATTGGAAGAATCTCTACTTCATAGCCAGCTTTCCCAAAATCTTCAAAGCATCTTCCACTTTTTCATTCCACAAAAGGCCGCAACTAAGCTTCAGGCAATTATTATACTGATTTTGCAATGAAAACATACGTCCCGGAGCAATGCTGATTTTATTTGCCATTGCAGTATTGTAGAGCTCAATAGTGTCAGCTTTTTTACGAAGTTCTAGCCATAAGTGAAGGCCACCCTGCGGATTTGTTACTTTCGTATCGTCAGGAAAATATTGACTTATGCAGCGGAGGAATTGCAAAGAGCTTCGGTGAAGAGACTGCCGCAATTTCCGCAGGTGATTTTCATAACGGTCATTTTCCAAAAAGCTGCCGATAGCCTCATGAGTAATAGACGTAGCATAAAGCGTGTGATAATATTTTATTCTTGCAATTTTATCTTTGAACTTACCGGGAGCTACCCAACCTACGCGATAACCCGGCGCAAGAGTTTTGGAAAAGGAGCTGCACAAGAGTACGATTCCGCTTTCGTCGAAAGTTTTACAACAGCTTGGACGATGCGTTCCAAAATAGAGGTCGCCGAACAAGTCATCTTCAATAAGAGGAACGTTGTGTTTTTCCATCAGCTTCACCACGGCCTTTTTGTTTTCATCGGGCATGCAACTTCCTAACGGATTACTGAAATTGGAAACCAGAATACATAATTTTACTTTTTTCTTTTCCAGTGTTTTTTTTAGGGCTTCAATTTCAATTCCTGTAACCGGATTTGTAGGGAGTTCGAGAACATTCAAGCCAAGACTTTTTGCCAAATGCAAAAGGCCGAAATAAACAGGACTTTCCATTATAATCGTATCACCTTTTTCAGCTAAGGCAAGCATGCAGAAGGAAATCGCCTCCATGCTTCCTGAAGTGGTGATGATATCATCTTCCTTCAGATTTCCGCCCCACATTAATGAACGAAAAGCAATTTGCTTCTTTAGAGTTCCATTGCCACTTTTGTCATAGTTCAATCCGCTGTCCGAAAGTTTTCTGGTCGCATTCACAAGTGCCTTATTTAATTTGGCTACAGGCAAGAGCTCCAATGCAGGAACTCCTGTCGACAGTTCGACCTTTGCTTTGCTGATGTTGTTTCTAAAAGTGAATATGAGATCTTCGATATTGTCGGTGCTATTTGCGATGACAGGTTGACTAGTTTGTGGAATGTTTCGAAAATGTTTGTGTGAATACGAAACATAGTAACCCGATTGTGGTCTTGATTCGATAAGACCTCTGCTTTCTAATTCGAAATAGGATTGCTGAGCAGTACTTAGGCTGACACCTTTTTCGAGGGCCACTGTACGCAACGAAGGAAGTTTGTCGCCAACCTTTAGCACATTGCTATTGATTTTTTGCTCTATGTTGTTTGCGATTTGCAAGTAAATGTGCAGGCTCTTTGCCATAATTGTTAAAATTATCTGTACTGGTCAAAATACACGAAATTGTATCTGTATTGTTTTGCCAAATAAACGGAATATTGCCCGATCAATTCAAGAATTCAAAAAATTAATCATGGAATTTAACAAAGTGGTTCGAGGTGCTAAAAGAGAGCACAATGACGAAGAAAGCGTATACGCCATTCTTGATGCAGGTTTTTTGTGTCATGTTGCATTTCAGCATCAGGGGCAAACAATGATGATTCCAACCGCCTATGGCCGGAAAGATGATTCCTTATATATGCATGGATCAACGAAGAATTTCATGTTTAATCAGCTTCTCGATGGACAAACGGCATGTATTTCTGTAACTCATTTAGATGGAATCGTTCTTGCGCGGTCGTTATTTCATACTTCTGTTAATTATCGTTCCGTAGTTTTATTTGGGAAAGCGGTTTTAGTAGAAGACGAGGACGAGCGAATTGAAGGCTTGAAAACGATTACAGAAAATATTGTGAAAGGCAGATACGATGAAGTTCCTCTGGGTACAGAGTCCGAATTAAAAGCAACGATGGTGATTAAATTTACCATCGAAAGAGCATCCGCCAAAATTCGCACCGGCGGCCCCTTGGCCGATGAAGATATCGATGTAAACATTTGGTCAGGAGTAATTCCGCTCGAGATGAAAGCTCTGACGCCGATTCAGGATATGAAGTTTGGGAAGCAGTTGGAGCTGAGTGCGAGTGTTGCGTCTTTCTTGGGCGGTAAGTAGTAAGTGGTAAGTAGTAAGTAGTAAGTAGTAAGTTGACTTGGAGTAGAGCAGCTAACCGACGATTTACTTCTGGGCCTAAAAACAGTCAACTTACCACTTACTTTATACTACTTACCAACAAACAGTCAACTTACTACTTACTACTTACCACTTACTACTTACTACTTACTACCGTCCAACAAACAGTCAACTTACTACTTACTACTTACTACTCACTACATACTAAAACAATGCTGTATGGGCACAATAACCTATCATCGGGTTTCAGCAGATGATTGTGAAATCCTTGCTGAAACACGAATAAGCATGACAATTGAATTGACGGGAGACCAACCCCAAGAGATAAAAGACAAATTGAAGTTGCAATTGGTGGCTTACTTTAAAAAAGCTACAGAGGACAATACCTGCATTTCCTACCTGGCTAAAGTAAACGGGGAGATAGCCGGCATAGGATCTGTTCATCTGCGGGAGATGCCCGGAAATTTTTACAATTTATCCGGTAAGTGGGCCTACGTCATGAGTATGTTTACGCTTCCTGCTTTTCGTCGAAAAGGAGTTTGCACGGGAATACTTAAGGTGCTCATGGAAGACGCGCGTAAGGAAGGATTTAATGCTTTTGAACTTCATGCGAGTACCGAAGGAAAGTTCGTTTACGAGCAAAATGGTTTTCAAGAGCATAAGCAACCCACGTTTCGACGGTACTTTTAAAATTTGTCATTTGTTTCGTTTTAATGTAATCTGTATCTTCCTTGAGAATTTTAATTAATTCTACTTGTGGCAATTTTCCGGAAGCGTTTTTTATTTTTGATTCTGATCACATTTCAGACGGTAGCTTCATCCGGTCAGAAAGGAAAGGACGCAACCCTTTTTTCTGTTGAGGAATTGCAGAATGACTTCAAGTATCTGCGAAAGCGGTACGAAAATGAATTGGCAAATGTTTACTTGTATGTTTCAAAGCAAAATTTGGATATGGCATTCGATAGCTTGTATCAGAATCTATCTCCAATGACAGCAATGGAGTTTTATTCGTATATAACACCTCTTTCTTCATTGATCAAGGATGGGCACTCCAATTTATTTCCTCCGGCAGATTTAACTGAGTATTATAATAAAAATTCAACCTTTTTTCCATTCACTATTTACTGGACAAATAATAAAATGTTTGTGCTTAAAAATTTGTCTGCCGACACAACAATTCTGCCCGGCGCAGAGATTATAAGCATCAATGGCAAAGAAGTTCAGGAAATCATGGACTTCCTACTTCGACGCCAGGTTAGAGATGGAATGAATGAAAATTACGCCAATTGGATTTTGAATTCCTATTTTAGAGAATATTACAGTTATCATTTTGGTCATCCACAACGGTACGAATTAGGTTTAAAAACAAATTCAACCTCAAGTGAGATTAAAAATGTAGCTGCTTTATCGAAAGAGCAAATCAAATGGAACAATCAAACCCGGAATACTGAGATAGCCGGGCCCGAGATTGATTTACAAATAGACACCGTTACAAGCACTGTCACATTTTCATTTAAAAGTTGGGATACAAAAGGGTTGTCAAAGGAAATCGAACGTTTATTTACAGAGATAGAAAAAAAGCCGATAAAGAATCTTGTGCTGGATGTAAGAGATAATCAGGGAGGAGATTTTAAACCGGCGATTTTAATGCTATCATACTTACTTGACAAGCCATTCGAATATTTTACGGAAGTTAAATCAGTCTCCAGAGCAACCGTCAGTTCGCAAGTACTCAGAAGTGAAACCGGAAATATGCTGGGCATTCATCAACCTCAGAAAAATGTATTTAAAGGAAAGTTGTATGTTCTTATTAATGGAGGATCGTTTTCAAATACAGCTTCCTTTTGTTCACGAATTAAATTCTATAAAAGAGGTGTTTTAATAGGCGAAGAAACCGGAGGCAATGCAACTGTATTTAGTGGAGTGTTTGGTTTGAGAGGAAGTGTAACATTGACGAATACAAAAATTGTTGCCGATAACTCAAACTATCGGATGACTGTTACTGACATTAACGAAAACACAGGTCGTGGAGTCTTACCCGATGTACCGGTTAGAAATTCTATTAGCAATTTGATCGACGACATTGACGTTGTTATGCAGGCAACGAAAAATTTAATCAAAAATTAAGAGACATTCATTCCACTACGATGAAAAGTGAAAATCTTTCTTTGTTAACCGTTATTTTATTCTGCGTGTGCTCCTCGCCCTTAAAGGTGAAATCACAAAGCGATGGTGAAAAAATAACTATTTCTCACTTGGTAGACAATTTCTATATCTATACAACTTATAACTCTTATCAAGGCACTCTGGTACCCTCCAATGGAATGTACGCTTTAACCGACAGCGGCGTCATCATGTGTGATACGCCGTGGGATACAACGCAAGTTCGTCCTTTGCTCGACAGCATTTGGGTGAAGCATCATCAAAAAGTTGTGCTTTGTGTGTCGACACATTTTCATGATGACAGGACTGGTGGATTGGAAATTCTAAGACGAGAGGGTGTAAAAACGTTTACCACACAAAAGACGGATGAGCTGTGTGCAAAAAATGGAGAGAAGCGGGCAGAGTTTGTTTTTGTTAGTGATACAACTTTTAAAGTAGGTCAATGCTCATTCGAAGCTTTTTATCCGGGCGAAGGACACAGTCCCGACAATATCGTGATATGGTTCCCAAAAGAGAAAATTCTTTACGGAGGCTGTTTGGTAAAAAGCGTAGTCGCATCATCGCTCGGAAATTTGTCACACGCAAATGTTGGAGCGTGGGCATCGACCATCGAAAAGGTGCAGGCGCGGTATAAGTCTCCTAATTTCATCATTCCGGGTCATCAATCCTGGAAAAGTAAACAAGCGTTGCAACACACATTAAAGTTGATTCGGCGGAATACCTCGAATTTGAAGAAATAATTAGCTTTCTCGTAATTTATATTGCTTTCTGCGTGAAAAGCACAAAGCGCAAAGTTTATTTGTGCAAGCAGTTACATTCCTTTCATTAATCAATTTAGAAGGGTAGCTTTGTAGAAGAGTATATTTTCGCTACGAGTTATTTTCACAACAGTTTATTTACGATTCATTCTTAGTTCTCCGTTAAATTTAATGTCAAGTCTGCATTTAAGCAGCTTTTTGTTTGAGCCTTACAGGCAGACGATAATTAGAACGTTTTGTACGAATACCATTCGTGATTTGCATCCTTTCGTTAGTTATTTCTCTTGAAATTGTAAAATCATTTCAAATTTCAAGATGCGCTTTATTTACATGATAATTGTCATTCACAAATTTTCAATTTCATGAATACAATCATCTGATAAATGGCAACTTGACCTGACATTCGTAGTTTAAATAGGTAGTTTAATTACCGTTCTTTATAAAGCAGAATTCGTCTTTTCGTTTAAGCAGTTCAAAGTTCCGAAAGCGAGCGTAGCATAACAATACCAAACTATTCTTGCAAGTATCCGAGAAACGAGTTCAGGTAGAAACAAAAATTATTGAAAAGCAGTATTGCGTTCTTTAGTTGTCGGTTCAAAAAAAGGCAAGAGTCTCCGTAAAGGGATGAAAGCATTTTCGAGCCGATATCAAAACATGAAAACAATTAGAATAATAAACCAGTAATACTAAATAAGTCATATTAAAATTCGTGCCATGAAAAAAAAATCGAGCCTCCTCACACTAGCCTTGGTGCTAACAGTAGGAATGAGTTTGTTCTTAACTCAATGTAAGAAAGAAACAGTTACAGAAACAGTTATTCAAACTGTATATCTGGATCCGAACGACACAGGAGTGTTTGTTCCGGGAACTGCAGTTTTGGACACTAGCTGGACATTTGAAAAATCTCACTCAAATGTTAACTGGCAGTCGAAATATTATGATTTCTCGTCTACAATGTTGACAGGTCGTTTCAACAACTTCCTTTTCAGTCCGGAACTTGAATTCAATGAGTCAAACATCGGAGCAGCTAACATCAACTTCTGGGTTCAGGTTTCAACTTATAACACAGGTGAACCGGGACGTGATGCATTAGGAAAATGCGGTTTGAACTACTTAGGTATTACTTACCTTGATTCATCAAAAACTCAGGTTGACCCTGCATCTGATACAGCTTGGTTCCGTTGCAATTCAATTACTATCGACAATCACGATGGTTACATCATGCATGGTACATTCACATTCAACCGTTATCGTGCTCCATCAGGATTTGCTGATGGTACACCGATTACTCATAACGTTGACGTAAATCTTCATTTCAACGGAATGCGTGATTTCGATTCAAACAACGACGGTACAATGGATAAATTAAGAGCAGGTTTCACAGCAAACTGGAAATTCAATCGCTCAGACTATATGGATAACGCTTCAACAGTTCCATACTGGCCGGTTCCAAAAGCATCTGAAATGGTTACTAACGCAGGTGCTGCTGCTAATAACAAAACATACGGTGTTTGGTCAATTTCTTGCTCAGATGAGATGGAAATGACGATCAATGCGGTGTTCTATAAGAATCACTAATCTTTTTGATTGTAAGTAGTAAATCGTAAGTAGTAAGTTGACTTACGATTTACTACTTTCAATTTTATTAAGAAGTTTAAAATTACCAAAGGAGTTATAAATCATGACTCAGTTCAACAGAAAGTCAACATTCGACTTTCTATTTTCAACTTTCTAAGTAAAGGTCAACTTACAACTTACTACTTACAACTTACCAACCCCAAGAAAGATGCGAATTCTAAATAAGATACTTAAAATATTTCCGGTAGCTGTTTTACTGGTCGCGTTTGGTTCTTGCGAAAAGGATTACTACTATGTAACTCCTCCTCCTAAGACCTCAGTGCGGACAAGCTCTCTGGAAGCAAGTCGTGTATCTGCTCCGATTACGAGTTTGAACGACAATTATTGGAAAACTGCTGATTACTTGCTCGTGAATTCGGCGAATGTCAGCACGAACAATTTGTATGAAGATGGTTATTTGAATATGACAGCAAGCTATCTTGGTTTGGCATCATTCAATAAGGGAACCGATCCGAGTCTGAAGCTGAAAGCTGCTTATGATAATGAGAACGTGTATATCCTGGCCGAATGGACCGACTATACAGTTAATCTCTCCAACGGAAGCTGGATTTATAGAGGGCCGGTGATACCTTGAAGCCTTCTGAAACATCGGCGGCATGGACTTCTCAACGAAATGGCGACAAGCTTGCGTTTGCTTTTGATCTTGGTAATGCATCAAGTCCTGCAGGAAGTTTCTCAAGCGTAGGTTGTGCTGCATCATGCCACTCGAATCTTGGCAGTTCAGTCATGTATCCTTCGAGCGGAAAAGTGGACATCTGGAATTGGGATTTAGCTTTATCAAGCCCTCTCGGTTATGCTGTAGATATGGTGGCGAACACCGACAGTTTATCGCACGACAACGGAAATCGATTATACTACCGCAACTCAAACGGAAATACAGGTCGTTCAGGCCCTGCATACGAATGGGATGGAAGTACGCAAACAGTAACACTTCCGAACGGACAATCTTCTATTCTTGATCCTGCATTCTACTTGTTCAACAAAACTGCTTTCATTGGAAATATTCAGCGAGGCGATTCTATTTATCAGTCTGCAACACCTCCGGGCGATTGCGTTAGTTGTCATGGTAGCGTAGGACAAGGCGGTTCATCAAGTATTATCAATACGATTTCTCAGAATAAAAAATCACGTGCAGCCTTAATGGCAAGCATGGACAATATTGCCGATATGGCTCCATACTGGTTGCCTTTAAGTCAGCAAGACAGAGATGATATTGTTGCTTACTTAAGAGGATTATCAGGCGTTCCGGGATATTACTTAAATACCCCTGACGGAAGTAATGCCGATATCAAAGCAATCAGCAATCTGACACCAATTCAAGTTAAAAATGCAATGTTACCGGTAACGAATGTTCATACTGTTTATCAGTTATTGATCACTCGTAAATTGAATACAACAAATACGGATGATGCTCAGTTCGATTTGACGACTCAGCGTTCTTACACATTTGGTGTTGCATTAATGGATAACGACGGAAAGAATCACATTGGTTCACTCAAAGAAACATTGATTTTTAAATAATATGAAAAAATACAGATTTCTTCCACTCATACTAGTAGGCCTTATGGTGATGAACTCCTGTGAAAAGGATTATCTCACGAAGAAGAAGGTTGAAATTACAACACCTGTCAGCTTCGCAACCGATATCGTTCCGATTATGACAGAGGATTGTTCGATTGCAGGTTGTCATGTAAATGGCGGACCTCCGCCAAATCTGACGGCTGCAAAGGCATACGATGAGCTTACAGGCTTGGGGTATGTCGACACCAGCAATGCAGAACAGAGCCTGCTATATAAGAGAATAACCGCAACTGTAGCACCAATGCCTCCGGCAGCACCAATGTCTGCAGAAGAAATCGGTTACATACTTGCATGGATTAAACAAGGAGCCCAAAACAACTAATCAAAAAAAACATGAAAGATTTTAAAAACATGGTGTTAAAAGGAAGTGCTTTTCTGATGCTAATGGTATTACCTGCATTGGGAATCGCCCAAGATGCAACAGACGCCCCCGTAATCAAAGTTAAGTCTGTCGAATACGTGAAGGGTACTTTTGAGAATGCACTGCTGATTAATAATCAGACAGTCATGAATAATAATGTTAAGACTCTTGAGTTTTTAATCGAACACCGCTTCGGTGTGGCAAAAGACAGCCGTGATCTGTTTGGTGTATATGCTCCGGCAAATATCCGATTAGGATTGACATATGGTATTACGAAACGAATCTCCTTGGGCTTTGGAGTAACGAAAAATAAAATGCTGTACGATCTACAAGCCAAAGTAAACATTTGTAAGCAGGCAAAATCAGGCGGGTGTCCGGTTTCTGTCACTTATTATGGCGACGTGGCTCGCAGTGCTCAGGAAGATGATAATTTCCTGAATCAGGAAAGTAAATTTAAAGGAACAAATAAGTTGTCATACTTCCATGAATTGATGATCGCTCGCAAAATTACCGATCGACTCTCTCTTCAATTGGCAGGAACATATTCTCACCAGAACATTATCGACTCCCTATATGGTCAACACGACTTTTATGGTGCTTCATTTGTTGGCAGATATCGTTTCAGTCCGCAATCATCAGTATTGCTCGAATATGATTTCATGCTCAATATTTCAGGCGTTGCCGAATCGGTAAAACCAAAACCAAATATCGGATTGGGTTATGAGCTTTCTACCGGAAGCCACCAGTTTCAGGTATTTGTTTGTACAGGACAAGGCATCATCAATCAGGAATATCGCGTTTTCAATCAGAACGATATTGCAAATTGGGATGTACTCATCGGATTTAACATAACACGTCTGTGGGATTTCAGATAAACAAAATCTTTAAGGAAGGCCGGAGCAATAAACTTCGGCCTTTTTTTATGCCTTCATTCAGGCAAAAGCACTTCCAGACATCTATTATTTCTTAAATTTGAGTCATAAATTAATTCCCGAAATGAACATCGCCTTTTTCAGAACAAGATATTCACGTGTCATCCCTGCGCTTGCACTCGTTCTTTTTGCCCTAAGCATGAGTATGGTTTCGTGCAGCAACAATGAAGAGCAGAAAGAAGACAAGACAATTATTGAAGGAAGTATTCAGAATCCGACTCATTCGAAGATTTCTTTCTGTACATATCCCGATACAGTTTCTCTATACCTGGGAGCAAAGCAAGCAGTCTATACGGTTGATTTGGATGCACAAGGGCATTTCAAATTTGCGATAGATAATAAGACACCCGTAGTTTTTGATCTGGAAAGCGGTGAGCAAACATTAGCTACTAATCTGATCGTATTACCGGGCAGCCATCTCGAAATTAAATTTACCGGAAAAGAGAACCGTCCTAATATAGTTTCATCGGGTGAAGCATCGGAATTCAATGGCTTTCTGATTGAATTGCTTGATTCGTTTTATGAATCACCTTCGCTGAAGCAAGAGTATTACATCGGGACAAACTACATGGACATTCATTATTTTTCCGATTATCTCGATAAAAGAAGACAGGCGGAGACAGGTTTATATAACTCGTACTTTGAAGGCAAAACGATTAACAAGGTGTATGAAGAATACGCAAAGAACACAATTGACTATTGCTGGGGAGCCGATAAGTTATATTACCTCTGGAAAAAGAGAATGAAAATCGAAAACATCCACGGCGATTCGGCTTACTTTAGTTTTCAGACAAAACCATTTATCCAGAATGCCGGCGCGATTAACTGTCCGTCATACATTCGTTACCTGAATTTGTACATTAAAGACTACTATGAGCGTTTAGTCGAGACCGGAGCACTGCCCAAAGTAAAGGGCGAAAAATTGATTCCTGATGTAGAAAAGTTCATGCTTGCTCATGAGTTACTGGATTCTACATTCAGAGACATTGCTCTGTATAATATTTATTTTGGCGATACACATGATTTGGCCAAAGGTGCCGTGCAGGATAGTCTTAGAGGAAGATCGCTGGATTCGCTTAAGGCATCTTTTTGCAGAAAGTACAATCTGACAATGATTAACTAAGGAATGAGCAATTATTCGATCTCTTTAATTCTTCATGTGCTCGTCTATTTGACAGATGCAATTTTTGTCGGATCGAAAATTGTTGTTCCCATAATATTTCTGGTCAAAGTATTGAATGTAAAAATTACACGTCCTGAAATCTCCACTTTATTAAGAGCGGTCAATTCGTTGATACTTTTTAGCGGAGTATTATTTCTGATTGTAATGATTACAAACTTCCTAATCGTTTTGCGCTCGGGAAATGAGGACGAATTCGGTTTCATGATGAGTCAGATTACGGGTTCGCATTGGTTTCAGTTTGTTTTGCCCGTTATAGGATATGGAATACTGCCTCAAGTTTTTTGGGCAAAGAAAATTCGATCTTCGCATTGGGTGGCATTATTCATCGTTCTCTCCTGGTTTATGCTTGCTTATGCTGTCGACATAATGACGGGAGCCGATAAAGCAAGTACATCATTGTCGAATGCGGGATCAACTACACCCTGGCTTGAATATGCAGGAAAAGGGGCGTTGTATTTGAGCTTACTTTCATTAGAGTACTTCTTTTTGATAAGACGCAAGAGCTGATTTATTTTTTGAAATTATACCATTCCGAAATTAGAAATAAGGTGAGAATGGTATATCCGCGTGAGCGGATCTTGGTTCAATTATTTCGGAAATTCATGTGTGAATGCTATAACATTCAATTGTATCTTGGCGCTCTCAGAGATTAAATTTCTATTTTCGCAAAAAGCCTCAAGCCGTGACTGATTACTTAAACTACGAATTTCAAGACACCGCTGCATTTGTCGGCACATTCGATGAAGCACCCTTGTGGAGCGCATCATTCGGCTTGCTTTTGCTCAAGCATTTAGAACTTAAGCCGAATCAAACAGTGCTCGACATTGGCTCCGGAGCCGGTTTCCCGCTCATGGAATTGGCAGGACGATTAGGAAATTCGTGTAAGCTGTATGGTGTTGATCCTTGGAAAAATGCCAATGAGAGAGCGAAGCAGAAGATCAAGAATTATGGTTTGTCGAATGTAGAAATCATCGAATCATCGGCAGAGAAACTGCCTTTTGATAATTCTTCGATTGATCTCATTGTCTCGAATCTTGGCATAAATAATTTCGAAAAACCTGAAGTCGTTTTTCAGGAATGTCACCGCGTTCTCAAAAAAGAAGGCCGTCTTGTTCTCACGACAAATCTGAACGGACATTGGATAGAGTTTTACAAGATCTTTGAAAGTACTTTAAAGCAATTGGGCGAGAAGGAAATTTTAAACAAGCTCATAGCCGAGCAGGAGCATCGCGGAAGTGTTGAATCAATTTCAAAAATGTTTACCAATGCAGGCTTCGAAGTAAATCGACATTTTGAAGAAAGTTTTAAAATGAACTTTCTTGACGGGTCGGCGTTTTTGAATCATCCGTTTGTGAAATTAGGTTGGTTGTCTTCTTGGCGAAATTTAATTCCTGTCGATTTAAGAAAAGAGGTCTTTGGTAATTTAGAAAAGAACCTTAATTCTTTTGCAGTGGAAGCAAATGGGCTTAATCTTTCGATTCCGATGGCATTTATTGAAGGCGTAAAATTATAGAGTAAGGGAAAACTAATTTGCTAAAGTATGATCCGTTTATTTTCAAAAGATAAAAATGAACAAAACCATTTATAATACTATCGGTCAAGGATACAACACGACCCGTAGAGCCGACCCATATATATCTGAAAGAATTCTTTTTAACCTGAAGGCAAATAAGGGAAACACCTACTTAGATCTTGGTTGTGGTACAGGAAATTATTCAAAAAGATTCAACGAATTAGGGTACCGTTTCTTTGGAGTTGACCCGTCACAAATAATGTTGGATGAAGCTATACGGAATGCAAAAGAGAATTTCTTTAAGCTTGGTTTCGCAGAGGACATTCCATTTGAAGAAAATTATTTTGATGGTGCCATTGCCATGTTTACTTTTCATCACTGGAAAGATCAACTGAAGGGTTTGTTAGAATTAAAGCGAGTAATCAAACCCGGAGGTAATTTAGTCATGTTAAGTTTTACCTTAGAGCAAATGAATGGCTACTGGCTCTCAGAGTACTTTCCGGAAATGATAAAACGGTCGGGAGAAATTGTTCCGGAAAAGGAAGGAATGATTCAGTTGCTAGGGCAAGCAGGATTTTTAAATGTAGAAACGGAGAATTATTCTGTGCATGACGGGTTGGAGGAGAAATTGCTTGATTCTAATAAATTTCATCCGGCAGAATATCTTAAAGAAGAGGTACGGAACGGTATTTCATCTTTCCGATCTTTTGTTGATAAAGAGGAACTGAATGGTGGGTTGGCGAAACTGAAGCGAGACATTGAAAATGGAAACATAAATAAGGTAATAGAAACCTACAATAATGAAAAGGGGGATTATCTTTTTTATATTGCCAAAGCTTAGACTTGAAGTCGCAGAGGGGCAAGACAGAAAATATGATGTAGCCAAATTCAAACTGAGCATAAATTCGGCAGGGAAGAGAAAAATAACAGTAGTCTGATTTCGTCATGACAAAGAATCATATCCTTCGACAATTTGATTTTAATCTTTCTTATGCAGAAGGATTGGTGTCAGATTTATCAGAAAGCCAAATGGCCGAAGTACCCTCAAAGGGGTTCGAGAATCATCCTGCCTTTACTCTGGGTCATCTTATCTCAGGAAGTGCGTCTTTAGCAGAAGATTTGGGTGCCAAATTTGAAATGGACGATAAATGGAGGGATTTGTTTTTACGAAAAGGTCCAGGAGATCCACGACTCCCTGAATCTGATCGATCAGTTTATCCGCAAAAGAAACAATTACTGGAAGAGCTAAACAGGCAGCACGAAAAAGTAAAAAACTTACTTTTGGCAATTGACGAAGCGGAATTGAACCAAACAGTTAAATGGCGTTTCGGTAAGCAAATGCCAACTTTACTTGATTTAGTTCTGTTCATGGCAATCAATCACGAGGCAATGCATTTGGGCCAATTGGCAGGGTGGAGAAGAGCGATGGGACTGCCTTCGGCACTATCAAACTTGTGAAGTTATTTAATGCAAAGTAAGCTAAGCCGATTATATGTTATTATTTCGCCGAACTGATTCATCCAATACCGATTTCCAATCGCTCGTTTCGCTTCTCGATGCCGATTTACGCATCAGAGACGGAGAAGAGCATGCCTTCTATGCGCAGTACAATAAAACGCAGGATATTCGGAATGTGATCGTCGCTTACGAAGATGCAAAGGCAGTTGCTTGTGGGGCATTCAAATACTTTGAAGATTCCTGTGTTGAGATAAAACGAATGTTTACTTTACCGGAGTATAGAGGAAGAGCTATCGGGCTGAAACTTTTAACCGAGCTGGAAAAATGGGCTGCTGAATTGAATTATAAAGAGTGTGTCCTGGAGACCGGCATCAAACAGCCCGAAGCAATTCGTTTGTACACAAAAGCAGGATATACACGGATTGAAAATTATGGGCAGTATGCGGGAGTGGAGAATAGTGTGTGTATGAAGAAAAAATTGCAGCTTATTTTCGAGTGAGCTCGGAAATGTGATTGATAATATAGACGCATAAAATCTGAATACGATATAAAGAAGAGTTAATATTTGAATTGCCTTATGATAATTAAATTTCAATCCAATTTTAAGGACGAAAAGCACGACATCGCTTATTTTGAAAAATGGGTCGATAAGCTCGAAACGGCCAATGGTCGCAACTACCAACGGATTCCCATCCAAACTTCACTTGGGAAAACTCACGTGTGGGGATTGCATACGGAAGATCATAATTTGGAGGCACTCGTTATTTTTCCGGGTGCAAGATCGTCGGCTTTGTTTTGGGACTTGGATAAAGGTCTCGACAATTTGAAAAATAAGTTCAGGGTTTTCCTGGTAGAGACGAATGGTCTTCCAAATCTGAGTGATGGCAGTACACCTGATATTAAATCGCTCGACTATGGTCACTGGGCAAAGGAAGTGATGGAGAAATTGGATATCGACAAAGCCTATGTAGCAGGTGCTTCATTCGGTGGACTGATTTGTATGAAGCTTGCCATCGTTGCTCCTGAAAAAGTGAAAGCAGCTTTCTTATTAAACCCGGGTTGTTTGCAGCCGTTTTCGCTTTCGTGGAATAATTTGTATTACAACATTCTTCCGATTGTAAGTCCGACAGAAAAGAACGTTCGCAAGTTTTTAGACAAAGCTGTTTTTTGTAAACCAAACCATCAGCTATCTGAAAAGGCAGAGCAATTGTTAGTAGACTATGAAGTTTTCGCTATCAGTCGGTACAAAGACAAAACGCAGAAGCCTTATTACATGGACAAGCAGCTGGCCCATGTAAAAGTTCCGACGTATTTGCTCGAAGGCGACAAGGATTTGCTATTCCCTTATCAGAAATCAATTGACAATGCGAAGAAGCATTTGCCCAATTTGAAAGCAGTAAAAGTTTTCGAAAATGTCGGTCACGGAATAGAGACTTACCCCGATGCTTTGAAGTATTTGGCGGCGGAGATTTCCCGTTAATTGCCTACTTTTACCCTATGGACAATCAAGAGCCAAAACGAGTACGAAGAGTCCGTTACAAAGGCACGCATCCAAGAGCGTTTAAGGAGAAGTATAAGGAATTGCAACCCGAGCAATATTCCGAAGATGTTGCGAAAGTAATGCAGCAGGGAAGAACTCCTGCCGGAATGCATCGTTCTATTTGCGTGGATGAGATTATGGAGTTTTTGCAATTGAAACCCGGGCAGATTGGAATGGATGCCACATTAGGCTACGGTGGACACAGTGCTGAAATGCTGAAGCGAATTGTTCCCGGTGGAAAATTATATGCGACCGATGTTGACCCGATTGAATTACCGCGAACAAAGGAACGACTCGCCGCGATGGGTTTTGGTGATGATGTGCTTGTAATTCATAATATGAATTTTTCCCGCATCGATGAGATTGTACTGGAAGCCGGACCATTGAATTTTGTTCTGGCCGATTTAGGTGTGTCGTCGATGCAGATTGATAATCCGGATCGTGGCTTTTCATATAAGATAGAAGGCCCGCTCGATTTACGATTGAATCCGAATGAAGGCATGTCGGCTGCTCATTTGCTGCAAGCGTTAAACGCCGACGATCTCGAAGATTTATTCGTAGAAAATTCCGACGAGCCTTATGCCGAAGCTATCGCACAAAGTGTACGACTGGCAAAAGCGGCAGGTGACCGTATTGAAACTACAACGCAATTTCAGGATATCATCAAATTGGCTTTGTCGCAACTTCCTTCCGATACACGCAAAGAAGAAATAAAGAAATCCTGTCAGCGCTGCTTTCAGGCATTGCGCATTGCAGTCAACGATGAATTCGGAGTGCTCGATGAGTTTTTGGAAAAACTACCCGAAGCATTAGCACCGGGAGGAAGAGTTGCCATTCTCTCATTTCACAGCGGGGAAGATCGTCGGGTGATAAAATCGTTTCAGCGATTTCACCGTGACGGAATTTACAGCGAGGTAGCACCGGATCCGATTCGTCCTTCGGCGGCAGAGTGCAATTCGAATCCGAGGGCGAAATCGGCAAAATTGCGATGGGCAGTGAAAGCATGATTGGGTTTTATGAAAAGTAATTAGGACCTAGTGTTGGTTTAAAATTTCACAGGAAGTAAAAATATTTAGTCTTGGCACTCCTGATAATTGCATATCCGAATCTTCAGCAAGAAGATTTTCAAAAGATTCAATCTTTTCGAAAGCTGTACGACGAGAGATATTATTCCGTTGTCGAGCCGCATTTTACTTTTGTTTTCCCTGCAGATAATATTTCCGAAAAGGATTTAGAGATCCATGTAAAGCAACAATTGAATGACGAAAAGAAATTTGACTTTTCAATTCGTCGCGCAATAGTTAACAAGGATTCATTTTCGGATTATTATTATGTATTTCTTGTACCCGATCAGGGAACGAGCAACATTATAAAACTCCACGATAAATTGTACACCGGCCCATTAGCATCTCAGCTGAGATTGGATATTGATTTTATCCCACACATCGGAATTGCGAGTTCGACAGATCCGGTCAAATGCAAAGGACGGGCTGACGAATGGAATAGAAGCGATTTTGAAATATCAGGAAGTATCACACATTTAACGATGATAAATTATGAAAACGGAATAGTAGAGAAACTAGCCGATTTTGAGTTGTAATTGCCTCGTTTTGTCTAGCGATTCCCTTCGATTATTTCAAGTATTTTTAAATTCTAAATACCCTATTTTGCTTCAAATCGTGAAAAATGGAATGCTAACTCTAAAGTGAATTGTCAAATTTGATTTGCTCCTGTGAAGATTTAGTGCTGAAACATTATTTTTAATTATATTAGTATTCAGAGATCTGAAGAGGCTATATGACACAGGGTGTTTTAATAAGTAATTTCTGTGTGAGTTGCCACAAAGATCAAATTGTCAATCGCAAACCGCTTAATCTTATTTGCATGAAAAAATCACTACTACTTATCGTTTGTTTCCTTGTTAGCCTGACTTCATTTGGACAAGCATCTGTTTATCATCCTTTCCCGACGAACTATGGAACGTGGAATTACCAGTACTACGATGACTTTGGTCTGGAAACACAAACATTCACATTGTATGTAATGGATGGAGATACATCGATTGCCGGCCAAAATTACAAGAAGATATATCAGAACACAGTATATATGGGTGGCCTCAGAGAAGCTAGTAAGGTAATCTACTTTTATCCTGATGCTGCAGTTGCTGAGGTTTCATTGTATGATTTTAATCTGCACGTCGGAGATAGAATAATTCACCCGTATGGCGGAGCCGTTTGCACAGGTGATACGGCGACGGTCATAAGCGAAGATTCAATTCCGACGGCCAATGGTTATCGTCGCCAATTAACATTTGATTCATTTGCCAGATGGATAGAAGGAGTCGGGAGCATGAATTATTTTTTGCAACCTTGTAACATTTTGTGTGTGTCGGGAAACGATTTTATTAAATGTGCTTATGGAGACACCTCAATTCTATACAGTGAGAATGCGGGACTCTGTGTGACAACGGTTGAGGAAAATATACTTTCAGTTAGTGTTTTGGCTTACCCGAATCCTTCTACCGGGAGAATTTCTTTCAATTTGAATAATTATTCCGGCGATGAATTTATTGTTTCTGTCTTTGATGCTAACGGAAAGGAAATCCTTCGCAAGACAGAATGTCGATCTAAAGAACTTACGCTAAACGATAATATATTTTCAAAAGGGCTTTATATTTACAAGATTCAGTTTGAAAATTCCGTGAAGAGTGGTAAGTTTATCATAAACTAATTCTTCTTCTGCAATCAAAAATTCGCTCGAGCTTTCGATCAATGTTCGCTTAAAGAGCGTTTGATTCTTTATTTCACCTGCAGCGATTACATAATAATTTTCGAATGAGAATTGACGATGTTGCTATGAGAAATGATTAAACCGCAGTGATTTTCATTAGTTGTAAAAAACAAATTTCACTCAACACCTAGAAATGAAGCACGAGCACCACTATAAGCTCACCACACAATGGACGGGCAACGACGGAACAGGAACGGCCAATATAAAGAAGTACAATAGAAGTCATACTGTTTCAATTGAAGGCAAGCCGGAACTATTTCTTACGACCGACAATGCATTTGTCGGTGACAAATCGAAACTAAATCCCGAAGATTTACTTGTGTCGGCAATATCATCTTGTCATATGCTAAGTTACCTCTACGTATGTTCGCTAGAGGGAATTGTGGTGTTGGAGTATATTGACGAGGCACTTGGTATCATGGACGAAAACGAGCAAGGGGGAGGGAAGTTCAGAGAAGTAACTCTTAATCCGAAAATTCGTGTTGCTGATAGTTCAATGATCGAAAAGGCAGTTGAACTCCATCACAAAGCGCATGAAATATGTTATATTGCTAACTCAGTTAATTTTCCTGTAATTACTCAGCCAATAATTACTTCGTGAATCCGTTCACTGAAGCAAATACACGCAAATGACAATCACATACTCCTTCGATCGAATTCCCAATGCCGATCAGCTTATTGAACTCTACGATAATTCCGGATTACCACGACCGACAAAAAATCGCGAACGAATTGCGAAGATGATTGCCAATGCCAATTTGATCGTGACGGCTTGGGACAACGATTTACTCGTCGGTGTTGCGCGCTCGCTAACCGATTGGTCATGGTCGACCTATCTCGCCGACTTAGCCATCCGGCACGAATACAAAAAACACGGCATCGGCAAAGAATTGATCCGTCTCACAAAAGACAAAGTCGGCGACGAATCGATGGTGCTTCTGCTTTCCGTCCCGACAGCAATGGAATACTATCCAAAAGTCGGCTTTACAAAGCAAGAAAGCAGTTTCATCATTAATCGTGTAAAATAACGGCCAAAGCTTCGATTCCCTTTTTATGTCGTTCCTCGTCCGGTCTCAATCAATTCCGACGAAGAAAATAAGTTCTTCCGGACGAGGAACGACATAAATTAATTAAACTTCTTCCGTCATCCTGTAAAGGACCTTGTTGGTTATTTACTTATCGGATTATTTGAAAAAAGCATTAAAGGGAAGTGTTCGTTGATGCAAATAAGTAAATTGCATACCTTCGAAATATAAATTCCAAGCGAATGAAATCAATCACCCTTATCTTTTCTGTTTTGCTTTCATTTATCCAACCGGCAATTTCCCAGGACAACACAAAACCCTTCGTTCTCGGCGTAATCGACGAAATTCAATCAACTGAGTTGAATGAAAAGCGCACATTGAATATTTATCTTCCTGAAGGATATAGTAAGAACGATACCACAAAATACCCCGTTATCTATTTACTCGACGGCTCGGCCGATGAAGATTTTATTCACGTAGTTGGCTTGGTGCAGTTTGATAATTTCGAGTGGATCAATCGTGTACCTAAATGTATTGTAGTTGGCATAGCTACAGTAGATCGTCGACGTGATTTTACTTTTCCATCGACAGTGGAGTCGGAGAGAAAAAATTACCCTACTACCGGACATTCAGACAAGTTTATTTCTTTTCTTGAAAAGGAACTTCAACCATTTATTGAAAAGAAGTATCATGCAAATTCTTCGAAGACGATTATTAGCCAGTCACTCGGAGGACTGCTACTCTCCGAAATTTTATTGAAAAAGCCGGAGCTCTTTAATAAATACATTGTAATAAGTCCGAGTCTTTGGTGGGATAAAGCTTCGATTTTAAATCAATCGTTCGCGGCATTGAAAGCGATTTCAAAATCCACAGACATTTATATAGCTGTCGGCAAAGAGGGATTAACTCCGACAGATCCGCCAAGAGTGATGGAAGTTGACGCAAATTTACTGGAAGAGAAGTTCAGGATGCTAAAGAACTCAGAGCTGAGAATTACACTCGATTATTTGCCTGGGGAAGATCATGCAACTATTTCGCATCAGGCGCTTTATAATGCATTTCTTGTAGTGTTTAAAAATTAAAATTAATTGCCATGAATTTTCTTCAGAAAAAGACCACCTGGGCAAATACAGAGTTGATTTATTTAAAACTCTGTATAGCCTGCGCTTATTTGCTAATAGGCGGTTATTTTCACAATTTTGTCAAGGAAAATTGGAAGCCAATTCTGGTTCTCTTTATTTTCAATTTGCTTTGGTCGTTGATTTTGTGGGTTAAGAAAATGAAAAGGGAAAATTGAGCTATACCATTCCTAAATGAAAATACGAATAGAGAATGGTATATCCGCCTTGGCGGATCTTGGTGCCATTATTTCGTAAACTGATGTAAGATTAGTATACATTTCCTGATTCTTCTTTTTTGCTCACCGACGAGGACACATTTAATTACTAAAATGAATGGAACAAGAGTATCACAAAGGCAAAAACTTCGACAGAAATTATTTTATCGAAAACCCGTTTAACGGTGGAGAGTTTGAAAGTTGCCGGTTCATTAATTGTGATTTGTCAAATGCCAATCTTTCAGGAGCCATTTTTACCAAGTGTGAATTTACAGGCTGTAATCTCAGTAATTCAAAGTTGAACAAAACATCAATTCAGGATATAAAATTTAAAGATTGCAAAATGCTCGGTTTGCATTTTGAGAGTTGCAGTCCGTTCGGTTTGTCGTTCAGTTTTGAAAACTGCTCGCTCAATCATTCAGTATTTTACAAAACCAAGATTCGTAATACGGCATTCAAGAACTCGCAATTGCAGGAAGTTGATTTTTCAGAATGTGATCTTACCGCTGCGACATTTGACGGTTGCGATTTGCTGAATGCGACCTTTGATCAAGCTAATCTGGAGAAAGCAGATTTCAGAGGCGCAATTAATTATCGAATAGATCCGGAACGAAATAAAATAAAGAAGGCAAAGTTTTCGCTAAATAATATCCGCGGACTGCTTGATAAGTATGAGATTGTGATTGAAGATTGAAGCAGAAATTAACCAAAAGAGTTCTAAAACTGAAATTTATGAAAGCCAGAATCATTTCCATTTGTATGTCGTTCGCTTTATTCTTATTAATTTCCTGTACGAGCAGCGACAAAGGCCCCATAGCCCCCAAGCCTGAGACACCTGAAGCTCTACAGGATAAGATCAAATTGACGGATTCTTATAGCCGGGGTTATTCAAATTATGTAAATGACTTGTACGACGAGCTCTTACAAAAACGTGCTGACTTGAAAAAGCTCGAGGAAGATATTGTCGAATGCAGTAAGCAAACTAATGAAGCAGAAAAGGTGTTCAATGACTTTGATGGCAAGTCGAAGAAATATTATGCCGATGCAAAACAGGTTTTGTATCAAGTAAAGGATAGTCTTTTAAGGAAACGAATGGAAGCCATCGTTGAGCAAAGTCAAAAGGCATACGATCCGAAAGTGTCAAATCTCACTGCCTTACTAAAACAATCGATTTCAAATGCGCACACCATTCAGGATTATCATCAGCTCGTGAAAGTAGCTTTAACTTTACCGATGATTGAGCAGTATCAAAATGCAAATCTGCCGGACAAGAAGGATTTGGAAAATGCGAATGCTCAGCAAGGTAAGTTGATTGAGAGAATGGATAGTTTGACGTTTGACGTTAAGTAATTGCAGGTTCATCCTACCAATTAAGTGTATTTGCCACTGCAAGAGATCAGGAATACGAAATATGTCCTATTTTAGCAGTCAAGTGTGAAAGACTGATACTATGTTTCTAAAAAAAACCATCCTCCCCGTCCTTCTGGCAACAATCTGGATAAGCATCAGCGAATTTGTCCGAAACGAATTTTTAGTAAAATCACTTTGGGTAAATCACTATCAAAGTCTGGGATTAACTTTCCCTTCTGCGCCTTTAAACGGCGCAGTATGGGGATTGTGGTCATTGCTTTTCGCAATTTCTATATTTATAATTTCAAAGAAATTCTCTCTCATTGAAACAACACTGCTCTCCTGGCTTTACGGCTTTGTAATGATGTGGGTTGTGATCGGTAATATGAATGTATTGCCGGAAGGATTGCTCATTTACGCAATTCCGTTGAGCTTGCTGGAGGCTTTTGTTGCGTCCTGGATTGTGAAACGATTTTGAATGTTGGTATTGATGCCGAACAAAGAGAGGTAAATTGACAAAACAACAATGACCGGAAAAATGATAATCGAAGTTTGGAGCGACATTATGTGTCCCTTCTGCTACATAGGTAAACGTAATTACGAAGAAGCAATAAAACAATTTGCTCATGAAGATGATGTGGAAATTGTCTGGAAGAGTTTTCAGTTGGATCCGTCGATTGAGCAAGATCCCGATAATCCCACCAATGTGTATCAATATCTCGCCGAACGAAAACAAATGCGATACGAGCAATCGGTGAAGATGCACGAAGGCGTTGTCGAAATGGCTAAGGCGGCGGGACTTGAATATAATTTCGACAAGGCCGTTGTTGCCAATTCGTTTGATGCGCACAGAGTAATTCAAATGGCCAAAACAAAAGGTCTGGGTGATGCTGCGGAAGAGAGATTCTTTTATGCATATTTCACCGAGGGAAAAGATTACGGCAAAGAATCTACTTTGATTGAGCTTGGGAAGGAAATCGGCCTGACCGAAACCGATGTAAAGAAGCGCTGACCGACGATGTATTTGCTTATGCCGTAGATCAGGATATTCGCGAAGCGCAGACGTTAGGAGTAAATGGAGTTCCGTTTTTCGTTTTTAACCGACGTTATGCAGTTTCCGGAGCTCAACCGCCACAGGCATTTTTGCAGACTTTACAAGCTTCGTACGACGATTGGAAGCAAAATAAATAATTCCGACTCGATGATTCGATTCCATTTATTATAGAATTACTTATATTAGCCAGACATATTTCTATATTAAGTTATGACTAAACACGTACTTTTTGTGCTTGGGGCGCTGCTTTGTGCTAACCTTAATCTTCGCGCTCAGGAAATCGAATCACTCCAGGCCGATCGCCCGGATCAGACTGAGACACCATACACGGTTCCTCGCAATCATTTCCAGATGGAATTGGGATTTTCATATGAACATACCAACGATGTGGTGGAAACATACACGCTTCCAACTGCACTTATGAAGTACGGCCTCAATGATCATTTTGAGGTAGGCATCATCACAGAAACTCGGGCATCAAAACAGAAAACACGAAATATGGTTTGATTCCTGTAAGCTTACGATTCAAAGAAAGAATTTGTGACGAGAATGGTTTGTTGCCAATGACGTCTTTCATCGGATATCTCGCTTTGCCTAAGGCGGCTAATAAGGAATTTCAAGCCATACTTTGCTCCATCGTTTCGCTTTACCATGCAGCATTCGCTCAGTGAAAACGTAATGCTTGCTTACAACTTGGGAGCTGAGTGGGATGGAGAATCAGCCGAGCCGGTTTTTATTTACACTTTAACAAGCGGAATGTCGGTAACGGAAAATTCGGAGCATACATTGAACTATACGGCTACGCACCTCAGAACTCTTCGGCGGATCATCGTTGCAGCGCCGGAGTGAGCTATCTTCTTAAGCCAAATGTTATGTTCGATTTGTCGGGAGGATATGCCTTCTCCGAAAAGGCGCCCGATTATTATATGGGGGTTGGATTTTCTTTCAGGCTGAAAGATTGACTAGAACATTTCTCGGTCATCAATGTTGAAACCTTCTGCACATTTGTGATTTGAGGTCAAAAAGTACTTTAAGACGTATTGGAGGATAGGATTTTCTCCGGACAAGACTGATTTGAATTTCGTTGTTTCGGATATTAGATATATTTTGTGCCTCAATCGGATGGAATCACCGGAATTAAGATTACCGGGATCAATGGCAAATATTTATGGTATTTAGTAGTGTATTTTTCTGATTTACTTTCTGCCGGCTTTTCTTGCCATCTATTTTATCACGCCTGCAAAATTCAAGAATGCGATCCTGCTGATTTCAAGTATTGCATTTTATATGTGGGGTGCCCCGAAATTCATATTTGCGATTTTAGCGACGACGACAGTTGATTTTTATTTTGTGGCCTTGCTCGACCGTTCCAAAACCGAAAGCAGAAGGAAGTTGTTTCTGGTGCTCTCGCTCATGTTGAATGTGGAAATGCTATTCTATTTCAAGTATTGCAATTTCTTTATTGAAAACTTTAATCACATTCTGAATGTCGCCGGTATCAAGGAAGTGCACTGGACAAAAATATTCTTACCTATCGGGATCTCATTTTACACTTTCGAAAGTTTGACATACGTAATTGATGTCTACAGAAAAGTACATAAGCCATTGCGCAATTTTTTCCAGTACCAGCTTTACATTATTTTATTTCCGAAGTTAATTGCCGGACCGATTATTCGTTATCATGAAATATCGGATCAGATTCCCGACCGAAGTGCAAGAGATACGATTGACAATAAACTGACAGGATTTTATCGTTTCATTCTTGGTTTGTCGAAGAAAGTGATTATTGCCAACACCATGGCAGCATTGGCCGATAAAGTATTTACCTCCGATTTGTATCATCTGAATACACCGATGGCCTGGATGGGAATGCTGGCATATGCTTTTCAAATCTATTTTGATTTTAGCGGCTATAGTGATATGGCTATTGGTATTGGAAAAATGCTTGGCTTTAAATTTCCGGAGAACTTCGATAATCCATACACTTCGGGAAGTATTACCGAGTTTTGGCGTCGTTGGCATATGACTCTGGGGTCGTGGATGAAAAATTATTTGTACATCCCATTAGGAGGTAATAAGGTATCAGCGCGACGATTGTATATCAACCTCTGGGTTGTTTTTGTTATTTCCGGATTTTGGCATGGCGCGTCGTGGACATTTATTTTTTGGGGTGTTTATCACGGTGTATTATTGGTGTTGGAAAGGCTCTTTTTGCTTCGATTGTATCGAAAGTTGCCAAAGTTCATTCCGGTTATTGTAACATTTCTTTTGGTGTGTATAGGATGGGTGTTCTTTAGAGCCGACCATTTTAAAGATGCGTATCATATTCTGCGATCATTGACAAGTTTCAATTTCGAAATCAATTACATCTTCATTAATAACTTCACAGTATTTGTAATGGTTCTCGCGGCCATTCTTTCTTTTTTCACTCTTACGAAAATCGGGAAAGGAATTCAAGATCGCATTTATTACTTTAACGAAAAGGGATTGCATTATTTGCCGGCAACAATCGGCAGCATTTGCTTATTTTATTTTTGCCTCGCTGCAATAAGCGCAGGTACGTTTAATCCATTTATCTATTTCCGATTTTAGCCATGGTCAAGCGAATATATCTCATACTGATTTTTGCAGCCATGGCTATTCCAACGGTTCAGCAGGTATTTCAGCTCTATAAAGAAGAGCCGCTGACAGGAATTACATCAACAGCAGAGAAAGTACCGTTTACAAAGGAGAATTACTGGAATTTAAAATGGCAGGAAGGGTTGAACGCATATGTAAACGATCATTTTGGCTTTCGCCCCGATTTTGTCAGAGCATACAATCAGGTATTATTTTCTGTCTTTAATGTAAGTAATGCGCCCGGAGTAGTTGTTGGTAAGGACGAGCAATTGTTTATTGAAAGTTATATTGATGATTATATCGGACGAAACTACATCGGACATGATAAGATTGAAGAAACAGTTGATAATTTACGCCGCTTACAAGATTCTCTGAAAACGATCGGAACCGATTTGATTGTCGTTTTTGCTCCGGGAAAAGCATCATTCTATCCGGAGTTTATTCCAGATCAATACTTGAGTAAAAAGAAAGAGGTGACAAACTACTCTGATTACAGAAAGTCGTTTACCGAAAAAGGTGTAAATTTTATAGACCTGAATCAATTCTTCAAAGAAAAGAAGAGTGATTTTAAATACAATGTTTATTCGAAATACGGAACACATTGGAATCATTATGGAATGATGGTAGCGCTCGACACAATTGTCAGTTATATAGAACATAAGCGCGAGATAAATCTACCTCACATAAATTACGATCAGGTAAAAATGAGTTCAGACCTGAAAGGAAATGATTTTGATATTGGTGTATTAGTCAATACTACGTTTGGAATAACGAAGGACAATAATCCGTATCCGGTAATTAATATTGATAAGGGTGAGCAATACAGTAAGCCCGATGTTTTAATTGTAGGCGACAGTTACTGGTGGTGCCTCGTGGGAGATAATATTCCGGGGAAAATATTCAAAACTGACGAGTATTGGTTTTACAATAAGGATCAGTATATCGATAATGGCAAGCGAAATGAAGTTAGCAAGTTGGATCTTTTTGAAACAACTTCGAACAGAGATGTAATTGTATTGATTGCTACAGAAGCGACATTTTACATGTTCCCTTACGGCTTCACCGATAATGTAATGAAAGTATATTGCGAGAGCCACGATGGAGCGATTCAGAAGGAATTAGATCGCCTCAAAGCGGACCCTGCGAGCGTTGAGCGAATTGTCGCTTCGGCGAAGGAGAATAATCGAACCACTGAACAAGAGTTCAAGCGCGAAGCATATAAAGCGTTTTATGGCAAGGATAACGGACTCACTCAAATGATGGATAACATCAGAAAAGATTCTGTATGGATGTCGCATATTAGTGAGAAGGCTAAGGCAAATAATATTAGTGTAGAAGAACAATTGCGACTCGATGCAATTTGGACACTTGAACACAAGTAGCAGGATTTTCAGAATTATTATATTTGTGAATTAAAGAGTTAAATTCTTGCAATAAAAATGAGCGATATCGTCTACTACAAAGCCGGTGTTACTGATGCCGAAATACTGGCTCAATACAGAATTCTTTTCATTTTAGAGTTTCTTGGTACTCAGCCTCAGAGCGAAGTTGATAATCTGCATAAGGAGTTCAAGAAGTATTTTGAAGAAACCATAGTCGAAGGGTCATGCATAGCCTATATTGCAAAGGCCGGCGATCAAATAGCAGGGCATGGAGTACTCGTTTATCGTCGGCAGCCCGGAAATTTCAAAAATCCTAGTGGGAAAGTCGGCTATATTATGAATATGTACACCATTCCTTCGTTTCGTAGAAAGGGTATTTGTACAACAATTTTGAAAGCTTTAATGGATGAAGCAAGAACGAATGGCATTACTGCATTTGAATTACACGCCACACAAGATGGAGAACCTGTATATATCAAAAACAATTTTTACAAGCACTCGGAGCCGACGTATAGGAAGTATGAATAATTTGCTATTTGCGATCATTGTGATTGGACAACTTTTCTTTTCTCAGAAACTTTTCGCAAAAAATCAAAAAGCGAAAGGACATATCGATCTTGGAGTTAGTGTGGAGCCCGGTTTTCTTTTTCGCGACTTGATGTTTAAGAATCAGGCTATAAGTTTGAGTTACTCAGCCGGCCTTCTTGTACGGTTTAGAAATTTAAAGGCATTCGGATTTACAACAGGATTACGGTTTTCAAATATTAGAGACCTGTCTACAAAGACTCCATATGATTATTGGCAACGAGATTTGTCTAGTCCAAAATCCCTTTCCCCGCTTGATTCATTAATTATCTTCACACAGAGGGATGATAAATATCGACTTTTGGACGTGCCACTCGTTTTAAACTGGAATGTGAAAGAAGATCGGAATAGCATTTCGATAAATTTGGGGTTAAACTGCTCTTACTTTGTGAGTGAGGATATAAGTTTTAGGGCATTTCGATCTACCGGTTTAACTACAATTGAATCGAGAAATATTACTTCCTCGAAATATGGGATCCTTCAATTTGCGCCATTTGCTTCTATCGGGTTTGAACACCGATGTTCGGATGAAATTCGGTTCCGAATAGAGCCCGCATTGCGTTATCAGTTCCTTGAGCATAAATTTGGTGCGTGGGATCATTTTTGGCAATTTGGAGTTAATCTGTCATTGTTTATGGCAATCAATTAGTTTTTCTTGTTTTATGTCATATGAATAAAGTCAGAGCCCAAAGGGTTCGTGTTTTATTTGAATGATGTTGGGAAATATTTAACTAACTTTATTCCAAACTACCATCCAATGATCATCCGAAATTATACTCCCGACGATTTTTCTGCCGTGATTAATCTACTTCGTCTAAATACACCGAAATACTTTGCGCCAAGTGAGGAGAAGCAGTTTACCCGTTATCTTAATTTCGAACTTGATCATTACTACGTAGCAGAAGAGGATGGGAAAGTTATTGCCTGTGGTGGGCTGAATCGTTCCGAAGAGCCAAGTGTAATAAAAATTTCGTGGGACATTGTTCATCCCGATAAACATGGCAAACGAATCGGCAGCGAGCTCACCAAGTTTCGTTTGAATAAAGCAAGAGAAATTAATGGAATCAAAACTGTTTGCGTTCGGACGTCGCAACATACAAACGGTTTCTATGAGAAGATGGGATTTGAAACAAAAGATATCGTGAAAGACTATTGGTCAAAGGGATTTGATCTTTATCTGATGGAAATGCCTTTGATGAAAACCGAAAATTGATATTATACCTATTCATTCAATGAAGACTAATATTTTCTACGGACTTTGTCTGCTTTTTGTGATCAGTTGTTCCTCCGGAAAGAAAGGTGATTCGTCGGCCGATACGAAGAGTGAAAAAGTTGCCGTTCCTTATGCGGGGTTTTGGCTCAGCGAAGAGTATTTTAATCGTATTGGTAAGAGTAAATCACCAGAGGCGTCGCAGGATGAAAGTCGTTTCTTGATCATTCCGGACAGCACTTCGAAGCCGGCTATGATGATTTACAACTTCCATGAAGGCGGGTCGGAACTTACTATTATAAAGAATGGGGCAGCTTTCGAATTAAGGGAAATTAATGGTGATAGCATTGTTGCCTTAGGCGACACACTCGAGCCTGTTTCATCAGACCGATTGAAAGTTCAGGGAGTTGTTTTCGTGAAGATTAATCCGGATACTGTCGATGGAGAACACCGAATACTGGAAGAGTTGCTGTTTAAGGGAAATTATATAAATGAAAAAGGCAAGCAGATTGAGTTCAGAAAAGACGGAAGTGTGCTTGGATTAGACAGCATTCGATATTATAACCCTCTGACCGATTATTATGATCAAGGCCTGCAAATTGATCAGGTCGATCTCAGCGTTACAAAAGGGAGGTCGAACCGATATGCCTTTAAATTCAAAGGCGACACATTGGAATTATATGAAGTAAAATGCCTGACGATTGATCCAACTTCCAAGATGTGCGCAGAAGTTGATTTTGGAAAATTACTTGAGCGAATGTGGCGCAGATAATTCGACTACTCGAATACGAGATAGAGTCCGTAGCAGATTACGAGCACAGAAGCTGAAGTAAATCCGTAGAGAATAAAAAAGTAAAGCTCGGGAAACGGATTCGTCATGCTCAGCACGCAACTGATGAAGCCCATAACAGCACCGACGACAAGGAAGATGAATCCTTTGTACTGCTGCTTGGCATACTTTGCCTTCTTAAACTCTTTGATGTGAGCTTCGATAGACTCCGCATCGAGGCCCAGCGAGTGAAGTTCTTCCTGAACTCTTGAAACTTCATGCTTATTGGCAACCCACTGTTGAATTTGTTCGGCATTAACCGTGATGGCGTTTGACATGCGATTATATCTTGAGGGTGAGGAAAGCTTAAAGGAAGAGTATATACTAAAGTATGTATTATCTTTGAAAGATGCAATACCCCTTGTTGAAAACGAGGAAAAATATTCACATTTCCGCTATGATCAAGGAATGAAAAACCCCTAATTTTATCGCAATAAACCTAAGCTCACACTATGATTCGCCGTCTCTTATTCTTAAGCGCAATATTCAGCTTGTATTTTTCTCAGTTAAAGGCCGAGGAAAGTGTGCCTGATACCGTAACCACGGGTATTTACATTACAAGCATTCATGATATTGATTTTAGAGAAAAAGAATATTCGGTGAATCTTTGGTTGTGGATGAAATATCGCAATCCGGAATTTGACTTCACTAAAAACCTGGAGATACCTGCGGCTAAAACTTTCACGATGGCATACACCACCACTGATACATTAGAAGATGGTCGTATTTATGTTCTCATGAAACTGCAATGTGAAATGAAGGATTCGTGGAAAATCGATCGCTTTCCTTTCGATTATCAGGTACTCCGATTAAATATGGAGAATTCACAATTCGATACAACGGCACTTGTATTTGCAGTTGATAAACAAGGTGATCATTTTGGTCGATTTGCCTTAAGCGGTTGGGAAGTTATTCCCGACAGCTTTAGTATGCAGGCAAAAAATCAACAGTATAAAACAGGTTTTGGCGATGAATCGTTGGCTAAGCCCTATACATCGTACAGTGCTTTCAAAGTGAAGATCGGGATTCAGCGAATAGCACCCTGGACTTTGTTTTGGAAAATATTTTTGGGAATGTATGTAGCATTTTTAATTGCTTACGCCGGTTTTTACATTCATTCTGCCAGTATTGAGGCGCGCTTTGGATTAAGCGTCGGTGCATTGTTTGCTGCTGTTGGTAATAAATACATCATAGATTCTTCGCTTCCTGATTCCGTTTCACAAACTCTGGTCGACACATTGCATGGTATTACATTGTTTTCAATTTTTCTGGTTGTCGTTGCAACCATTCGCGCGTTACGGCTTGTTCATGAAAACAAGCCGGAAAAGGCAGATAGATTCGATCGACGGATGGCGAGGGTTTTACTGTTACTTTACGTTTGTCTGAATGCCTACTTCGTTCTGCGTGCTGATCTGGGTTGAGTAAATCCGGAAAATGGGAGTTGCCTTTTTCTTTAGTAGAAATGGCAAAACATTCAATAGAACCGGCAGGGCCTTCTTACGTCAAAATGTACTTCAAGAAGGAGATCTGGCATTTTGAGTTGAATTAATTCTAGGTGATGAGAGATGGTTTGTTTTTTAGAATAATGAAAGGCAGTCGATAATTTAAGGGCTTTTACTCACTTTTATCATTGATGGATTTGAATATTCGTGGTATCTTCGGATGACTGCGTAAGTTTTATATTTAGATAAGTTCGGAGCACATTTCTCTTCCGAACACAGAAACATGACAAATCTTAAAGCGAAAAAAATTTTAATCACCGGCGGAGCTTCCGGTATCGGAAAGATTATGGGTCGAATCGTTTTAGAACGAAAGGCCGAATTAATTATCTGGGATATCAATCAGCAAGGCATCGATCAAACCGTAAGCGAGTTTTCAAAACTTGGTTCGGTTTGCGGTTATCTTGTCGATGTATCAAAGCCGGAGCAAATTAAATCATCTGCCGAAAAAGTTCTGTCAAAGTTTGGAGCAATTGATGTGCTGATTAACAATGCCGGCATAGTTGTCGGCAAATATTTTCAGGATCACACTTCACAGGAAATCATTCGCACGATGGATGTGAATGCCAATGCGCCCATGCTCATCACAAGTGAATTTTTGCCGGCGATGATCGGACAGAATTCCGGATACATTATCAACATTGCTTCCTCGGCGGGACTTATTTCAAATCCGCGCATGTCGGTGTATGCTGCGAGCAAGTGGTCGGTGATTGGCTGGTCGGATAGTTTACGAATTGAAATGAAGCAGCAAAAGTTTAATATCGGCGTAACAACGGTGACGCCATATTACATAAATACAGGAATGTTCGACGGAGTGAAATCACTTATTCCGCTTTTGAATCCTGAAAAGGTAGCTGCAAAGATTATTCGTGGTATGGAGAAGAGAAAAGTTTATGTGAGCATGCCGTGGAGTGTACACTTTGTTCGTTTCTTCCAGGGCCTTTTTCCGGTTTGGTTATTTGATTGGTTTGTCGGCAAGGTAATGGGCATTTATAAAACAATGGAACATTTTGAAGGACGGAAGACGAAATAAATAGTGTTATGGAATCGACAATCAAAAATCATGTTGAATCAGTCATAAAAGAGCAGAGAGAGTTCTTTTCTACGCATCAAACCAAAGATGTGAAGTTTCGGATTGCGCAACTTAAAAAACTACGGAACGCTATTTATAAGTACGAAAAGAAAATTACCGAAGCGCTTTGGAAAGACTTACATAAATCATACGAGGAAGCATATTACACGGAAGTCAATATTGTCTTAGACGAATTAGACCTGCACATTTCGCAACTCGAAAATTGGACAGAAGCTGAAGACGTACCGACGCCGCTATTGCTTTTCCCTTCGACGAGTAAGATTATTTACGAGCCACTTGGTGTTGTATTGATTTATGCTCCGTGGAATTATCCTTTCCAATTGATGATGAATTCGCTCGTCGGTGCTATTTCTGCCGGATGCTGTTCGATTATGAAACCTTCGCCATATGCGTTGAATACAGCGCAAGTGATGGAAGATATTATTCACGAAACATTTGAAAGAAATTATATAGAGATTATTCAGGGCGATCGGAAAGTGAATGAGATTTTATTTGCTCAACGATACGATTTCATTTTCTACACCGGAAGTCCGGCCGTGGGAAAAGTGGTGATGAAAGCTGCAGCCGAGTATCTCACACCCGTTGTTTTGGAATTAGGAGGGAAGAGCCCATGCGTTGTCGATGCCAATGCGAATATTGATGTAGCGGCCAAACGAATTGCATGGGGGAAATTGATTAACGCAGGACAAACCTGCATTGCCCCCGACTACCTATTTGTGCACAGTTCAGTAAAAGACCGATTGATCAAAAAAATGGTTGAGCAAATTGAAAGCATGTTTGGTTCCGATCCGAAGGAATCGAAGTACTACGGTCGCATTATTAATGAACAGGCATTTGATCGTTTGCGAAAACTAATGTTGGATGGAAAAATTGTTTACGGCGGGCAGACAGATCGTTCCGAAAAATACATTGCACCGACAATCATCGACGAAATCAAGCCCGGCTTCCCGATTATGCAAGAAGAAATTTTCGGACCGCTTTTGCCGGTAATGACATTCGAGCAGATTGATGAGGTGTTGACTTTCGTGAATGAGAGAGAAAAGCCATTAGCCTTTTACTATTTCGGCAAGAGTAAATCGGCGGAAGACATTTTACGCAGATCGACTTCCGGCGGAGCATGCATTAATGATGTTTTGCTTCAGATTGCCAATCACCATTTGCCGTATGGCGGAGTTGGGAATAGTGGAATTGGTAAATATCACGGAAAGGCATCTTTTCTTGCTTTCAGCAATGCCAGAGGTGTTGTGAAAACAAGTACGATCTTCGATTTGCCGATGCGTTATGCACCATATCGATTATTCAAGCTAGTGAAGAGTCTGCTTATGCATCGATCAAAATAGGGAAGACGAAAGATTATTTGCAGCGACTTTGTACAGGATAATTCGAAAAAAGTAATTTTGTCGGAACACAGACACAATTATGGCAAACTTTACGGAAGAAGGAATTCTTTATAAAGAAGAACAGCGTTACACTCAATGGTGGATATGGCTGATTATTTTAGCAGTGAATGCCATTATTGTTTATGGTTGCATCATGCAGGTTTTGGGCGGAAAGCAATTTGGCGATAATCCGATGAGCAATGTTGGGCTGATTATGTTCATGTTATTATTTCTGGCCTTTTCATTTTTCATCAGTCGTTTCCGTTTGCAGACCAATGTAAAGTCCGACGGCGTGTACGTTCGCTTTTTCCCATTTCAATACAAGTATAAATTTTACGCATGGGAAACGATTACGAAATCGCATGTAAGAAGCTACAGTGCGTTTAGAGAATTCGGAGGCTGGGGAGTTCGGTATGGATTTTTTGGAAAAGGGCGTGCATTCACATTAAAGGGAAATAAAGGGTGGCAACTCGAGTTCGCTGACAAGGGCAAGCTGCTGATAGGAACACAACGACCGGAAGATCTGACAAGTTTTTTGGTGGAGACGAAGCATTGGGTGGAGTAGAATTAGTCAGGCTGAGATGTGCTTCTAATAGAACGGGATAGTCATAAATTATAATACTCACATCATGAAAAAGCTTAGTGTATTCAATTTTATCACTCTCAACGGCTACTACAAATCCCTGCAAGGCGACATCGGCTGGCATCAGCATGGTGAAGAAGAAAATGCTTTTTCGGCAGAGAATATGAAGAGAGAAAACATTCTTGTCTTTGGTCGTGTAACGTACGAAATGATGGCCGGTTTTTGGCCGACACCTTTTGCGATGGAAAGAGATCCGCTTACAGCAGCCGGGATGAATAATGCGGAGAAGATTGTTTTTTCAAAGACGATGAAAAAGCCCGAGTGGAATAATACGCGCCTGATCAATGAACATGCTGTTGAAGAGATGGCAAAACTGAAATTATCATCTTCAAAAGACCTCACGATATTAGGCAGCGGAAGTCTTTGGCCTGAATTTGCAAAAGCCGGATTGATTGATGAGTTTTCATTTATGATAGATCCTGTAGCGATCTCGCACGGGGTTCCGATTTTTAATGGGATTGATACGATGATGAAGCTTAAGCTAACGGGGACGAGGACGTTTAAGAGTGGGACGGTTTTGATGACCTATTCCAGAGAGTAAATAATTAAAAAAGATCTTCGTTTGACAATTTTAAATCTTTCAAAATGAAAAAAGTGCTATGCTTAATGGTAATTGTCGTTTCAGGATTTTGCGCAGACAGCTCGCTAGTTGGTCAAAAGGCTCCTGCTATTTCCGGTGTCACCCTTAACGGAAGAATTGTCGACAGTTTATATTTCAAAGGCAAAGTCACACTTCTCAACTTTATGTACATCGGTTGTCGTCCTTGCATGAAAGAATTAGTATTTCTCAATGAACTCGATAGCGAAATGAAAGGGCAGCCTTTTCAAATTCTATGTGTAGCTCCTCACAGCTCGGAGAAGTTGCTTAAATTTAATTCGGATGAAAGAAATCCGTACTCCGCTGTAAGAAGAGGTTTAGGTGCACCTGCGATTAGGTACGATATATTACCTCAGTGTATACCAGGTTATAAAAGTCAGGCCGATACGAATCCGACGCATATCCGAATAATGCCGGAGTGCGAGCAGATATCAAAGGAATTCGGAGTAGCGGGCTACCCGGTTACTTACCTAGTCGATATGAATGGCATTATTCGAAATTATCATTTCGGGTATCCGATGGAAGAGAGTGATTCAGCTTATCGTTTGAAAATAAAAAGCGAAATCGAACTATTGCTTAAATAAAATAAACACCTAGGATGATTCGTACTATTTCGCTCATCTTATTTTTGTTCCTGTCCTCTGAATTTATTTTCGGACAGATTACTCATACTGATTCGACCATCACAGTAAACGATAATTTTTCAATTCGTGAAGTAAACAATGGCTACTTTCTTGTTCCGCAATTTAATTCAACCTGCCTGGTAAAAGATAAATCGTACACTTATCACTATGATCGTGGAGAACATGTAATCAACCCGCCATATGAATATTATATCAAAGCCGGAAACAAGCATAGTATTGATACAATTTTTGTTGATCTGCAAGATACCGTCATTACAATATTCTATTTAGGTTCGGTTGTCGATAAATACTACACACTTAGTGCAAAACGCAAAAGCGACCGTCTGGTGTTGACGGTTTTTGATTTGAAGGGGAAGAGTTGCGTGTCCGAAGAAATTTCTAAATCGAAAGTTCAGCACATCATAGCGGAAGAGAATGTGCATTCTATTTATCCGCCTTATGATTGTTTTTCGAGGCTGATTATTGTATTGAAAAGAGAAGGAAAGTAACAAGAGGTAGAATGTTCACAGGGAAGTGTGCGAGTTTGAGTAGCAGTGGGAGTGAACAGGAGTTTTCGTTTTTCGTTATCGTAACTCGTTATCGTAACTCGTTTTAGTGCGAGTTTGAGTAACAGTGGGAGTGAACAGGTGCTTTCGTTATCGCTATCGCTATCGCTATCGTTATCGCTATCGTTATCGCTATCGCTATCGTCCTTCGTGCGAATCTGAGTAGCAGTGTTAGTGAACAGGAGCTTTCGTTATCGTTATCGAAACTCGAAAAAGTGTAAGTGGAAGTGTAGGTGGATGTGGAAGGACTTCGAGTTGACGGTTTTCTCTGTAGTAAACAAGTGACCCCGGGGAGGCTCGAACTCCCGGCCCGCTGATTAAGAGTCAGCTGCTCTACCAACTGAGCTACGGAGTCAATTTTGGTTTTTAGAGTGGGCAAATGTAAGGAAAAAGTTCACTAATATTGAGATATTCGGCTTTTTGATTGATCTGTCGGCCCAATTTGATCCTTTTTTTTGGCCCGAGTGGCAACTCCATTTTTAAGCGGAATCTATAGTAACACTTTGATGTTGAAAGATTAAGGGTTTTTCACGGAATAGGCATGAACGCAGATAGGGTAATGCTTTACTTTCGGCTCGACACGGTTATTTTAATGAGGAGTGCAATTTAAAGCAATGCAGAAGCTATATGATTTAGTCAATTCTGTTTTTTGAATTTGAAGTGGAAAGCGGAGAGAAGTAATATTTAGATTTTAATTTAAGGACGATAAAACTTATTAATTATGAGAAGAAAGTATGCACTTGTATTTTTAACAACATTTTTTATTCTGAACAATGTCTCTGCTCAAAAATGGATGGAGTTGTGGCAATCAGAAAATAACTTTTATAAAATTCAAACTGCTTTCCGGGAATATTGTAAAGAACATGCGGAGGAGGAGAATATTAACACCGTAGAAAGTGATAATGATGAAGGTCCTTTCCCCGGATACATTCAATTTAAACGCTGGGAAGCATTCGTCGAGCCGCGTGTTTATCCGAGTGGTGATTTATCACTGCTTTCGTCGGAGCAGAAAAATTTCGAAATATTTCTGAAAGGAAATAGGTACAAGCTACCACCTAAATCCGATACTCAAAATAATTCAATCGGCTGGACGGCGATGGGGCCTTTTGGTGCATTGTCGGGAAATGCAACAAATGGTCTTCCGAGAAAAGCAGGACGCATCAATTTTATTACACTCGATCCTGCACATGCCAATACCTTTTATGTCGGTGCGCCTGCAGGTGGTTTATGGAAGACAACTGATAATGGAAGTACGTGGTCGGTTCTGAATGAAAATCTCTCTGTGATCGGTTGCACCGATCTGGCAATTGATCCGACAAATTCAAATATCATGTATCTGGCTACGGGCGATGGATATTTTTCGCAGAAGAATCCTTCTTCCATAGGCGTGCTGAAGTCACTCGACGGAGGACAAACATGGGATACGACCGGTTTGGTTTTTCCGGCGAGTCCGAAAGTTGAAATGCGACATATTATTATTAATCCGAACAATCCGCAGATTGTCATGGCTTCGACCAGTACCGGAGTTTATCGCAGCACAGCGGGCGGCAGCGGACCATGGACACAAGTGGTAGCGAACAATACATTCGATCTCGAATTTAAACCTACAAGCCCCGACACAGTTTACGCAGGAGGTTTGCGTTTCCGGAGATCGACGGATGGAGGTGTAACTTTTTCACAAATATCTGCCGGTATTCCGACTAGCGGTTCACTGCGAATGGAAGTGGCAACCACTCCGGCTAATCCGGATCTTGTTTACGTAGTTTCATCGAACTCTTCAGCAGCATTACAAGGGGTTTATCGCTCGACCGACGGCGGAACTACTTTTACGCTTATGGCAAGTACTCCTAATATTATCGAAAACGATTGTGTAACGCTCAGTTCGGCTAGTGGGCAAGGCTGGTACGATTTGGCTTTTGAAGCATCTCCGACTAATCAAAATGAGCTTGTGCTTGGAGCGCTCGGTGCCTGGCATTCGATCGATGGTGGTGCTACATGGGCTTTAATCGGTTGTGGATATTCTTTCACTGCTAATCCACCGTATGTGCATACCGATCATCATGAATTTGAATATTCATCGAGCGGAGTTTTATATGATGTAAACGATGGTGGTGTTTTTCAGTACACGGGAACGCAGTGGAATGATTTAACCGGCACGATGAATATTGCTCAGATGTACAAAATCGGAGTATCGGATTTGTCACCTGATCTGTGGATTTCCGGTCATCAGGATAATGGCTCTAATATATATAGCGGAGGAGTTTATCGCGCAAGCTTAGCTGCCGATGGTACCGATTGTTTTATTGATCGCACAAATGATCAAACGATGTATGCATCGATTTCTTCCGGCGCATTTTATAAATCGACTAATGGCGGAACGAGTTGGAATCCTTGTACAACCGGCATTACGGCAGCCGGAGCATTTGTGACTCCATGGAAACAAGACCCGCAAGTTCCAACAACATTGTATGCCGGAAGAACGCAAATGTTCAAATCGTTGAACTCGGCAGGAAGTTGGTCGGCTACTCCCGGTGTGATGTCAGGCGTAAGTTCTTCAGAGTACATTACAGAATTTGCCATTGCTCCATCGAATAATCAGTATATATATGCCATTCACGGAACGACGGGAATGTTTGTTTCTACCGATGGTGCTACGAGTTGGAATTTAAGAAACACCGGAATTAACATTGCATCAGGAGCACTCACATCGGTAAGCGTTGATCCTTCAAATCCTTCGATTGCCTATGTGACACAGAGCGGATTTTCTTCCGGAAAGAAAGTCTACAAAACAATTGATGCAGGTCTTACATGGACAAACGTTTCATATAATTTACCAAATCTTCCCGCGAATTGTTCAGCATTTGAAATCGGAAGTGCTACCGGAAAAGTTTACATCGGAATGGATGCAGGAGTTTATTATATCGATAATACTTCAGTTACATGGACGTTGTACAATTCCGGATTGCCAAACACTCCGGTAATGGACTTGGGAATTTCAGCGGCAGCTCCGAATAAATTACGCGCAGCAACTTTCGGGAGAGGCGTATATGAAATTGATTTGAGTATCAACACCGGATTAGCAATTGGCAGTGGAAATGGGAAAAAGATAAATGTGTATCCGAATCCGTCACATAATCAGGTGACCGTCGATATTCAAGTAGAGAAACCAACAGATCTTCTCTTTGAAATTTCTGATGTGGCGGGAAAAATTTTGTTTACTCAGTCATATACATATTCTTCTGATAAGGCCACTCAACTGTTAAACATGTCTGCTTTCTCCAAAGGGATTTACTTTTTAAAGGTTAGTACGAAGCAGGCTATCGGAAACCGTAAAGCTGATAAGGGATTAGAAACCTCTCCGGCCGACACGGTCTATCCTGCGTAAAATTCTCCGGGAATCGTCTTTTCGGCCGATTTCAGTCAATTTCCTCTTAAATAGTGCGAAAAAGGCCAAAAAAAGCATTTTGATTATTTATTAAACAAATGATTAAAACACTTGATTAATTACTTTTTTTGTCTTTAACTTTGTCGCCTCAGTCATTTTAAAGAATGAAATCAAAGAAAGTAAAGGAAAGCGGCGACGCATCGACGGAAGAGAAAATCAAAAGTGCAGCACGCTCGGTGTTTCCAAAAAGGATTTGCCGGGACACGCACACGCGATATCGCCGAAGAAGCGGGAATTAATTTAGCGCTTCTCAATTACTACTTCAGAAGTAAAGAGAAGTTATTCGACATCATTGTTCTTGAAACGATGCAGTCGTTTTTCAATTCAATGGCTGATGCTTTTAATAACGATCAGACTTCGCTCGAATCGAAAGTTGAAACGCTGGTTTCAAATTACATCGACCTTCTCACAAAGAATCCCGACATCCCGCTATTTATTTTAAGCGAGTTGAAAATGAATCCGACAGAAATCGTCAAGAAAATTGGGGTGAAGGATTTGGTAATGAATTCCTATTTCATGAAGCAATACATCGAAGAAGCCAATGCCGGAAAAATCGCCATGCTTCATCCGATGCATTTTATCATGAATATGATGGGAATGATTGTTTTTCCTTTTATAGCAAGTCCGATTCTGAAAAGTCTGGGTGATCTTCCGCAGGATGACTTCAATGATATGATGCAGCAGCGGAAGAAAATGATTCCGCTCTGGATCAAAGCAATTTTAAATACTAATCCGAATCAATAAATCTAATAGGGATGAAGCAACGCAGCTATTTTTCTAAGACCTTGATTACTGTTTGCAGTTTAATTTTCACTGCAAACTTTTCTTTCGCTCAGGAGAACAATACTCTTACGCTGGATTCGTGTTTTACGATGGCCAAAAAAATTATCCGCTCGTAAAGCAAATGGCGCTCGTTGATCAGGCGAAGGAATATTCGATTGAGAATGCAAATAAAAATTACCTGCCGACAATTGTTGTGAACGGTCAGGCGAGTTATCAGTCGCAGGTAACGGAATTGCCAATAAAGATTCCTAATCTGACACTACCAAGTCTGAACAAAGATCAGTACAGAATTTACGGCGAAATTAATCAGCCGATTACTGATTTGTTCAATGTGAAAAATCAGAAAGAGTTGATCAATACAAGTGCAGAAATTGAATCACAGCGCACCGAAGTAGAATTATATAAGCTCAACGAACGCATAACGAATCTTTATTTCGGAATTCTTTAATCGATGCACAATTGCGGCAGACCGAAATACTCAAAGGTGACATTCAGGCCGGGCTGGATAAAACTAAAGCAGCGATCGACAATGGCGCCGCACTGAAGAGCAATGCAAATATTCTCAAAGCAGAAATGCTAAAAAAAGCTGATCAACGTTCTGTTGAGCTCGAAGCGAATCGTAAAGCATATTGCGAAATGCTCGGGCTTTTATCAATCAGCCTGTCGATGAATTAACTAAGCTTCAAACACCGGCAACGGTCACTCAAAAACTGAGGTGAAACGTCCTGAGTTGAAATTATACGAGCTCCAAAAACAAACTTTCGAAACGCAGAAGAAATTATTGAACGCCCGCTATCTTCCAAAAGCCGGCTTGTTTTTGCAGGGAGGTTATGGTCGTCCGGCTTTGAACATGCTGAGTAATGCCTTTGAATCATATTATATCGGCGGACTTCGACTCAATTGGAATATTACAGGCTACTATACCTTGAAAAAGGAAAAGAAAATTCTGGATATCAATCGCAGCTCAACAGATTTACAAAGCGAAGCATTTTTGTTTAACACAAAATTAAGCATGTCGCAGCAAAATCGCGAAATCAGAAAGTACGAAGAGTTGATCACGAGCGACAACGAAATCGTTGGACTTCGCGAAAGCATTAAGAATACATCGAAAGAGCAATTGCAGTACGGAATAATCACCGCAAACGATTACATCACTTATGTGAATGCCGAAGATCAGGCACGACAAAATTTGGCCATGCATCAGATTCAATTGCTATTAGCTCAGTATACATATCAAAATACAACAGGGTTATAATTAGAAATATTATGAAAAGAATTTCATCTGTCATTTTTATCGGATCGTTATCGTTCTGCTTTCTTCCGCACGGAAAGAAAGGTGATTACGATGCATCGGGATCGTTTGAAGCCGACGAAACAATTATTTCCGCAGAAGCATCGGGAAACCTAAAGCAGTTTAATCTGGAAGAAGGCCAAACTTTGCAACAAGGACAGGAAGTCGGATACATCGACAGCGTGCAGCTATCGTTAAAGAAAAGCAATTGGAAGCGCAAATCAGTGCCTTGTTGAGTAAGAAGCCGAATGTGTCTACGCAATGCCTGCTCTGCAAGAGCAATTAAAGACAGCAAAATGAACAGAGAAGAATTGCAAATATGGCCAAGGCAGATGCTGCCACACAAAAGCAGCTCGACGATATCAACGGACAGGTTGAAGTCATCAAACGACAAATTGATGCGCAAAAATCAACGCTCGATATCGCTATGCGAAGGCATCAGTCAAGATGTGACGCCATTGAGAGTTCAAATCGATCAGCTCAACGATCAGCTTCAGAAGTGCAAAAATTGAACCCGATTAATGGCACAGTGCTGACGAAATATGCGGAGGCAAAAGTTACTACTGCCGGCAAGCCACTTTATAAAATTGCCGATCTCACTACAATAAACCTTCGTGCTTACGTTTCCGGAAATCAAGCTGCCACTGGTGAAATTGAATCAAAAAAGTAAAAGTATTAACTGACGACGGCAAAGGCGGATTCAAAGAAGCAGAAGGCGTGATTACCTGGATTAACGATAAAGCCGAATTTACACCAAAGACTATTTTGACCAAAGACGAACGAGTAAATACCGTTTACGCGATGAAGATA
>JADKIH010000024.1 GCA_016721305.1 Bacteroidota bacterium
TCGCAATCATTTCCAGATGGAATTGGGATTTCCATGGGCGAACATACCAAACGATGTGGTGGAAAACATACATGCTTCCAATCGTACTTAAGTGAAGTACGGCCTCAATGATCATTTTGAGGTAGGTATCATCACAGAAAACTCCCGTATCAAAACAGAAAAACACGAAATATGGTTTGATTCCTGTAAGCTTACGATTTGAAATATAAAGAATTTGTGTGACGAGAACAGGTTTGTTGCCAACGACGTCTTTCATCGGATATCTCGCTTTGGTTTCAAGGCGGCTAATAATAAGGAATTTCGGGTCACATACTTGTATTCATCACCTGCTTTCGCTCATGCAGCATTCGCCCAGTGCAAACGTAATGCTTGCTTACAACTTGGGAGCTGAGGATGGAGAATCAGCTGAGCCGGTTTTTATTTACACTTCAACAAGCGGAATGTCGGTAACGGAAAATTCGGGAGCATACATTGAACTATACCAATATGTCTTCAGAACTTCGGCTGATCATCGTTGCAGCGCCGGAGTGAGCTATCTTCTAAGCCAAATGTTATGTTCGATGGTCGGGAGTGCGGATATGCCTTCTTCCGAAAAGGCGCCCGATTATTATATGGGGTTGGATTTTTTCTTTCAGGCTGAAAGATTGAGGCAATATTCTAGTCATCAATGTTGAAACCTTCGCACATTTGTGATTTGAGGTCAAAAAGTACTAAGACGTATTGGAGGATAGGATTTTCTCCGGACAAGACTGATTTGAATTTCGTTGTTTCCCCGATATTAGATATATCTTAAACCTCAATCGATGGAATCACCGAATTAAGATTACCTGATCAATGGCAAAATATTTATGGTATTTAGTAGCGTATTTTTTCTGATTTACTTTGCATGGTTTTCTTGGCATCTATTTATCACGCCTGCAAAATTCAAGAATGCCCGATCCTGCTGATTTCTATTGCATTTCATGCGGGTGCCCCGAAACCATATTTGCGATCTTAGCGACGACGACAGTGGATTTTATTTTGTGGCCTTGCTCGACCGTTCCAAACCGAAAGCAGAATAGTTGTTTCTGTGCTCCTGTCTAAAGAATGGGAATGCTATTCTATTTCAAGGATTGCAATTTTTATTGGAAAACTTTAATCACATTCTGAATGTCGCCGGTATCAAGGAAGCGCACTGATGAAAAATATTCTTACCACGGATCTCATTGTACTTTCGAAAGTTTGACATGACGTAATTGATGTCAAGAGGTAGAAACGACGCCATTACTACGCAATTTCTTTTTTTTTCCAATAACAGCTTTACATTATTTTCATTTCCAAGTTATTGTCGGACCGACTATTCGTTATCATGAAATATCGGATCAGACTCCGACCGAAGTGCAAGAGACGATTTTGACAATAAACTGGACAGGGATTTTATCGTTTCCATTCTTGGCTTGTCGAAGAAGGTGATTATGCCAACACCATGGAGCATTGGCCGATAAAGCATTTACCTCCGATTTGTATCATCTGAATACACCGATGGTCTCGATGGGAATGCTGGATATGCTTTTCAAATCTACTTGCTGATATAGCGGCTATAGTGATATGGCTATTGGTATTAAAAAAAAAATGCTTGACTTTAAATTTGGAGAACTTCGATAATCCACACACCTCGAACTATTACCGAGTTTTCCTTAAGGTCTAGTTTGCATATGACTCTGGGGTCGTGGATGAAAAATTATTTGTACATCCCATTTAGGAGGTAATTAGGTATTTGGAAAAGACGATTGTATATCAACCTCTGCTGTTTTTTGTTATTTCCCGGATTTTTAAGCACGGTGCGTCGGACATTTACTTTTGGGGTGTTTATCACTGTGTATTATTGCGTTGAATAGGTTTGTTGCTTGGATTGTATCGAAAGTTGCCAAAGTTCATTCCGGTTATTGTAACATTTTCTTTTGGTGTGTATAGGATGGGTGTCTCTTTAGAGCCGACCATTTTAAAGAGCGTATCATATTCTGGACCATGACATGTTTCGAATTTCGAAACCAACTCATCTTCTATTGACAACTCGACTGTGCATTTGCAATGGTTCTGCGGTGTCATTCTTTCTTTTTTTCACCTTACGAAAATCGGAAAAAGGAATTCAAGATCGCATTTATTACTTTTTTAACGAAAAGGATTGCATTATTTGTGACAACAATCGCAGCATTTGCTTTATTTTATTTTTGCCTCGATGCAATAAGGCAGGTAACGTTTAACCATTTATCTTATTTCCGATTTTAGCCACGGTCAAGCGAATATATCTCATACTGATTTTTGCAGCCATGGCTATTCCAACTGTTCAGCAGGTATTTCAGCTCTATAAAGAAGAGCCGCCGGACAGGAATTGACGATTCGAACAGCAGAGAAAGTACTGTCTGCAAAGGAGAATTGACTGAATTTCAAATGGCAGGAAGGGTTGAACCCATATGTAAACGATCATTTTGGTTTTCGCCCCGATTTTGTCAGAGCATACAATCAGGTGTTGCTTTCTGCCTTAACAAGTAATACAGCCCGGAGAAGCCTAAGGTAAGGACGAGCAATGTTTATTGAAAGTTATATTGATGATTATATCGGACGAAACTACATCGGACATGATAAGATTGAAGAAACAGTTGATAATTTATGCCGCTTTACAAGATTCTCTGAAAACGATCGGAACCGATTTGATTATGTCGTTTTTGCTCCGGAAAAGCATCATTCTATCCGAGTTTATTCCAGATCAACATTTGAGTAAAAAGAAAGAGGTGACAAACTACCTGTTACGAGAAAGTCGTTTATCGAAAAAGGTGTGAATTTTGATAGACCTGAATCAATTCTTCAAAGAAAGAAGAGTGATTTTAACACAATGTTTATTCGAAAATACGGAACACATTAAATCATTACGGAATGATGGTAGCGCTCGACACATTGTCAGTTACATAGAACATAAGCGCGAGATCAATCGACCTGACATAAATTACGATCAGGTAAAATGAGTTCAGACCTGAAAGGAAATGATTTTGATATTAAGTTTAAGTCAATACCACTTTGACTAGAATAACGAAGGACAACAATCCGTATCCGCACTATTAATATTGATATGGTAGAGCAATAGAGTAAGCCCGATGTTTTAATTGTAGAAGAGCAGTTACTGGTGGTTCACTCGGAGATAATATTCCGGGAAAATATTCAAAAAAAAACTGGACGAGTATTGGTTTTACAACAAGGATCAGCATATTGATAATGGCAAGCGAAATGAAGTTAGCAAGTTGGATCTTTTGAAACAACTTGAAACACCAGAGATGTAATTTTGAACATGGCTACAGAAGACATTTTACACATTCCTTACGGTTTCGCCTGATAATGTAATGAAACTATATTGCGAGCATCGACGAAGCGATCTGAAGGAACTAGATCGCCTCAAAGCCGACCCTGCGAGCGTTGAGCGAATTGTCGCTTCTGGGTGAAGGAGAATAAGCGAAACCACCGGAACAAGAGTTCACGCGAAGCTACAAAGGTCATAAGGGATAACGGACTACTTAAATGATGGATCAACATCAGAAAAGATTCTGCATGGATGTTCGTATATTAGTGAGAAGGCTAGGCAAACATTGTTAGTGTGAAGAACAATTGAGACTCGATGCAGACTTTGGAGCACTTGAACACAAGTAGCAGGATTTTTCGAATTATTATATTTGAGAATTAAAGAGTTAAATTCTTGTAATAAAATGAGCGATATCGTCTATTACAAAGCGCGGTAAAGTTACTTGATGCCGAAATATTTCAGCTCAATACAGAATTCTTTTCATTTTAGAGTTTCTTGTACTCATCTTTGAGCGAAGCTGATAATCTGCATAAGGAGTTCAACAATTTATTTGAAGAAACCATAGTCGAAGGGTCATGCATAGCCTATATTGCAAAGTCAGGCGACTCAAATCGCCGGGCATGGAGTACTCGTTTATCGTCGGCAGCCCGGAAATTTCCAAAATCCCAAAGGGAAAGTCGGCTATATTATGAATATGTACACCATTCCTTCGTTTCGTAGAAAGGGAATTTGTACAACAATTTTGAAAGCTTTAATGATGAAGTAAGAACGAACGGTATTATCGCGTTTGAATTAGGCGCTACACAAGATGGAGAACCTGTATATCAAAACAATTTTTATAAGCACTAGGAGCTGATAAAGGAAGCACGAATAATTTTGCTATATTAAAATAAGTTTGGTTTGGCTTTATTTTCTTCGGAAAATCTATATCTTTCTCAAACTGCCGGATTGAAACCTGGTTGAAGCATCTATTTAAAATCAAGTATTTAAAACAGGAAGTAAAGGACATATACCCCTTGTGTGGAAGTTTATACGCCGCGATCTGGAGTTAGTGGTGGAGTGGCCGAGGCGGTTTTCTTTTCGCTATTGGACTCTGATGTTTCAGAACTAGTCATTCTATATATTGTTTGACGTTAAAGCGGCGAAAAAGGAGAAGCCGACACCATTTGGAACTAAGGAAGCGCTTTACCGATTTTACACCGTTTGATCAATTTCTGAAAAGGCAGATCGCATGGATTTCGAAAAGAGGATCTGACGAGTTTTCAGTATTAGACTGACAAGCTATTCTGCTACGTAAGAAAAATTGACCTATATGGTTATTGGCAATGAAACAAATTATTTGGAAGATTTGTAAAAGGATCGTAGTCCAAAATGCGAGACTGTTATTGACGACCGCAGAGATACTTTACCGATACATCGGAGGAAGATGATAATTATCTTGCGCACCGACAAACCTACGGTATCAATGCGGAAAGCTAAGATCGGGACTTAAGGACTGTGCACACTTAAACGTCTGAAAGAGATACGATGATGAAATCAATAAGGTGCAGATCAGTGATCTGATACTCAAAAGGATACAATCTTGAAGTTAATCCGTAGATTTAATTTCTTTTTTGCTTATCTTTAGAGGAGTATATTAAAGGTTTTATTTTTATTTGATCTTCCGCAGAAGAAAATTATAAATTGATTTTGCATTTGAATCGAAAATGCACATGTGCTAGAAATATGGGATCCTTGTTCCGGAGAACAATTTGTAGTTCTATTGATGATTATCGGGTTTGAACACCGTTGTTCGGATGAAATTCGGTTCGAATAGAGCCCGCATTGCGTTATCAGTTCCTTGAGCATAAATTTGGTGCGTGGGATCATTTTGCAATGTGATCGAAAGTTAATCTGTCATTGTTTATGGCAATCAATTAGTTTTCTTGTTTTAGGCTGTCAGATGAAATAAAGTCAGAGCCAAAAGGGACCGTGTTTTATTTGAATGATGTTGGGAAATATTTAACTAACTTTATTCCAAACTACCATCCAATGATCATCCGAAATTATACTCTGACGATTTTTCTGCCGTGATTAATCTACTTCGTCTAAATACACCGAAATACTTTGCGCCAAGTGAGGAGAAGCAGTTTACCCGTTATCTTAATTTCGAACTTGATCATTACTACGTAGCAGAAGAGGATGGAAAGTTATTGCCTGTGGTGGGCTGAATCGTTCCGAAGAGCCAGTGTAATAAAAATTTCGTGGGACATTGTTCATCCCGATAAACGATGGCAAACGAATCGGCAGCGACTCACAAGTTTCGTTTGAATAAAGCAAGAGAATTAATGAGAATCAAAACTGCTTGCGTTCGGACGTCGCAACATACAAACGGTTTCTATGAGAAGATGGGATTTGAAACAAAGATATCGTGAAAGACTATTGGTCAGGATTTGATCTTTATCTGATGGAAATGCCTTTGATGAAAACCGAAAATTGATATTATAACCTATTCATTCAATGAAGACTAATATTTTCTACGGACTTTGTCTGCTTTTTGTGATCAGTTGTTCCTCCGGAAAGAAAGGTGATTCGTCGGCCGATACGAAGAGTGAAAAAGTTGCCGTTCCTTATGCGGGTTTTGGCTCAACGAAGAGTATTTTAATCGTATTGGTAAGAGTAATCACCACAGGCGTCGCAGGATGAAAGTCGTTTCTTGATCATTCCGGACAGCACTTCGAAGCCGGCTATGATGATTTACAACTTCCATGAAGGCGGGTCGGAACTTACTATTATAAAGAATGGGGCAGCTTTCGAATTAAGGTAATTAATGGTGATAGCATTGTTGCCTTAGGCGACACACTCGAGCCTGTTTCATCAGACCGATTGAAAGTTCAGAATTGTTTTCGTGAAGATTAATCCGGATACTGTCGATGGAGAACACCGAATACTGGAAGAGCTTGCTGTTAGGAAATTATATAAAATGAAAAAGGCAAGCAGATTGAGTTCAGAAAAGACGGAAGTGTGCTTGGATTAGACAGCATTCGATGTTATAACCCTCTGACCGATTATTATGATCAAGGCTCTGCAAATTGATCAGGTCGATCTTAGCGGTTACAAAAAGGGAGGTCGAACCGATATGCCTTGAAATCTCAAAAAGGCGACACATTGGAATTATAAGAAGTAAAATGCCTGACGATTGATCCAACTTCCAAGATGTTGCAGAAGTTGATTTTGGAAATTACTTGATGAATGTGCGCAGATAATTCGACTACTCGAATACGAGATAGAGTCCGTAGCAGATTACGAGCACAGAAGCTGAAGTAAATCCGTAGAGAATAAAAAGTAAGCTCGGAAACGGATTCGTCATGCTCAGCACGCAACTGATGAAGCCCATAACAGCACCGGACGACAAGGAAGATGAATCCTTTGTACTGCGCTTGGCATACTTTTGCCTTCTTAAACTCTTTGATGAGCTTTGATAGACTCGCATCGAGGCCCAGCGAGTGAAGTTCTTCCTGAACTCTTGAAACTTCATGCTTATTGGCAACCCACTGTTGAATTTGTTCGGCATTAACCGTGATGGCGTTTGACATGCGATTATATCTTGAGGTGAGAAAGCTTAAAGGAAGAGTATATACTAAAGTATGTATTATCTTTGAAAGATGCACACCCTTGTTGAAAACGAGGAAAAGATTCACATTTCCGCTATGATCAAGGAATGAAAACCCCTAATTTTATCGCAATAAACCTAAGCTCACACTATGATTCGCCGCCTCTTATTCTTAAGCGCAATATTCAGCTTGTATTTTCTCAGTTAAAAGCCGAGGAGAGTGTGCTGATACCGCAATCCACGGTATTTACATTACAAGCATTCATGAGATTGATTTAGAGAAAAGAATATTCGGTGAATCTTTTGTTGTGGATGAAATATCGCAATCCGGAAATTTGACTTCACTAAAACCTGGGAGATACCTGCGGCTAAAACTTTCACGATGGCATACACCACCACTGATACATTAGAAGATGGTCGTATTTATGTTTCATGAAACTGCAATGTGAAATGAAGGATTCGTGGAAAATCGATCGCTTTCCTTTCGATTATCAGGTACTCGATTAAATATGGAGAATTCAATCCGATACAACGGCACTTGTATTTGCAGTTGATAAACAAGGTGATCATTTTGGTCGATTTGCTTAAGCGGTTGGGAAGTTATTCCCGACAGCTTTAGTAGGCAGGAAAAATCAACAGTATAAAAACAGGTTTTGGCGATGAATCGTTGGCTAAGCCCCTCATCCATCAAGCTTTCAAAAGTGAAGATCGGATTCAGCGAATAGCACCCTGGACTTTGTTTTGGAAAATATTTTTGGGAATGTATGTAGCATTTTTAATTCTTACGCCGGTTTTACATTCATTCTGCCAGTATTGAGGCGCGCTTGGATTAAGCGTCGTGCATTGTTTGCTGCTGTTGGTAATAAATACATCATAGATTCTTCGCTTCCTGATTCGTTTCACAAACTCTGGTCGACACATTGCATGGTATTACATTGTTTTCAATTTTTCTGGTTGTCGTTGCAACCATTTTCACGTTACGGCTTCACTAAGGAAACAAGCCGGAAAAGGCAGATAGATTCGATCGACGGATGGCGAGGGTTTTACTGTTACTTTACGTTTGTCTGAATGCCTACTTCGTTCTGCGTGCTGATCTGGGTTGAGTAAATCCGGAAATGGAGTTGCCTTTTTCTTTAGTAGAAATGGCAAAACATTCAATAGAACCGGCAGGGCCTTCTTACGTCAAATGTACTTCAAGAAGGAGATCTGGCATTTGGGAGTTAATTAATTCTAGGTGATGAGAGATGGTTTGTTTTAGAATAATGAAGGCAGTCGATAATTTAGGGGCTTTTACTCACTTTTATCATTGATGGATTTGAATATTCCGTGGTATCTTCGGATGACTGTGTAAGTTTTATATTTAGATAAGTTCGGAGCACATTTCTCTTCCGAACACAGAAACATGACAAATCTTAAAGCGAAAAAAATTTTAATCACCGGCGGAGCCCGGTATCGGAAAATTATGGGCGTATCGTTTTAGAACGAAACGCTGAGTTAATTATTTGGGATATCAATCAGCAAGGCATCGATCAAACCGTAGCGAGTTTTCAAAACTTGTCCGGTTTGCGGTTATCTTGTCGATGTATCAAAGCCGAGCAAATTAAATCATCTGCCGAAAAGTTCTGTCAAAGTTTGGAGCAATTGATGTGCTGATTAACAATGCCGGCATAGTTGTCGGCAAACATTTTCAGGATCACACTTCACGGGAAATCATTCGCACGATGGATGTGAATGCCAATGCGCCCATGCTCATCTGAAGTGAATTTTGCCGGCGATGATCAGACAGAATTCCGGATACATTAACGTTGCTTCCTCGGCGGGACTTATTTCTAAATCCGCGCATGTCGGTGTATGCTGCGAGCAAGTGGTCGGTGATTGGCTGGTCGGATAGTTTGCGAATTGAAATGAAGCAGCAAAAGTTTAATATTGGCAACAACGGTGACACCATATTACATCAATACAGGTATGTTCGATGGAGGAAGTCGCTTACTCCGCTCTTGAATCCTGAAAGTTGCTTCGAAGATTATTCGGTATGGAGAAGCGAAAAGGTTTGAGCATGCCGTGGAGTGTACACTTTGTTCGTTTCTTCCAGGCCTGTTTCCGGTTTGGTTATTTGATTGGTTTGTCGGCAAGGTGATGGGCATTTATAAAACAATGGAACATTTTGAAGGACGGAAGACGAAATAAATAGTGTTATGGAATCGACAATCAAAAATCAGCGTTGAATCAGTCATAAAGGAGCAGAGAGTTCTTTCACGCATCAAACCAAAGATGTGAAGTTTCGGATTGTGCAACTAAAAAACTACGGAACGCTATTTATAAGTTCGAAAAGAAAAATGGAAGGCTTGTGGAAAGACTTATATAAATCATACGATAGCATATACACTAAGTCATTGTCTTAGACGAATTAGACTTATTTCGCAACCCGAAATTGGACAGAAGCGGAAGACGTACCGACGCCGCTATTGCTTTTCCCTTCGATGAGTGATAATTTACGAGCCACTTGGTGTTGTATTGATTTATGCCCGTGGAATTATCCTTTCCAATTGATGATGAATTCGCTCGTCGTTACTATTTCTGCCGGATGCTGTTCGATTATGGGAAACCTTTCGCCATATGCGTTGAATACAGCGCAAGTGATGGATGATATTATTCACGAAACATTTGAAAGAAAATATATAGAGATTATTCAGGGCGATCGGAAAGTGAATGAGAATTTTTTTGCTCAACGATACGATTTCATTTTCTACACCGGAAGTCCGGCCGGGAAAAGTGGTGATGAAAGCTGCAGCCGAGTATCTCACACCCGTTGTTTTGGAATTAGGAGGAAAGAGCCCATGCGTTGTCGATGCCAGTGCGAATATTGATGTAGCGGCAGGAATTGCGTGGGGAAATTGATTAATGCAGGACAAACCTGCATTGCCCCGACTACCTATTTGTGCACAGTTCAGTAAAGACCGATTGATCAAAAAAATCGTTGAGCAAATTGAAAGCATGTTTGGTTCCGATCCGAAGAATCGAAGTACTACGGTCGCATTATTAATGAACAGGCATTTGATCGTTTCGAAAACTAATGTTGGATGGAAAAATTGTTTACGGCGGGCAGACAGATCGTTCCGAAAATACATTCACCGACAATCATGGACGAATCAGCCCGCTTCCTGATTATGCAAGAAGAAATTTTCGGACCGCTTTTGACGGTAATGACATTCGAGCAGATAGATGAGGTGTTGACTTTCGTGAATGAGAGAGAAAAGCCATTAGCCTTTACTATTTCCGGTAAGAGTAAATCGGCGGAAGACATTTACGCAGATCGACTTCGGCGGAGCATGACAATGATGTTTTGCTCAGATTGCCAATCACCATTTGCCGTATGGCGGAGTTGGGAATAGTGGAATTGGTAAATATCACGGAAAAGCATCTTTCTTGCCTCCAGCAATGCCAGAGGTGTTGTGAAAACAAGCACGATCTTCGATTTGCCGATGCGTTATGCACCATATCGATTATTCAAGCTAGTGAAGAGTCTGCTTATGCATCGATCAAAATAGGAAGACGAAAAGATTATTTGCAGCGACTTTGTACAGGATAATTCGAAAAAAAGTAATTTTGTCGGAACACAGACACAATTATGGCAAACTTTACCGAAGAAGGAATTCTTTATAAAGAAGAACAGCGTTACACTCACAGTGGATATGGCTGATTATTTTAGCAGTGAATGCCATTATTGTTTATGGATGCATCATGCAGGTTTTGGGCGGAAAGCAATTTGGCGATAATCCGATGAGCAATGTTGGGCTGATTATGTTCATGTTATTATTTCTGGCCTTTCATTTTTCATCAGTCGTTTCCGTTTGCAGACCAATGTAAAGTCCGACGGCATGTACGTTCGTGCTTTTCCCATTTCAATACAAGTATAAATTTTACGCACGGGAAACGATTACGAAAATCATAAGAAGCTACAGTGCGTTTAGAGAATTCGGAGGCTGGGAGTTCGGTATGGATTTTTGGAAAGGGCGTGCATTCACATTAAAGGGAAATAAAGGGTGGCAACTCGAGTTCGCTGACAAGGGCAAGCTGTTGATAGAACACAACGACCGGAAGATCTGACAGTTTTTGGTGGAGACGAAGCATTGGGTGAGTAGAATTGAGTCAGGCTGAGATGTGCTTCTAATAGAACGGGATAGTCATAAATTATAATACTCACATCATGAAAAGCTTAGTGTATTCAATTTTATCACTCTCAACGGCTACTACAAATCCCCGCAAGGCGACATCGGCTGGCATCACATGGCGAAGAAGAAAATGCTTTTTCGGCAGAGAATATGGAAGAGAAAAACATTCTTGTCTTTGGTCGTGTAACGTACGAAATGATACGGTTTTGGCCGACACCTTTGCGATGGAAGAGATCCGCTTACAGCAGCCGGGATGAATAATGCGGAGAAGATTGTTTTTTCAAAGACGATGAAAAAGCCCGAGTGGAATAATACGCGCCTGATCAAAGAACATGCTGTTGAAGAGATGGCAAAACTGAAATTATCATCTCAAAAGACCCCAGATATTAGGGCAGCGGAAGTTTTTGGCCTGAATTTGCAAAAGCCGGATTGATTGATGAGTTTTCATTTATGATAGATCCTGTAGCGATTTCGCACGGGTTCCGATTTTTAATGGGATTGATCTACGATGATGAAGCTAAGCTAACGGGGACGAGGACGTTTAAGAGTGGGACGGTTTTGATGACGCATTCCAGAGAGTAAATAATCAAAGTATATTCGTTTGACATTTTAAATTCTTTCAAATGAAAAAGTGCTATGCCATTATTTATTGTCGTTTCATGCGTTTTTGCGCAGACAGCTCCTTTAGTTGGTCAGTGTCCTGCTATTTCCGGTGTCACTCTTAATGGAAGAATTGTCGATAGTTTATATTTCAAAGGCAAAGTCACGTTTCTCAACTTTATGTTACATCGGTTGCCGTCCCTGCATGAAAGAATTAGTTTTTCTTAATGAACTCGATAGTGAAATGAAAGGGCAGCCTTTTCAAATTTTTGTAGCCCTCATAGCTCGGAGAAGTTGCTTAAATTTAATTCGGACGAAAGAAATCCGTACCACTGTAAGAAGAGGTTTAGGTGCACCTGCGATTAGTACGATATATTACCCCATGTATACCAGGTTATAAAGTCAGGCTGATGAATCGACCCATATCCGAATAATGCCGGAGTGCGACAGATATCAAAGAATTCGGAGTAGAGGCTACCCGGTTACTTACCTAGTCGATATGAATGGTATTATTCGAAATTATCATTTCGGGATCGATGGAAGAGAGTGATTCAGCTATCGTTTGAAAATAAAAAGCGAAATCGAACTACGCTTAAAATAAAATAAACACCTAGGGATGATTGTACTATTTCGTCATCTTATTTTTGTTCTGTCCTCTGAATTCATTTTTCGACAGATTACTTATACTGATTCGACCATCACAGTAAACGAGATAATTTTTCAATTCGGAAGTAAACAACGGCTACTTTCTTCCGCAATTTAATCAACCTGCCTTGCAAAAGATAAATACACTTATCACAATGATCGTGGAGAACATGCAATCAACCCGCCATACTGAATACAATATCGCCAAAGCAGCATAGTATTGATACAATTTTTGTTGATCTGCAAGATACCGTCACCATCAATATTCTATTTAGGTTCGTTGTTGATAATACTACACACTTAGTAAGCTTGACCGTCTGATGTGATGGTTGGATTTGAAGGGGAAGAGTTGCGTGTCCGAAGAAATTTCTAAATCGAAAGTCAGCACATCATAGCGGAAGAGAATGTGCATTCTATTTATCCGCCCCACGATTGTTTTTCGAGGCTGATTATTGTATTGAAAAGAGAAGAAAGTAAACAAGAGGTAGAATGTTCAAGGAAGTGTGCGAGTTTGAGTAGCAGTGGGAGTGAACAGGAGTTTTCGTTTTTCGTTATCGTAACTGTTATCGCAACCTCGTTAGGCGAGTTTGAGACTGTAGGAGTGAACAGGCGCTGTTACGCTATTGCCATCGCTATCGTTATCATCGCTATCGCTATCGCTATCGTCCTTCGTGCGAATCTGAGTAGCGTGAGTGAACAGGAGCTTTTATCGTTATCGAAACTCGGAAAAAGTGGAAGAAGGGTAGGGATGTGGAAGGACTTCGAGCCGAGTTTTATGGTTTTCTGTAGTAAACAAGTGACCCTGGGAGGCCTGAACTCCCGGTCTGTTGATTAAGAGTCAGCCGTTTCTACCAACCCTGAGCTACGAGTCAATTTGGCGTTAGAGTGGGCAAATGCATGGGGCGGAAAAGTTCACTAATATTGAGATATTCTCCGGCTTTTGATTGATCTGTCGGCCCAATTTGATCCTTTTTGGGCCCGAGTGGTAACCCATTTTTAAGCGGAATCTATAGTAACACTTTGATGTTGAAAGATTAAGGGTTTTTCACGGAATAGGCATGAACGCAGATAGGTAATGCTTACTTTCGGCTCGACACGGTTATTTTTAATGAGGAGTGCAATTAAAGCAATGCAGAAGCTATATGATTTAGTCAATTTGCCTTTTGAATTCGAAGTGGAAAAAGGAGAGAAGTAATATTTAGATTTTAATTTAAGGATGATAAAACTTATTAATTATGAGAGAAGAAAGTATATGCACTTGTATTTTTAACAACATTTTATTCTGAACAATGTCTCTGCTCAAAAATGGATGGAGTTGTGGCAACCAGAAAATAACTTTATAAAATTCAAACTGCTTTCCGGGAATATTGTAAAGAACATGCGGAGGAGGAGGAATATAAATACCGTAGAAAGTGATAATGATGAAGGTCCTTTCCCTGGTACATCTAATTTAAACGCTGGAAGCATTCGTCGAGCCGCGTGTTTATCCGAGTGGTGATTTATCACAGCTTGTCGGAGCAGAAAATTTCGAAATATTTCTGAAAGGAAATAGGTACAAGCTACCCAAATCCGATACTCAAAATAATTCAATCGGCTGACGGCGATGGGGCCTTTAGGCATTGTCGGGAAATGCAACAAATGGTCTTCCTGAGAAAAGCAGGACGCATCACATTTTATTACACCGATCCTGCACATGCCAATACCTTTTATGTCGGTGCGCCTGCAGGTGGTTTATGGAAGACAACTGATAATGGAAGTACGTGGTCGGTTCTGAATGAAAATCTCTCTGTGATCGGTTGCACTGATCTGGCAATTGATCCGACAAATTCAAATATCATGTATCTGGCTACGGGCGATGGATATTTTTCGCAGAAGAACCTTCTTCCATAGGCGTGCTGAAGTCACTCGACGGAGGACAAACATGGGATACGACCGGTTTGGTTTTTCCGGCGAGTCCGAAAGGTTGAAATGCGACATATTATTATTAATCCGAACAATCCGCAGATTGTCATGGCATCGACAAGCACGGAGTTTATCGCAGCACAACGGAGGAAGCGGACCATGGACACAAGTGGTAGCGAACAATACATTCGATCTCGAATTTAAACCTACAAGCCCCGACACAGTTTACGCAGGAGGTTTGCGTTTCCGGAGATCGACGGATGGAGTGTAACTTTCGCAAATATCTGCCGGTATTCCGACTAGCGGTTCACTGCGAATGGAAGTGGCAACCACTCCGGCTAATCCGGATTTTGTGTACGTAGTTTCATCGAACTCTTCAGCAGTATTACAAGGGGTTTATCGCTTGACCGACGGCGGAACTACTTACGCTTATGGCAAGTACTCCAATATTATCGGAAACGATTGTGTAACGCCCAGTTCGGCTAGTGGGCAAGGCTGGTACGATTTGGCTTTTGAAGCATCTCCGACTAATCAAAATGAGCTTGTGCTTGGAGCGCTCGGTGCCTGGCATTCGATCGATGGTGGTGCTACATGGGCTTTAATCGGTTGTGGATATTCTTTCACTGCTAATCCACCGTATGCATACCGATCATCATGAATTTGAATATTCATCGAGCGGAGTTTTATAAGACGTAAACGATGGTGGTGTTTTTCAGTACACGGGAACGCAGTGGAATGATTTAACCGGCACAATGAATATTGCTCAGATGTACAAAATCGGAGTATCGGATTTGTCACCTGATCTGTGGATTTCCGGTCATCAGGATAATGGCTCTAATATATAGCGGAGGAGTTTATCGCGCAAGCTTAGCTGCCGATGGTACCGATTGTTTTATTGATCGCACAAATGATCAAACGATGTATGCATCGATTTCTTCCGGCGCATTTTATAAATCGACTAATGGCGGAACGAGTTGGAATCCTTGTACAACCGGCATTACGGCAGCCGGAGCATTTGTGACTCCATGGAAACAAGACCCGCAAGTTCCAACAACATTGTATGCCGGAAGAACGCAAATGTTCAAATCGTTGAACTCGGCAGGAAGTTGGTTAGTTACTCCCGGTGTGATGTCAGGCGTAAGTTCTTCAGAGTACATTACAGAATTTGCCATTGCTCCATCGAATAATCAGTATATATATGCCATTCACGGAACGACGGGAATGTTTGTTTCTACCGATGGTGCTACGAGTTGGAATTTAAGAAACACCGGAATTAACATTGCATCAGGAGCACTCACATCGGTAAGCGTTGATCCTTCAAATCCTTCGATTGCCTATGTGACACAGAGCGGATTTTCTTCCGGAAAGAAAGTCTACAAAACAATTGATGCAGGTCTTACATGGACAAACGTTTCATATAATTTACCAAATCTTCCCGTGAATTGTTCAGCATTTGAAATCGGAAGCGCTACCGGAAAAGTTTACATCGGAATGGATGCAGGAGTTTATTATATCGATAACACTTCAATTACATGGACGTTGTACAATTCCGGATTGCCAAACACTCCGGTAATGGACTTGGGAATTTCAGCGGCAGCTCCGAATAAATTACGCGCAGCAACTTTCGGGAGAGGCGTATATGAAATTGATTTGAGTATCAACACCGGATTAGCAATTGGCGGTGGAAATGGGAAAAAGATAAATGTGTATCCGAATCCGTCACATAATCAGGTGACCGTCGATATTCAAGTAGAGAAACCAACAGATCTTCTCTTTGAAATTTCTGATGTGGCGGGAAAAATTTTGTTTACTCAGTCATATACATATTCTTCTGATAAGGCCACTCAACTGTTAAACATGTCTGCTTTCTCCAAAGGGATTTACTTTTTAAAGGTTAGTACGAAGCAGGGGCTATCGGAAACCGTAAAGCTGATAAGGGATTAGAAACCCCTCCGGCCGACAAGGTCTATCCTGCGTAAAATTCTCCCGGGAATCGTCTTTTCGGCCGATTTCCAGTCAATTTCCTCTTAAATAGTGCGAAAAAGGCCAAAAAAAGCATTTTGATTATTTATTAAACAAATGATTAAAACACTTGATTAATTACTTTTTTTGTCTTTAACTTTGTCGCCTCAGTCATTTTAAAGAATGAAATCAAAGAAAGTAAAGGAAAGCGGCGACGCATCGACGGAAGAGAAAATCAAAAGTGCAGCACGCTCGGTGTTTCATAAAAAAGGATTTGCCGGGACACGCACACGCGATATCGCCGAAGAAGCGGGAATTAATTTAGCGCTTCTCAATTACTACTTCAGAAGTAAAGAGAAGTTATTCGACATCATTGTTCTTGAAACGATGCAGTCGTTTTCAATTCAATGGCTGATGCTTTTAATAACGATCAGACTTCGCTCGAATCGAAAGTTGAAACGCTGGTTTCAAATTACATCGACCTTCTCACAAAGAATCCCGACATCCCGCTATTTATTTTAAGCGAGTTGAAAATGAATCCGACAGAAATCGTCAAGAAAATTGGGGTGAAGGATTTGGTAATGAATTCCTATTTCATGAAGCAATACATCGAAGAAGCCAATGCCGGAAAAATCGCCATGCTTCATCCGATGCATTTTATCATGAATATGATGGGAATGATTGTTTTTCCTTTTATAGCAAGTCCGATTCTGAGAAGTCTGGGGGATCTTCCACAAGATGACTTCAATGATATGATGCAGCAGCGGAAGAAAATGATTCCGCTCTGGATCAAAGCAATTTTAAATACTAATCCGAATCAATAAATCTAATAGGGATGAAGCAACGCAGCTATTTTTCTAAGACCTTGATTACTGTTTGCAGTTTAATTTTCACTGCAAACTTTTCTTTCGCTCAGGAGAACAATACTCTTACGCTGGATTCGTGTTTTACGATGGCCAAAAAAAATTATCCGCTCGTAAAGCAAATGGCGCTCGTTGATCAGGCGAAGGAATATTCGATTGAGAATGCAAATAAAAATTACCTGCCGACAATTGTTGTGAACGGTCAGGCGAGTTATCAGTCGCAGGTAACGGAATTGCCAATAAAGATTCCTAATCTGACACTACCAAGTCTGAACAAAGATCAGTACAGAATTTACGGCGAAATTAATCAGCCGATTACTGATTTGTTCAATGTGAAAAATCAGAAAGAGTTGATCAATACAAGTGCAGAAATTGAATCACAGCGCACCGAAGTAGAATTATATAAGCTCAACGAACGCATAACGAATCTTTATTTCGGAATTCTTTTAATCGATGCGCAATTGCGGCAGACCGAAATACTCAAAGGTGACATTCAGGCCGGGCTGGATAAAACTAAAGCAGCGATCGACAATGGCGCCGCACTGAAGAGCAATGCAAATATTCTCAAAGCAGAAATGCTAAAAGCTGATCAACGTTCTGTTGAGCTCGAAGCGAATCGTAAAGCATATTGCGAAATGCTCGGGCTTTTTATCAATCAGCCTGTCGATGAATTAACTAAGCTTCAAACACCGGCAACGGTCACTCAAAAAACTGAGGTGAAACGTCCTGAGTTGAAATTATACGAGCTCCAAAAACAAACTTTCGAAACGCAAAAGAAATTATTGAACGCACGATATCTTCCAAAGGCCGGCTTGTTTTTACAGGGAGGTTATGGTCGTCCGGCTTTGAACATGCTGAGTAATGCCTTTGAATCATATTATATCGGCGGACTTCGACTCAATTGGAATATTACAGGCTACTATACCTTGAAAAAGGAAAAGAAAATTCTGGATATCAATCGCAGCTCAACAGATTTACAAAGCGAAGCATTTTTGTTTAACACAAAATTAAGCATGTCGCAGCAAAATCGCGAAATCAGAAAGTACGAAGAGTTGATCACGAGCGACAACGAAATCGTTGGACTTCGCGAAAGCATTAAGAATACATCGAAAGAGCAATTGCAGTACGGAATAATCACCGCAAACGATTACATCACTTATGTAAATGCCGAAGATCAGGCACGACAAAATTTGGCCATGCATCAGATTCAATTGCTATTAGCTCAGTATACATATCAAAATACAACAGGGTTATAATTAGAAATATTATGAAAAGAATATCATCTGTCATTTTTATCGGATCGTTAATCGTTCTGCTTTCTTCCTGCACCGGAAAGAAAGGTGATTACGATGCATCGGGATCGTTTGAAGCCGACGAAACAATTATTTCCGCAGAAGCATCGGGAAACCTAAAGCAGTTTAATCTGGAAGAAGGCCAAACTTTGCAACTAGGACAGGAAGTCGGATACATCGACAGCGTGCAGTTATCGTTAAAGAAAAAGCAATTGGAAGCGCAGATTAATGCTTTGTTGAGTAAGAAGCCGAATGTGTCTACGCAACTGGCCGCTCTGCAAGAGCAATTAAAGTCAGCGCAAAATGAACAGAGAAGAATTGCAAATATGGCCAAGGCAGATGCTGCCACACAAAAGCAGCTCGACGATATCAACGGACAGGTTGAAGTAATCAAACGACAAATTGATGCGCAAAAATCAACGCTCGATATCGCTACTGAAGGCATCAGTCAAGATGTGACGCCATTGAGAGTTCAAATCGATCAGCTCAACGATCAGCTTCAGAAGTGCAAAATTGTGAATCCGATTAATGGCACAGTGCTGACGAAATATGCGGAGGCAAATGAAGTTACTACTGCCGGCAAGCCACTTTATAAAATTGCCGATCTCACTACAATAAACCTTCGTGCTTACATTTCCGGAAATCAATTGCCACTGGTGAAATTGAATCAAAAAGTAAAAGTATTAACTGACGACGGCAAAGGCGGATTCAAAGAAGCAGAAGGCGTGATTACCTGGATTAACGATAAAGCCGAATTTACACCAAAGACTATTTTGACAAAAGACGAACGAGTAAATACCGTTTACGCGATGAAGATAAAAGTTGCGAATAATGGCACTTACAAAATCGGCATGTACGGCGAAGTCAAATTCCAATAATCATGGGAGAAGTAGCGCTTCATAATCTTCGAAAGACGTACAACAAGGATACCGTTCTTGCTGTGAGCGACGTGTCGTTTACCGTAAAGAAAGGCGAGTTGTTCGGCTTAATCGGTCCCGACGGTGCAGGCAAATCGAGTATTTTCAGAATGCTCACAACTTTGCTCTTGCCCGATGGAGGAAGTGCTTCTGTGAATGGCTACGATATTGTGAAAGATTACAAAGAGATTCGGAAAAGTATTGGATACATGCCCGGCAAATTCTCGCTCTATCAGGATTTATCAGTCGAAGAGAATTTGAATTTCTTCGCTACTGTTTTTAATACATCGATTGAAGAGAATTACGAGCTCATCAAAGATATTTACGTTCAACTAGAGCCTTTCAAAGATAGAAGAGCCGGGAAGTTGTCGGGAGGAATGAAACAAAAGCTCGCTTTGTGCTGTGCTTTAATTCATCGTCCTGTTATTCTTTTCCTCGATGAACCAACAACGGGGGTGGATACGGTTTCCCGTAAAGAGTTTTGGGAAATGTTGAAGCGATTAAAGGAGCAAGGCATTACAATTCTCGTTTCAACCCCTTACATGGATGAAGCGACTTTGTGTGAAAGAATTGCTCTGATTCAGGACGGAAAGATCATGTCGATCGATACGCCCGAGCATATTGTGTCGCAGTATCCTGATCCGCTTTTTGCCATAAAGAGCGACAATATGAGTCATCTTCTCGGTGCGCTGCGCGAACACCCGCTCGTAAAAAGCTGTAATGCATTCGGAGAATATCATCACATTTCATTTTTGGCCACGAGTGAAGAGGTGAAAAAGGAGTTGTTGAGTTTGCTGGCCGATAAAGAATTTAAGAATGCCGAGTTGAAGCCAATTCAACCCACGATAGAAGATTGTTTTATTCAATTAATGAATCACTAAATGAAAGACGTAGTTATCAGCACCGATAAGCTTACGAAGAAGTTTGGTGATTTCATCGCCACTAACGAAATTACGTTCGACGTTCACGCCGGAGAGATATTCGGATTTCTGGGAGCAAATGGAGCAGGAAGACGACGGCAATGAAAATGTTGTGCGGACTTTCGAATCCGACATCGGGGAATGCCACGATTGCAGGTTTTGATATTTATCGTGATACGGAAAAGATCAAAAGGAGTATTGGCTATATGAGTCAGAAGTTTTCGCTTTACGAGGACCTGACTGTCATAGAGAATATTAAATTCTTCGGAGGTATTTACGGACTTAAGGATCGTGAAATAGAAGTGAAGGGAAATATTCTTGTTGAACAATTGAATCTTGGTGATGAGGCGAAGAAGCTAGTCGGATCGTTACCATTAGGCTGGAAACAAAAGTTAGCATTCTCTGTCGCTGTTCTTCACGAGCCGAAAATTGTTTTCCTCGACGAGCCGACAGGCGGAGTTGATCCGGTTACCCGCCGACAATTCTGGGATTTGATTTATGCAGCAGCCGATCGTGGAATTACGGTTTTTGTGACAACACATTATATGGATGAAGCTGAGTATTGCAATCGAATTTCGATGATGGTTGATGGAGTGATTAAAGCACTTGATACACCGACACGATTGAAAGAACAATTTAGTGCTGCTTCAATGGATGAAGTATTTTACGAACTCGCTCGCGGAGCCAAACGCAAAGCCGATTAAGATGAAACAATTTTCACATTTGTACGCAAAGAATTTTATCACGTATTCCGTGACAGTAAAACCATGCTTATGCTCTTCGGTTTGCCGATTGCGCAGATTTTGTTGTTTGGTTTTGCGCTTACGAACGAAATTAAGAATTCAAAGATTGTCATCTGTGATTATGCACAAGATGAAGCATCACATCGTTTGACAGATCGCATCGAAGCCAGTAAGTACTTCGAAATTGAGAAGACGATTTTGGATCAAAGACAGATCGAAGCAGCGTTCAGAGAAGGGAAGATAAAGCTGGCTATTGTATTTCCCGCCAATTTCAATAAGGATTTGCTGCATCAGAGCAAAGCACAGATGCAAGTCATTGCCGACGCATCCGATCCCAATCTGGCCACAACGCTTACTTCGTATTTAAGTAACATCGTTCTCGATTATCAAAGGAGTTGTTAGGTACGACATCGCTACCGTATCAAATCCGGCCCGACATTCGGATGCTTTACAATCCTGAGTTAAAAGGCGCAACGAACTTTGTTCCCGGTGTGATGGCGTTAGTCTTAATGCTGGTTTGCGTGCTGATGACTTCGGTTTCTATTGTCAGAGAGAAGGAGAAAGGAACGATGGAAGTGCTGCTTGTTTCCCCATTCAATCCGTTTTTAGTAATCATTTCGAAAGCGGTTCCGTACTTTGTAATGTCAATTATCAATTTAGTTGTCATTCTCCTGCTGAGCGTCTTTCTTCTCGACATGCCATTTAACGGCAGTTTGCTGTTGTTTTTTGCAGAGAGTAGTTTGTTTATCATCACTTCGCTTTCTCTCGGTCTGATGATTTCGAACGTCACTGCCAGTGAGCAAGCTGCGATGTTGATCTCATTGATGGGGATGTTAATTCCTACACTACTGTTGGCCGGGTTTATGTTTCCGATTGAGAATATGCCGTTACCGCTACAGGTAATATCTAATCTCGTTCCTGCCCGTTGGTATTACGTTATCGTTAAATCGATCATGATAAAAGGCCTCGGTTTTTCCGCCATCTGGAAGCAGACACTTGTTTTGATTGCCATGACGACATTCACGCTCACGGTTAGTTTCAAAAAGTTTAAAATTCGTCTGGCATGAGAGCGATCAAATTTTTACTGCAAAAGGAATTTCGGCAGATCTTCAGAAACAAGACGATATTGCCCGTCATTTTTGCCATGCCGATTATTCAGTTAATCATTA
>JADKIH010000025.1 GCA_016721305.1 Bacteroidota bacterium
CCTATCAGTTAGGTGAAATGTACTGGCGTTATTTCTTCTGGAATTTCGTGGGTCGTCAGAACGACTTGCAAGGTCCGGGCGGAATTACACGCGGTAACTGGATCAGCGGTGTTCCGTTTATCGACAATGCTCGTCTCGGTCCTCAGGAAAAAATTCCGGGACAAATGCGCGACAACAAAGCCCGCAACTTGTTATACTTCCTTCCGCTTATCTTAGGTATTATCGGAATGATTTATCACTACAGTCGAAACAACAAAGACGCATGGATCGTCATGCTCCTGTTCTTCTTCACCGGTATCGCCATTGTAATTTACCTCAACGGTACACCACTGCAGCCACGTGAACGTGACTATGCATACTCCGGTTCATTCTATGCCTTTGCGATGTGGATCGGATCTCGGCGTTTTAGCGCTCTACGACTTGCTGAAAAATACATTTCAGGAACAGGCGGCGCTGTGGTAGCCACTGTTATTTGCCTCGTTGCCGTTCCGGCCGTAATGGCGAAAGCAGAATGGAATGATCACGATCGTTCGCACCGCTACACTTCACGCGACTTTGCCACCGATTATCTCAACTCGTGTGAAAAGAATGCGATCATCTTTACGAATGGCGATAACGACACCTTCCCTCTCTGGTATGCGCAGGAAGTTGAAGGCGTACGTACCGACGTTCGTGTCATCAATCTTTCGCTCTTGAATACCGACTGGTATATCGATCAGCTGAAAAGAAAATACTACGATTCAGAGCCGATTCCAATTTCATGGTCGTCCGACAAATACAATTTAGGAAAACGCGATTACCTTCCGTTCTACGACCGTGCTATGAAAGGCGCTGTTGAACTGAAAGACCTCGTTGACTTCATGGGTAGCGACGATCCGAAGGCACAAGCGCGTACGAATAATGGCGAGATGGTGAATTACTATCCGACAAAGAATCTTCGTCTCACTATCGACAAGACGAAGTTTTGGCAAACAAAGTTGTGAGTGCGGATAAAGCAGATCAGATTGTCAGTGCAATGGATTGGTCGATCGGCGGAAACTATCTGATGAAAAACGATCTGATGATTCTCAACATCATCGCCAACAATCACTGAAACGTCCGATTTATTTCGCGACAACCGTTGGTGCCGACAATTACCTGAATCTCGAACCATACTTCCGTCTGGAAGGTTTGGCATACCGACTTGTTCCTGTTCGTACGGAAAGCAATAACGAAGTAGTTCCGGCAGTGTAGAAACAAGTAAGATGTACGACAATGTGATGAACAAATTCGTATTCGGAAACATGAACGACGAGCGCGTTTATCTCGACGAAAACAATTTACGTATGACAACAAACTTCCGCATCAACTTCAGTCGTTTGGCTGAAGAATTAATGCTCGAAGGCAAACGTGATTCTGCGATCAAAGTTCTTGATAAATGTGTTGAAGTAATGCCGGACAAAACTGTTCCTTACAATTACTTCATGACGAAAGTTGCCGAATTGTATTTCCGCGCCGGCGGCGCCATGAACCGCGACACGATTCAGTCGACCGATTTTGAATTCGGAAAACAAAAAGACTAAATTGCAAAAGGAAATGCCGATTGCAAGCCGTATCCTCGATATCTATTCCGAAAAAATGACATACTATTTGTCACTCGACAGCAAGCATAAAAAGCTAGTAGAGCAGGAAATGAATCAAGCGCTTTACATTCTTCAGGCACTTTCGCAAATCCTCCGAAGCAAACGAATCAACTGAACTCTCAGCGAAGGCAGAGAAGCAGGTTTATGGATTTGCGCAGAGGTCGGGGATGTGGTTGGCTTGGTTGTCGGGTTATAAATTTGACGGTGGAGGTTTTGCTTCCACCGTTTTTTCGTTATCAAGGGTACGAGGGTCCACGAGAGAATTTCGGCGGGAAATTTTTCACCCGAGGGTCACACAATTGCAATAAGCCACTAGGGTTTCTGCGACCCTTTCTGCTAATTTCTGCGGTATCTGCGGGGCTTTTTTTCACCCGCAAAGGAACACGAGGCCCCCGAGATTCACGAGGGCATTCTGCGATTTTGGCTAATTTCTGCGCTGTTTGTTCCGGGAAACAAAATCAGGCTCTGCCGTACTTTTCCTATCTTTCGCCCTCCATGCGCACACCGCTTCTCGTTAAATATCTCCTTCACCCACTCATCTGGCAGATACCCGTCACGGAAAAGAAGATCTTCCTGACGTTTGATGACGGCCCTATTCCGGTGGTGACACCGTGGGTATTGGAAACGTTGAAGCAATACAATGCGAAGGCTACATTCTTTTGTGTCGGCGATAATGTTCGCAAGCATCCTGAAATTTACGCTGAGATTCTCAAGCAAGGCCATCGTACCGGCAATCATACAATGAATCACATGAACGGCTGGACGAATTTCAACAAAAACTATTTTCAAAATATTCGCGAATGCGAAGAGTACGTCGTCTCCGATCTATTTCGTCCGCCTTACGGAAAGATTCGTCCGACACAAGCCGCGCGATTGAAATCGAATTACAATATCATCATGTGGGATATTCTCACTCACGATTACGACATGAACGAAACCGGTGAAAACTGCTTTCGTCGAGTTGAGAAAAACGCACGCCCCGGTTCGATCGTCGTTTTTCACGACAGTCTGAAAGCAGAAAAGAACTTACGTTATGCACTTCCCGCGTCACTTGATTATCTTAGCCGTCAGGGATACACTTTCGAAAGCATTGCATGATTATGTCGGGCCGATATCTGAAACACTTACACTTCACGTTAGTTTTGCTGACGACGATACTCTTTTTCGCCGGCAACAAAGCATACGCGCAAGAGAAGCGAGGAATGATGGGATTAGGATTTTCGGTTGGCGCCATGAATTACTCCGGCGAGCTCGACGATAATTTCACGCTCGTCTTCACCAAGCCCGGCTTTGGCGTACATGCTATGTTTTTGGTTTTCCCGCGAATTCACTTTCGGTTAAATGCACTTCACGGAACAATTACGGCAAGCGATGCAAGCAAATTTCACCGATAATACCATGCGGAATCTTCGCTTTTATTCCGACATCGATGAGTTGAGTTTTCATATCATGTACACCTTACAGAATCGAAAGCGCGGATTTAGCAAAAGGAATTTCGCCACGCCGTATGTTTTTGCAGGCTTGTCGTATTATCGTTTTGCACCGAAGAGAAAAATCAACGGTACGGAATACGATTTACATTCGATCGGTACTGAAGGACAAAATCTCGGAGGCAATTATCCCGCGCCATACGATTTACAACAGTTCTCTATTCCTTTCGGCTTCGGTTTTAAAATCAAGCTCACGCCACACATCGACGTTGGTGCCGAAACCGGTTTCCGCCGAACGTTCACAGACTACCTCGATGACGTCAGTACTAACTATCCCGACAAAGCAGCTCTGCTCGCTAAAGAAGGACCGATGGCTGTATTTCTTTCGGATCCGTCGCTCAATCCCCTATCCGGAAAAGCGGCAGGCAGCGCACGCGGTAATTCCGGCAATGTGGATTGGTATGTGTACACGAATATTCATCTCACCTATTACCTGACGACGAATCTTTTCAAGTCGTACAAGCCGAAGCATAAGTTTAAGGGTGATAATTGTAAGAATTTGTTGAAGGCGAAGAAGGGGTGACGGGTTGCGGAACCTTACTTAAAACTTCCACGTACACTTCCACATACACTATTAATTTTACCACGAGTTCACAGCGGCACAAGGATCACGAGAATTTTCTGCGCTTATCTGCAAGTTTCTGCGCATTCTGCGGGAAACAAACTACCCCAGCTTATCCCCACCAATTCCTGATTTTACCACGAGTTCACGAGGGGCACAAGATGACCACAAGAATTTTCTGCGTTATCTGCGCGAAATTTTTTTTAACACTAAGTTCACTCAGTTCACAATAAGACCACTAAGGCTTTCTGCGTAACTCTGCGAAATTTCTGCGCATTCTGCGGGAAACAAACTACCGTAACTTATCCCCCAACCAATTCCGATAATTCAAAATATCCGCATCCTCCGTCTCCTTCCTTCCCGGCGTAAGAATTAACGATTTCGCTCGCGCCAAAAGAGCTTTCTCTTTTCGGATGCTATCCTTCTCCATCAGGTTTTCGATAATTTCAATCATGAGCACTTCACGCTCATTCGATGTTCGATTGAAGAATTCCGGAAATTCCTTTTCACCAGACGAATTTTATTTTCCAGCACATCAAAATCCTTCAGCTCATAGCGCACCATCAATTCGGCGATGGCAATTTTAAACTGCAGTGATTTATCGGCCGAAATAAATCCTTTGAGTGAATGACGTTGATTCAGGAAACGAATCGATTGATGGAAATCTTTCTTATCGAAATAACAAACCGCCAAATTGAAATAGATAAACATTTCATAAAAAGGAATCGATACAATTTTCTCGATCGACTTCATTTCGTTCAATGTTTCGATGGCGCGATCACGATCAGTACGAGAGTAATTAATCACGAGCGAGTTGTAGTAGAAGAATAAATACTTATCGTACAATAAGCGCTGATGTTCTTCCATTCCCTGTCTGAGTTTTTCAGAAAACTGCAACGACTCTTTCAGTTTGTTATTCTTGAACAATGTGTTGATCAGATAAACGATCATCTGCAATTTCACATCGTGATTTGATTTGTTGAACAGCTTATCGGCATTAAACTCATTGAATGTTTTAAGCAAAAATTCTTCGAGCGCAAGGTAATCCCGTTTCTGAAGAAGCACTTGCGTAACCGAGTGATACATTCGAAAGCGAAGCGTAGGACTCTTTGCCATTTCTTTATCCGACGAAAACTCATTAACCGTTTTCTGCAATAATTCAAAAACCGGATTTTCGTCAGACGAAAAGTTCTGACTCAATTTCATACGATAGGAGACCACGGCAAGAATATCGTCAATCGCCCGAAGTTTGCGGATGCGTTCGTGATTCTCATGGCGAAGCCGAATATACTTCTCCGGATCGACGGAGAGCATTTCATGCGAGAGTCGAATAAAATCGCCGTAGATGATATCGAGTAATTCGGCATTCTCTGCTTTGAGAGCCTGTGCTTCGGCTTTTTTCAGAAAGTAGTGCGCAACTTTGATATTGTTTTTGGAGAGGAAAAATTTCTCGAGAGAAAGAAGATGAAGAGCATAGAGATTTTCATCCTCGTCGACATGCTGTAGAACGATACTCTTGTTCAAATCGCCCAGCAAACGATTTCGCAATCGGTAGAAAGCATTTTTATCGTTACTTTTATATAGCGAGCGAACGATTTTCTCTTCTTCGTAATCCTCGCCGCTCTTTCGCATATAGTCGAACAGCCGACTATCGAGCCGATCTTCATGAAAGTGGCTGCGACTGATATAAAGCTTAAAGAAGCGAACCTGCTCCTTCGTCATTCCCGCGACGATGCTGTTTAGAATATCCATATGGGCCTTTTGAACAGGTAAGAAAATTAAAAAAAATAATGGCAAAAAGCAAGTACTTTCCTATTTTTGAATACTGAAAAACCCTACGTCTATGAAACTGCGTAAAATTTTGCTCTTTATCCTTTTCGGAATGATGACTGCGGCCGCAAGCGCCCAGCCCCATCTGCGCATTTCCAGTCTGAGCCGCTTCCCGGTATCCCCGAACGATACCGCCTACGAGGCACAGGTGTACGACAGCATTACCGTACAGATTGACAATATCGGCAATACCGTGTTAGTCGACCAGTACGACGTGTTTATGTCGGCCCGCCCTGCTGATCGGGACACACTTTACTACTATCCTGATACCTTTCAAACGGTCCTTCAGGCCGGAATGACACTCATCTATAATGTCGATAATTTCCGTTTTAGTCCGAGCCATTACGACGACGGTGACAACATCATCGTTGTATGGCCGGCAGCCCGCAATACGCCGAACGTAACGAGTGATACACTCACTTTCCACATCTACTTCTATTCGCTTACTCACAGCATACCGGAAGACGGCTTAAGCCCTATAACCTTCTATCCTAACCCTGCCACTGATTATATTTTACTGCAAATACCGGATAAAAACGTCCTTAAACAGGTAAGAATTTTCGACCTCTCCGGCCGCCTTCTTTTCGACCTTCCGGAGGGTAATGCCTATATCCCGATCAGCAATTGGGCTCGTGGGATGTATTTGTTGGAAATGACGGGAGTTAAGGGGGAGCGACTGGTGCGGAAGATTGTTGTGGAATGACCTTTTATGTTCAAAGTTCAAAGTTTAAAGTTCAAAGTTCAACGCTGAACCTTGAACTTTGAACCTTGAACTTTGAACATGGAACTTGAAACATCCGTATCTTTGTCCTTTCACCGAATTATGAAGGAACAGACTCTGGCAGGTGGCTACTGCAATAGCCTTACACAATATCAACGAATGAAGACCCGCGAAGTGAAAGTGGGTGATTTAATTATCGGCGGCGGCAAACCGATTCGTGTGCAGTCGATGACGACGACGGATACGATGGATACGATAGCTACCGTTGAGCAAAGCGTTCGAATGATTGAAGCAGGTTGCGAGTTAGTTCGCATCACGGCACCGAGTATGAATGAAGCGAATAATCTGGCTAACATTCGTGCGGAGTTGAAGAAACGCGGTTACAAAGTTCCGCTCATCGCCGACATTCATTTTACACCCAATGCTGCCGAAGCAGCAGCGCGCATCGTTGAGAAAGTGCGTGTGAATCCGGGTAATTACGCCGACAAAAAGAAATTCGAGAATATCGACTATAATGATGCTTCGTATAATTCGGAGCTCGAAAGAATTGCCGAACGCTTCGTTCCGCTCGTTCGCATTTGCAAAGAGAATGGAACTGCGATGCGTATCGGAACGAATCACGGTTCGTTAAGCGATCGTATTATGAGCCGCTACGGCGACACGCCGCTGGGCATGGTTGAATCTGCTCTCGAATTTTTGCGCATTTGCGAAGCCTAAAGTTATTTCAATATCGTTCTCTCCATGAAAGCGAGCAATCCGCAAATCATGGTGCAGGCTTACCGCTTATTGATTTCGAAAATGCAAGCCGAGGGAATGAATTATCCTCTACACCTCGGAGTTACGGAAGCAGGAGAAGGAGAAGACGGTCGTATTAAATCGGCAGCCGGTATCGGAACATTGCTCGAAGACGGCATTGGAGATACGATTCGCGTTTCGTTAACGGAAGATCCTGAATTTGAAATTCCGGTTGCGAAAGCATTAGTCGATCGTTATAAAGAACGAAAAGCATTATCTGAGCCCATTCCTCCACTCGAAAAAGTTGGTCCCTTCAATACAGAGAAGAAAACCGAACTCACCTACTCTCCGTTCGAATACACACGAAGAAAATCATCGACAGTTCTCAATACTGGCGGACATGAAGTACCGCGCGTTATTGCCGACATAAGCCATTTACCGAAAATTTCGGAAGCCACTCTTTTTGCAAACGGTTATACTTACGATGCTAAGAGTGACAAGTGGACAATACTAGATCAGGCATGTGATTTTGCTTACACCGGAAGAACGATTCCTTCGTTTCAGATTCCGGGAACACTCGGCATTATTACCGATGCAAGCGTATGGGATAAAACAAAAGAACGCCACTACCCGCTTTTCCTCTTCAACGAATTTTTGAAATCAGAAAATAAATCCGATGTGCTGAATTTTGTGCTCATCGACGTCGATACACTATTCGATAAATCAGGCAGTAAGTTATCGTCGCTCCCTTCGAACGTTGTTCTTGTTTTAGAAACTTCGAATGAGCATGGCATGGCAGAACAGCGCCGAATTTTTGTAGAGCTGAACCGTGCCGGAATAACATTACCCGTTATTGTAAAGAGAAATTATTCAGAGAGCGAAGCCGACGAATTATCACTTTATGCGAGCACTGACTTCGGAGCTTTGTTGCTTGATGGCTTCGGCGACGGAGTATGGATAACCGCACCGAATATTACGGCACGTGCACAAATCAATTCGACGGCATTTGGAGTATTACAAGCGAGTCGTACACGCATTTCAAAAACCGAATACATCAGTTGTCCGAGCTGCGGAAGAACACTTTTCGATTTGCAGGAAACAACGGCGAAGATTCGTTCGCGCACCGATCATTTGAAAGGTGTAAAAATTGGCATCATGGGATGTATTGTGAACGGTCCGGGCGAAATGGCTGATGCTGATTACGGATATGTCGGAACCGGAGTTGGAAAAATTACTTTGTATAAGGGAAAAGAAGTTGTGAAAAGAAATATCAACTCGGAAGAGGCGGTGGAGGCTTTGATTGATTTAATTAAAGAAGGCGGCGACTGGGTTGAACGAGCTAACTTAGTGTCTTAGTGTCTTAGTGGTAAAATAAAATAACCACTAAGACACTAAGACACTAAGATTTTGTGCCTAGATACTCCTTGATAGCTTTGACATAAGTATCGAAGGCAGTGATACCTTTTCCCGTTACTTTACAGACCGTCAGCGGATAATTATCACGGAATGTTTTTTCGACAGTTATGTAATCGGCTTCGGAGAGTTTTGAAATTTGTACGCTGAGATTGCCGGCAGTTGCTCCGGTTTTTTCTTTCAGGTAAGAAAACTCCGCCTCCTTCACGCTGATCAGTACAGACATGATAGCGAGGCGAAGTTGTGAATGCAATAAGGGATCCAGCTCTTTAAACATATTAGGACAGCTGATTATTTTGAGAAACTTGTTTGTTATGGCGCATTTTCAACATATGACCGGGAATGATGTATCCGAGTAATACGGCACCTGCCAATGCCACCAATTGCATTTTAAACATGAGGAAGAACGAACCAATGGCGAAGATCCAATTGATGACACCACCATAAATCAACGGTTTAAATTTCAAAGCTCCTCCGGAAACGAATAACCATACACCGTAGATGAGCATTACGATAGGATACGTATTCAATTGCAGTTTTGCCTGGAAGAAGAGCGTGATGAAAAGCGAAGCAAGAAATGCTATGAGCACATAGCCCATCAATTCATCGATGTATGTTTTAACACGCTTCTCCTTATCTTGTTTTTTAGCATACACCCAGGTTACGATGCCGGCTAGCGGCATTAGAATAACCCAACCGATGGCATTATTCGGACTTTCCATTGCCATCAGAATAAACTGAACCATGCATGCGGCAAAGACTGACCAGCCCCAGAGCAGAAAATAGAAGCTATCATCTTCGATGTCGGATTGAACTGTCTTAATCATTTTCTGAATCAAGACTAAGCTTTCTTCCGTATTGATTGGAGTTTCTTTTTCCATGATTATTTAGTTTCAGGAGTTTGTTTGTGACACTGATCTAACATTTGCTTTGCGGTTTCTTCGCCCCAATGCGGAACGATTTTATTTTCATACTTCGCCGATTTGAATTTCACGAGAGCATCTTCCAAAACAGGAATTGCTTTGTCGATTCCACCACCCCATTGTGCCGGAGTGTACATCAATCCTGAACCACGAAGAAATACGGCGCGTGGATTTTCCGGATTCAATTGAATTGCCTTTCCGTTGAGTGCGGCAGACTGCATTCCAAGTTTTTGTCCGCGCGTTGCAGGATCAACGGAAATTTTCATCGACGTTACGAATGATTTCACCACGTAGATTTCGGAATTGTCGGGACTTAATGAATCGGCTTTATTGATGAGCGATTCAGCTTTGTCGTAGTACTCATCTTTTTTCATATTATCAGCCTGACGCATACCGATCATGATATTGCAGTACGACTGATAGTAGAGCGGCAACCACTCTTTCGGATTTGCTCCGGCGATTCGTTCGAAGCCATTGTTGAGTTTAACCATTCCGGCCTCTTCCGTAGTTGTATCGAGTGCGCCGACTAATTTTTCCATGGCGGCCATGTATTTTGCATCCTGACCGAAAGTGAGTGCAGAAAGACTCACGAGCATTAAAAGAAGAATTGATTTTTTCATTGTTGTATTTTTTTAGTGTATGATTTTTTTAGTTGTATTTATCAGAGTCGTCTTTTTGCGAACCTACATTTATGAAAACACCGAAGAAGAAGAATCGAGGTGAGGGAGCACCTACTTCGTATCGATGAGAGCCATCGCTTGAATAATTATAGGTAAACACATTTTTAATACCAGGCACATTGTTAATTGAGAATACCAAAACGGTAAATGATTTTCCGATTGACGTGAGATACGTCAAGTTCAGACTCAGATTATGAAAATCGCGCGTGCGGTCGCCGAGGAAATTAGGATTGTTCGGATTATAATATGGCCGGCCGCTACTGTAGGCATAAGTAATGCTTGGCGCAAAACTGATTTTCGGGAAGAAGTATTTGAACACAACGGAAGCTGTATGCTTCGGCGCAAACGTTGGTGTAGCTTCAACCGGAAAATCGCGGTAGAGACGTTTGGTGTCGAGATACGAATACGACAACCAGAAATCGCCACGGCTAAATGTTTTCTTGTCGCGGTAAAAGAATTCAAATCCCTGTGCATAACCACTTCCTGTATTTCCGGGAGTTAATTTTCCTTCAAGCGTAGGAAGGAAAAATAATTTCGAGTAATCTTTATAATAAGCTTCTACACGGAATGTACGCTTCTCAGTTACCTCCTGAAAGTTGAGAATGTAATGAGTTGCCTTTTCGAATTTGAATTCTGTTGATTTATAAGAGAGCAGATAATTTTTATCAGGCACCTGATAGAAATCGCCGTATCCGAACGACACCTGACTGAATTCTCCTGTTTTGTATGCAAGCGATACACGCTGAGCCAAATTCATTTTGTTGATGGCGGCTGAATTTTCCGCACGCAATCCCACGCGACCAACCAGTTTACTAGTTACATAGATATCGGCTTCCGCAAAACCTGCGGCGTAATCCTCTTTGAAGAGCGAATTGTAAACTGCTGTTTCATCGTTCACCTTTTGGTATTCACCACCGAAGCGAATGATTGACAGCTGACCGATACCGTGCGAAACGCTGGCGCGCGATTCGATCAAACTATTTGTATGCTTAACCGGATAAGAATTGAATTTAAAATTGTCGAGATTATTGCTGTAAGAAATGGCCGCATTGAGTGTCCAGCTTTTGAGAATAATTTCTTTGTAGCTCGCAGAAGAGTAGACATTCTGATTCTCCAGTTGAAAATTGAATTTCTGAACGAGCAACGGGTCAGAAGTATCCGGCATTGCGAGTCCTAGATTATTCCATGAATAAGAAACGAAAGCCTTGAGCATTCCCGTCTTCGAAGTTTTATGACGGAACATCAGCGAACCATTTGCTGCTCGAGGTGTGTTAATCCAATCACGATTTTGAGAGACGAGAGAAAAATACGGCCCCAGATCATTGTAGCCTCCGAAAGCAGCGAGAGAAGTATTTTTCCATCGTTTAATTTTTCCGAGACTAACACCCACACTCATCACACCGATATTGAGAGACGACTCATCAGGCAGATCCTGTGATTCAAGAATTAATACCGACGACATGGCTTGTCCATACTGCGCTGAATAACCACCCGAGCTGAAAGCCGTTCCTTTAAACATGAATGGCGAGAAGCGGCCACGTTGCGGAACATCGGGAACAGAAGTGAAATAAGGATTATCGACGAGTAAACCATCGATATAAGTTTTTGCTTCGCTTGCATCACCTCCGCGAACAAAGAGACCTTCCTTCTCACCTACTTGCGCTGTTCCCGGCAAAGTTTGAAGAGCACCGTAGATATCGCCTGAAGAACCGGCAGTGGTTACAATATCGAGCGGACGAAGCATCACCATTTTCTTTTCATCACTTGCTTCGAACGCACCAGCTGCGATGGTAACTGTTTTGAGTTCGTTCACCGCCTCCTTCATTGCGATGTTTACCGTATGCGTTTTGCCGTCAAGTAAGATCGGTTGTTCGAATGGAACGAATCCGAGGAAGGTAGCGGATAAAGTTTTCTGTCCGGTTTCTTCTGTCGTAAACGAATACTTGCCATCGTTATCTGAAGTAGTTCCATCGTAAGTATCCTTGATGAAAATATTTACCCCGGGAATCCCATGGCCGTCTTTGTCTTTTGCTACGCCGGTGATCGTCGTAGTTTGAGCCGCGGTGAGCAGGGCACTTAAGGTGAAAATGAGTGTGAAGAGCTTTCTCATAATGTGTAGTATGATGAGGCAAACGTAAAGTAGTTTACAATATAAACCAAATATTTTCAATGAATACACGCATTAGTAGCTGGTAATGAGGCAATTAAATTTTATGCGGCTGCGTGGGAATTCCCTTTTTACCACAAGAACACAAGTGCCACAAGGAATCACGAGAGTCTTGTGATTCCTTGTGGCACTTGTGTTGCTTGCCCGCCGGGGCGGGTGGTAAATTTTCGCCTAACTAAGAAAGCCCGAATACTTCCCTAGCCACCCAGCTCTTCCCCCACTCCTCCACATCATGTTCATTCCACAACTCCGGGAAGAAAATACGTTTCTGGAAGCGCGGTGGTAAATACTTCTGCCAGTTTGTTCCGCCGGTAGCTTTGATATCCTCAGGATCTTTTTGGAGATAGCGAACGGCAGATTTATAATGACTGAGAGGCCAGTTGACATTGACGTTCACATCGAGCAGTTTCATGAGAGCGATAAGCTTTTCATTTTTCTGATCGGCTTCCGGCAATTTTTTATAGAGGGCCCAAAGATTTGTATGCTGTACTTTTTCTGCGAGCGTAATTAATGATTCCGAGTATTTTCCTTCGAACTGTTCGAGCGTAAGAGTTTTCTTTCCGCTGGCCAGTTCAGTTGCACCGGCTTTCCAGTAGATGAATTCGAACATATCGCGAATATTCGACTGCGCGTTGAATTTTTCGCGTTGATCTTTTGCGACAAGGCGAATAAAATCCGTCGACCATATTTCGATCATTCGATATTGCGCACTTTGAAAACCACTGGCAGGAAGCAAGCTCATTCGGAATTTCAGGAATTGTTCATGTTCCATTCCCGTTACCATGATTTCAAAAGAGCGAACCAGATTTTCGAAGTAAGAATTGATTCGTCCCAATCGGGAAATCATAAATTTTGCATCGAGAGCTTTGTGAGTTGCCATCTGATTGAACTCATGCAAAGAGAGCTTGAAATACAATTCCGTAATTTGATGATACATGATAAAAATTTCCTCATCAGGAAAACTCGTCTTCGGATTTTGAAGAGAGAGTAATGTATCGACATGCACATAATCCCAGTAAGTGAGATAATCGGCGTAAAGAAGTCCATCGAGATACGACAGGAGATCTTGTCCCATCACATTATATTTCTTCTCGAGTTCTTCGATTCGTTTAACGACTTCAGGTTTGAGTTCCATGGCGGTAATTTCGGAAAAGATTATGAAATGGGGGGTGATATTTGGCAAAATAAAAGCCCTTCCGGTTTTAGTGGAGGGGCTTTTGAAGGGGAATTTGTTTCCCGCAGATGGCGCAGAAATTTCGCTGAAATCGCTGATACTCTTGTAGTTTTCTTGTGGGCCTTGTGAACTTGTGGTGAAAAAAGTTTCCCACGGAAAAAACGGAAAGTTGTTTACCGTTTTTTAGACCTACATCATTTCACGATTGCGGGAGCGTTGGCGAGGCCGGAGTAATCGACGAGATCCATTTTGATAGAGCCGATGAGGATATTGGTTTGAACGCGGACAGGAATTTTGTTACCGTCGTCGCTTACCCAGACCGTCATGTCTTCCTGATCTTTGAAGACACGTCCTTGTTGGAGCATTGGACGGAGAACGATGCAACGGAAAGTTCCTTTTTTACTTTTTATATTTTCACGACCAAGGAATTTCAGGTTGAGAGGAAAAACCTTGTCGTCGAGATATCCATTGATCTCAAAGATGTCGCCCACTTTAGCATTGGCGAAATCGAGAGTACGTGCATAGTAGAAAGCAGAGATTAAATCCTGTGTGTTATCGGGAACTGAAATTGTTGCCTTCTCGCTTTTTGCTGAGTCTTGAAAATGATTGAAGCTTACATTTTGATTGATGATGTAGCCACCTTCGTTTACTCGGCGAATAAACAACCAAGGCACCATTGCATTTTTATCGACAACACTTTCGTAGCGGTCGCGCACTTTGAAAAACCAATCGAAAGCACCAACCGATTTTCCGGAGCCGATCACATGATAACATTCGCGGCCACCGAGATTTGTCATTTCGGATTGTACTTCGAGTTTAGCTTCGCCGGCATCTAAGATTCCGTAGTGTACACGGAAAGTCAGCGATTCGCCCGGCTTGAAAGCCACATTACTTATTGAACGGAGACTATTGTTCTGCGGATAATCGAAACTTCGTGTGGGAGAAGTTGCGAGCAGGAAGATGGAGAGAAAAAAGGCTTTTATTTTCATGACCGTCGGTTTTGCAAACACTGTTCCAAAGCCGTAATTGTGAGTATGAAAGGTACTAAGTATTTATAACTGATTGGTTTTAAAACACGAATTTACGGTTATTCGAAGCACAATAGGTAACTCTAAGTTTTAATTTTATTTACGAGGCAGGGCTTAAAGTCTGATTCTTTCAATTTGTTGTCATGTGGTCGTCTGTCTGCCATAAGGATTTAAGGCCGTGCTCCAGGCGAGAGGTGGCTAAAACTTTTTCCTTGGATGTATAGAAACAAAAAAGCGGCTGATAATTAACGTTATCAGCCGCTTTCTATTGAAGTAATATGATTATTCTTCGGAGGTGTCTTTCTTGATTTCTGCGTCTTCGTCGCTCGAAGCTTCGATATTCGACTGATTTTCGAGGTAAATTGCTTTACGATCAGGGATATTCATTCCTTCTTCGGCGTTTACGAGATCAGTTACGTTCTCGTCAGTCTCGTTTGACATCTCATTTTCAGAGCCAAAATCGGCAGCCGGATTTTCGTTATCGCTGAATTCGTTGATCGTAACTTCTTCTGAAGACATTTCGATATTCTCCGTTGTTTCGGCAGAAATTTCTTCCGGAGAAAGAGTAACACCTTCACCGTCGCGGTCTAATTGCTCAGCGCCATCAGGCACTACATCGAATGCATCCGACAATTCGCTTGAAGTACCGATTTCATTTTGTTCAACATGGAGATCTTTCAATTGCGGCAAGTCTTTTACCGACTTGATACCGAAGTAATCCATGAACAATTTGCTCGTACTGTATAATACAGGACGACCCGGACCATCGCTCTTTCCTGAGATTTCAATCAGTTCTTTTTCCAGCAATTTATGAATCGCATAATCACAGCTTACACCACGAATATGCTCGATTTCAGACTTAGCAATAGGCTGACGGTAAGCAATAATAGCAAGCGTCTCCATCTGAGAAACCGAAAGTTTCTTCTTCGCTTTATGCTGAATGAGGGCGCTAACGGTAGGGTAAAACTGCTTCTTTGTGAGAAACTGGTACCCTTCTGAAATTTCGACCAATTCAAAGGCGAAATCTTCGGAAGTATACTTTGCTTTGATGCCTTCAATGGCATCAATCATTTCTTCATCCGTCAGTTCCCAATCAAAAGAGATCTTCAAAGAAGCAGCGATTTCATCGAGGGAAATACACTGTTCTGAGCAGAAAATGAGGGCTTCTATCTGTTGTTTCAATAATTCCATTTCAAATCTTCAATTTCAGACGCGAATATTGAATTAATAAAGGCTTTATGCAAAAATAGTTGTTGACAAATTGTGAAAAAGTTGGTTTTGTGGGTTTTGCGGGATATGGGATATGGTAGGGACACGATGCATCGTGTCCCTACCATATCCCATATCCCGCAAACGCTATAATCTTACAATACAATATTCACAATCCGTCCCGGCACCACAATAATCTTCTTCACCGGCTGACCGCTGAGGAGTTTTTTTACTTCTTCGGAATTGAGGACTTCGCGTTCGATTTCTTCTTTCGTAAAGGCAAGAGAGAGGGCTATGTTGAGTCGGGTTTTACCGTTGACAGAGATCGGATAAGCGAATTCAGATTCGACCAAATACTCTTCTTTCCATTGCGGGAAAGTAGCTTTGGTAATACTTTCTTTATGTCCGAGTTGTGACCATAATTCTTCGGCAATGTGCGGAGCGTATGGTGACACAATGATTGCGAGTGGTTCGAGAATCGCGCGCTTGTTACATTTCAAATCGGTGAGTTCATTTACGCAAATCATAAACGTACTTACAGAGGTATTAAACGAAAAGCGTTCCATATCCTCTTCGACTTTGCGAATGGTTTTATGTAATGCTTTGAATTCGGCCTTCGATGGTTCGTCGTTCGACACTTCCCAAACTAAATCTCTTCCGTCGAGCTTGTGATATAATTTCCACAACTTACGAATGAAGCCTGAGGTGCCGGAAATTCCATTTGTATTCCAAGGCTTCGACAATTCGAGTGGACCGAGGAACATTTTGTACAAGCGGAGACAATCGGCGCCGTATTTTGAAACCATGTCGTCAGGATTCACAACATTCCACCAGCGCTTCGACATTTTTTCTACTTCGGCACCGCAGATATATTTTCCGTCTTCAAGAATAAATTCAGCTGCGGCAAATTCTTCTCGCCATTTTTTAAACGCTTCGATATCGAGAACATCGTTTTCGACAATATTCACATCGACGTGCAAATCTGTTACATCGTATTGCTTGCGTAAATTGTATGACACAAATTTGTTTGAGTCTTTTACACGATACACAAAATTTGAACGACCCTGAATCATTCCCTGATTGATCAATTTCTTTGCAGGCTCATCGATGGCTATGAATCCGCGATCGTGCAGGAACTTTGTCCAGAAGCGAACATAGAGCAAGTGCCCTGTTGCGTGCTCGGCTCCACCCATATAGAGATCGACATCTTTCCAATAGTCGAGTGCTTGGTTTGATGCGAATGCATTTTCATTTTTCGCATCCATATAACGAAGGAAGTACCACGAAGAACCTGCCCAGCCCGGCATCGTCGTTGTTTCGAGCGGATGTCCGTTGTATGACCAGTTTTTCGCACGTGCTAATGGCGGTTCGCCGTCTTCTGTCGGCAAGTATTTATCGACTTCCGGTAAAACAACAGGAAGATCTTTTGCTTCTACTAACTGAGGGATTCCGTTTTTGTAATAAATCGGAATCGGTTCGCCCCAGTAACGCTGACGACCGAAGATGGCATCGCGTAAACGGTAATTTACTTTGCCTAAACCGAGTCCGCGCTTTTCAATTTCACCGATGGTTTTCTTGATGGCATCTTTTACATCGAGACCATTGAGAAAATCGGAGTTGATTAATTTACCTTCTTTAGCGTCGTATGATTCTTCAGCGATATTTCCTCCCGCAACAACTTCGACAATTGGCAAATTGAAATGACGAGCAAAAGCATAATCGCGCGAGTCGTGTGCAGGAACAGCCATGACGGCGCCTGTACCATAACCGGCAAGCACGTAGTCGCCAATCCAGATCGGAATTTTATTTCCAGAAAACGGATGAATCGAATACGAGCCGGTAAACACACCGGTGATATTTTTCACTTCAGCCATACGTTCGCGTTCGCTACGATTTTTGGCTTCGGTTACGTATGCCATTACTTCGTTACGACGATCGCTCGTAGTGAGTTTTTCAACTAACTCATGCTCCGGAGCGATTGTCATATATGTAGCTCCGAAAATTGTATCAGGTCGTGTTGTGAAGATGAGCAAGCCTTCGTTCATTCCATCGATTTGGAAAGTAACTTCGGCACCATCGCTTCGACCGATCCAGTTGCGTTGTTGTTCTTTGAGTGAATCGCTCCAATCGATCACATCCAGTCCGTCGAGTAAACGCTGAGCATAAGCAGTGATGCGAAGACTCCATTGCTTCATCAATTTACGTTCGACCGGATGACCACCGCGTTCGGAGACACCGTCTTTCACTTCTTCGTTGGCGAGAACGGTTCCTAAAGCAGGGCACCAGTTTACCGTTGCTTCGGAGATGAATGCAAGACGATAGTTCAATAAAATATCAGACTTCGTTTTTTCGTCGAAGCCATTCCATTCTGCAGCAGAAAAAATTCGTTCTTCCGAATTTGCTGCATTGACTTTTTGATTTCCTTCTTTTTCTAAGCGACTTATGAGCGAAGAAATTTCTTCTGCCTTTTTCGAATCGTTGTTATACCATGAGTTGAAGAGCAGAGAGAAAATCCACTGCGTCCATTTGTAATATTTCGGATCAGAAGTACGCACTTCTCTTTCCCAGTCGAACGAAAAGCCAATTTGATCCAACTGCTCACGATAGCGCGCGATATTTTGCGCCGTTGTTACAGCAGGATGCTGACCCGTTTGAATTGCATATTGTTCAGCCGGCAAACCGAATTCATCGTATCCCATCGGATGCAGGACATTGAATCCCTTTAATCTTTTGTAGCGGGAAAAAATATCAGATGCGATATATCCGAGCGGATGACCTACGTGCAATCCGGCTCCCGAAGGATACGGGAACATATCGAGCACATAGTATTTCGGTTTAGACTTGTCGATAGAGGCACGATACGTAGCGTTTGCACGCCAGTAGTCTTGCCATTTTTTTTCGGTTTCTGAGAAGTTGTATTCCATTGGGCGTATTGCGGCGGTTCGGGTTGCGGGTTACGAGTTGCGGGTTACGGGTTACGAGTTGCGGGTTGCGAGTTGCGAGTTGCGAGTTGCGGGTTACGAGTTGCGGGTTGCGAGTTGCGGGTTACGGGTTGCGACAGGCTCAGCCGACGGGTTACGAAAACCAATCGGCTACCTAAACCCAATATTCAATATTCAATTTTCAATATTAAATATTAAATATTCAATCCCCTCGGGCAACTAACACGCGAATGTAGAAAAATAAGACGAAAGCATCATTTTAACGACGGTAATCCCCGCTTTCTTTTTATACTTTCGTTCCCACACAATTATACCATTCCCAAATTAATATTGGGGAAAGGGAGGGTCTTTTGACATTGGAGAAACAAAAAAGTGGTAAATGCAGATCGAACAACGTCGAGATGCTGATGAAGGCTTTGAATGAGTCGGACTTTGTTAAATCAGCTCATTATGTTTCGAAGGAAGAAGCTTTAGACAGTTTGAAAAAAGAGCTAGGCGAAGGTGCCACGCAGATGATAGAATCGAACCCCCTACCCGCTTCGATCGACATTCTGGTGAAGGCAGCCTATTCGAATCCCGACAGTTTGGCCAGGATTAAAGACCAGTTAGGGAAAGTTCAGTTGGTGAAAGAAGTAAGTTACCAGCAGACGGAAATTGACCAGATGACGAAGAATTTCCGGACGATTGCGATGATCATTCTGCTCTTCTGCGCTTTGCTTTTATTCGTAGCCATAGTACTGATCAACAATACCATTCGTTTGGCCTTATACAGTAAACGCTTCCTCATCAAGAGTATGCAATTAGTAGGGGCGACGAAAGGATTCATTCGTTGGCCATTTTTGAAGAGAGGGATGGTACATGGCATTTATGCCGGAGTAATCAGTATCCTTCTGCTTTCAGCCGTTATCTATGCCATTCACTTGCAGTTCCCCGATTTTGAACAGCTTAGCGATGTGAAGTCGTTGGCATTGATTTTTCCTTCGGTAGTATTGTTTGGAGTGGTGCTTTCTGGGTTCAGTACTTTCTTTGCGATTAATCGGTATTTGAGGATGCAGGGAAGTGAGCTGTATTAGAGGAGTTGCGGGTTGCGAGTTGCGAGTTACGGGTTACGGGTTACGGGTTTCGGTTGCGATACCGAGAGTTTACTTCTCCATTTTTTGATTGTTAACTCAAAAGGCTTTAAATGGCCCAATTACGAAGAAATGTTGGTTATTCGCATATCTCGCAACCCGCAACTCGCAACCCGCAACCCGTAACCCGCAACCCGCATCAATTTCCAAAACTTTCCCTATACTTGCATCTCGAAAAATTTTAAAAGTCAAATGGCAAAGAAGACAGAAGACAAGCCGATGGATTTTCCTTTTGGAAAGAGAATTTCATCATCATGTTTGTAGGAATTGCGGTAATCACGATCGGATTTTTATTGATGATAGGTGGCGGATCGCCGGATCCTAAGGTGTTTGACGAATCGATTTTCAGCACGCAGCGCATTACGGTAGCTCCGGTTCTGGTTATTCTGGGATTGGTAATCGAAGTGTATGCGATTATGAAAAAACCGAAAGAGTAGTTTTTTACTCTGTAATGCCGTTATGATTTAACGGCTGAATATTTCCCGTTACAATCTACCATTCATGAGCATTATTCAGGCCATCATCCTTGCGATTATCGAAGGACTGACGGAGTTTTTACCGGTATCGTCGACCGGACATATGATTATCGGTTCGTCGATGATGGGTATTGCCTCACTCCCATTCACAAAACTCTTTACTGTTTGCATACAGTTCGGCGCGATTTTATCCGTCGTCGTGATTTACTGGAAAAACTTCCTTCCCGTTAATGGTAAGTTGAGTGAGTCGATTGATTTCTACAAGAAAATCATTTTAGCATTTATCCCTGCCGTTATTTTCGGTTTGCTATTTAAGAAGCACATCGATGCGTTGATGGAAAATGTAGTGGTTGTTGCCTCTGCCCTTTTGATCGGCGGTATTATTTTCCTGCTCCTCGACAAATGGTTTCACGAAGCGGAAGAGCGTGGTGATTCGAAACTTACTTCCGATAAAAAAGCTATTGCGATTGGCTGCTTTCAGGTGATAGCGATGATTCCCGGCGTATCTCGTTCGGCGGCCACTATTATCGGCGGACTTACTCAGAAGCTGAATAAGAAAGCTGCGGCAGAATTTTCGTTCTTCCTGGCGGTGCCGACCATGTTTGCGGCAACCGTAAAAGACCTTTTCGATTTCTATAAGAGCGGAGTTGGTTTTGAAAAAGATCAGCTTGGCATTTTAGTTTTAGGAAATGTAGTTGCTTTCATTGTTGCCTTCTTAGCGATTCGTTCATTTATCGGATATCTGACTAAGCACGGCTTTAAAATATTCGGATATTATCGAATCATAGTTGGTGCAGCCATTCTCATTCTATACTACCTCGGATACGAATTAACGATTCTGTAAAAATGGATCAGTCGACCGACCGCATTATTCTCATCAACAAACCTTATCGGTGGACATCGTTCGACGTTGTTAAGAAATTGCGCAAGCCATTGTTGGAAGAGAAACGACTGACACTTCCCGAATCCGAGAGAAAAATTTTCAAGAATTATAAAGTCGGTCATGCCGGTACGCTTGATCCATTAGCTACGGGCTTGCTGATACTTTGTACCGGAAAGCTCACGAAGAAGATCAGTGAGATTCAGGATGCAGAGAAAGAATACACCGGCAGTATTTGCATAGGCTCTACGACGGCCTCGTTCGATCTGGAAAGCGTTCCTGAGAATCATAAGGACATCGGCCATATTTCGGAGGAGATCATCAGATCGACGGCAATGAGTTTTATGGGCAGGCAGCAACAAACACCACCGGCACACAGTGCCGTGAAGATCGACGGACAGCGTGCTTATGAGAAAGCCAGAAAAGGTCAGGAATTTGAGATAAAATCGAAGGAAATCGAAATTCGCGCCTTTGAAATAACAGCCATCCGACTCCCGGAAATCGATTTTCGCGTCGTTTGTACCAAAGGAACTTACATACGGTCGTTGGCCGATGATTTCGGGAAAAAGCTTGGAGTCGGAGCCCATCTTTCGGCACTTTGCCGGACCAGGATTGGTGATTTTTCGCTGAACGATGCAATAAGTCCTCTCGATTTTTTAGCTCAACTAACTGATAAGCAACAAGTTTAAATCATTTTTCACCCCCTAAAAAATATATGTCAAAACCCTTTACAAGGGGGTGTCGCAGTAGTATATTTGCGCCCCTTTTGATTTTCAAGGGATTTCCAACCAAAAAACCATGAAATTATCCCAGTTTAAAGTTAATGTGCCAGATACGCTGATCGCGACACATCCGGCCAAAAATCGTGAAGATGCGCGATTGATGGTATTGGACCGCAAGACAGGCAAGATCGAGCACAAACATTTCAAAGACATCCTCGGCTACTTTGGCGAAGGAGATACGATGATTGTGAACAACACACGCGTATTCCCTGCCCGTTTGTACGGAAACAAAGAGAAGACCGGAGCGAAGATTGAAGTATTCCTTTTAAGAGAATTGAACCGTGAGAGTCGTTTGTGGGATGTACTCGTTGATCCTGCACGTAAGATTCGTATCGGTAACAAATTGTATTTCGGTGATGACGATTTATTAGTTGCCGAAGTAATTGACAATACGACATCTCGCGGAAGAACATTACGTTTCTTATTCGACGGTCCGTATGAAGAGTTCAAAAAGACAATTACACTTTTAGGTAACACACCACTTCCAAAATACATCAAGCGTAAAGCTGAGCCGGAAGATATGGAGCGTTATCAGACAGTATTCGCTCAGCACGAAGGAGCGGTTGCTGCTCCAACGGCAGGATTGCACTTCAGTATGCCATTGGTAAAACGTCTGGAGTTAAAAGGAGTAAATTTTGCTCCGCTTACACTTCACGTCGGTTTGGGAACATTTCGTCCGGTAGAAGTAGAAGACTTGACGAAGCACAAGATGGATTCGGAGCAAGTGATCATCACTCCTGAAGCGTGTACGATGGTAAACAAAGCGAAAGCGGCAAAGAAAAGAATCTGTGCTGTCGGTACAACGGTGATGCGTGCAGTTGAATCATCGGTTTCCACTCAAGGAGAGATGAAACCATTCGACGGCTGGACAAACAAGTTCATTTTCCCTCCATACGAATTCAGCGTAGCGAATTGTATGGTTACAAACTTCCACATGCCTGAATCAACATTGTTGATGATGGTAGCAGCTTTCGGAGGTTATGAAAATATCATGCATGCTTATAAGGTAGCTGTGAAAGAGAAGTATCGCTTTTATAGTTATGGGGATGCGATGTTGATCATCTAAGGGTAAGTTGTAAGTAGTAAGTAGTAAGTTGACTTGGGGGTTGAGCGTATTCAAATACATTGGCTCCGGATTAATACCCTTAAATCGATTTAAATAAAAAAGGCGGAACTCAATTGAGAGTCCCGCCTTTTTTATTAGATATTCAAGCAAGTAAACGGTAAGTCAACTTACTACTTACAACTTACAACTTACTACTTACCAATTTTTAAGGGAAAATTCCGAGCGCCTGATAGCTCACTCCCAACTTCCGGATACCGGAAACGAAGGCAGCGGTGCGGAGGTCTTCGATGCGTTTATCTTGTTTTTTGATTTCGCGGATTTCGTTGTAGGCAGCGATCATCGTTTCTTCGAGGCCGGAGCGAACCAGATCGATTTCATCGGCGCCGTGAGCAACGAGTTTACGTTGTGTGGCATCGAGAGAACGGCCGGTTAATGATTCTACAGATTTAATTAATTCGAGCGAAGCCATTTCCTGGAAACGTTTTTCCATACGACCGAAACGTACGTGAGAAAGGTTTTTCAGCCATTCGAAATAAGAAACGGTAACACCACCGGCGTTGAGGTAAAGATCTGGGATGATCATTACATTTTTCTTATTGAGAATTGCTTCTGCGTCTTTTGTTACAGGACCATTCGCACCTTCAGCGATAATTTTTGCTTTGATACGTGGAGCGTTATCGGCGTTGATTTGATTTTCGAGAGCGGCCGGGATAAGAATATCGCATTCCATTTCGAGCATCGACATAGGTTCGGCTACATTAGTCGCACCCGGGAAATTCAAGATGCTGCCTGTTGCTTTACGATGAGCGAAGAGAGCGTCGATATCGAGACCATTAGGATTCATCACACCACCTTCGCGTTCGAGGATACCGATAACGATACCGCCACCTTCAGAACAAAATTTCGCAGAATAGAAACCTACGTTACCTAGACCTTGAACGATGACACGTTTGCCTTCGATACCTGTAGACAGGCCGATAGCTTTCATATCTTCTACATTAGCCAACGCTTCACGGATACCAAAGAATAAACCTTGGCCGGTTGCTTCTGTACGACCGTGAATACCGCCTTGTCCGAGAGGCTTACCTGTAACGCAACCCAATGCGTTCAGATCATCATATTTGAAAGTTGCATACGTATCGGCGATCCATGCCATTTCGCGCGGGCCACTACCATAATCCGGAGCAGGTACGTCGATGGCAGCACCGATCATACTTTTCTTAATTAGTTCAGTCGTATAACGACGAGTAATTTTTTCGAGTTGCTTCACCGAATACTTCGCCGGATTCACTTTGATACCACCTTTAGCGCCGCCGAAAGGAACATCGACAACGGCACATTTGAAAGTCATTAAAGTTGCGAGAGCTTTTACTTCTTCTTCGTTTACAAATTCGCTGTAACGGATACCACCTTTAGTCGGTGATTTGTGCTGACTATGTTGCACACGAATACCTTCGATTACTTCGAGCTTTCCGTCTACTTCGAGAGGGAAAGAAAATTTGTAAATACTGTTACAGATTTTGATTTGGTGTAACAGACCCGGTTCAAAACTGGTGAAGGCAGCTGCTTTATCGAAGTATGCCATGACATCTCCGTAAAACTTGGCGCCATTTTCAAGATCAGTACTCATAGAAAGATGTATTTTTTTGTAAAAATAGGTAAGTTTTCCTCTTCTTCAACTGACCAATATTTTTAATTTATGAGTTGTTTATCATGTGTTTGATGGCTTATCTTTCGGTAAAATCCAACGCCGGTGAAACTCATAGCTCAACTGATAATAAGCGCTCTGGCCGTGATAGTGACTTCCTTCATTCTCAAGGGTGTTCACATCGATTCGGTCATGACGGCACTCATTGTAGCAGCCGTTTTAGCTGTATTAAATGCGATCATTAAGCCCATTCTCGTTGTTCTGACTATTCCCATAACCATACTAACGCTAGGATTATTCCTACTCGTTATCAATGCCCTCATCATCATGCTGGCCGGCAAAATCGTTCACGGCTTTTCCGTCGACGGATTCTGGACAGCGTTTTTCTTCAGTATTATTCTGACGGTGGTGAATGGGATTTTTAATGGGTTGAATGGGGACTCTGACAGATAAGGTTCAAAGTTTAAAGTTTAAAGTTCAAGGTTCAAAGTTCAAGGTACGGCAACTTTGAACTTTGAACTTTGAACCTTGAACCTTGAACTTTAAACTATTTCAGCTTAATGTCTTTCACATTCAACTGAATATTCGTCTTGTTGTTGAAAGTGTTTTCTTCGAGGGCGTAGCAGACGTCGAAAGGAATTTTTCGGGAGATGAAAGCGAAAAGTTGTCCCATTTGAAAAGCGATACCGTCGTTTCCGAAGCGAGTTGTTTCGTCTTCGGCGAGATTTAATTTGAGGTGATTATTTCCAACCACTCTCGACATACCTGTATCCCTCACGTTATCGCTACGGAAGACCGGATTCATATTTCCCGGGCCGAAAGGGGCGAATTGTTTAAGGATATTGAAAAATGACGGAGTGATTTCGCTCAGTCGCAGCATCGAATCGATTTCGATTTCCTGCGTGAGCATATGTTCTTCGATAGTAGAAGAAACGATTTCTTCGAAACGCTCTTTGAACTTTTCGATGTTTTCAATTTTCATCGTCAGTCCGGCCGCGTACATATGTCCACCGAATTGTTCGAGCAAATCGCTGCACGATTCGATGGCATTGTAGATATCAAAATCCTTCACAGAACGAGCCGAGCCTGTAGCCATGCCGTTAGATTCGGTGAGAATGATTGTAGGACGATAATACTTTTCTGTTAATCGGGAAGCAACGATACCGATAACACCTTTGTGCCAATTCGGATTAAATAAAACTGTTGATTTTCTTTTGGAGAAAAGCGAATCCGCTTGAATATGTGCGAGCGCTTCTAGAGTAATTTTACCGTCGAGTTCTTTACGTTCATCATTGTGTTCCTTGATACGAAGAGAATTATTGATTGCATCGGAAGCATTATCCGAGATCAGCAATTCAACAGCATGACGGGCATCGTGAATACGTCCGGCTGCATTGATACGAGGGCCGATGATGAATACCAGATCGTTTACCGTGAGATTGTAATGCGTCTTCTTGGTGCCATCTTCCATTTCATCGAGGAAGAGAGGAACTTTTTCCATTTCAAGAATCGCTTTGATTCCGAAACGCGGTTTTGTATTCAGTTGACGTAAACCGAAATGAACAAGGATACGATTTTCGCCAACGATAGGAACGATATCGGCAGCCGTACTGATAGCCACCAGATCGAGATACTGTTCAATTTCTTTGAAAGGAATATTATACTGTTGAGCGTAGCCGGAAATTAACTTGAAGCCGATACCGCAACCTGAGAGTTCATCGAACGGATAAGTACAATCGGCACGTTTCGGATCCAGCACAGCAACAGCTTCCGGCAAAGTATCGCCCGGGCGGTGGTGATCGCAGATAATAAAATCGATGCCCAATAATTTTGCTGCATGAACTTTATCGTTCGATTTAATTTCGCAATCGAGTGCAATAATTAATTTGACATCATTTTCCGAAGCATATTCAATACCGGCTGTAGAAATACCATAACCCTCTTTGTAACGATCGGGCAGGTAGAAATCCACATTATCGTAAAACTTCTTGATGAATGAATAGACCAGAGCAACAGCCGTCGTTCCATCGACATCATAATCGCCGTACACCATAATCTTTTCATTATTCTGAATAGCGGCATACATCCGATCGATGGCTAAATCCATATCCTTCATCAGGAACGGATCGTGGAGGTCGGTTACCGAGGGACGAAATAACAGTCGAGCCTGATCAAAAGTCGTAATCCCCCTTTGTACTATTAAATTAGCAAGGGTACGGCTAATGTTCAGCTGCGATGCAAGGGCTGTCACCAACTGAGTATCACCAGCCGGTTTTAAAGCCCATCTTTTTTCACGGATATCGACGTCAATCATTCGGGGTGCAAGTTAAGCAAAAGGAAAGGGGATCACTCCTCTTATATTAAAAGAAACGCACAAGGATACGTGGGAAAACAAAGCACAAAATGAAATAAAGATAAAGTTATTAGAATGTGATAAAAAATCACTCTGTTTCGTCGTTTTCATCCTCAGAATCGTGTTTTTTCAGATTCTTTCCGGCGACAACGATAACAATTTCACCTTTTACGGTTTTAGAAGAAAAGTAATCGGCACATTCACGAAGAGTTCCTCGTTTATTTTCCTCGAACATTTTTGAAATTTCTCTTGAAACGCAAGCCTGGCGGTCGTTTCCGAATACTACGGCAAATTGTTCGAGTGTTTTTACCAGACGAAAAGGCGATTCATAGAAGATCATTGTACGTTCTTCTTCCCGCAATTTTTCGAGACGAGTGGCTCTCCCTTTTTTCTGTGGGAGGAATCCTTCGAAGGTGAAACGATCGGTTGGTAAGCCCGAGTTAACGAGAGCGGGAACAAAAGCCGTCGGTCCGGGAAGCGTTTCGATATGAATATCTGATTTGATACATTCTCGTACCAGAAGAAAGCCCGGATCTGAAATTCCCGGAGTACCGGCATCGGTGACGAGAGCAATTTTTTCGCCGCCTGAAATTCGTTCGACGATATCCTGCACTATCTTATGTTCATTGTGCATGTGGTAGGATTGCATCCGTTTATCGATACCCAGATGTTTGAGCAAATGTCCGCTAGTTCTGGTATCCTCCGCTAAAATCACATCCGCTTCCTTCAATACCCGAATAGCCCGGAGAGTGATGTCTTCGAGATTCCCAACCGGAGTTGGGACGAGGTATAGGCCGGGGGTTAGGATTTGGAGCAAGTTGCGGGGGGCGGGATGCGGGTTGCGAGTTGCGGGTTGCGGGTTGCGGGTTGCGGGCGTAACTCGTAACCCGCAACTCGCAACTCGCAACCCGTAACCCCTACCTCATTAAACAGTCAGATACCTTCTTTCAACCAGATCAACAAACAACGTTGCCGAGGCAGCATGTTCTTCCCAATTGTATTGAGTAGAAATATTGCGGAGGTATTCCTGCGCTACGTCGTTGGATCCGCAGTTGTTGAGATATTCGATGGAGAAATTATATTTTCCGGAATCACCTGAGAACAGTTGATTGATGAATTGAAATTTTTCATTCAATCCGATCGACACACGGAGATCTTTTACCGGAACACGATTTAATTTTTCGGAAACGGTGCTTCTCGTATTTTTTGTAGCGATACGATCGGCGAGCGTTTCATGTTCTTCGAACTGATTGGCCAGCGTTTCGGACGCTTCGTACATTTCGTGTATATCAGAGCTAGGTTTCTTTGCCGAATTTTCCTGCGGTTTCTGATTAGAGATATCGGCCATGAGTTTGTCCATGGAGATATGCTCGTGAGAGGCAGGAACTTCTACCGGCGTAGATGAAACTTCTTCCTTCTTTATTTCCGGTTTTACTTCGGCTACAGGAGGAGGAGTTGCTTTTTCGGGCGTCGGTGTAGGTGTCGGAATTGCAGACGGCGTTTCGTTTTTCACCGGCTGATAAGCCAGATCCGGGCGAGGTGAAATCTGAATTTCGTTTAATAATTGCAATGCATTGTAATAGTTCAGCTGAAGCGAAAGTTCGTAAACTTTGCGAATTTCAGCGATAAAAGCTTCCATTTCGGCAGGCGGAATAGAAGTAGAATGAGTAAGCATTGACCGATGCATTTCGCGCAGGCGGTCGGTAGCAGTAATGATCTGCTGGTGAATAATAGGACTTTGCATGCACCTTCTAACGTAGGTTTTGGAAAGATGTTTGGCGATTTATAGGGAAAATTTGGTGCGGGTTGGTTACGGGTTGCGGGGTGCGGGTTACGGGTTACGGGTTACGGGTTGCGAGTTGCGGGGTGCGGGGTGCGGGGTGCGGGGTGCGGGTTGCGAGTTACGGGTTGCGGGGGCGTTGCCGTTACGCCTTCGCAACTCGCAACCCGCAACTCGCAACCCGTGGAATTCTGTCCAAAAATGGTTACGTTTGCTGAAGGTAAAAGCAGATAGTATGTTTCTGGAAGGTCATATCAAAAAAGGTCATATTGAGGTGATTTGCGGGTCGATGTTTTCGGGAAAGACAGAAGAATTGATTCGTCGTCTCAAACGCGCCAAAATTGCCAAACTAAAAGTCGAAATTTTTAAACCTCGTGTGGATGTCAGATATGACGAAGTAAATGTCGTATCGCATGACGCGAATTTTATCCCTTCATCGCCGGTCGAATCTGCGTCGCAAATTCTACTGATGGCCACCGATGTTGACATTGTGGGAATCGACGAAGCGCAGTTCTTCGACGATGAATTGCCTTCGGTTTGTCAGACGCTGGCGAATCGTGGTATTCGTGTGATCATCGCAGGACTTGATATGGATTACCTTGGAAAACCATTCGGCCCGATTCCGGCATTGATGGCAATTGCCGAATACGTTACGAAAGTTCACGCTATTTGCATGCGTTGCGGTGAGTTGGCGAATTATTCGCATCGTACGGTTGCCAATGAATCACGGATTTTATTGGGCGAACAGGAAAGTTATATTCCGCTTTGCAGATCTTGCTTTATAGAGGAACGCTCCGCACAAAATGAGTGAAACACTTTACACCATTCAGCAAATTGCAGCCATTACCGGCGGCAAATTAATTCTTAACGCACCTAATCAGGTCGACGTTCGGATTCTGCTTAATGATAGTCGAAAGATTATCAATGCCGAGAACTCCTTGTTCTTTGCCATAAAAGGTGAAAGACACGATGGCCATAAGTTCATCCCCGAACTAATTCGCGAAGGCATTCGGAATTTTATTGTCAGTGAGGTAAGCAATGAATTTTCATCGTTGCATGCCAACTTCATTGTCGTTCCGGAAGCACTGCGATCGATGCAGCAGTTAACTGCACATCACCGTCGTCGTTTTAATTATCCGGTAATTGGCATTACGGGCAGTAACGGAAAAACGATTATTAAAGAGTGGTTGTATCAACTCCTCCGCGCCGATCTGAATATTGTTCGAAGTCCGAAAAGTTACAACTCACAGGTTGGTGTACCGCTTTCAGTCTGGGGTATGCACGAAGAACATCAGCTTGCGATTTTCGAGGCAGGGATTTCCATGCCGGGAGAAATGGTGAAGCTGGAAGATATAATCAAGCCAACAACGGGTTTGTTTACGAATATCGGTTCGGCGCACGATGAAAATTTCAGCAGTGAAGAAGAGAAAGTTCGTGAGAAGCTGGAATTATTTACGAATGTGTCGACGATGATTTATTGCAAAGATTATCCGACAATTCAGTCGTGCATCGAAAAATTCCCTTTTGAGAATCCGGGACGAAAGTTCTTTGTTTGGTCACGTAAATCGAAAGCTGATTTACAGGTAGGCCGCATTACAAAGAACACCGACGAAACGGAGATTCAAGCAGTTTACAGAGATCACTTTATTTCGATTAATATACCGTTCACTGATGATGCATCGGTGGAAAACGCAATTCATTGCTGGGCAGTAATGCTCGAAATGGGTTATGACCAGGATGTGATTAAAGAACGGATGGAGTTCTTAAGTCCGGTTGCCATGCGACTGGAAATGAAAAACGGAATCAACAATTGTTCCGTCATCAATGACTCCTACAATTCTGATATCGGCTCTCTCACGATTGCGCTTGATTTTTTTAATCAGCAAAAGCAGCATGTGAAGCGGACGGTAATATTGTCCGACATTTTACAAAGCGGAAAGAACGAAGCGAATCTTTATAAAGAAGTTGCCGGATTATTGAAGGCAAAAGCAGTAGACTTTCTAATTGGTATTGGAGAAGCGATTTCACGCCAGGCCGAAAGTTTTCCGATGGAGAAAAAGTTCTATCTCACGACTGAAGAATTCCTCCGCGATTTTTCCCCGGCCGATTTCAGAGACGAGACAATTCTTTTGAAAGGAGCACGACTATTTGGTTTTGAAAAAATTTCGAACCCTTGTCGATAATCTCAACTATTATCGCTCCCGCCTCAAGCCGGAAACAAAAATCATGGCGATGGTAAAAGCTATGTCGTACGGTAGCGGAAGTTTTGAGATTGCAAACGTTTTACAATTTCATCACGTTGATTATCTCGCCGTTGCTTATTCCGACGAAAGAATGGAATTGCGCAAGAACGGAATCACATTGCCGATTATGGTGATGAATCCCGAGCTCATGAATTTCGAACTCATGATGCGACACAAGCTTGAGCCGGAGATTTACAATTTCCGTCAGCTCAATCAGCTTTCGGAAATGCTGAAGAAGCATACCGGAGATCCGTTCCGCATTCATTTGAAGCTCGACACAGGCATGCATCGATTAGGCTTCGAAGAGAGCGAGATCAACGAATTGGTTGTTCGCTTAACGAATAACAAAAACCTCCGCATACAATCCATTTTCAGTCATCTTGCGGCGAGCGACGAAGCCGAGCACGATGGTTTCACCAATTTGCAAGTGCAGAAATTCAAAACGATGAGTGATCAGGTGATGAAAAACTTCACCTACTCTATTCCGCGCCACATTCTGAATTCGTCCGGCATTTTGCGTTTCAGTGAAGCGCAATTTGAGATGGTTCGATTAGGAATAGGATTGTATGGGATTGCCGCGACGGCCAACGAGCAGAATCAGCTCGAGCAGGTGGCGACATTGAAGACAACGATTTCGCAGATCAAGAATGTGCCATCGAATGAAACAATTGGCTATAGCAGAAAAGGCAAAGTGAAACGCGACACCATTGTTGCGACGATTGCGATCGGCTATGCAGATGGAATTCGTCGTCGATTAAGCAATGGCGTGGGCAAGATGCTTGTAAATGGCAAACTGGCGCCGATAGTTGGAAATGTTTGTATGGATATGTGCATGCTCGACATTACTGATATTCCCGCACGCGAAGGCGACGAAGTAATTGTATTTGGAAGTGATTATCCGGTTACCGAAATGGCGAAGTCGGTGGGGACGATTCCCTATGAGATACTCACGAGCGTTTCGCAGAGGGTGAAGAGAGTGTACTTTCATGAGTAGACGATTAGCTGATTGGTTGATTAGCTGATTAGCTGATGAAAGGATAGTGTAAGAAAAAAGGCCGTCGCTTTGGGAGTGACGGCCTTTTTTGATTGGAGAATAATTTCTTTTTAGAAGAATCTCGGCATTTTATTGAAGTGGCGAGAATGCTGACCACGTTTTACGTACGAAGTGAAAGAGAGATTGATTTCGATTGCGTTGGCAGAGCTGGCGAGATTGCCTAATTGAGAAGCATTGATATCGTAGCTGATGCCGAGGCCGAACATATTGTATTCGAGACGTGCAGCGACAACGACAGCATCTTTCCAGCGGTAGAAAGCACCGAGGTGGAAGTATGCTTCTTTCTTGTAATTCGTATAGCGAGATTTAAACTGAATTTTGTTTTTGAAGAAAGCTCCGAACACGGCTTCTTTATGCGGGCCTTGTTGCTGATACATTACTTTGGGAGTGATCCATGCATATTTATCACGATTCAAAGTGAACTCTCCGCTGGAGTGGAAAGTGAATCGACGATACATTGGAGCATCACTGAGAGTAAAGAAAGAAACGTTAGGAGCACCGATGTGAGACATTGAAGCGCCGATATTGAAAGTATTTGCGCCGTCGGGTACATAATAATACATGACACCCGCATTCATATCGATATATGTTTTTTGTTCAAGCTGAATCGATTCAAATGAATTCAGGCTTGGGTCAAATTGATTACCATTCCATTGATTATCCCAGGTCGACTTAGAAAGGTCAATAGATTGCTGATTAAAACCACCCTGGAATCCGATTGAAATAAAGTTGTCGCTCTGGTCATCGAGTGCTGCAACATAAGAAAGAGATCCTTCGAAGATCGTACTTGCAAATCCTGCTTCGCCGGCTTTATCCTGATACATCATAAAGCCCAAACCGAAGTAATTACTGCCCAACATACCTTTAGCGAGAGGAAGATCGGCTGAGATATGAATTGTTTTATATCCTTCTCCGATTCCACCCCATTGACTGCGATACGTATTGGATAAACGAAACTTGCCATCAAAAACGCCCGTCAATGCAGGGTTAACCTGCAGAGGTGTGGAATAGAATTGAGAGAAATGAGCATCCTGAGCATGAGCAAACATGGCAGAAAAGACAAATGCTGCGAGCATTGCCCGGCGGAGGATATTATTTCGTAAAACTTTTCTCATGAAAAATTTTTTACTCACTTATCGAACTAATGTTACAGTTCCGGATTTACTTGCTGAAGTACCATCGGTGAAGATGACGGTAGCGACAAACGTATAAACACCCGGGTTAACATCTTTATTATTATATGTTCCGTCCCAACCTTGGGAAGGATCAGTTGATTCGAACATTTTCTCACCCCAGCGATCAAAGATCGTTAAGCGGATACCGTAGATATTATTACCTCTGAGGAAGAAGTAATCATTCTTATTATCACCGTTTGGTGAGAAGGTATTAGGAAGGAATAAATCGTTGTTATGAAGGATTGTTACAACAACCTGACGTTTTGTATAGCACGTTCCATCTGAAATAGTACAAGTATAGGTAGTTGTTTCAGAAGGGCTGGCAATTGGAGTCTGAGAATAAACGCTGTCGATACCTATATAAGGATTCCAAGCATAAGTAAGACCGCCACCTGCATACATCTGGTAAGAGCTACCAAAATACATGGCAGTATCAGGACAAACGTATGCACCCGGAACACTTTCGATATGCATATATGAATACTTAATAATTGTATCGCTGCCATATTGATTGGAAACGATAAGCATTACATCGTAGAATCCATCGGCATTGCAAACAATCCCGGTTGGATTTTGCAACGAAGAAGTATCAGGAGTTGCTCCCGGAAAATACCAAGACCATGAAGTAAATGGTCCGCCTGTAACTACCACACCATCAAATTCGATAGCGGATGGTGCGCAAGCTGTTTGAAGAGACGAATAGAAATCGCCCTGAGGGAGTGTACAAGTATCGGCAACGATGTAATCGATTTTAGTAACCGTATCGGTACCATATTGATTACCGGCAACGAGAGTGATCGTATAAGTTCCGGGATCCTGATAGCAAACCGTAGGATCCGGAAGCGTACTGGATGAAGGGTTACCTCCCGGGAAAGACCACAACCAACTTGTTGCTCCGCCGGTCGACATATCGGTCATCGTAATACAATCGCGTTCACAAATAACTGTATCGCTTGCGAGGAAATCGGCGTGAGGAGCGGTACAAGAAAGGACATGAATAAAGTTAGCCTTGTCCATTGTATCCGAAGCTGCACCGGAGCTAACGATTAGTTGCACTCCAAAGTCGCCCGGATTAGGGAAGGTAATATTGGTAGGATTCATGGCAGAAGAAGTTCCCGGTGAGCCACCGATGAACGTCCATGAATAAGATAAGGCATGTGTAGAAGAGTCGGCGAAGAAATTAATGGCATCGCCTGCGCAGATCGTTGTATCGCTTGCTGTAAAATCAGCGAAAGGAGTAACCAGGCTAACGACAACGATACTATCGACAGCGAAGGAAGGATTTTCTCCACCGCCATCACTATCGTTATACCAGCGGAAGCCGATTTTTACATTCGGGTTATTACAGGCAGAATGCGGAAGATCGAAATACATGCGCGACCACTTGTACGACGAGCTGTTGGCAGAGCAAGCATTTGTTCGCGCCGGGTCACCAAGTGGAGTCCAGGTAGAGCCATCATAGTATTCGAAAATGCAATTGTCGGCATTATTGATATCGGCATGTTCGAGATAACTGAAGTATACACGAATGGAGTCGTTACCAAGTAAATTAATTTTTGGAGAAACCGCTCTGATATTAGTGACACCGCTACCGGTCCAGTCGCCAAAGTCATACATCGCACCACAATCACCCGAAGGGCAAAGTAAAACGCTGCTGTTACTGAGCGGAGAGCCTGCCATGTTTCCGATATGAAGAGTTCGGTTTATGGCAACACCGGGAAACGAATCGCAACCTTGAGTTGAGCATTGAGCTGAATCTTTTCCGGGTTCAGCAGCACTCACATACCAGATGTTCGGAAAAGATCCTTGCGTTCCGATGATGTCAACGCTCCAGGCTTGTGAAGGGTTAACGGTATAGAAGCCATTAGCAAGAGTACCTGCGTCGCAAGGTGTTGAGCTGGTTCCGAAAGTTTCGGTCCAGATAACATTTGGTTGCGCCATCGCATTCTCAGGGGAAAATAATTTTCCGCAGAGGAGAATGAAGAAGAGGATTCGGTACGGAAGGTTAGCCGGGTATCGTTTGAACATACGGTTTAAAAAGCGAGTCAATTTACAATTATTTTGGAAATCCAATAGCATCACTTTTTGAATTGGTCTGCAAATAAATACAGGTTAAAATCCTTTTTTTCGACTACTTTTTTCAATTCCAGGCGGATTTTCTCCCGGTTGATGTCTTTCATTCTGCTCTGGCGAATCAATTGATAGACTTTTTCCGTGAGCAGGTAGTACTTTTTATCGTTAAATCCGGCCGACATGCGGTGGGATTCTATCTTTTCGATCAATTCTAAAACGCCATCTGCCTGAGAAGCAACCGTTTTCACCACCGGAACTGTCCAGCCTTCGGTTTTTGGATGGTGCATCATCTTTTTGAGATTATTGACCAGCGTTTCGGCGCCTTCGCGATCGGCTTTGTTAACGACGAAGATGTCGGCGATTTCCATGATTCCGGATTTTAACGCTTGTACCTCGTCGCCCGATTCCGGAACAACGACAACGATCGTTGTATCGGCCAGTCCTGCAACTTCCACTTCCGATTGTCCGACGCCAACGGTTTCGATAAAGATAAAATCGAAATCGGCAGAGCGCATGACGTCGGTGACTTCAATAATTTTCTCTGATAATCCACCGAGCGAACCTCGAGTAGCTAATGAGCGAATGAATACGTGGGGATTGTTGAAATGTTCCGCCATGCGCAAACGATCGCCGAGAAGCGAGCCGAAGTTGAATGGCGAAGTCGGATCGACGGCAATAACTCCGATTTTTTTTCCGGCGTTTGAAAGAGTTCGAAGTAAGGCGGAGATGAGAGTACTCTTTCCTGCTCCCGGCGGGCCCGTGAAGCCGATAACCGGAATGTGTGATGCAGGCAAGGCCGTCAGAAGGGAGTCGTAGCCGGGCAGTTCATTTTCGACAACGGTAATCGCGCGAGCAAGTGCCTTACGATCGCCGTGTTGAGTTAGTCGAAGCAAATCCTTAGCTGAGTATTCCAATCTGATTTGAATTTACGAATCTACTGAATCCAGAAGTGATTCATGTCGACAACAAAGAAACGAGAAACAACCGTTCCCCCAAAAGGTCTTGTCGGATAATTACTAACTTGCAAGGCGGTATTTTTAAGGCTTCCATGGTTAAATTATCAGTCGTCATCATTACTTACAATGAAGAGCGAAATCTGGGTCGATGTCTGGCATCGATTAAAGATATCGCCGACGAGATTCTCATTGTCGATTCCGGTTCAACAGACCGTACTCAGGAAATAGGCCGCAACTTTGGCGCACGAATTATAGAAAGACCATTCGACGGTTACTATCAGCAGAAAAACTTCGCCAACGATCAGGCATCGAACGAGCATATTCTCTCACTGGATGCCGATGAAGAACTGAGTCCGGAATTGAAAGCATCGATGATTGAAGTGCTGAACAACTGGACAAAAGACGGCTACAGTTTTAACCGACTCACCAGTTTTTGCGGAGCATGGATCCACTACTGCGGCTGGTATCCGGATCGTAAAATTCGTCTTTTCAAAAAAGGCCGTGCCGAATGGAGTCACCAGAATCCGCACGAGAAACTCGAATTGAAAGATCCGAAGTCACACGCAAAGCTTTCGGGTGATCTGCTCCACTACTCTTTTTATTCGGTCGAAGAATATCGCAAGCAGCAAGAAAAGTATGCAACGATGTGGGCAAAGAATGCTTATGCAAATGGTCGTCGTGCCAATGCCTTTCAGCTTTGGTACAAGCCTGTGTTCAAGTTTTTCAGAGATTATATTTTATTAGCCGGCTTTCTCGACGGAGTAAACGGGCTCATTATTTGTCGCTTGGCGGCGGGGGCTAGTTATTTGAAGTATCGTACTCTTTACCAATTAGCTAATTAGTTGATTAGTTAATTAGTTAATTGTCTCTACTCATTTCGATTGATATGTTTCATTGGTTATAGAAGTTGATAGGGCTTAGCTTTTCAGATTGAAATATGCCCTAGCGATTAGTAAGAACCATCAACTAATTAACTAATCAACTAATCAACTAATCAACTAATCGGCTTCAAGAAAGATCGCAAAAAAGAAACCCGCAAAAGTAGCACCGGGTTGGGTTTCGAGAGTGTCTTCGGAGAACATGGAGATGAAAAAGATGATCATGAAGAGGACGAAGAGTGCGGGAAGTTTTTTGTAGTTGCGGAAAGGAAAAATCAGAGCGAAGAGGAAGAAGAGCAGACCAACGAAGCCGAAAGCAACACAGATGGAGAGGTATTGATTGTGAGCACGGAGTCGATGTGCGTCATCGAGCTTAGTGTTCATGGCAGCATACTGTTCTTTGTAGGCCGGAATTAGATCGCCGGTACCGACTCCCAATATCGGTTGCTGACCGATAATGCCGGCAGCGGCTTTCCAGAATTCGAAACGTTGGGCAACGGAATGTCCGCTCGGATCTCCGCCTTTAAACATATTGTCGAACTCCCAGATGATCTGAAAAAGTCGCATGCGAAAACTAGAAAGCTTTTCGAAGTTCACATTAGCAACTCCGTTTTGGATCGACTTCACTTCAGCGTCGGTCAGATTACTTACCGCTTCAGCATCTTTCCTCCACCCTTTACTGGAGAGGAAACGAATGAGCGTTGATTTCAGCATCTGACCACGATTATCGGTCGAATCGTACGACAATACACTTCGCTTATTCCACGACTCCCGAAGCTCCGAATCGCATATATAAGCACTCACCGGATAACCATTCTCAAAACGACCGTCTGATAAAAATGTATAGTCATTTCCTAACGATGTTTTATCATTTGTGTTGATCGGATAGCTTTTGATTGTATAAAACTCGTTGATCATTCGGACCGAAAGACCAAGAATAGTAACCGGAATAGTGATGATACAAACGATGAGAATGATTCGGTTTCGGCGGATCGGTGTTTTAAACAGGTAGTAAACCAGGGTAAGAAAGAGAACGGAGATGAGGACGACGATGCCGGTGACTGATTGAACGATGAAGAGGAAAACGATGAACCAAGCTGTAAGCAACTGGCAGGAATGCGGGCACTTTTGCTGATGCTTCTTTCGAAAAAGTTCATTCGAATCAGAACGAGGATAGCAATACAGGTAAAGAGCGCAAAACGGATGTGAGAAATGTGATAGATAAAAATGTCGCGGATATCATAGAAGTCGCGATGGATGACTCCGGTCAGCACTGCTATTGCCGAGACAGTTCCGGCGAAAACCGAAACGATGAAAACCGTCATGATCATACGGAATTCTTTTGCTCTCAGCGGAGCCGTTCCGCCACTTATCAGTGGCAACAAAAGCAATGGCAATTTGATCCGAATATCTTTTAGTCCCTCCGCAAAATTGCTCGTCCAAGCCATTCCGATTAAGTGCATACCCCAGATGCAGGTAAAAAGCACCAGTGCCTTGTTCGATGCAAAACGTTTGAATTTCTCTTTAACATTTCCTTCGATCAAAAACGATCCTACCAAAAAGAACTGCGACAAGCTTGTCAGAAATAACGACACAGGAAGTCCGGCTACCAGGAGAGTCAGTCCGGTCAGGTAGATGATGTTCCTTTTACGTATGTCGTTAAGCTGGAGCATAGGTGTTAGATTCTTTGGTCCTTGTGGAAATTAGCAAATGAAGGGTTTGTCCTAATACAGGCCTTTGTTGATTTCCAAATTTTGCATTTACTAATTTGAAAGAAGCGAATTGTAAACTTTCGAATCACCTAATACCTCCAAAGCTCTGGCCACATCGGTATCATGCGTGAGCGACTCACGGATTCGGCCGGATTGGTAGAAGTATCGGGAAGTGATTTCGTCTTCGATAAGGTTAACGATTTCTTCTTTGTTTTTTTGAACGTCTTCTTGCTTATTGTGAGAGAGTTTTGCTTTCAGAGCTTCGTATTCACCTTTTAGATCGGCGAAATATTTTTCGTCTTCACAATTTTTCTTCAAGTCTTCGAGTGTTTTTTCGCTCTTAGTTGTGTAATCGTATTCCTTATTCCCTATGAAGGCAAGAAAGTCATTGAACTCACTATCACTTAGCTTAAATGATTTCGCGTCGATATTCGGGTGAGCCAGACGATACTGAGTTGCAAAATCGAAGATGACGTATTTAGAAACCAGGCTTGATGCGATGGCGCTCATTTTGCGTGCCTCAGTCGTCACATCAGGAAGAACTCCTCCGCCATCCATAACCTTACGTCCAGCTTTGGTTTTGAAAGTTGAGACAAGAGAATCGGGAATTTTTCCGACGCTGCCATCTTCATTTCGGTGAGTATAATCGAGAGCCTGAATACATCGGCCGCTCGGGATATAATATTTTGCCACCGTAATTTTGAGTTGCGAATTGTAAGAGAGCTGACGTGTAGTTTGAACCAATCCTTTTCCGAAAGTACGTTGTCCGATGATGACACCACGGTCAAGATCCTGCAGAGATCCGGAGACAATTTCAGAGGCAGAAGCCGAACCACTGTTTACCAATACTGCGAGAGGAATTAAAGTATCGACGGCATCATTAATAGCCAGATAAGTTCGGTCGCCGTCTTTATGACGTCCGCGGGTTTCTACGATCTCCTGCCCTTTCGAAACGAATAGATTTGAAATATTGACTGCCTCATTAAGCAATCCTCCCGGATTTCCGCGCAAGTCGAATACCAAACCTTTCACCGAATTTTTCGATTTCAATTCGCGCAGTGCATTACCCACTTCACGACTGGCACTTTCGGTGAAACTATTGAGTTTGATATAAGCGATATCGTTGTTGAGCATCCCATAGTATGGAACGCTTTTAACTTTGATTTCTTCGCGCGTCAGTTCTTTCTCTTCAGGCCTGTCAATTCCCATTCTTTGAATGAGGATTTTTACTTTCGTATTTGGAGATCCCTTAAGCAAGTGGCTTACGTCGTCAACTTTTTTGCCTTTTGTGGAATTGCCATCGATTTCGAGAATGATATCACCGGCCATGAGTCCCGACTTATCGGCCGGAAATCCCTCGTACGGTTCGCCGATCATGATGTACTCGTCTTTTTGTCGAACCACGGCACCTATTCCCCCATACTGTCCCGTCGTCATGAAACGATAATCTTCGATATCCGATTCCGGAATATAATTCGTGTACGGATCGAGCGTTTGGAGCATATTATCTATTCCCTTTTTCATCAGCTTACCCGGGTCAACCGGATCGACGTAATGAATATTTACTTCTCGGAAGAGAGTCGTGAAGATGTCGAGGTTTTTAGAAACTTCGAAATATTCCTCAACGAATGAATAGCTCATCACTGAAACGAGTGCAGTGCAGGCGATGATAATAGGAATCTTGAAGCGAAGGGGAATATATTTCATCATATGAATGAGGGAGCGAGAGGATTACGGAAGCGGATCATATCCATGACCACCCCAGGGCTGACAACGGAAAATTCTTTTGAGTGCGAGATAGCCACCTTTGAACGGGCCGTATTTTCGGATGGCTTGCAGGCCATATTCGGAGCATGTAGGAGTAAACCGACAGCTTGGCCGAAGCAAGGGAGAAAGCGCTAATTGATAAAAGCGGATAAGCCCTATGAAAATCTTACTTAGAATTTTGTAGAATATCTTTAGCAAACCGTTGCAATATTAGTTTGATTTTTTCTTCAGCCAGCGGGTACGTGAGCATTTGTTTTCCTGAGTAATGGAGCAAGATAGCAGTGCGCAAATCCGGCTTATCGATTAACGCATAAATACCGGCTTTATTTTTCCGATAAATTTCGCGCATGATTCGTTTATTCCGGTTTCTGTCGGAGGCGTTTTTGAAATTACGCTTCGGTACGCTGAACGCAATTTGAATAGGAAAAGTTGTGGGCAAATCCATTTTCAGCCATGTTAAGCGAAAAGGAGGTTCTTGAATGACCCGGCCGTTTTCGATCAGATCACCCATAGCTTTGCGGCTGGCCAGCCGTTCCAGCTTACGAAAAGTCTGACGGCGGGGCGATGCAGCTTCCATGGCTGTTATTTATTGGCTTTCTTGATATATTGTTCGAGTGCCATCGTCATCGACGGAGCAGCAGGAACGGGAGCCTGAATATCAAGTTTCAATCCTGCATCGAGTACAGCCTGAGCGGTTGTAGGTCCGAATGCAGCGATTCGCGTATTATTCTGCTTGAACTTCGGGAAGTTTTTGAACAAAGAAGTGATTCCTGAAGGGCTAAAGAAAACGAGCACGTCATAATTCACATTGGCGAGATCAGAAAGATCGCTGGCCACGGTTTTATAGATAACGGCTTTAGTATAATCGATCGAATGCGAGTCGAGCGTTTCGAAAATTTCCTGCTTGTGGATATCGGTACAAGGCACGAGGAATTTCTCCTTCTTATGCTTTTTGATCAGATCCATAAGATCGATGATCGTCTGCTTTCCGAAGAAGATTTTACGTTTACGGTAAACAACAAATTTCTGGAGATAGTACGCCGTAGATTCGGAGATACAGAAATACTTCATGGTTTCAGGAACCGTGATGCGCATTTCATTGCAAATCCGAAAAAAATTGTCCGCAGCATTACGGCTCGTTAGGATAACGGCTGTATGCTCGGCGATGTTTACACGGTCTTTCCGAAAATCCTTAGCGGTAATCGGTTCAACGTGAATGAACGGACGGAAGTCGATTTTAACGCTAAACTTTTTGGATAGATCGTAATACGGTGACTTGTCAGTTTCAGGCTTTGGCTGTGTAACCAGGATACTTTTAACTTTCAAACTCATGCAAGGGTTTGTTAACAGATATCGGGGGTGCACAGGTGGTTATGCGGCGATAATCCTCCACACGACCATCAAGGGCGCAATTTCAAGGGTGCAAAGATATAAAAATAAATAGAGCGGAGAGAAGGAAGCCGCACTCAGTCCGACGGTGAGACCCCTGAAAAGACGGTATAAAAAGGCCAATCCGGCCAGAACTACGCATAAAATTATGAGAAAATTGATTCCAAGTGCCTGATTATAGGCCATCAAACAAACGAACGGCAGCAAGGCCATGCCCAGTACATTATTGATCAGAAATATATTAAATATGTACACCGACATTTCTCTTTCCGAGTCAAACAGCCATCCTGCAATTTTTAAAACAAGAAATTTGAGCGCATAGATGGCAGAAACGAGTCCGGCCAGGAATAAAAAGCGCTTCCACCCTTCCGCCAGTCCGCCCAATTCCCATCCCAATCGGATGCTGATAAGATAGAGAAACATGGCAGCGATCAGATTGAAAACGACGCTCAGATAAATCGATGCTCTTTGGAGCAACAGATTTTCGTCGCGAACGATCTGATTAGTAAGATTGTTATTGATGAAAGCCATGATCATCTGGGAGAAATACTTCGAGTAAAAAATTCGAAGAGCCGCATAGATGGCGAGTACCAGGAGAATGATTGGGAAAAGCCAATCGGGTGAAAACCGATTCAGCAGCTTCGCTTCATGATTCGAGGGATGGAGCAAATGGCCGCCGTAGATATCGGTGTATAGCTCATTTGGCAAAATTTCCTTCTTGAGCGATTCCGGCAATGCCTCCGTTTTCCAGTAACCATGAAGATGATCCTTCACGTCGACCTTTCCCTTCAAAATGGCCGAATCCTTCGGTAACCAGGCAAATCCCGGATCAGCAATAGCCAATCCGGTGGTATCTCCGAAGATGTAAACAGAATCCGTAGCGTTCATTGAGGCGTAAAGGTAGTGTGGGATACGTTTGGCGGAATGAAAAGTTCGGTTTTGTAAGTAGTAAGTAGTAAGTAGTAAGTTGTAAGTTGACCAATAATTGAAGGGAACTGCCAACTATTCGTAAAATAGATATTACGATAATGGCAGAAAGTTACCGCCCACCCTAACTCTTCAGGCTTACCAATCGATAGTCAACTTACTACTTACTACTTACAACTTACAACTTACTAAAACCCTAATTACTCTCCTTCACCAACGCAAACATCCTCGAAATATTAAAACTCAACTTGATCCCACCTTTTTTCCAGGTGTCGAGTGAGTTGACCAGATAGTCGCTTTCGGAGATGCCGATGGCATTGGTGAACATGACGGTAAAGACGTGGCCTCCGGTTTCGATTTCGATGCCGGCGCCGAGGATGTCGTAATGCGGGATGAGCAGATTGTAGCGACCAAGCGTATGTGAGTAATCGAATATCACGGAAGCACTTGGAGTGAATTTGAAGCGAAAACCTCCGGACAAACTAAACGTATTGTTTTCATCATCGCCGGCTACAAAGTTTCGGTGGACGAAAGTTGGAATTAATACGAGAGAAAAACGCTGACTGAATTTTCTGCCAAAAATAAGTTGAGAACAATAGACATATCGGTAAGTACTGCTGGTAATCTCCGGATGTTCGCGAATGGAGTATGTAACATTCGAATAAAAGAGATCGCTAACGGAAAATGATTGTCTGTTGTTTGATGAATGATATTGTATTTAACGAGAGCTTCCAGATTTTCATTTCGTTTCATCCGAGCAATTCCTACCATAAGTTTGTTGGTGACGCCGTAGTGAAAACCGATTCGGATATCGGCACTCTGATCGACACCGTATAAATTATGCACTCCGCCTCCACTCTCTGTCCCCATATTTCCAAAAGGTGAGTGATGCGAACATCGAGATTGTGTTTACTTACCGTTTCGTTTGTGTGTATATTAATTAGTTTATGCCCTTTGAACATGGCAATCACCGGCAAATGCTGTTTCTTCTCGTTACTTTCCAGCATCTTGAGTAAGTCATCCTGAGCGAAAGCCGGAAAGGCGAATACGGCAAAGAGAATACTGAAGAGTACATGTTTTTTCATCGGCAATTTTACTTTTTATGATAAGGCTGATAAGTAAGAGAAATAGTTACATCGATTACTTCAGCAATATTTTCGAACAATAATTTTGGCACTGAGATATTGTAATCTTTGAGTGCTACTTTAAATTTTGAATCAAGCGTAAGTTCACCGGCCGTCACTTTCAATTTACCGGTGAGAACAACTTCTTTTTCCACGCCATGAATAGTGATTGTTCCTTTGGCAGTGACATCATATGTTGAATCGCGTGTGAAATCGATTTCCTGCTGAATAATTCCTTTGAAAGAAGCCATCGGGAATTTTTCCGATTCCATATACTTCTCATTAAAATGTTCCTGCATCAACTGCTTTGCGAATTGGAAATTTCGGATTGGGATAACGACAGCAATTTCGCGGGTAGAAGTGTTGATCATGCTTCCCGGCTGCTTGTTGTGGGCTTCGATATCTTCTATCGGAGCATCCGAGTAAAATGAAACTTCGCCTTTACTCACCGAAAACATGCTTTGAGAAGAGACGTTCAGTGTAAAAAAGCAAAACAGGAAGAAAAGGAAAATGTGTTTTTTCATAATTAATTTTTAGGGTAGCCTTGCATGATCCATAACTTCAAGTGGTAGTAATCGCACAAACTTAACGGATAGCCCATCGGCATATGCTGTGGATCGCCCAATGGCAATTCTATCCGATATTCAACTACGCCGGCTCTGACACGATCGGCAATTACTTCGTACTTCGTGAAGTCATACGCTCCTTGTCCGGCCGTTGCATGACAATCGTGAAAATTGCAATTGGCGTTGAGAATAGGAAGTATATCCTGATCGAAAGTAAATCTCGCGCTGTCGCAAGCTACCGGTTTGGGCAGTGCTTCCGTTACCTTATCCTTTGAGCAGGAAAAAAGTATGATGACAAAAATGCAGAGGACAGGAATCTTCATAGCTGTTCAACAAATATATTTCATTTTGTTCAGCTTTCCTACGTATTCTCAGGCAAGAATCCGTTCAATCGTCCAGTAAAATGCCAAAGCTGAAATAGCAGCCGAAACTGGAATAGTGATGCGATTCCGATACCAGGGCTCGCGGGATTTCCAGCTTTGAAAAATTAAAATAGATGCAAGAATCACTATCGTCTGACCGATTTCCACTCCAAGATTGAAGCTGATCAAAGCCGGAACGAAAGTATTTTCCGGCAGTCCAATTTCCGAGAGCACGCCGGCAAAGCCGCAACCGTGAACAAGTCCGAAGAGAAAACAACGACCAGGCGCCACCAGCGGATTTCGGTAGTGACGAGATTTTCGATACCGACAAAGACGATAGACAGAGCAATGAAAGGTTCTATGATACTTGAACTCGGGTGGATTTACCCGTCATTGCCAAAGCAAGTGTTATACTATGAGCGATTGTAAAAGCAGTAATTTGCTTGAGTACACTTTTAATTTTCGGGTTCAGCAGAAAGAGTCCGATAACGAATAAAATGTGATCATACCCCAGAGGGACTATATGCGTAACTCCTAATTTGAAATATTCCCAAAAAACATCAGTGGTCGACATTTTAGAAAAATCATAAGCCATCGAATGCCCAAACGAGAAGCCCGGAAGGCATAGTAGAAAAATGAAGAAAAAGTACTTATTATGATTTTTCATCCGGTTAAAGATACAATTTTGGCATGCAAAATTACTTGTGGATACTAGCGGAGGGCAAAGAAAGTAACATCTTCCCATTGCAAAAGCGGATCGATATACGGACTGGTCTTGATGGCTTTATTCACATACATTTTTCCTTTCTGTATGTCGCCTACTTTTTCAAAGATCAAGCCCGCCTGAAAATTGAGTGTTGGATTTTTTGATCCCGTCTTCAAAGCAATTGTACAATATTTCTCAGCTTCTTTATATCTGCCTAATTTAAAATTGACCCATGCTAAAGTTTGATTTACATCAATATTATTAGGACGACGATTATATTCGATGAGGGCATGCTTAAGAGCCATGTTGTAGTCATAGGCATCAAGATAGGCAAGCGCCAGTTCACGGTCGGCATAATGCCCGTGTACTGCATTGGTTTCGTTACCCGAAACTCCGGCTAAAAGTTCAACAGCTTTGTGTGCTGATTGAGAAGCAAGCACAGGTTCATTACTAATTCGGTAAATATCTGTCAGCTCCATTTGGTATGAAAAGTCGGAACGAATGCTGATTGCTTTCTTCAAATAGTCGATAGCTTCAACGTAATTCCCTTTTGCTTTCTCTATGCGGGCAAGTCCGGCGTAAGCAGGATCATACGCATTTCTGAAATACAAGGCTTCGTTGTATAATTCAGAGGCAGCCAAAAGATTTCCCGTATTCTCATACAATTTCCCGAGTTGCACTCTGCTCCATTCTGTTTGCTCCATGCCCGGATAACCCGCATCGACAGCTAACTTCATAGCATGAATGGCTCCGGAGTAATCACCATGAATTTCTCGCAAATAAGATACACGTGAGTAAGAACGCATATCCGGACGAAGTGCCGACATGTGATCAGCCATTTCAATAGCAGTCTTATAGTCGCCGTTTTCAAGATAGGCATCGGTAAGAATTCCGTATACGGCAGAGCTGTATGGATTAATTCGCAAGGCATCGTTGGCCACCGGAATAGCATCGGCAAAATGATGTTGCGAAAGAAGGACGGTTGCTTTACCGATCATTGCTTCGTAATTATCACTTTCCTTTTTGAGAACTTCATCAAACAAAGCAAGAGCAAGTGCATCATAATAACTATGATTACCCGAATTTCGCGATTCTTGTATGTAAGCAAATCCTAATTCTTTTTTCGCCTTTGTATTTTCCGGGTTATTACGAATTACTTCGATTAAATTTCCCATTGCTGTTTTTGCGTCCACCCACTCTTTCCCTGTTGCAGAAGGACCTTGACGGAGCTGAATTCCATAACTTACATTTTCTCCTTTGCGAAAAAATAAAATCGCCAGAGAAAATAAAATAAATACAGAAAACAAAATAGTGTATGTGTAGTTTTTTTTCATTGATAAAGAAGTTAAAAAAAGGCCGAACAAAATTCCGTCCGGCCTTTAGTGAAACCATATTTAATTAACCACAGAAACCTTGAGAGATTGTACTGTTTCACCATTATTTTGAAGAGTGACATAGTATACACCGGCGGCATGTGCCTGCCATTTTATTTCATACGTATTCACATCTTTCATTTCATTACGAATTGGCTGATCAACGATTTTTCCCATTTGATCATAAACGTTAACCGTTACTCGTGTACGCGATGTTACACGATAGCGAATATTGATCACTTCGGAAGTCGGATTCGGATAAGTCTCCATGAGCAATTGCGGAGCGCCGACATTCATAGAGCTACCCGGATTGATAGCAGTGAGAACAAATCCAGCTGTACACAAACCATAACCACTCCATGGCAATTGAACATAAGGGAATGTAGAACGGAAAGATGTGTCATTTGATTCTACACCGGTAGTGTAACCGAGAACGCCTAGTAATTTTGGAGTAAGCGGACTATTACCAATTGTATAATCGTCGTACCATAAACCAACGGCGGCAAGAGCAGCGCCACTCACAGCTTGTAATTCGATACGAGTAACATCGTCTTCCAAACGACGACCATTCGGGAAGCCATCCATGTTTGGAATATTTTCCAACGTTGTACTCGAATTAAAACGCGGATCTGTTAATCCAAGAACAGCGGCCTGAATAATTCCTAAAGATGAGAAATCAGGAGAGTTACGTGCAGTAACGGGAACAGCCATATTCAATCGCAACATATCGCCGAAAGTCGGAAGGAAGTTATTGATGAATGGTTTTCCTGCCGATAAAGGATTACCCGGTGTTTTACCGGTTGCTAATTGATAAGGCGCTAAGTTCGGAACACCTGTATAGAAGATCGGGAGTAAATCGACAGAGCGAGGACGATTCGGACGCAGCAAATATTTACCAAAGATGTTTGTATCGAGTGCTGTTCCAGCCGTTGCCGGATGTCCGTACAATACATACAGACCATCGTGATTATTCCCAAAGTCGACATTACCTAAAACCGTTGGAGATGCACGTTGAATTCTTAAAGCAGAAAGAGCCGGCACAGCACCGCCGAATAAACTATCATCCATATACAATCCTAATTCAGGATTACAGAAATAATCGTCGAAGTATGTGCTGTCTTGATACGGAGTAAGTGAATTCCAGAAATCTTTCATCCCGATTGGAATAACGGCCTCGTTAGTGAGCGGCATTCCGAGACGGGAAACTTGCACCCAGCTTCCGCTGTGTGTTTCAGTACCATCACCATTCAGCGTTCTCAGTGCAGGGCGACTCGCAGATGCCCACACACCGATCACGAAATCCGGATCCAGGATGGAACTCGCCTGGCCCACGGATTTATTATCCTTCTGTAGATCGCTGATGTCAATTTTAAGAGCGATAACATGAACGTTTTTACATTTCAATCCGTCTTTCGGAGCATCGGCACCTGAACCACCGGCGCGAGTTTGTCCGAGGTCAAAGATTCCACCAAGATCAACAAAGAATGGATCATCGGCCGGACCGCAGTAAACCTGCTCACCTGTTGTAGCCGTTGTAATTGCATTGGTAAAGAGAGTTTCGTAATCAGGAGAATTGAGTCCTACCGGAGAACTGATCGAACGAGGTCCGATATTCGGTGGCGGCACAATTCCATTTGTTACGATTGTCGTGAATGGTCCACCGTGCATACTCTTCTCCGCGATATACGTCGTTTTCAGATTTTGTTGTCCGAGACGAATGTTGAAGAAAGTTGTCGGATCCTCATTCACTTTTGAAAACGTAAAGCGATAAGTTATATCATCGCCCGGCGTTGTTCCGTCGTTTTTGACGTGAATTTCATATCGCACATTTTCTCCGAAAGAAAAATAATTCGGCCCGCCTTGAGGGAGCTCGGCGGGAACGTAATTGGCGATGATCGTAATTTTATTACTGTCTTGCGGATCGCGAAAGGCATACAAATCGGTATTGTCGGCCACAGGATCATTGCTGATAAGCGGGGCTTCGCGGTGACTCGATGCTGTCAGTTTTTCTGAGTGAGTGGCAATTAAAATGCCGGCAAACAGGCAGACGAACAAGGCAGACACCCACGAAATTCTTCGTTTGGTTGACGTTGTCATGATGAAATGGATTAAGTGTGTTTTTACTAGTTAGAATTAAAATCCGAAAGAGTCGGGAATAGACGCTAGCGGGGAAATACCAAACTTCTTTCTAAAAAGAATTGGAATGGTATCGAATGAAAAAGAGTAAGACGCCGGAAATAGATCTTTCAAACACCTACGGGGAAAAAAGCGCAAGTGGTTTTTAAAAATGAAAATAAAATGGGAATGTGGATTTTTTAGCTTTTTGAAAGCAAATACATCTGATCCATCGTAGGAACAGGACTACCTCCGCGAGGCTCCAAAGTTACAGCCCAGGCATCGGCGCTGATGATGTCCTTCATGCGTTGCACTCCTTCAACACCTAATTCAAAAACACCGGCATCAACAGGTTGGCCTTTAAACAAAGCCCAAAGCTGGTATTGCTGACCAGTGGCAGGTTCGGGTAATGCAAGAATATCTATATATGACTGACGAGAATAAGGATTCCAATAGACACGCGCCTGGAAGTGCTTTGTAGTATCGGTAGCCGAAAGAGCAACAACGCGAGCATTCGGATCGCGAATGACGATTAAGTCGCTTAGATTCCTGTCGAATTCATTTTTAACCAGATTATAATTCTGAGCCAACTGGTTTTTGTCTTTCAAAACAGATGAGTAACGATCTTCTGCTTCATTCCATCGCGAGTAGAAAAACCAGGAAGCAAAGGTGCTGACAACAAGAGCCGCAAGACTGGCAGCGATGAGATATTTGTATGTCAGGTAATTTTTTTCCGGATCGTTGTGAACCACCTTCATTTTGGGTGAAGGCTTTTCTTTCGTCTCAAGAGCTGCCATGATTTTTTCTCTGACCTGCGGGCGAGGGTTCTTCGAATGTGCGTCGGCGTAATTATCGAGAGTGTGTTGAACGCGAGCAATTTCCTGACGAATTTCCGGATATAACATGGCCTTTTGCTCCACGTCAGCTACTTCAGCTGCTGAGAGAGCACCCATCACATACATCTCCACGATTCCGGAGCCTATGTATTCATTCACATCCATTTATTACTCGTTGATTTGTCTTTTCGAATTAGTAGAATCAAGATCCCTGCAGGATATACCATTTTTTCTATTTTTTACATTTCGGAATGGCATATTCAGACCTGTTTTGCGTCAAAGAAATTTCTGAGCCTTGTAATGGCGGCACGCGATCGGGTTTTGACGGTTCCCAAAGGTATGCTGAGTTTTTCGGCTACTTCCGATTGCGAATACCCTTCGAAGAAGAGTAAATCGATGATTTGCCGGTATTCGGGTTCGAGTTTTCGAACAATTTCGCGTATTCCTGTCAGCTCCGGGATCATAAGCAAGCTTCGGATCAGGTATAAATGATCCATTATCAACTGTTTGGAATTTCGACTGATTGATAAAGTCCTTAGAACGACTTTTTCAATCGCCAAATTCCGGCCGAGATTGACCATCCAGGTAAATAAACGACTTTTACTGCATCGTATTGTGCGAAATTGTTCCAGATTTTTAGGAAAGCCTCCTGTAAAAGCTCTTCCGCCGTATCTTCCTTTCCAACAATCCGATGTATCACACCAAATAAGGCCGATGAGTAATTGTCATAGAGAATCTCCATCCCCTGCTTTTCTCTAGCGGCAAGTAATCGGATAAGTTCCTCCTCTTCTATTTTGATGCTTCGACCCACGTTGGCTTGATACGAGAAAACTGAAATCGTGTTCGTAAAGGAACGAAATTTTTTCCGGTGGTTGTTTTTGGAACGGTTCAGGGTTCAAGGTTCAAAGTTCAAAGTTCAAGGTTCGAGGTTCAGGGTTCAAGGTTCAAAGTTCAAGGTTCAAAGTTCAAAGTTCAATGTTCCAGGTTCAAGGTTCAAGGTGAGTGCGAGATTGGTTGAAACAATTTTGACTAATACATGACCTACTTCAGGAGAAACGGTTGCGTACACAGTCACTTTGAACCTTGAACTTTGAACCTTGAACAATTTAAATCGCAGAGTTGAAAACAATGATAAAGTGATCACACCACCGATTGAACGGACTGAGGGTGCTTACTTTTTCTTCCATCTTTCCGAGTGCTTTGAAGAGGCGGGGGAATTTTTTGGGGAAATTTTCCAGATAAGGTGGCGGAACGAGTGAGCCAAGTCCTTCGAGAGCTTCGATTTTGAATTCAGGGCCAAATGCTTTGGCGACTTGCGAAGGTGTGAAATACCATGAAGTAAAATGTTCGCCTTCGACATGACTTTCGGCGCCGGATTTTTTGAGACGACGAAAGGCTGTTTTAAAATTACCTTTCAAGGCGAGAGATATTTCCCAGGGACAAACGGGAGGCATGATAACGAGAATTACCTTCCCTCCTTTCTTCAGCTTCGATTTAATTCCTGTTACCACTTCGCTGAGATCAGAAACGCAATTCAGTCCGCCGAAATCGGAGAAGACGGCATCGAAAGGTCCTTCATTAAATTTGTTGAGTTCTGTATACGAACATTGCTCTGCAGAAATCATATTCTGCAAATTGAATTTCTCAGTTTTCTTCTTTGTCTGTTCAATCATTCCGCTCGCCACATCGGTTGCTTTCACGCGAATTCCATTCATGGCAAAAAATGTGGCATCGATTCCGGTTCCGCAATTTAGTTCGAGGAGATAATCTCCTTTCTTCAAATGTTTGAGCGCACGACGATGAATTCGTTCGCGCATGTACTTCAGAATCTCATTTTCTTCTTCGATCTGATCGAATTGAGTGCTTTGTTTCGAAAAAGCCGTGGCTACATTTTCCTGTATCATAGCACCTCGCCTTCCCTCACAAATTTTTTCAGCTGCGAATAATTAAATGCTTTTCCCGCTAAATGATATGGCAGAGCAAACCCTCTCTTCAAATCGCTAAGCGATGCTTTGCCGGGATGTTTAACAAAGTCTTTGAGAATCGCTTTGCCTTGTCGTGCACGAAACGAACGATGAACATAGCGCTGAAGATTTTTATAAAATTCACCGGGAAACGGACTCTTGAACATCATTGCTAACTCGTCTGAATCTGTCCAGTTTGTTTTCGTGCCGAGTTCGCTTTTTACTCTTTCATAAAAAACAGTTCCCGGCAAAGGATAAGAAACAGAAATTCCAATATCGCCCGGCTCAAGGTCTTCTACCATTTTCAATGTTGAACGAATATCATCGAGCGTTTCGCCCGGATAACCGAATTGCAAAAAGAAAGCAGGCTGAATATTATTTTTCTTCAGCAAATGCGTGGCTTCTACGATTTGTTCGATGCGCGTTCCTTTGTCCATGGCATCGAGAATTTTCTGCGAGCCGCTTTCTGCACCCATCCAAACGATTTCACATCCGGCGCGCGCTAAGTGATGAATCGTGTTCTCTGTCGTCAACAAATCGACGCGCGATTGAATTTTGAAACGAATCGATAATTTTTCTTTCTCAACTAAATCGGCAAACTCTTTTACCCAACCCGGCTTTAGTCCGAAAATATCATCCGTCATCCAGAAGTGATGAACATTGTATTGATCAATGAGCTTTTTGATTTCTTGAACGACGTATGCCGGTGAATGAACGTTATAACGATTTCCGTAAATCGGTTTCGCACACCAATTGCAGTGAAACGGGCAACCACGAGTTGTGCTGATATTGAGCGAAAAATATCCCGACGATTTTTTCCATCGCTCCGAATATTCATTCATCGAAATCAAATCCCAAGCCGGTGGTGGCAGAGTATCGAGATCGCGAAGTACTTCGCGCTTTAGAGTGATCACTGTTTGGCCATTCTCCCAAAATGCAATACCGGGAATTTTGTTGTATTCAATTTCGTCTGTATCCAGATTTCGAATTAATTCGCTTAACGTAATTTCTCCTTCGCCGCGAATAATAAAATTCGCTCCGTGATCGAGATAATCCTGAGTATGATCGGTTGAATCGCTGCTACTGACAATGGAAACTACTTTATGCAAATTCGCATACGAAATCATTTTGAATGCAGCGTCGCGCATATTCGTCAGACACATCTTCGTGAGATAGTTGAAACCATCGTCGTAGATGACGAGAATATTCGGTTCGAAAGAATCCATCACCGGCAAAATTGCCTCCGGCGATTTTTCGAACATCGGGTCGAAGACTTTCACTTCATAGCCTTGTTCGCGAAGTTTTGCCGCAGCGTATAGCGTTCCGAGCGGAGGATATGCCTGTTGCATTTTCCACTGCTTCGGATCGAATCTTAAAAAATAGCTATGTGTTAGGAGAACCTTCTTCATGCACAAATCTCCATTCGGTGTTCGTCTTCGAAACGACGAATTTGTTCATCGAAGCGAGCGAGTACTTTTTCCTGAAAGCCGCGAGGATGATGTTTCGACTCTGTTTTGAGAGAGCGAAGACGAAGATCGAAAGACTGCTCATCAAAATTCTTGAATTTCTTTTTCCAGTGACGAAGAGTAATTCTGAAAAACAGATCGTCGACTTTCTCTCCGACTTTTCCGCTCAGCAATTTTTCGCTCATACGTTTTACGCCCTGAAGCATGCCGTTAACTTTACGCTCATCTGATCGTAGAGGGTAATTCGGATAGAAAGAACGATACCAGTTATTCTTCTCCATAAATTCCGCGTACCCTTCGTAATTGAATACCGGCATGAGTGTGGCAATTTCTGTTGCCGTATAAATATTTTTTTCGCGAATATCGAGTGCATCTTCGGCGATAAAATAATTAACACAGAAGTACTTTTTCGAATTCAGCAGAAATATTTTCTTGAAAAGAATGAGCAACATTCGTGTTACCCATACCCGATTTTTAGCGGTAATGATAAAATAATCGACATCCGCTTCTTTGTCCATTACATTCTTGGAAAGCGACCCCGAAATGCACACTGTACGAACAAAAGGAAAAGCAGCAATGAGCGAACTAAATCTCTTCGACTTCTTAAACATCTTTACTGCTCTTAATTCACCATCAATACGTTTACGCACGCAATCGTCGCTTGAGTAAATCGTATAGTATCCGTTTAAATCCGTTACAATATTTTCCGCCACCAGTAATTTCAACTCACCATTAAAAGCTTCTGCACAAGCATCCGGCAAGCTGAGCATAGCGAAAATTTCTTCCCTCTTCAGCGGATGATTGAAAATATCAAAATAAAGCAGGATCCGTATGATGGACGATGATACGTTCGTAGAGTCCTCCTTTAGGGGTATAGGCAGCATCTGGGCTGAGGTTGGTAAGTTGTAAGTAGTAAGTAGTAAGTTGACCTATTGTTGGCTTGTCGTAAGTCGATTGAATTTGGGAGAAACAAATAATACTTCAACTACGGAATACCAGATAAGCGTGTATTACAAAGTTACTGAAATGAATCTGTTTTTCTGCGCCTTTTACGATCAATTAACGAAAAATAAAGTGTCGGGCAAAAGCAGTAAGCACAATACCAAAACTATAAGTCAACTTATAACTGAAATCTTAACACTAACCAACAATAGGTCAACTTGCTACTTACTACTTACTACTTACTACTTACAATTTTGAAAATATACAGATTCTCCGCCAAAAAATTCTTCGAAGAAACTGCTTGCATTCTCCATTTATTTTCGAGGGCAATAGCGTTGATGCTCTTTAAGTCGCAATCGTCGGAGAGGATAACGAACATATCGGACAGTTCGTTCATGTATTCGCCACAATCTTTAAAGAGCTTCTGAAAAAACTCGAAACTTTCACCTGAATACCATGAACGTTGTTTGTCGTTTTTCGGTTCTCCTTTGTAGATAGGAGGATTGACTAAAATGATGTCGAATTTTTGAAGAGGCAATTGATTAAAAACATCGGAAGGCTGAATAAGAACAGAGCCACCGGAAGCTTCAAGCTGAGCTGCATGAGCTTTTACATTGAGAGCGATATTCTGTAAAGCGAGTGGATTAATATCGGTTGCCGTCACCTGCGCACCTTCAACGGCAGCAAATACGGAGATAAGTCCGGAGCCGGCACCGAGTTCGAGCACTTTCTTTTTGGAGAAGTTCACAAATTCGAGGAAGTCGAGAAGAAAACGAGTGCTATAGAAAAACCGAGGGTGAAAAATCCCCGGCAAAACACGGGCGTTGATGTTTTGGTATTTGTAAGTCGTTTCGCGTCCTGTGTACCAGGAAACGATCGGACGGTAAAACGTATGAAGTATCTTTTTCTCAATACTACGGATAGGCGAGTTTAGTTTTTGGCGACGAATAATTTGTTCCATTGAAAAGATCTCCTGATTTAAAAGCATATCCGAAATCACGGCCTTTTTCATCTGAAATCCTAAATATCTTCGCTGAAACGGTAAAAATGGGCCCTGAACGGGAAAGTCCAAGCGGCCAAAATCCTTCTTTTTCGGGCTATCGGCACTTCCGGATCCGTTGCCGGGAACGGATTTCGAGCGGGTATTGGGGAAAATGGCTTTTGTAACGGAGGGTTGAAGGCGTGTTCGGCTTAATCGCCGGAGGGTTTTTTAACACTAAGATCACTGAGCTCACAATAGGACCACTTAGATCTTCTGCGAATTTCTGCGCTATTTCTGCGCTATCTGCGGGAAACAAAAACTCAAATACAAAAAGTACCCACTCATCCCCCACAACCTCCAAAAATCCAAAACCAAATTATGACCCGGCAATCTATTCACCATTACTCCACAAAAACCACAAAATAAAACAAAGAAAAAAGTAATCACCACCACCCTCACCTCCGAATGAATTTTCAAAAGCAAAGCGATCGGCATCAGCAATAACAAGAAATGATACGAAGCCGAAGCAGGACTCAACACTGCAATCAAAAACGAAAATAAAATTAGTGAGTACTCCGAACGATGTGGATGGTTTTTCAGAAGCAACAATGTTCTCACCGTCATTACAACAAAGAAGATAATTACTGCAATCTTCGCGATCAAAAACATGGCGGGCGAATCGATCAGTGGTGAAGGATTAAAAGTAGCATCCTTCACAAACACATTCATCAGAAACGCATCCCACGATTGAAAGGCTGCTGCATAGGGCGATTGTCCATCGAGATGACTGTTGAGATGCTTTCCTAAAACCGATGAAACAAAATCGGTGCAGGCTTGTTGTCCTATGAAAGCAAACGATGCAAGGCTGATCAATGCAATTCCAATAAACGTCCACAGCAATGCTTTTTTATTCTTCTCTAAAATCCATGAAGGAAGAATAACGAACGGAAAATATTTCAACGACATTCCTGCAGATGTAATTAGTCCGGCAATGATCGCCGATCGTTTCGAAAGCAACCAAGCCAATTGCATTCCGATTAAGATGAGCAAATAAATTTGTCCGAGATAAAAATTATTGACGAGCGCCATTCCGCTTGCGAGAAAAAACAAGAGTGAACTCGACAACGACAAATCCGAAATTTTCCGAAAGAGAAAAATGCTGAATGCCAATAAGAGCAAATTCACGCCAGTCCAGATGCGTTTCGCCGTAAGCGGATCGAAGCCACTAAGCGGCAACATCACGAATGCCGTTGGTGGTGGAAATGGTGCAAACTTTCCTTGTTGATCGATTCCGTAGGCGTGAATCTGTTCGTTGAAGCGCTCGTTATTGTACAATTGCGACAGATCAGCTCGCTCTTTGAGCATTCGGGACGAAGTGTAATAATTCGGGAAGTCGCTGTTTACGCTCCTCCAGGCGGGAATCAGTCCGGCGTAGAGAAAGAAAAAAAGCAGTATCAAAATCAGTCCAAACTTCACGAACGGCCTGATAAAAAGATAGTTATACAAGTGCTGCATGCTTGCAAAATAAGAAGAATTCTCGTCGGGAACAGGGTTTATTCGTCTTAAACTGCTAAATTTGCGCCCGCGGATTAAAACCCGTTCTTAAGAAATCAAACCATGGCAAAAGACCGTTTCCAATTTCACGATTACTATTTAGCAGAAGAATTATTGACTGAAGAGCATCGTCTCATCCGCAGCAGTGTGCGCGAATGGGTGAAGCGTGAAGTAAGTCCGATTGTTGAAGAAGCTTGTCAAACGACAAACTTCCCGAAACAATGGATTAAAGGCCTTGCCGAAATCGGTGCATTTGGTCCGTACATTCCTGCAGAATATGGTGGCGGTGGAATGGATCAGATTTCTTACGGCATCATCATGCAGGAATTAGAGCGTGGCGATTCAGGTTTACGTTCGACAGCATCTGTTCAGAGTTCTCTCGTGATGTATCCGATTTACACATACGGTAGCGAAGAGCAACGCAAAAAATACTTACCAAAATTAGCAGCCGGTGAAATGATGGGCTGCTTCGGATTAACAGAACCGGATCACGGTTCCAATCCGGGCGGAATGATCACAAACATCAAAGACAAAGGCGATCATTTCTTATTGAATGGCGCAAAGATGTGGATCAGTAATGCACCGTTTGCCGACATCGCCGTTGTTTGGGCAAAAGACGAGCAAGGTGTTGTTCGCGGAATGGTTGTAGAGCGCGGAATGCCGGGCTTCACAACTCCGGAAACTCATGGTAAATGGTCGTTGCGCGCGAGTGCTACCGGTGAATTAGTATTCGATAACGTAAAAGTTCCGAAAGAAAATATTTTCCCGAATGTAAAAGGTTTGAAAGGACCTCTGGGTTGCCTCAACTCTGCACGCTACGGTATAGCATGGGGAGCGATCGGTGCCGCTTTAGATTGTTACGATTCAGCTTTGCGTTATTCGCAAGAGCGTATTCAGTTCGGCAAACCAATCGGAGGCTTCCAGTTAACGCAAAAGAAATTAGCTGAGATGATCACTGAGATCACGAAAGCACAATTGCTCACATGGCGTTTAGGAGTTTTGAAAAATGAAAACCGCGCTACGCCTGCACAAATCTCCATGGCAAAACGTAACAACGTAAACATGGCGTTACAAATCGCTCGTGAAGCACGACAGATTCACGGTGGTATGGGAATTACCGGCGAGTATCCGATTATGCGTCACATGATGAATCTCGAGTCGGTAATTACTTATGAGGGAACGCATGATATTCACTTGTTGATTACCGGGATGGATGTCACAGGTTTCAACGCCTTTGAATAAAAGTTAAAAGCTAAAAGTCAAAAGACAAAAGCTACGGGAGTAATTCTGTAGCCTTTCTTTTTTTCGGGTAGTTTATAGGTGTGAGTTGTTTCCCGCAGAGATGGCGGCAGAAAAGCGCAGAAAGACGCGGAAATTTATTGTGAATCTTGCGGTAATCGTATTCTTGTCTGCCCCGCTGTGGCGGATGGTGAAAAATAACACCAAACATCTTCTGCGATTTCTGCGCTATTTTCTGCGCTATCTGCGGGAAACAAAAATTACTCAATTGTCATCTTCCCATTTCCCATCATTCCACTTTCGGAATTGATGCGATAGAAATAGATTCCGCCATGGAGATTGCCTTTTTCGAGAACGACTTTATTCGAAGAAATTCCCTTCACCTCCCGCACCACTCTTCCCTGAATATCGTAAATCGAAATTGTACATTTTTTCTGTTCAGGATTTTGGAATGAAATAGTTGTTGAAGCTGAAAACGGATTCGGTAAACCCCATTGCTTGCCGTTTACACAAGACAGGCGCCGAGGGGCGGCCGTTTTCGGTCGTGCCGCGCCGGGCAATTCCCCGCGGATACGGGCACGGCGGCGACGGGGGCGGGGCGGGCCCGCATGTCGGCAAAATTTGCCGCGGCCGGAGAGGCCCCCAGAACGCGGCCCGGGCGAAGGCGTGGACCGGGCTATGCTTTGGTCGGTTGTGCGTTTCATTTATAATAAAGCCCCCCCGCCGGATGTTCGGAGGCGTTGTTCGGGCTGAAATTCCGGGTTGCCGGTTTCGGGGATGGGAAGGGGAATCCATTGCGGCGAAATTGCGGGTCGCGGGGGCGCCGGGGCTGCGGGGGGCGGGCGCGCGGGGCCGCGGCCTGCCGCCGGCTTGGCGGCGTTCCGCGGGCGCGTGGTGTCCGTGTTGGCGCGCCGGGGCGGCCCGCCGGGGCCTGGGGCGGCGGCCGGGGGGGCGCCCCGCCGCGGGCGCGCCCGCGGCGGGGCCCCGGGGGACCGGCGCGGGCAGCGTGGGGGGGGGGGGGGGGGGGGGGGGGGGGACCGCCCCGCGGGGGCCGGGAAACCGCCGGCGGGGCGCCTGGGGCGGGTGCTTCCAAGCGGTCCCGTTAACACGTCGCATATTGATTCCCCACATAGTTCGGAGTGAAGTGAGAATATACTCGTTGTATTTGTCTTTCTTCGTTAGCTCTTCTCTTTCAAAAGGAACTTTATTTTCGCGCATCGAACGGAGATATCCCTGATTGTTGTAAACATTCCACTGCCGACTTTCATGATCGAACGAATGTGCCGACGGGCCGGCTCCTAAGTACTTAGTTCCTTTCCAGTACGACGTATTGTGCTTTGAATACTTTTTATTGCGCGCAAAATTGCTGATCTCATAATGTTCGAAGCCGTGCTTCTCACATTCTTCCATCAGAATTTTAAACTGGCGCGAAGCGAGTGCATCATCAACTTCTTCTACTTTGTGTTGACGAATCATTGTTGCCAATGCCGTCTTTGGTTCGACCGTCAATGCATAACAAGAAATATGATCGATTCCCAAATCAAAAGCCTTGCGGATATTTTCTTTCCAAGCTTCATCCGACAATCCCGGCACACCGTAAATTAAGTCGATGGTAATATTGGTAATGCCTGCTTCCTGTGCATAACCTACGCAACGCAACGCCTGTTCCGCATTATGCGCACGATTCATCCACTGTAAATCCTGATCACGAAAACTCTGAATGCCGATGCTAAGGCGATTAATACCCAACTTTTTCCACATTGCACAGGTGGAAGGATTGATATCGTCGGGATTACTTTCGAGCGTAATTTCGATATCGTCATCGATATCGAATTCATGGTAGAGCGTTTCGAAAATTACGCCCAGTTGTTGCTCGTTTAAAAGAGACGGCGTTCCTCCTCCAAAATAAATTGTCTGAATTCTCTCCCCTTTCAAATAATGTTTCCGGATCACCAACTCTTTATCAATCGACTCCACCATTTCATCAATCGCATTATGCTGCGTCGAAAAATGGAAGTCGCAGTAGTGGCAGGCTTTGCGGCAGAAGGGGATGTGGATGTATATGCCGGCCATTGGACGAGTTGCGGGTTGCGGGATGCGAGTTACGAGTTGCGGGTTGCGAGTTGCGGGTTGCGAAGGCTTCTTACACTCTACTTGGAACTTCCACCTACACTTACACTTACACTTTGCGGGTTGCGGGTTGCGGGTTGCGGGTTGCGAAGGCTTCTTACAATCTACTTGGAACTTCCACCTACACTTCCACTTACACTCTTGCGGGTTGCGAGTTGCGGGTTGCGGGTTGCGGGTTGCGAAGGCTTCTTACCCTCTGCTTGGAACTTCCACCTTCCTACACTCTTGCGGGTTGCGACGGTTACGGCAACTAAGCAACTACTTCTTCAAAACAATCCTAAACGTCGTCCCCCTTCCCAATCTCCGAGCTCTTCACGAAAATTTGTCCATCGTGATATTCTTCGATGATTCGTTTGCTGAGAGAGAGACCAAGTCCCCAACCGCGATTCTTTGTAGTGTAGCCGGGTTTGAAAATTGTTTTGTAGCTGGCTTTGGAAACGCCTTTGCCTGTATCGGAAATATCGATGTAAACAAATTGATGTTGATTGGTAATATTCACCGTAATTTTTCCAACACCGCTCATGGCATCAATGGCGTTCTTCAGAATGTTTTCGATTACCCATTCGAAGAGTGGTACGTTTAACGGAGCGAATACTTCCGTAGTCGGTTGATTGAGTACAAACTCAACTTTATCGGAGCTGCGAGTGCGGATGTAGTGTACGGAATGATCGAGCACTTCGTACATATTTACTTTCGTGAGCGAAGGAGCTGAACCGATTTTCGAGAAACGTTCGGTAATGGTTTGCAAACGCTGAATGTCTTTTTCAATTTCATTCGTGTAATCGCTTTGCATTCCTTTCATTCGCAAAAACTCAAGCCAGGCGACGAGCGACGATAAAGGCGTTCCCAATTGATGGGCCGTCTCCTTAGCCATACCAACCCAGACCTGATTTTGTTCGGCTTTTCGTGATGAGCTGAAGGCGAGATAAGAAACGAAGAGGAAAAGTGCGATGACAGCCAGCTGGAAGTACGGATAATACCGGAGCCGGACCAGAATTTCCGAATCGCGATACAGGATGTACTGCTTTAAGTTATCGCCGATCTTTATTTCAATCGGTTCGTGCTGAGCACGCATTTCAATAACCTGTTGTTTGAGATAATCTTTATTCAGAGAACTGAGTGAATCCAGATTTCGGGAAGAGATCGGAACAAATTTGTCATCGGCCCAAATCACGGGAATCGTGGTATTGTTGCTGATAACTGTCGATAAGAAATTGATATCGGAATTTAACTCACTAACGTCGGCCAGCTTGCGAGTTGCTTCGGCCCAAAGGAGGATTTTTTTGCGTTCTTCATCGGCCAGACGATGTACCAATCGGTTGGTATACCAAAGTGAGGCCGCACCGATCAGCAGAGCTGCGATGAGTAGCAATAATTTCCAGCGTTGTTTTTGAGTATAAATATTCACCTTGGGGTGGCTTACAAGAACCGAAGAACGGGCTTTAATTGAAGAGATTCTTCCGTTTCCGCAAATATGCGAGAATTTATTAAATTTTTAAACTTCTTTTAAGAGGAAATACCAAAATAGTGCGATTCTGATCAAATTTCAGCCTCTTATTTTTAGCGATCAATCATCTTTTGCATTCCAATCGATCTGCATTTCTTCGTTCTTCTTTTTCGGCTCAACTTTTACCGTGTCCTTTTTAAAAAGGCCGAACTCCTCTTTCAACATCGACTTCAATGTTTGCTTTTCTTTTGCAATATCGTTTTTGATCTCTTTTCCAACGGCTTTATGATCATATCCGAATTTCGGGTCCATAACAGGACCTTTCATCGTAATCATCAGCTTCGTCCGTCCTAAACCATCGTCCTGAATCTCGCCGAATTCTGACTGATTGGAAGCCTTGACTTTTTTACCCAATACATCCGATAAAAGAAGAACGATATGATAATCGACGATATTATCGAAGTCGTGCGTTCCGCTGCCCGATAAATTCATCGCACTCGAATTGATTTCCATATTCGGAATGGTGATCTTTCTATTGGCGATAAAAATTTTGTTTTTCAAAGTGGAGAAACGAATTCGATTCAAGTCAGGAACTTTCAGATATTTTGAAAGCGCCTGAATCGGTGCAAAATTATTCAGCTCACCATTGTCGATGGTGATATCGCATGTCGACATTACTTTATTCGGATTAATAGAAAGATCCGTCGTCCAGCTGCTGGCGAATTGCACATCGGCGCTGAGTTTGCCTTTCACATTTTTATCCATCATCGTTGTCTGATCAAAATTCTCAAATTCGTAGAAGAGCTTTTCGATATTCAGATTGGCAAATTTCGCATCGCAATTCATCAGAATGCTGTCACGGCGTGATGCATTGATAGTTGCATCCATCACAATACTTCCTTCCATCGTTCGGAATGAAACATTGCGACCGCTGATAACCTGATTCTGCAAGTGAATTTGCCCGTTCAGATTTGTCGCTTCGAATTTCCGGAAGTGCAAGCGACGAACTAGCACATTCAGTTCGCACGTCAGTCGCGGATTGAACTTCATGATGTACGAAGTATCGCCGGCACTTGCAGCCGATTTATTCGAGAGCAACTCATCGAGATTCAGATGTTCCGATTGCATTCCGGCAATAAATTCACCACCCTGATCATGCACCAATAAAAACGGAATGAAGTTTTTGAAAACGCCCGACATCACAAAATCCGTAGAGGAAATATTTCCTGAAAAAGATTTTACATCGACGTCATTATTATTCAAGGCGAAGTTTCCGTTGAGGTCTTTAAAGTCGAGCGGATTATTCTTCAGCTTAAAACTCAAATGGCTGATATCAATATTTCCCGACGCATTGACTTTGTAAATTTTCTCCTTGCTCACATTTCTGATTTCATCGAGCTTGCCGCTGTAAGAAACATTCATGGCCAGATTACCCGACAATGTTTCAAGAGTATCTGCTTTCAGGAAAGGTTTGATCTGAGCCAAATCTAATTGCGTACTCGCATGCAGAGTCAGAAATGCATTATCCAGATCATCCAGACGAAAATCCGCTTTGATTTTATGTCCCGACAACGACGCCGACAATTCGGGAACTACGAGCGAACTTTTTCCGGACGAAGAACGATTTGTATAATTTCCCGAAAGCTGAATCGATGTTAATTCGACCGAGCCATCGTTAGGCTGCAGTTGACCATCGCGAATTGAAAATTCTGTCGTAACGGAAGGAGATTTCTTTGCAGAGTTTTCGCCTTTGATGACAGAATGAAAAACAAACTTGCCTTTGCTTTTAAATGTTTTCAGATGCTCAGCATACTTCGGTGGCAGAAGACTGATGAAAGAAGCCAGATCAGCTTCATGCGCACGGATATCGAGATCCATAACGACAGCATCGGGCGGAGCACTTACATTTCCGGCAACATCAAATTGCACATCGGCAATCGTGACCGAGCTCTTATCGAATGTGTATAAATCTTTAGACGAAACAATTTTCAGATTCGTCGCAATGCTTGCCGGTTTTTGATTGATGTAATTCACCTCACCGGAGACAAGTTTACGAACGAATAAATCGCCTTCGATACCCAGTGTATATTCATCGCTGGCGAATAAACCGGAGAGCGCGGCTTTTTTGGCAAGCAAATCGTAGTCCTGATGATTTTTTTTGTCGACATAAGTAATATCGACATTCTTCAGTAAAATTTTTTGCAAATCGAGTACGCCGGCTTTCGAAGAATCGCCTGAGCTTTTCCAGAAGTGGTAATTGCTTTTTCCTGCTGAGTCGATACGAATGTGAACGGTAGCATCCTCTAAAATAATTTTTCGGATGGCCACATCTTTATCGAATACAGCCATTACGTTAAAGAGTAGCGAAAGACGATTTGTTTTGAGTAACGTATCTTTTTTATCGGAAACGATTGCATCCTTCATCACCAGTTCGTGAAAATCGATCGAGGCAAACGGGAAATGCGTGATCAGTGAGAAATCAACCTCCTTCACCTGAATTTCGGCGTTGATGTTTTTATTGAGTTCGGTGATGATGAGTTGTTTGATTTCTTTTCCGTAGAAAAGCGTCACAAGCAGAGCCAATGCCAATACCGAAGTGATGGTGATGGCAATAATTTTAAGTGCAAGCTTGAGATAACGGAACACCGGCTGTCTGTTAGATTAGATCAACGAAGGTGAATTGTTAAAATTGTCGTTTCCACCCACCATCGACAGCTACGTTAAACAGGGAAAAGTGAAGAAAAGTTAGGGGAAGGAATGTTTACCACGAGTTCACGAGTGCCACGAGGAATCACGAGATCGTCTTGTGATTCCTCGTGGCACTCGTGAACTTGTGGTAAAATAAACCTCCCTAAACCCCCAAAAAAGGCAAAAAAAACCCGGCCCTAAGGACCGGTTTTAAGATTTTCCAAGAGAATTTCTTTCCCGCACCGGCAAAAAGGGAAACGAAAAAAAATGTGTGTTCTCTGTTGAGAGAGTGGTGAGTGAATGTTTACCACGAGTTCACGAGTGCCACGAGGAATCACGAGACCCTCTTGTGATTCCTCGTGGCACTCGTGAACTTGTGGTAAAATAAACCTCCCTAAACCCCCAAAAAAGGCAAAAAAAAACCGGCCCTAAGGACCGGTTTTAAGATTTTCCAGGGGAATTTCTTTCCCGCACCGGCAAAGGGAAACGAAAAAATGTGTGTTCTCTGTTGAGAGAGTGGTAGTGAATGTTTACCCGAGTTCACGAGTGCCACGAGGAATCACGAGACCCTCTTGTGATTCCTCGTGGCACTCGTGAATGGTAAATAAACCTCCTAAACCCGCAAAGGCAAAAAACCGGCCCAAGGACCGGTTTAGATTTCAAGAGAATTTCTTTCCCGCACCGGCAAAGGAACGAAAAATGTGTGTTCTCTGTTGGAGAGTGGTGAGGAATGTTTACCACGAGTTCGGTGCCACGAGGAATCACGAGATCGTCTTGTGATTCCTCGTGGCACTCGTGAACTTGTGGTAAAATAAACCTCCCTAAACCCCCAAAAAAGGCAAAAAAAAACCGGCCACTAAGACCGGTTTTAAAATTTTATCGGGGAATTACTTTCCTGCAGCTGCAAAACGACGAGCTACTTCATCCCAATTCACCACATTCCACCAAGCCGTCATGTAATCAGGGCGACGATTTTGGTAGTGGAGATAGTATGCATGTTCCCAAACATCGCAACCCATGATTGGCGTGCCTTTAACTTCGGCGATATCCATCAGAGGATTGTCCTGATTCGGAGTAGAAGAAACAGCCAATTTACCATCAGCACCAACGAGCAACCAAGCCCATCCGCTACCGAAGCGCGTCGCGCCCGCTGCGTTGAATTTTGTTTTGAACTCATCGAATGTTCCGAATGCAGCATTGATAGCATCAGCCAATGCGCCGCTAGGAGCACCGCCTCCGCCCTGCTTCATGATTGTCCAGAAGAGCGAGTGATTGTAATGACCTCCACCGTTGTTACGAACCGGCATTGGGTATTTTGAAATGTTTTTACAGATGTCTTCGATGCTTAATTTTTCTGCATCGGTATTGGCGATAGCGTTATTGAGATTTGTAACGTATGCCTGATGATGCTTTCCGTGATGGATTTCCATCGTACGTGCGTCGATATGAGGTTCGAGCGCTTCGAAAGCATAAGGGAGTTTTGGAAGTTCAAAAGCCATTTTGTTTTCTTTTTAAATATGAGGTGCAAAGATACGATTATCCGTATCCGAAATCAAAATTCGAAAATGGCCCGAAGGTCAGTCTATTGAACGATGCAAGCGAGCCATCAGAAAGCCATTTGCCGCTCCAACTAAAAAGCCGGTCAGAATATCGGTTGGGAAGTGCATTCCGGCGCGATAACGAAGATAGCCCGTCGTCAACGGTACGGCCAAGGCCCCGGCCCAAATCCATGGTTCTGCCTTAGAACCATGATAATAAGCCGAATAAACTGAGGCTGTATAAACGGCCATTGCCGACGTCATAGCTGTGTGTCCGGAGAAAAAGGAGGCACCGGCGTCGGCATTCATCTTGGCTTCGGTCGCGACATTTTCGTTGTAGACATATGGGCGCAGACGATGAGCATAACCCTTCACCAATTGAATTTCACCCAGGGTTAAAAAAACCGTTTGAAGATAAACGATGCTAATCGGTCCCGCATCCTTTCTCATTTTTGAGTCGAGAAATAAAACAGAAGGAAGAGCTAATGAAGAAAGCAGGAAAACATCGCTCGTCTTTGCGGCCGATTTCGAATAATGAAAAACAGCAGAGCGATCGAAACGATTTATCGAATGATAATCGGGTAAGGTAAACTCACTCGGTGGCCAATCGCTTTTGTGATCATAAGCATAAGTGCCCCAGGCAAAAAAACTGATTCCAATTCCCGAGTAAATAAAATCATTCGGTTTGGAAAGGCGAATTCTATTCTGCGAATTACCCGACAACGTCGTTGCTGAAACGACAAGTGCAATCAAAAAGATCTGTCGAAGAATTCGAAAATGCATCAGCTTCCTTTTACGGCGACTTGTTTTTTCTCAACAAGCTCAACTGCTTTTTGCAATGTTTTGTCGATTGAATGAATGACAGGATAAAATCCGTCGTTCTTCCAGATCTGTCGAGCGATGAGTGCTTTTAATTGCGTTGTAATGATAACACGCGATGTATCTAATCCGGCAGGATCAGCTGTCACTTCATTCTTCGCTGCATAAGCCACAAACTGATTCAGCACATTATCATTTACTAAAAACGATTTATTGAAATCGCTGAATGATTTAAACTTCTGCAGATCGGCCCGATGGTCGTCTACGTATGTGTAGGCGAATTCAGTGATTAATCCTTTTGAATTAATATCAGAATAGTATTGAGAAGCACCGCTTGTGTCGAGACCAACAAATACATCCGGCATAATTCCTCCGCCGCCATAAACAACTTTCCCGCCCGGTGTAGTAAATTTTAGTGAGTCGGAAAAACGAATAGAATCTGAGCTCATCAGTTCACCATGCTTCACGCGCAAGGAAAGTTCATTTTCATAATCTTCGTAATTACCATCGTAAGGTTTTTGGATACAACGACCGGTTGGAGTATAGTAACGTGCGATTGTTAATCGAATAGCTGAGCCATCAGGGAAAGTACTGTGTTCCTGAACGAGACCTTTACCGAATGAGCGGCGACCGACGATAGTTGCACGATCCCAATCTTGCAGTACACCGGAAACAATTTCGCTCGCAGAAGCAGAGCCTTCGTCGACAAGTACTACAAGAGCACCGGTTTCGAAGAAGCCAGTAGTGGAAGCATCGTAACTTTCTTTCGGGCGATTTCTTCCCTGTGTGTAAACGATTAATTTTTTGTCGGGTAAAAATTCATCAGCCAGTTTGATAGCTGTATTGAGATAACCACCCGGATTTCCACGTAGATCGAGAATGAGATTTTTCATCCCCTGCTCTTTCAATTTCATGAAGCCATCCATATATTCCTCGTACGTCTTTTCGGCGAAATGACTTACCTTGATATAGCCCGTTTCTTTATTAATCATATAAGAAACATCGACGCTATAAATCGGAATTTTTCCGCGAGTGATGACGTAATTGACAAGTTTCCCTTTGCGGTAGATGACAACTTTTACTTTCGTTCCGCTCGGTCCGCGCAAAGCTTGCATTACCTGAGAATTCGTGATATTTACATGAGCAACATTTTTCCCATCGACTTTAATAATACGATCACCCGGTTGAATGCCCAGCGATTCCGATGGTCCGCCCGATACTGCTGTTACCACCATAATCGTATCATCCTGTACGTGGAATTCGACTCCGATACCATCGAAGTTACCTTCGAGAGGTTCGTTCGTTGCCTGAAGATCTTCGGCAGGAATATATGCTGAGTGCGGATCGAGTTGATGAAGTAAATCTTCGATCGTATTTTCGACTAAAACTTTTTGATTAACCGTATCAACATATTCGGCGTTGATATAATTAACCACTTCATTTATTTTATTAAACTGACTTGTGCGAAAAGAAAAGAAAGGACTTGTTTGTTGAAAAGGAGCTTTCAATTGCATTCCGACATACACACCTAATGCAAGTAATCCTGCGAAGATGAATGGTAGCCAGATGGGGAATTTTTTCATTGGGACGGGTTGCGGGTTACGGGTTGCGGGTTGCGGGTTGCGGTTGCGGTGCGGGTTGCGGGTTGCGGGTTCAAAACTCGAAACTCGCAACTCGCAACCCGTCTAACGAAATAAAGCACGAAATAGTTTACGCCTCAGAGACGTATTTTTCCACGACAACGCCGAATCTTCTCAGAAAATCAACTCCTTCATCCAAACCGATGCCTTTATACTCGGCGTAGGAGTTAAGATAGATGACACGTTTAATGCCCATCGTATAAATGATGCGGGCGCAGGGCAAGCATGGCGAAAGCGTTACGTAGAGTGTACTTCCCTGAATTGGGACGCCATTTTTGGAAGCATAAAGGATGGCATTTTGTTCGGCGTGAAGAGCAAGAGAGCAAGAGCCTTTGCTGTCGCGCGGGCAACCGGTTTCAGGCCATTCTTCATCACAATTATGAGTGCCTGCCGGAGGGCCATTATAACCCAGTGAAACGATACGAGTATCCTTTGTTAAAACTGAGCCAACCTTGATCTTGGTGCAATGTGATTTGCGGGCCAGATTCATAGCCAACTCCATGTAAATTTCGTCGAATGTAGGTTTATGCATACCGGAGGCAAAGATATATCATTCCTAACTCATTTTGTGAAAGAGAATTTGAATGAGTCGGAAAGTCGTCTACAGCCGGGTGATCAAATAAGTCGCCAATACTAAAGTCAGGCTCCACCCATTCTCTGAATCCAACCCTTTGCTTCTGCGTGTGAAGGGTTGATTTCCAAGGTCTTTAGCCAATAGAACTTTGCTTTTGCCAGATCTTTTCGCATAAGGTAAATACCACCGAGATCATAAAAAGCCTCCGCATTTTGGGGCCAGATTTCGGTTGCCTTTTCATAAGCCATCAGAGCACCGGCTTCATCCTTACTTTGATAGGCGACATTCCCTTTATGGATCATTTCGTTACTGCACATCTGACGTGCCGCCGATTGAGGATTGTATTTTTCAGATGAAAGAATGGCAAGTTCGCATTCCTCAAATTTTCCCAATTGAACGTATGCCAAAGACAAGTAAGCATAAGCATCGGCGTAATCAGGAATAATCTTTATTGCTTCTTTGTAATCAGTAATTGATTGCTCGTAATTACCAATTTTGTAATACGCTGCGCCTCGATCATAATAAGCTTTCGCATGGCGCGGTGATACTAAAATTGCTTTATTGTAGTAATAGATAGCCGAATCGTATCGCTCCATATTAAAGTAAATCGCGCCACGATTCACCAGGCCATCGGTATGTGTTGAATCCACACGTAAGACATTAAGATTATCCGATAGTGCATTAGGCCAGTCTTTGCGATTGAAGAAAATGATGGACCTGTTATTATAGCCATCCGGTTTATTCGGCTTCAATCGTATTGATTCGTTGTAATCGGCAAGAGCACGATCCGAATTTCCAAGTCCTGCGAAATATTGTCCGCGATTAGTATAAGCATCGGCAGCTTTTGGCGTTTTGGAAATAACATCGGTCCACAATGTCTCGCTGTTCTTCCAAACCTGAACTCGATTTACGGTGCTGACAGCACAGAAGACGATAAATAGAGGGACGAAATATTTCCTGAATCCCTTCCAGCTTTCATTCACCTGATCGGCGCCGAAGAAAGTCATAAAGATTCCTAAATCGGCGATGTAGATAAAGCGTTCATAAATAAGCGCACTATTTACGGCAACAAGATGTAGGACGATAAATATATTAACGGAGAAAAATAAAATCCCGCCTGTTACACGTGGAGCTGTTTTAAATCGAGCGATGAGCAGATAAATAACTAATCCGACAATAGCTGCACCAACGGCTGCTAAAGTCCAATACGCCTGCGATCCGATTTCCGGAAATAAATAGATAGCCGTCTGGTAGAATGGGAAGTACACTTTTCCTACATACAAGCCAAAGGCCATAATTGAATACAATATTTTATCGGTAAACGAGTGGAATACTATACTTATCGGCAGCAAAGGTACTGCCGGCGAGAGCAATCATACCAAACGTGACCGACAATGCCAGAAAAGGAATTTTATTGAGCAGCCCTTTCCATTTCCATTCACCCGACAACATATAATCCGAGACAATCAATACGAGAGGTAAAGTGATTGCCTGAACTTTGGAGAATAAGGAGAGAGTGAAAAATAAAATTGAGATTACATACTGTGTTTTTGAATTTGATTCTTTGTAGCGCAGATAGAAATACCACGACAAAAAGAAAAAGAAAGCATAGACAACATCCTTTCGGCTGGCAATCCAGGCCACTGCCTCGGAGGCAAACGGATGAAGGGCAAAAAGCAGAGAGATCATACCGGCTTGCGAGTTCTTGAAGCGCAACTTTCGCATACAGGCAAAAACCAGGATAGCATTCAGAATATGAAAGAGCATATTCACGCCATGACACCAACCCGGTTTTAATCGGGCATAGTCGTAGTCAATTGCATAGGTAAAAAGCACAATCGGATTATAGCTGGCCAGAACTTTTTGAGTAAACATAGACTTTACGTGCGCCTGCGTTACTCCACGTACAATAGGCTGCTCTTTGAGATAATGCTTATCATCCCAATTTGTCATGTCGAATGAAGTGACTGACGAATAGACTAAAAACGTAAAAATGGGGATTGCTACTAACCAGAGCAGTTTTTGCTCCGTCCAGGGCACAGAAATGGATCGACTCTGCTGCTTAGGCAGAGCCTGTGATTTTGGTTGTCCTTTTTTCACTGTTGGGGGTGGTGAAATTTTGGGTGTGCTGAGGTTCGCTTATACGTTACCTAATTTGAATTGATGTCGGCCTTTTAGAGATTTACCATCGTCGACATTGACATGCAGTAGGTAAGGTATAGGTCATTGCAATATAGCGGTTTGCGCCATATTTCCAAACATCAGAACGAAAAAATCGACCGAAATGACTAAAAATGACAATCTCAAAGCCTATAAAAGTAAATGAGGTCTTTGTTTTTACTCAATCATTTCTATTTTTGCATCAAACTAATCACTTCAATGAAAAAGTCACTCTCTCTGTCTTTTGCCCTCGGCCTCATTTTGTTAGCCACCGTGTCCTGTAACAATAGCTCTAAACCGGCTGATCAGGGTACGGATGAATTTGCAGATACTTCAACGGTGAAAGACACCGTAGCTGAGAAAGCAAAAGAGATGCTTGAATTCAAATTTTTCTACACTTTGGCAAATCTTCCTTCGCCAATGGAAATGATCAATGCGATCTACCAGCACAATGTTGGTTTCAATAAGGATTTAATGAATCCATCTTCGAATTCTACGAACTATACTACTGCTTTCAAAAAGTCGGTGAACTATGGTATCTACGGAATCGATATGGCTTACACAGCTTTCTACGGACAGAATCAGGATTTGCTCGATTACTATGCTACTACTAAAAAGATGGCAGAGAAATTAGGAGTTCAGGAAACGTTTGACAAATTCACTTCAAGCTTCCGTGAAAATGCTGACAACAAAGATTCATTGGTAAAAATCATCGACCGTGCTTATGCTGAGACAGACAACTACCTCCGAAGCAATCACCGTCTGGAAGTTGCATCACACGTATTGGCAGGAAGTATCATCGAAGTTCAGTACCTGAGTATCGAGTTGATGAAAAATTCAGAGGTAACTCCGGCAAACAACGACATCTTCGAAAAAATCTACAATCAGAAATTATACTTGGAAAATCTGATCAGCCTCTTCTCTGATTTGAAAAAATACCCAAGCTCTGCCGGTCTTCTTGCACAGTTACAAAGCATCAAAGCCGTGTTCGATACCATCAAATCGCCACAAGAACTTACAAAAGAAAACCTCGCCAAACTTAGCGCTGCCGTTACTGCCGTTCGTAACGATATGATTAAGTAAGCCGGATTCCTTTTTAGATATTGCAAAAGCCGGGTAGCCCTCGGTTTTTTTTTACCCCTCTACGATTAGCTAATTTGCTGATTAGCTGATTAGCTAATGAAGGGTAGGCTTTTGAGAATGGAATCGGAAATAATTAGATAATTTACTAGTGAAGGAAAGCCGTCGTGAATTGAAACGGAAAATAATTAGCTAATCAGCTAATTAGCAAATCAGCTAATTATTTTCCTACTTTAGTCCCACCCATGAGTGAACTCATCCTACAAGCCTTAATGCAATTATTCGCCATCGGTGCGGCGTTGGAACGTCTGACGCAGCAGAGCCGTGGCGAAGTGGAAAATTTTCTGCGTCAAACAGTTAGCCTTCAAAGGGTGCCGGAATATCTGCGTCTGTTCGACGAGTATATGGTCAAGTTTTCGGGTGGTGGCGACGATGTTACCCGGGCCCGGAAAAAAGTAGCTTTCAGCTCCGTTCGTGCTCTTCGTATTTGTACGGAAATCAATAAAGAACTTAATACGCGTCAAAAGTATATCGTATTCCTCCGCCTGGCCGAATTCATGAATTCTTCGGAGCTGGAGATTACGGAAGAGGAAATTGAATTCCTCGATACGGTTGCCAATGTGTTCAACATCGAACAGGAAGAAGCGGCACTTTGTCAATTATTGGCTTCTCGCAAATCGACTCCTCACGATTTTGATTCGTCGCTTGTGTTGAGCGTTACTGCTGCATCACGTCATAATTACACAAACGCTCATCAGCATATTCATCCGGATGTCGACGGACAAATGATTTTCCTCCATTTGAAACGGGCGAATATCTTTTTCCTTCGTTACATCGGACAGGATGCTCTCGTTGCAAACGGACAACCTGTTGATCCGACTCGCATCACCGTACTTACTCAGGGCGCCGTAATTCGCAGTACGAAATTACTCCCACTCTACTACCGCGATCTGATTCGTCCATTCCTTTCTTCCACAGCAGACGAATCATTCCGCTTCTCGGTAAAAAACCTGGAATACGTTTTCCCGAATGGCAAAAAAGGTCTGCACGATATTAACTTCTCGCTGAACTCCGGAAACCTTTGCGGTATCATGGGTAGCAGCGGTGCCGGTAAATCGACTTTGCTCGGCGTATTGAATGGAAGTGCGCGACCGACATCGGAACAAATTATGATCAACGGAGCAGATCTGTACGAAGAGACAAAAATCTCCGAAGGACTGATTGGTAATATTCCGCAAGATGATTTGCTCATTGAAGAGTTGACTGTTTTTCAAAATCTCTTTTACAACACAAAGCTTTGCTTCGGTGAATTGGGAGACGATGAAATTACTTTAAAAGTAAACGACGTTTTAGAATCGCTCGGTCTTGCCGAAATCAAAGACTTACGCGTCGGAAACGTTTTGAATAAAACCATTAGCGGTGGACAGCGCAAGCGACTCAATATCGGACTCGAATTAGTTCGTGAGCCGTCGATTTTGTTTGTCGACGAACCAACATCGGGCTTATCGTCTCGCGATGCAGAGAACGTAATGGACTTACTCAAGCAATTAGCTTTGAGTGGAAAATTAGTTTTCGTCGTTATCCACCAGCCATCATCCGACATTTTCCGGATGTTCGATCAGTTGTTGATGCTCGACACGGGTGGTTATCCGGTTTACTTCGGTAACCCGTCCGATGCGTTGATTTATTTCAAACGCAAAGTACATTTGACCGATGCTGAGCAAAGTGAATGTCCGGTTTGCGGAAATATTAATCCCGAGCAGTTGTTCAACATTATCGAGCTGCATGAGGTCGATGAATTTGGCAATGCGACGGGCAACAGAAAAATCACACCGAAAGAATGGAATGATCTTTATCGCGAAACAGAAAGTTCGCACGTTGAAATTCCGAAGGAAGAGCTCAATATCAAAACATACAAGAAAGCAAGTCCGTTTAAGCAGTGGAAAATTTTCTTCACGCGCGATTTTCTTTCACGTATCAGTAACAAGCAATACATTCTCATCAATTTGCTCGAAGCTCCGGCTTTGGCAATTATTCTCGGCTTCATTCTCCGTTATTCGTCGGCGAAAGATTACGAACTGCTGAGCAATCCGAACTTACCGGCCTACTTATTTATTGGTGTGATCGTCGCACTCTTCCTGGGACTATCCGTCAGTGCCGAAGAAATTATTCGTGACCGAAAAATAAGTCAGCGTGAGAAATTCCTGCATTTGAGTCGTACGGGATATTTATTGAGCAAAGTATGTCTGCTCTTTTTGATCTCCGCCATTCAATGCGCCAGCTTCGTCATTATCGGGAATGCGATCATGGGCATTCACGATATGAATTTTGTATTCTGGGTAATTCTCTTTACCACATCGTGCTTTGCGAATTTATTAGGATTAAATATTTCGGCTGCTCTGGATTCGGCTGTCACAGTTTACATTTTGATTCCGTTCCTGCTCATTCCTCAGATTCTCCTCAGTGGTGTTTTTGCGCGTTTCGACAAATTACATCCGTGGATTAACTCACAGGAAGGCGTTCCATTAATCGGAAACGTGATGACATCACGCTGGGCTTATGAAGCTTTGGCGGTCGAACAATTCGCGAACAATCCATTCGAAGCTCAATTCTTCGACAAAGACGCGAAGATGAGTCGCGCCACTTTCAAAAAAGACTGGTGGGTTTCAGCCTTACGCGAGCGCCTCGACAAATCGGAGCGCTTGATGACAAATCATGTCGGCGGCGATTCATTGGCCATTCCGCTGAATGTATTACGCTTTGAATTATCGGCAGAGTTATCGTTACCCGCATCGAAGCGATCATATTTCGACAACAATCTTCAACCCGGCAAATTCAACGCCGAAGTTGTAGCCGAAACACGCAGCACATTAGACAACTTGAAAGATTTCTATATCGACGAATTCAACGCAGCCAATGAAGCGAAAGAAGCGATGATTGCCCGAATGACTTCGACTCCAGATGCGCAAAGAGATTTTCTTCAAATAAAAAATCGCTACGAAAACGAAAGTCTGGAAGAGACCGTAAGGAACAGCACTCAAAGCGAGCGCTTAATTGTAACAGATCAAAAAGTCATCCAGCGTTTCGAGCCCATCTTCCACTACAATCCGACCGAGTCATTCTTCGGAGCTCCACTCTACTCTTCAGTAAAAAATGTCGGTTCATCAATCCAACCAACTACACCATCTAATATGTTTGTGATTTGGGGGATGACGATTCTGCTTTACCTCTCACTGCATTTAGATCTTTTCAGGAAGGTGATTGGGGTGTTTGGGAAGAAGAGTTAATTGGTTCAAAGTTCAAGGTTCAAAGTTCAAGGTTCAAGGTTCAAGGTTCAAAGTTCAAAGTTCAATGGTTCAAGGTTCAAGGTTCAAGGTTCAAAGGTTCAAAGTTCAACGTGCCGTCTCGTACAACGCCAACTTTGAACTTTGAACCTTCAACTTTGAACTAAAAACAACCGTCAAGCCACACTCAACTCAAACGGCACCTTCACAAGAGCCTTATAATCCTCCCCTGCCTCCATCATATCTTCGTCTTCGCTGTCGTAGAACCAGCTGACTTTTACTTTGCTTTTACCGCCGGAGTGTAGTGATTCGAGACGACGGAAAATATCGAGCAGACATTTCGACGACGACGTATTGAAGTATTCGAGACGAACGCGCAATTCAGTTTCGGTAGATGGCGACTGAGCGTAATTATCGAGCCATTCGTAAACGGGGCGATAGAACTCCAATGAATTTTCGGGAATCGATTTGCCTTTAAGTTCGAGCGTACCGGTTTCGCGACGGAAAGAAATGGAAGGAGTTTTAATGCTTTCTTCAATAATCAGATTACTCATGACAATGTAGTTTTAATCAGGTTAAGGTATGTTTACAGCGAGGCTGAAGAATGAATAGTTTTCGTTAACGGGAGTGAATTCGTATTTCAACGGCATGCCCGATTTGCGCGCCATATCGACAATGCCCAATCCGGCACCGCCTTTATCCGACAATTCCGCATTCGCCAGCGACTCTTGATAATATGCACGGAGCTCATCGGGAGTGAACGAATTCATCTTATCGATTTTTTCTTTCAGATGAGGAATGCCTTTGTTCTCAATAAAATTTCCGGCAGTAATACGGTATTTATTTTCCGGCGTCAGAGAAATGATGAAGCCGGAGAAGTCGTGTTCGGTAGAAATAAGCTCGGCCGGTTTCACCTGATGATGAAATACATTTTGCAGACATTCGATCATAATCAAAAAAAACTTTTTCCGCTTATCAGGAATTTCAGCTTTCTCGTCGAAGTGCTGATTCATCTTCGCATACACCGATTCCAGCAAGGCCTCATCCATTTCCCCCTGATAAGAGAGGACAATGTTTTCGGCGCTCATTCTTTTGAGAATGTCAAAGACAGATGGGTGGCCCATAAAGGCTGCGGATGTGAATTTTGGCGTAGAATTCAAAAATAGTTATTAGTTTTATACCATTCCAAACTTAAAATAGGAAAAAGAAGGGCTTGCTCTGAGGCCCGTGTTAGTCTTGAGTGTGGGATTTTACCACGAGAACACGAGGGGCACGAGGGATCACAAGAAAAAGGTGAACTTCCTATAGAGTTCTTAAAAGCAGGCATATGTTCTATTGAAAACCACATACTTCTGTGAATTCAGTGATTATCCTACAGACAAATGGCCCCATTCCTCACTTATTCAGTGATGAAATTACGTGGTTTCTTATCTTTTTGAATGCTCTTCTGCTCATTGGCGGATACTTCTATTTCCGCTCATTAAAGAACCGTTTTGAGGACGAAAACAAGAAAATCGCCGGAAAATTGAGCGACCGGAGCTACAATGTGATGGTCCAGAAATGGGACCTGGAGCGCAGGAATCTCACCATTTCGCATCAAAATCAGGAAATCCTCGACTCCCTCCATTACGCCAAAAACATCCAGTCGGCCATCATGCCCCGACCGGAGATGATCAATAAGTACTTCGACGACGGCTTTGTTTACTACCTCCCGAAGGACATTGTTAGTGGTGATTTTTACTTTCTGGAAGAGTTCAACGAACGCATTTATGTAGCCGTTGCCGATTGTACCGGACACGGTGTTGCCGGTGCGTTTATGAGTATGGTGGGCACGTCGCTTTTAAAACAGATCATCATCCAGCATAAGCTGACGGATCCGTCAGCTATTCTGAATGAGCTTAACGAAGGCATCGTCGAAGCTCTACGACAAAAAGAAACAGATTCGCACGGAGGGATGGATATTGCGCTATGTGTGATCGACAAGAAAACAAAGCAACTTCAATTTTCAGGAGCAAATCGTCCGTTGACATTGATTCGCAACAATGATCTCCAAATGTACAAGCCCGATAAATTACCGATCGGCGGTTTCATGCCCGACGAAGAGCGACGCTTCAGCAAGCAGACAATCGATTTTCAAAAAGGCGATCGTATTTATCTGAGCAGCGACGGTTATGCCGATCAGTTCGGAGGCATGGAAGGCAAAAAAATAATGACGAAAAAGTTCCGTGATCTTTTACAAACCATTCACGAAAGCCCCATGACGGAACAACGCAAAACACTTCACGATTACTTTCACAACTGGAAAGGGAGGTTGGAGCAGGTGGATGATGTGTTGGTGGTGGGTGTCTTGTTGTGATTAGCTAATGTGATGATTAGCTGATTTAACGATTAGCTGATTAGCTGATAAAAAACGATACGGAGGCTGCTTTCTTTGAAGGCAGCCTTTTCTAATTCGCTGATTTGACAATTTGCAGATTAGCTAATGAGGACAAAAGCATACAATCTGCTTCCGAAGAAGTTATTGAACTAACTTTTTTCTTCGCCGTAGAATATACAATTGGTTTGGTTCAACGCTAATCAGCTAATTAGCTAATCATCACATCAGCTAATCGCCACCTTTGAGCCCGCAAGGAATAAGGGACAAAAAAAAGGGGACGCCACCACGCATCCCCTTTTAAAAAAATAATTAAAAAAACCCTATTAGTCTTTAACGACTACTAAGTATTTTGATGCACTCCAGAACTTTTCAGGGTTTGTGATCTGGATACTGACTACTTTGTCTTTTGTTTTATTCAATGTGTAAGAATCAGCCGGGTGAGATGTTACCATCTTAGCAGCTTTACTGTCGATAGGAATCGTGCTAACTTGCGCGTAATCGATTTTTGTAAACTTACTGTTATCGATATTTGATGCAAGCATAGGAGTTTTTCCGATACCAAGCAAGCCTCCGGTACGAGTAATTACTTGTTTTGTCTGAAGATCTTTTGATTTACCCACTACATAATAAGCAGTGTGCAAAGCCGTAGTCTGATCTTCGATAGTTTTAGACTTAGCTGCCGATACCTGATTAAGGGTATCAATATTCGTCTGTAACTGAGCAACCTGAGTATTCAGATTGTTCAATTTATCATTCAGGTCAGCCAATTCTTTATCCTTCTCAGCTAGTTGTCCGTTGAGAGTTTCAATCATCTTTTTGAGCTCAGCGATTTGACCGTTGTTACCTTTAAGCTTGCGATTCAATTCTGCAATCTTTTTACGGTTAGCTTCCATCAACTCATTGATCGCAGCGATATTCTGATTGATGCGTTCTTTAGTCGTGCTCTTCATTTCGCCCTGATTCTCAACATTCACGTTGATAGCGTCTTGTTTATGAGCGATCGAATCCAGATTCGTTTCGATTTGATTGAAGTCGGCCAGGAATTCGTTGATCGATTGATCACGCGTATTAATAATAGCGGCTAAAGAGTCGCTTGAACGTTTTGCTGCGGCGATTTCAGCCTCGTGATTGTTGCAACCTGAACCGGCAATGGCAACGGCAGCGATAATAACAAAAATGATCTTTTTCATAGATAGTTTCTTTTAGAGGCGGTGGTGAAATGGTGATTATATTAAAAGTGAATTCCCGCCCTATTTACAGAACAAAGAACGAAATCAAATTAGGATGCAATATGATGTGTTTTAAAAAGTTATCAGGCCTTCATTGTATAAAACCCCAACTATGACAAGGTAAAATCCAAAATCTGATCGTTGTCGACAAATTTATACAAGGATTTAGGAGGAAATGTTGCCAAATCTCGAGTCAAAAATGTTAAAAAGTTCGAAAAAAATAATTTCTAACGCGAAAATCTTCGACTTTGCATCTCTACAATTCGGTTTTACCGAATAAAAGATGCGATTCATCACTTTACTGATGAAAAGACGTATTTCTTCATTTTGAGGCAAGAGTTTTTTATGAAATTGCCGTGGGTCAAAAACTGCGAATTTCGACTCAAAATGCATCATTTCGATGAGTGAGTATCCCTATTCTCAAACACAATTAGTTCAAATTTCAATATGCTAAAGTCCAAAGTTCCGGCTTACTTCCTTATCATCTCCATTGTCCTAACGGCAGGCATAAGTTATTTTGCTTTCCGAAGCACATCTCAGCCCTCAACGGGTGGGCCGGCGAGTGCACTGGTTTCGTGCCCGGGTGCAATGGAGCAAATTCGTTTAAAAGATTATGAGCTTACTCATCCATTGATTTTAACCGATGTCAGTCAGGAGAGTGCAGCTCTTGGTCAGATCAAGGAAAAGATCAGCAGTTATATTAATCAGGCCAAATCATCGCAGCAGGCCGATGAAATTTCAGTTTATTTCCGCCGAATGAATAACGGAGCCTGGTTCACCATTAACCCGAATTCATCATACAATCCGGCAAGTATGATCAAGATTGTATATCTGATTACTTACCTGAAGGAAGCTGAGACGAATCCTTCGGTAATGAACAAGAGAATCTTTTTTCAAAACACTTTTCGGCAGGTAATCAGCAAAACATCGTTGATTTTCGTTTGAAAGAAAGTTCGTATTACACGGTAAACGATCTTCTCATGGCAATGATTCAACATTCCGACAATGATGCAACATTACTGCTTAGTCAGAATATGAATCAGAATGTCTACAATCAGGTTTTCAAAGATCTCGACATTCAACTTCCGAATCCTGTGACCGAGTATTACATTAATGCATATGACTATGGTAAGTTTTTCAGAGTACTTTATTCGTCAACTTACATTCGTCCGGAATACTCTGAATACGGTTTGAAATTACTTTCCAAAAGCACATTCAAAGAAGGTCTGATTAAAGGTATTGATCCTTCATTAACCGTTGCTCACAAATTTGGAGAACGAATAATTGGCAATAAGAGTCAGCTTCACGAATTTGGAATCGTTTTCGTAAAAGATAATCCATACTTAATAGGTGTAATGACAAGCGGAAGTAATCTAAAACAACTTACTTCCATCGTTGGAGATATTTCGAAACTGGCTTTTGATGAGTATAAGAATTTGCCGGGGTGAGGTTGGTTGGGACTGGCGGAGTGAAATTGGTCGTTGGTCGTTGGTCGTTAGTAATTAGAAATTAGAAATTGGTAATTAGAGTTGGGGGAATCCAATTCTATAGATAATAGAAAAGCCGGCTTGCAGATAGGTTTCTGCGGGCCGGCTTTTTTGATGGAGGTAGATTGTTACCGGTAAATTTATGGTCTGATGATTTGAATTCCGGAATTATTTTCAACCAAACTATAATCGGCCGACTCAACAAAATAATCGCCGGTTAGATCTGTACTACGATAGCCAACAATGAAATCATTCAGACTATTTTCCAAAACCAGCAAATCAGTAGTATCCACAAAACCGTTTTGATCGACATCGCCGGAATACATAGAGAGCATTCCGTCTGCTTCTACATGAACATTTCCACCGAAAACTGTGGCGCTTGAAATTGAAAAGTCGATCGCAACAGAATTTGTATTGATAGAAATGGGTGTCGAGCTCCAGATAGCAACTGAATTACGATGCCTGATTACGATATAAAAATTGCCGCCTAAAACAGTTTGCGGAAATACCGCCGTCGATTGTCCTGAAGTCGACAATAAGGTCTGAACCGAAAACAAAATCGGATGCAGTCCGGCAGATGATGCTAATTCAACCGTGATTGTATCACACAATGTTGGAGAGCCGACAGGGTCAGCAACAGCAAGCATTAAACCTGCACCCCGATAAAATCCCTGCAAGAAGACAGTGATTGATAAATTGACTCCGCAATTTTCATCAGTTTGTCCATCGCAATTATCGTCAATACTATTTCCGCAAATTTCAATTGCTCCCGGATTCACATCAATATTCTGATCGTTACAATCGCTTTGATCGCTTATATAACCCGGCGGTTGACTGCAATCAGCGATCATTGTATTCGGATCTCCATAACCATCATTATCAGCGTCGGCAAACCAATTCGACAATACAAGTTGACTCACACTTACAGATCCGTTCATAGTTAGAGTACATCCGTTTGAAATACGAGTAGCAACAACGGTATAATTTCCGACGGCGGTTTGATTACCAAATGAGATCGCCTGATTTGCTCCATTCAGTGGACTACCGGTGGGTGAACTTGATTCATACAATTGATATTCGACTCCAATTTCAGAGTGTGTAAGACCAATCGGCACTCCATCGCCCGGAACAGTGCAATAACTTCCTCCTCCGGTAACGGTGAAAATTAATGGTGCAGGAAACGGATTGACAGAAGCCGTACCCGTCATCATAGTTGTACAACCATTAGTCGCCGTAGCGATCACATTAAAAGTTGCAGGCCCTGTTTGATCACCAAATGAAATCGACAATCCCGTTCCTGCTATGGAAGATCCAATAGCTGTGCTTCCATTGAAGAGTTGATAGGTGGTGCTAGTTTGAGAACCGGAAAGAATCACAGGAATACCGCTTGCACCCGGACAATAATTTCCGCTTCCACTCAAAACAAATGCCGTTGGAGATGTTAAAGCAGAAACTGTTGCTTGTCCGATCATGCTCGCAGTACACGACGTCGACACATCCGTTGCAACAACGGTATAATTTCCATTCGTAACCGTACTTCCGAAATTTAATGCTGAGCCTGTTCCCGAAATTGGCGAGCCTGAAAGATTCCCATTCAAAAACAACTGATATGAAATTCCGGTTGATGAACCACTTAGTCCGATCGACGTTCCTGATGATCCGCTGCAAATTGCTGCACCGCCTGTGACAGAGAATTGTTGCGGCGCAGGATTTATAGTCACGCTCGAACTACCAGTCATTGTTGCCGTACATCCCGACGATGTTTCGGTTGCAAGTACGGTATAATTTCCCGCCGTAGTTTTTAATCCGAACGACAATGCCGCTCCGCTGCCATTTAACGGACTTCCCGTATTTACGCCGCCGAGCTTGAGTTGATATACCACTCCGGTTTCAGAACCATCAAGTCCAATCACAACGCCACTTCCCCCGCTGCAATAGTTGCCTCCACCTGTTGTTGTGAATAATGTCGGCTTTGCGGTAACCAAAATACCATTTGTAGATGCAACGCATCCTGTAAACCCTGTCACGAGGCAAGAGTGAGCCGAGGAATTGTTAACAGTTATACTACGCGTTGTCGATCCATTGTCCCACAAGTAAGAAAGCGCAGGTGCTGAAGTTAAAGTAACAGAATTTCCCTGACAGAGATTTGCTGATCCTGACGATGAAATTGTCGGCGAAGGATTTGCATATAATATCATCACATCGTCGATACGGAATTGTGGAGTTATTCCTGTCTGCAAAAATTGAATTGAGAGATTTGAAGAATTCGGAATGCCTGATGTAATCAGACGAGTTGTCCACGCTGTCGTTCCGGCACCGGTTGGCAATGCAGTAAACGCAAGCTGTGTATACGGTCCACCATTATCACTAACCAAAACTTGTAATTCCGATCCGTTGCTTGCCGTTGTACTTTTTGCAATACCAAATTGAAGTTGAAGATTGGTAAGTCCAACTGTATTGATACCTGAGATGATAAAATTCCTTCCAACAACATTTGTGATAAAAACATTTCCGCTTCCCGATGCCCAGGCATAACCGGTCGAAGCCGTTGACGTTCTCACATCAGCGCTTCCTGACATAGTCAAAGCAACATTGTCGAATCCATTCGCTGCTTCATAAGTCGATATCGCCGTATTTCCTCCCGGCGTTCCCATTGTTTCAATAAAGAGAGGAACAATGAGCGGATTTGCATTTGCCGTAACAACAACAGGTGATGAAGATGAGGAACATCCGTTCGCATCCGAAACCGTAACTGAATAAGAGCCCGGAGAAGAAACAAGAATGAACGAAGAACTCGCTCCCGTTGACCATTGATAAGAATATCCGCTCGGAGCCGATAAAGTCAGAGAGCTTCCCGAACAGAGTGATAAAAATCCTGAAGGAAAAATATTGGCAGTCGGATTTGCATTTACAGTAATAGTTGAAGTTGCTACAGCCGAACAGCCATTTCCGTCAGTATAAGTATATGAAAGCGTATGAGTACCAACTCCGGCCGTAGTCGGAGAAAAACTTCCTCCGCTAACTCCCGGTCCTGAATACACTCCACCGGCAGGCGAACCGCCCGTAAGCGAAAATGCGGTAGAGCTTTGACAAACCGTTGCAAATGGATTAAGAGTAACGATAGGCGTCGAATGGAGAGTAATCGGCAACAACGTTGAACCGACACATCCATTAATATCAATTCCGGTAATTGTGTAAGTGGTTGCCACAATCGGATTAGCAAAAACAACGGCGCCCGTCGTTGCACTCAGTCCTCCGGCAGGTGCCCATGAATAAGAACTTGCACCGGAAGCTGTAACTGTTATTCCCGTGCTGGAACAAATCACAGGAACAAATGGCGAATAAGAAATTGTCGGATTAGGATTTACCAGTACGTCGACACCGGAAGAGATGACAGGATCACAAACCAGAGAAGTTGTAACTGAATACGCGGGAAATGTAATCGACCAGTTTTGAATTGTACCTGTATTTCCGGAAGCACGATCGTAGACGAGTAATTTCCAATTACCATTCGGATTGATCGTCCCTCCTCCTATCGCGCCGAATGAAGTCAACGTCGACGACACACAACTAGTAAACGTTGTCGGCCAAGGCTTGTAAGTTCCCGTGTACGGAGTTCCGGAAGTTGGAATTGAAGTGGCTCCTGCATCGGAGAAAATTGTATTCGTAAAATTATTACCGGTGTTGCCGGTGTTTCCTGTACGATTACTCAAACCTAAACGACTTCCGTTCGGAGATTCTAGGAAGAGGACGAGATCACCTACGGCCGTGTGACTGATATTAATTTTAATTGCAATGCCGGAAGAAGTCACAGCACCCTGATATCCGTTCACGCTGATCGTGCTCGATGCACCCGTGCAACTATTATTCGGAATACTGAAAACAGAATTATTCGTAAAAGTTGTAGCGGGAGATGAAACTAGTACAGAATTTATCTTTTGTAATTGCAATTGATAAGAACCGCTAGCCGTAGCATTATAAGAAGATGCAATGGCACCGACAATGTCTATTCCGTTGAGCTGCCATTGATACGAAACATTAGAAGTTTGATCTGCATTCAGCACAACTGATCCACCCGAACAAAAAGTAGTAGAGCTTGCCGGAGTAATCGACGAAGCCGTATTCGGATAAATTTGAATTGTCACCGGATTCATGGCATTGTTAGAAGGAATGGTATCTCCTGAAAAGAGAGATGTTGCATCAAATACGTATGCTCCGCTCGCCGACATATTCAGCGTAGCCGGAAATGAGACTAACGTTGTTGCTCCCGGTCCAAGTATTCCCGATGTGAGCGTCGATGAAAAAGTTTGAATGGTTGAAGATGGCAAAGTGACTTGCAAATTCACCTGCAAATTATTCACAGCAAAGTTTACAGAATTCGTTCCGTAATTTTTTACCTGAACTTGCATATTCTGATTTGGTGAAGAGCATGACGGATTCACGGGATCGATCAATGCTGTTACTCCTAAGTCAGCATTCGGGCAAGAAGCATTTTGAAATTCAATTGTCGCCACAACCGGCAAGTGATCTGATGCACCATGCAAGGCATTTGCAACAGCGATTGAAACAGCAGTGTTAGGTTGTTTATTAATTGAATCGCCGTAATGATTACCATCGTTACCGAGCGGATACATAGAATTTGGGACGTAAGTAATTCCACCACTCTGCATCATAGCATTTGAGAAGAGAATTAAATCGAAGCGATCATCCACTCCACCCGTTGCTCCGCCGCCGAAGGCACGAGTGCGAGTCGATTGCGTGTGATATTGAGCGTATGCGCCATTATTCCACGTACCTGTCATTGTCGTGATGGCATCGTTGAAATTTCCATCGCTACCCGGAGTAACAGCTAAAAGTTTTTGATAACAACTCTCTGAGCTTTTGTAGATATTGTAATCGCCGCAGACTAAAAAGTTAGATCCTGCCGGAAGAGCATTCGTGTATTTGCGCAACGAGTCTACTTCCAGAGCACGTTGTGCTTCATCGGCCGGAGTGTTGCTTGCTTTGAGGTGAACGGAGAAAATGCGTATCGTATCGCCCGACAGAAGATGCACAAGTTTGAATTCGTTGATATCGCGTAAGTCGGTAATGATAGGCGTATTGCTGACGAAAGAGAATTTCGATGTTTTGTAGTAGAGCGAATTATCCGAGTCGAAGCCATTGATGAATGTAGCAGCGGCATAGCCACCAATAGCAGGATTCAAAACATAATTTAAAATTCCCGTTACTGTATTTGCTCCGGTATTTTCTTGTGTTACGAAGATATCGGGATTAACGGCAGAGACGATGGTGCGATAGTAAGGATTTCGCACAGTTGTGTCAATCGTAACCGTACCCTGATCGGGGTAATTAAGCAGATTGTAATTCATGAGAATGATCTGATCCTTTCCCACCTGAACCGATTTACATTCAGCTCCACTTGTTCCGCAGCCATTTGAAGCAGTGACACAAACATTACCGCCGGTAGTTCCGAAAGAAACATTAACCGAAGGAGAATTTTGTCCGGATGAAATGCTTGCCCCCGACGGAACCGTCCACGAATAAGAACTTGCATCCGAAGCCGGAGTAACGGAAAAATTAATTCCTGAAGCATTAGCACAAACGCTGGATGAGCCGAAGATGGCAGAGAGCGAAGGAGCGGAAGAAGTAACGAGAACGAAATTTGTTTTGGTAATGGTATTAGATCCATCGGCAGCTGTAACGGTAAGCGTAATGCTTTTTTGTCCGGACGTTGAATAAGAAACCAAATGAGGTCCTGCTGTAGTTGCCGTAGCCGGCGTTGCATCCGTTCCGAAGTTCCACGAATAAGTAAGAATAGTTCCGACGGAAGCATCGGTAAACAGAACCGATTGTCCCGTGCAGGCAATTTGCAAAGAAGCGGTAAAATCGGCCGTCGGAGTTGCGAACACGGAAGCCGGAGCACTGCATAGTATAATGAGTACTATATATATGTATAGACGCAAACTGGAGGGACGATCTGATCGGCGCAGGAAAAGCGATGCAGGACCAATTCCCCGGTGGGAAGTAGTATTCACTGATGTTGAGTTCGTTAGCCACGTCCGGAATCATCCGTCCGTAGAATACTAAAATAGCAAAAACCCTCTAAACTCCCCGTATTTATTGACTTTTTGATGTCCTCATCCTCGTCATTCTGCGATTTCTGCGCAATTTCTGCGCTTGGCGTCTACCCGCCTTGGCGGGCGGGAAACAAATTCGCATTCAATGCCATAATCTCCCTCCAAATCCCTGTATATCACTCATTCAGAAAAATCCGAAATAAATGAAGCAAGATCCCTAAGGGATATACCATTCTCTATTTGAATTTTGGCTTGGAATGGTATAAATCCACAAAAATGTTTTAATTTCGCCGCACGTCTTCGCCCGGGTGGCGGAATTGGTAGACGCAGCAGACTCAAAATCTGCCGAGGGCAACCTCGTGGGGGTTCGATTCCCTTTCCGGGTACATTAGAGTGGAAGTGGAAGTGTAGGTGGAAGTTTTAAGACTTAAAACCTCCCATCACCCCACTTTTTCGATTAATTACTGCTGTAAAATTAATTCGTGAAGTAATCGACCGAACATAGTGATCACCTATTTCCCCTCACAAATTGATTACCTGAATCTGCGGAAAACTGACCTTCATATTTCAATTCAATCCAAAGCACATTATTTATTCTTCCTAATTATGCCTAACTTTAGGTGGTCACTTTGAGGCGGAATTGGGTGGACAGTTTGAACGGAATCTCCACTTAGGGGTGATTAAAAATAAGAGAAATATCCGCTTGATTGAGATATTTTAGTTTACCCATTGCTTAATCTTCATTTGCAATTGCGCTTCTAGCTCTTCTGCTGTTCCTATACAAAATATGTTGGATTGCCTTGTATCAAAATGAGCATTTTTAAATTCGTCTTCTTCACACAAATATATTACAGGTTTACCCTTACCAAGAGCATAACCACTCTCAAAATAAACACCATTCCTATGATAGGAAAAATCTGCAATAACGAACTTGGAGTTTCTAATCCGCTCTAAGATACTTTCAGGAATTGTCTTGTCACTTGGTAAATGAACTTCATCAATAATTACGGGTCTATAACCATTACACAAAATTGCTCTCTTTATAGCTTCTCCTAAATGGTTTGGTTCGCTCATCAAATGCCATTGCAATAAAACAATCTTTAGTTTCCGGTTGAAGGGTGTTTTCCCTTTTAGAAACCTCCTTTAGCCCCTTCATCGTAAATTTAATTGCTGTATTGAGTGGTTCATTACCATTCGGAAGATGCTTAATTAAACCATCCTCATCGAGGCCTTGTATATACTGCATAAGTTCTTGAGGAGTCTTAAAATAACCCTTGACCCACAAACCATCAACAGTATTTTTTACTAGTATCCTTTCTCCATCGACATTTTGAAGCTTATAAAGCATTTGCAATAGATTATCAAGCTTTTCTTGAACGCTATTAGGGAATTTCACGCCGGATAGAAAATCCTCTAGTACAATATCGACAGAATCAACAGGTTTTTCATTATTTGTACACTCTTTGGTATGAATAAAACACCTTTGGGGCCAGATATTGTTCGCAATTAATCCCTTCACAAATGATGTTCAATAAGATCCAAAATTGATGCGATCCTCACATCCATTACAGAAAAATACTTCAACTTTATTTCCCCCAAACGTTAGATCGTACCCAATACTGCTTCGATAGTGGCTTTCTTTAACTTCCTCGCCAGTAAGTTTACATTTCATAGTGCAAAAGTTTTACATCTAGGTGCTTACTAAGATTAGGCAACTATTATTTTCATACCCGCTAATTGGCCATTGAAAATGATCTCTGCACATCCAGTATCAGAAATTAAAGAAGATCTAAACCTATCGAATTTTAAGTAGTTTAATATTTGATTTATTTCCATCAAGTATAACATAATAACATCCCGCAGTTAAATATCTCAAATCTATTGTTTCCTCATTGCTGAAAATCTTCGACTTATACAAAACCCTACCAAAAGTATCAACAATCCTAATTTCTCCTGAAAATACTTTATCGAATTTTATTGTAATTAGATCCATGAATGGATTTGGCCAGATTTTAATTGAACTTAAGGAAATTAAAGCATCCACTGATGAGAGCGAATCGCACGTACTTCCAATTATAGACTGTAAAGAATAATTCAGTTATTTGGCAATCCGTAATACGTTCTCCCTCCTCCTAAATAAAAACTGAAATAAGAAAAGCTACAATTTGTTCCATACAAATCAGGGTCTTGGATCACACTTAAATTCATATTTGTAGAATTAAAAGCTGTATCAGGATATGGGTAATTATAATGGATACTATCATTCCATGCACAAGACCAGTAAATCTTATTGTCAGGAGCTAGCCTAAGAACTCCTCCTACAAATGTTGGAGCATAAACAGACGCCACAAGTACCCTAGAAGCAAAAATATTTGATGAATTAATGTCGTATTGATATACTTCTGATGGATAATTATTAGTCGAGCTGTAAAAATAATTTCCGTTCGGAGAAAATGCTCCTCCAATATACCTGTAGGAGGTTGATGGAATATTAGATATCAACCTATAGTTTGACAAATCTCCGGAACATCTATCAAAATCGAAAAGCTCCAATAAACCATTTGCTGACCAAAATGAAAGCTTATCACCAATGCTTGAAAAACAAAACCCGCCTATATTAGTTTGACTAATAGCTCCTATATTTTGCTGATATTGAAGAATGGTATCTTTTGCGATAAGGTATTTGTAAAATAAATTATTACCCGCACTCCCACCTGTTGAATAATCTTTGTTGATTATCCACCAATCACGTCCATTTGCATACTTAACTTTGGCAATTCCATCCTATACGGAATTGGAATCAATTCGCACATTTTCATGGTAACATCACCTAATCCAGAGTTAAGTGACATATCAATAATCGAATAATAATCCGTGATGTGTAAAAAAGGGTTGAAGTCAAAAGATAGTAAACTCCTGGGTGACCTGGCATAGGCACAATTAGTAATTCACTATAAAACCCACCTCCAATGAGATTGTCCCCATTTGGCATCTGATTTCCAAACTTGTCAAATACATTCGTAGCAAGATCTGGTGCATTCATTTGGGATTCAGCATAAAATAAAAGTTGCCCTGTTGAATCTGCTATGGAAGCGCATGATCCTCTCGCGTTTAACGAAGTATGAAAAGGCAACGGGGGAGATTGATTAAAATCAATTCCAGAGCTATCGCCGAAACACCAAATATTGTTTTCCCTTTGCGCATAAAGGTCAAATACAAATCCCCAAAGAAAAATTAAAATACATAAGCAGACAGGCCTTTTGAACTTGGCCTGTCTGCTTGTAGAAATTTGATATAGCTTAATGTACAACAACTAATTGCCTCGTTTCAATATAATTATTCCCTTGAATTAAAGATACATAATATACTGGAAATTCCAGACATAGTTACCACCCATTTCCGTACTAAATTTATTACCATCTTCTGCGAAAACTGACCATCATATTCGGACATTAACCCAAAAAATAACGATTTTACCTACGATTGAGCAAGTATTCACGTGGTCACTTTTAGGCGGAACAGCGTGGACAGTTTGAACGGAATCTCCAGTACATCAGAGTGGAAGTGCAGGTGGAAGCTAAAGACTTAAAACATGCACCTCCACTTCCACTTTTTTTGCAGTACTCCTCAATCAGAATCTCAAAAGTAACATTGACGTTTAAGAAAAGTCTATGTCAATATTTTCACTTGGACGCATCGTTGTTTAACGCATCGGATCTTCTTCATTTCCTCGATTTTGTCCTAAATTGATACAATTCCTCCATCAACTTTGCTCAAAAACAGGAAATGTTATCTTTACCGACAAAGCTGATGTTAAATGATATTTATCGATGAGATTCTCGAAAAGCCATCTTATGGTTGGACTGACGTAAATGGAAATTTTTATAAGCCAACAAACAAGGAATTGCTACGTGAATTTTTTGGGCGATTGAATGTTTTCAAAAACAAGAAGAACTGGCTCGCATTTACATCATGGGTTTCTATTCTCATCTTGCTCCCATTTTTCTTTTTATTCGTCTTCAAATATTTCACTTGGCCTCTATTTATTGCGGCTTTTGTTTATAGCATGATCATTATGGGTACTCACGGAACGATTTGGTATCACCGCTACAGTACGCATGGAGCATATCAATTCCGCAATCCATTCTGGAGATGGCTTACGCAGAATCTGGTGCTGAAGATTATTCCGGAAGAGATATATGTTCTATCGCATCACGTTCATCATGCCAAATCGGATACACCGGGTGATCCGTATAATGCTTACGGCGGATTTCTGTATTGCTTCCTGGCCGATGTCAATCATCAGCTCATCAACCGCAATTTATCTGAAGCGGATTATAATAAAGCATCGGGCCTGATGGAAAAAGTAGGGATCTATCGTAACTCTTATAAACAATATCAGAAGTGGGGATCAATTGCGAATCCGCTTACAACGGTATCGTTTATCATTCTTAACTGGTCGTTCTGGTTTACGGCGTTTTATCTGATCGGTGGAATTCCATTGGCTGTTGCTCTCTTCGGTGGTGCATGCTTCTGGGCAATCGGTGTGCGTACCTTTAATTACGAAGGTCATGGAAAAGGCAAAGACAAGCGTACTGATGGAATGGATTTCAACAGAAATGATATGTCGATCAACCAATACTGGCCCGGAATTGTTGCCGGTGAATGGCACAATAATCACCATCTGTATCCTTCGAGCGCGCGATCGGGTTTTTAAAATATCAGATTGATTTTGCGTGGTACTATATTTACATCGTTCACAAAATTGGCGGCATTACATCTTATCACGATTCCAAAAAACAATTTGATGAACAGTATTACAAACCGTACATCAGTAAAGTTTCGGAGGTGAAAGAAAAAGAGAATTCTGTAACTATATAGTTTGAGTTTCAGAGAATCTCAACCCTGCTTCGCTATTGTGAACATTGCCGACACTTCTTCCCTACCTTTCTTTGTTTGAAATTTATCAGCACTGATTTGAATTTGCTAAATTATGTGATAGAGGGCGGACGCTACAGATATGCTTTTCTTAATGTGTAATTAAGGATTAGTATACTTCGCAAATTATACTTTCCGAAGTTTTGAGTGCATCTCAAAATGAGTTTTTCAAATAATCTTACTAAAACCGAAAATACCTTACAGTTTTTCTTGCAAGAAAAGTTTTTTACCGAATTTCATTACTCGATTGTTTGTCTGCGAAAACGCAGGTTTCTTTTATTTTAGAAAAAAAATAAAACTGTCCATTCAAAAAACAAACGATAAGTCTGAGTCTATTGCAGTAGCGGAACTTAAAAATCCGACTGCGGTTAAACACTCCATAAACAATTAAAACTCTTATGATTAGAAAATGTTACCTTTTTACTGGTGGCATTGACTATGTCAATGTCATCACGAGGGCAACATGCGAACGTACAAAATCCTGTGGTGGGATTAAGTACAGGGACTCTGATCAGAAATGGATGTGGCTCCGTTAACACAACGGATACTGTGGGCGATCCCTCTGTTTTGGTATTAATTCCTGGAATGTATACGCATGGAACTCTACCGGCTCTGATAGCTGGACTTTAAACTATGCGGGTTATTATGTCGACTCAACTTTGTCGATGAACACCCTTAACTTTTGGCAGGACGATCAAAGTCCTTCCCTATGCGAGCGGATACACGGGACTACCCGTTACCGAAGACGATCATTCATTCTCTGCAAAGAGAAGAGGGTTTCCATTCGGGCATTATCGCATCAATGTTCCCGGGCACGATGACTGGGCATATTTGCTCATCGATGGTATTGAAGTATGGAATCACGAAGATTGTTGCGATTATCATGAGAATGTCTGGGAAGGAATTCTGACTGATACATCTACCATAGAATTTCGTGTGATGGAATTTGGAGGCGGATCGTACGGAGTTGTGGATGTAATCCCGCAAACTCTAACTGCTTCGGCAACATCAACGCTTATTCATTGTTACAACGGAACATCCGATGTTACCGTTTCAGCTTCCGGCGGTTTTCCTCCCTACACAGGAACAGGAACATTTACGGTGACAGCCGGCACTTACGATTATCTGATCACTGATAGTCTTGGAGCAGAGTTTACCTTGTCGGTGAATGTACCTTCTCCATTAACTCCGGACACATTAATTTCCACAAACACTGCAACAACATTTTGTGATGGCGACTCTGTATTATTAACAGCACCTTCGCATGGACAAGCAGTTTCATTTGCCGGTGCGCCGAATCGAATTTTGATTCCATTTGACTCACCGGAAACAAATTATACATACGAATTAGATTTCAAAACAACGGAACCCAATACAGGAATTTCGAGTGTGCGCGACGGCGATCTTGCCGGTTCGCATGACAGAAATTTGTATTTAGAAAATGGTCAGATCATGCATCGCCTGTATTCGGAAGAAGTAATTGGTTCTTCAAACGAAAATTATGCCGATGGCGAATGGCATCACGTTGCAGTAGTAGTTGAATCGGGAGTTGGACAACGGATATATGTTGATGGCGTAGAAGTAGCAAGCGGCTACATGGATCATTCGGATTTCAACTGGGACAATACAATCAATCTCGGGTTCGGAAACGACTGGTATATCGGAAGCATAGATAATGTTCGTCTGTGGAATGTTGTTCGCACGCAAACCGAAATCGAAGAAGATCAAACGTTGCATGCAAATAGTGCCATAGCAGGTTTAATCGGTAATTGGGATTTTGATGAATCGGATGGTTATACAGCGTATAATTCCATCGACAATTCGACGGCCACATTTGAAGAAGGGCCGAGCTTATTCATCAACAATAGCAGCACCTATAGTTGGAACACAGGAGAAACAACACAGAGCATCGTTGCACGCACAGGAGGAATATACACGGTAGCTGTTTCAGTCAGCAATGCCTGTACTATGAATTCACCAACGATAGAATTAGTAATGAATCCTAGTCCGGCTATTCCATCGATGTCGACAACCTCGGTTCTCTCATTTTGCGAAGGATCAGAAGCAATATTCATATGCTCTGATAGTGGCAGCGTACAGTGGAATCAAAACGGCATTCCTGTTGATGGGGATACAATTTCAAATTTCAAAGCAGAAGAAGAGGGCGATTATTCGGTGACGATAACAAACAGCTATGGCTGTTCTCAGACTTCATCAGAACAATTTGTGGAAGTTTTCCCTGCACCCCGAGCTCCATACATTGAAGCATCCGGACCGATTGCATTTTGTGCAGGAGAAAGTGTAGATCTCACAGCGAAAACGAATACGTGAATCATCGTTGGGCTTCATCGGTGATTGCAGTGAGCAGTGAATACGGAAGTGTAGAATGGGGAGCCATTCAATTGCTCGGTGCGCCGGATGTTTATCCAAATTATGGCGACATAGAGTCATCGTGGTCGCCCGGAGGTTGGGATGATCCTGATGAATATTTCGAATTAGGATATACACATCCGATTCCAATTAACTACATTGATATATACGAAACATTCGGACCCGGTACTGTTGATAGTGTGTATGTAAAAAATCCCGGAACAGGATTGTTCGAATTAGTTTATTCGGCTACTCCGCAATATGCAGGCGATACGGCAACAATTCTTCACATAACCTTCCCTATGACGACCTTCCCTGTGTCGGAGATTAGGGTTAGTTTAGAGACCGCTGCAGTTGAAGGTTGGAATGATTTCGATGCCGTAGGAATTGGTAACGACTTACCAAATTCATATTCATGGTCGACCGGCGACACTCTCGCGACGCTGAATGTTTCTACTTCAGGAACATATTCGGTCAGCATTACTAATTCCATTGGTTGTACATCATCTTCAGAACCACTTGAAATTACAGTCAATCCTTTGCCTGTTGTAACAATTGGATCAGATATGTATACAGGAGTTTGCAGTTCCTCATTCTTACTTTCGGGTGGAATCCCGGCCGGAGGAACATATAATGGTATTGGAGTTTCAAATAACGAATTTGATCCGACCATTGGTCCGGGCAGTTATGCGATTGAATATTCCTATACCGACTCAAACGGTTGCAGCTCTTCTGCAAGCAATCAAATTACTGTTACAGATGCACCGGTAACGACGTTGAATTCGTTTCAAAATATTTGTTCCGATGCTGCACCATTTACTTTAACAGGAGGAAGTCCTACGGGCGGAACATATTTTGGTACAGGAGTTTCAAATGGAATGTTTGATCCTTCAATCGGAAGCGGAACGTATCAGATAAATTACATCTTCGAAGATTCACTTGGTTGCAGTACCGTTGCCGATCAACAAATAACGGTTGAACTCTGCTTAGGACTATCAGATGATAAATTGGATAGAGGAATTTTCTGTTATCCAAATCCCGCAAATGAAAAAGTAGTAGTAAACACTTCATTAGTCGAAAAATTTTACACTATAGAAATTTTCAATTCGATTGGTTCGAAAGTTTACTCAGAGTCATTGCAAGAAATTAATGATACTCATTCCCTTGAAATAGATCTCCATCAATTTCCTGCAGGATCATATATTCTTCGAGTAGCCACTGAAATTGGAATAACGAATAAAAAATTAATGATCGAAAAATAAAGACTCGGATTTAATAAAAAGATTTTTTACAATTTGATAAATGCCTGCTATCACCTGATGGCAGGCATTTTTTATCAAAAGAAATAAAGGATAAAAAGTCAAATGTCCGGCAAAAGCACAGTTTAGCATTCCATAATTAGTGACGGCTCTGACTTCCTATTTATCTTTTCCTAAATCAGTTTAGTGAATTAAACCAAAGTTATAAGAGTAATACATTCTACATGTTCACTGTTTTCTTTAGGAATGGTATATCTTCTTCTCAAAATAATTATTCAGAGTATTCTATCAAACCAACAAAAGCAAAACCTACTTTACAACAAACTTGACCAGTGTTAAATTAACCATGTCTTCCGTTTTAGGAAGAATCCCCTCAAACCTTCAAAATACAATTGAGCCCCCGGTTTGACACGACTCAGATGGTCGCGCATTTTTGCGGAGAGAAGCCCCTTATTATTCACATAAACTGTAGAGTCAGTTCCCTCGCAAATTAATAGTCTGTACCAAAACATTTCGTGCTTCTTCAGAGAAAAAGATTTTGTTATCTCGATGCATTCCACACCTTTAATACTATGAGCTTGTTGCATAGAAATGGTATCACCGGCTACGACTCCGTTGTCGCCCCAAATTAATGCTGCGTATCTCTGTCCGCGAACCGCTTGAATATTAATCAAGCATGTCAAAGAAGAATACTGAACAATGATTTCATACTAATAAATTTGAATTTACGAAGCCGATGCAAAACCGGATTCACCGGTCTTTGATGTTTATTCTTTGAGGGCTCATTAGCCAATTCTGAAATCAGCTTATACTTCCCATTATCATCTTTTTGCATGATAACTATCTGGCAATTCCCGGGATTATGATAACGCTCGAACTCTTCCACCGTCCAATGAAACCAGCGCATGAGGAATAATCGTATAGTCATACCGTGAGTTACGATGATTACATTCTCCGGAAAGTTTGGTTTTAGAAATTCGCGATGCATTGTTCCGAAGAAATCGCTGACACGATCATACACATCGGCAGCAGATTCACCATCAGGAATACGGAAATAAAATGTGCCGAATTCATCACGTTGTCTGTCGACTTCCTTTCCGTCGTTTTCATTCCGAAAATGTCCCCACTCCTGCTCTCGCAGTCGGGGTTCTTCGACATAGGTTACTTGTTCACGCGAAAAGTGAGGAGTGATTCCTTCGAACGTCATTCGCGTCCTGAAGTGCGGCGAGATAAAAAATTTCACTTTTTCATCGCCGATAATTCTTTTCAATTCGGCTCCGGCATTGGAGGCTTGTTTCATTCCGGTTTCGGTGAGTAATAAAGCATAATCAGGTTTATCGGCATAAATAGCTTTGTCAAGATTTCCTTCGGATTCACCGTGTCGGACTAAAATAATTCTTTTGGGTTTCATAGGTATGGAAGGGGTGTGGTGGGGATCGCGAAGCATCGCGATCCCACGGTATTGGTTATTTGGTTTCGTAAGTGCTTATTTTTTCTGACAGTCTCTTTGCTAAAAAAGAATTTCCTGCTTTTAATTCCTGCAAGATCATTCCGGCTTCTTCCTTGTATCTTTTTCTTTTCTCATGATCCCAATGCAAAGGAGCCGGCTGAAGATTGGTAATCCGATCGGCAAGCTTGACAGCCCATACTTCAGGGCGCAGCATTTTGATTCGTTTCAGGCAGTCGTGCATTTGCTCGTCTTTGGGCACATCCTTATTTTTTGTCAGTGCCTGCACGGCATCAGCTACGTCGACTCCAAATCGTGCTGCGAGTTCGGGATAATTTGTTGCCGTATCTTCGAGCGTATCATGCAACAACGCAACTTGAACGGCAAAAGCCAGATCGAATTTTTCGGTATTGAATCCGGCGAGCATTATTTCCATTGCCACATTGCTGAGATGGACGACATATGGCAAATCCGTTCCCGGAATTTTCTGATCGGCCGACACATGCTTGGCGGCGGCATATTTTAAAGTTTCCTGGTAGATAGTATGGATACTCATGGAGCGTTTTGGGTTGTCGGTATGTTGTCTTGATATTTGTTCAATAGTTCGATCGGAACTACGCAATCTTTTGCAGGCACCGTCCCTGTGAGGGATCTAAAGGGCACGATACAAAGACAAAATCTTACGTAGTAATATACGAAAAAAACTCGACTTTATTTACAGAGAATTAGAAAATCGTCAACAGGATGACAGACAATATTGATTACATACAATCATTTTGCACTATTAATATTTGGAGCAGACAAGCCTTATCATTTCAATGGAGAGGATAGTTTTTACAACTCATATTCAGACATTGCTTGAAGAACATCTTCGTTTACGCACCGGTTGTTCTTCATTCAAAACCGGCGGGCAACATATTGAACGGATATCATCGGATAATAACGGGAAAGTCTGCTCAGGCGGGAGAGGTGGAAGTTCTAATGGAAAAAAGGTGAAATGGATAAATGATGGATTTTATATGCAACACATTCGGGAGCGGCGGCCCCGGGGCAATGATAAAGACACGTATCCCCGGGGTACAATTTTGTACAGTACCCTTCTTTTGAACCCAATAAGTTTAAAACAACTTCCGGCAATTATTTACCCACTGTTTCCCATGCCGGACCACCCTTGCAGGCGCAGTCACCTAAATACACAAAGGACAAAATTTAAAACGAGATCGTTACCCCCAAAGAAGCTGGTTAATTTATGCAACACTCTCGGGAGCGGAGGCCCCGGGGGCAATGATAAAGACACGTATCCCCTGGGGTACAATTTTGTACAGTACCCTTCTTTTGAACCCAATAAGTTTAAAACAACTTCCGGCAAATATTTACCCCGGCGTTTCCCATGCCGGACCACCCCTGCAGGCAGTCACTCTAAATACACAAAGGACAAAATTTAAAACGGAGATCGTTACCCCCAAAGAAGCTGGTTAATTTATGCAACACTCGGGGAGCGGCGGCCCCGGGGGCAATGATAAAGACACGTGTCCCCAGGGGTACAATTTTGTACAGTACCCTTCTTTTGAACCCAATAAGTTTAAAACAACTTCCGGCAAATATTTACCCCGGCGTTTCCCCATGCCGGACCACCCTTGCAGGCAGTCACTCTAAATACACAAAGGACAAAATTTAAAACGGAGATCGTTACCCCAAAGAAGCTGGTTAATTTATGCAACACTCTCGGGAGCGGCGGCCCCGGGGGCAATGATAAAGACACGTGTCCCCAGGGGTACAATTTTGTATGGTACCCTTCTTTTGAACCCAATAAGTTTAAAACACTTCCGGCAATTATTTACCCCGGCGTTTCCCCATGCCGGACCACCCCTAACAGGCAGTCACTCTAAATACACAAAGGACTCTACTTAAAACCACTTTTCTAACCGCATCAATGCAGGTGATTAAAAGCAACTCTGCGACTATCACAATATGTCTGATAAATACATCAATCATACTATTCATTATACTACTTTTGCCCCACTCTATGCATCGCCATTTCATCATCCATAAACCGTTCGGATACCTAAGCCAATTCGTCTGCGAACACCCCAAGAAAAAACTTCTGGGAAGCTTATACGATTTTCCTGAGGGAACGATGGCCATCGGACGACTCGATGAAGAGAGCGAAGGTCTTCTTTTACTTACAACCGATGGTGTGATGAGTGAACGAATTCGAGCTAAGCACATCGAAAAGAATATTACGCACAGATCGACGGAATACTAACCGACGAAGCGTTACTGAAATTACAAACCGGAGTTGAAATCGGTATTCGTGATGTAAAGTACATTACCAGGCCGTGCAAGGTTGAACGCATCACAACTCCTCCACCGTTTCCTCCACGGACAAAACGTATTCGCGACGACCGTCACGGACCGACGAGCTGGGTATCGATCACGCTCACCGAAGGCAAGTATAGGCAGGTTCGTAAAATGACGGCAGCTGTGGGTTGTGCAACTTTGCGACTTATGAGAGTGAGAATTGGGGAAATTTGGTTAGGCGATCTTGCCGCGGGCGAAGTAAGAGAAATCGAAAACTTCTTCCCTTAGTTTTTTCGTATTAAAATAAAATCACGGCTTCGATACCGTCTTACCGATATTATTTTCCACGACACTCAAATCAGCCGATTCAACAAAAGATTTCTGTGATATCATCAGTAGAATATCCGGAAGTAAATTGTCCTGGCCTTTGTTTCTACATCCGAAAAATCTGTAGTGGTAATACTACCGTCGTGATCTATATCGCCGCTGTAAATTCCGAAAACTCCGCCGGTCAAACTCTTTTGATTGTTTCCGAAAGCTTTGTTTGCGGCTGTTGTAAAATCATATGAAACGGTAGCTGCATTAAAGAGTATGGCAGAAGCGCTCCATGTTTCGAGAGCATTTCTATGCTTCACGACGATGTAATATGAAAAAGCTCTTGCTGTAGGGAAAACAAAAGAACCGTTACCCGACGTGTTAATCGTACTCTTCACAGAATACAATAAGGCGTAAGGACTCACATTTGAATGCAATTCTACAGTGATCGTATCGCATAGAGTCGGATTAGAAGTAGGATTCACCGAAGCTGTCATTAATCCGCTACCTAAATATAATCCATCAATCAAAACTTTCAGACTCAATGTCACCGGACAATTTTCATCAATGAGTCCATTACAATTATCATCAATGCCATTACCACAAATTTCTGTTGCTGCTGTATGAAATACTCCCGTAAGCGGATTGCAACCATCAATGGTACAAGGATTACCGTCGTCGGTGTTAACAGCAGTATGAGTAATCGCACCGCTTAGTCCATCGACAAAATCATTCGTGCATAAACTATTATCGTTCGGATCAATAACAACAAGAGTAGTAACGATAGAACTGTCGCATCCAAGAGTAGTTGTGAATGGAGATGTATACGTTCCCGCCGTCGATACTACTTGTCCGCTCGGAAGTGTAAATGAATCTCCGGTGGCCATATAGCGTGTTTGCGGAGTAGAATAAGTTGGATTTGCCGTCACCGTTAAGGCCGACGAAGAAGCCGTACAACCATTCACATTAGTTTGCACAACATAATAACTGCCTGAAGTTGTTGGTGTGATGCTTTGAGTTGTTTCTCCGTTCGACCACAGATAAGAATTTGCGGCACTTGATGTAAGTGTGACAGAACCACCCTGACAGAATGTAAGAGCTCCGGTATTTGTAATCGTTGGTTGAGAAACATGATTCGACAATAATAAATCATCGATACGAAACTGAACGCCTGCAATACTTGCCGTCTGAGTAAATTTGATTCTTAAATTCGGAACAGCAGGAATAGTTCCTGTTGCTGTTACATAATTCCACGAAGTATTTGAAATCGGCAATGCCGGGATCACCAGATTGGTATAATTTGTTCCATCAGTACTTACCTGCAAGCTAAGCTCACTTCCCGTTGTAGTATTTGATGCTTTTAGTAAGCCGAACGACAACTTGAGATTGGAATAACCGGTTGTATTAATCCCGGAGATAATAAAATTTCTTCCCGCCGTATTTGTAAAAAACACGTTGGCGCCTCCGGATGCATTTGTGTATCCCGTGGAAGGAACAGTGACACGAACATCAGCGGTTCCCGACATCGTAAGATTCACATTTGTAAAACCGTCGTTCGTTTCGTGAGCGGAGATTGCAGTAGTTGCTGTTACGACACCCATATCTTCGAGCATCACTGTGTAGTCTGATTGAAAACCCTGTCCAATGATTACAGTATCTGTTACCATTGAATTGTTTGTTGAGTTTGCATCGCCTGCAAGAGTTGTTGACGCATTAAACAAATAATTTCCGGAAGTCAACATGTCATACGTTCCGTTCAAAGTAACATCGAGTGTAGCGGCACCGGCAAGCTTTCCCGTATTGACAACTTTTGAAAAACTCTGAACTGCTGCCAAGGGATCCGTAGCCTGCAGATTAATCGTTACAGGTGTTGTTGCAAAATTAATGGTAGACGTACCGTAATTCTTCAACTGCACTTGGAGAGGATTTGCAGACGAAGGGCAATCAGACGACAGAGGAGTCAAAAGAGAAAGAGCTCCAATATCTGTATTTAAACAACTGCCATCGATATTGATATAATCAGTTTTAGTAATCGTATTCGGCCCTGCAGAATTTGTAACAGTAAGCGAAATCGTTTTCAATCCCGTTGTCGAATAAGTAACTGTGTGAGGTCCGACCGTTGTTGCTGTAGCAGGAGATGCACCCGATCCGAAATTCCAGGAGTATGAAGTAACCGTTCCGCTTGATGAATTCGTAAACGTAGCCGATTGGCCCAAGCAAACATTCAAAGGAGTTGCGGTAAAATTGCAGACGGAGGCGATGTACTACTCGTCGTTGCAAGCCATATCGTCATATTCATCAGCAGACGACGATGATTCCCTCCTGCGTCCTGCGTATAACCATTAAACAAAGCATCATTCGAATCGCCGGTACCATCATCGCATGGAGAACTGTCGCCGATGGCAGCAACTTTTCCGTTACCGAAACGAGCATATGCAACCATCACATTTGTTGATCCGAATGCCGATCCTGTTTTATAAACAACACCCTTTACACTCGGATTTGCAGTTGTGTTCAGCGTCATGCTCGTACCATTAGCCCATAACACCTGAGTAACTGCACCCATTGGTCCGTTCAGAATTGAATCTGTCGGAAGACTTGGAATGTTACTCGATGTCTGAGAAAAATTTGCGAGGTCAAATGAAATTCCAAATGGGTTAACCTGAACAGTATTATTCGTCATCAGATCATTCCAGATAAACGGAGAATCTTCTCCATCATTATTTCTGTCTGAAACATCATGATCACTCACCATGATCAATCCTCCACCGTTCTGAACGAAGTTTAAGATTGCCGTTTTTTCTGCAGCAGTAAATAGAATATTCGGTTCACAAACTATGAAGACTTTGTAATTGGAAAGATCCTGTGTGTTTGAACCATTACCATAGGTGATTTGTCCATTATAGGGAAGAGTTTCAACAACGTAGTTCTTCTTTACACAATCGACACCCCAAGCAGACAACGCACCATTCCAAAAAGTTTCTGAAGTTGATGCGATAATTCCCGACTGAGCAGCGGTTGGAATTTTCTGAGCATTTGACTCATTTCCGTTATTCAAAATTGCAGGACCGGAACTGTAGCCAAGATTGTGTGCATCGGCATCAACAACCCAGTCGGCATTTCCTGCTGCCTCTGCTTTCGTAGCATCAAAAAGAATTTTGATCGTTTGCGCATAAGAAGGACGCAACGATGCAATCAAAACCAAAAGAAGGATCAGTAATTTACTTTTCATCCACTATTCTACCGTATAATACAGCACTCAGAATAGCCGGGAGTCATTCGGGTAGATTCGGGAAACTATCCGCGCAGGGAGATAGACAGGCTTAAGTGCATGACAAATTTAAAATATTCCTTGAAAAAGCCCAATTTAAAGGGTATTTAGAGGAATTCTGAAAAGTCGATATAAAGGAGAAAAAGACGGATAAATTGGATTTTAAGTGAACAATTTAAACACTAAGACACTTAGACAATAACTCTTAGTGTCTTAGTGTTTAAAAAAAATCAATTTTTCACTACGGCTTTCGTCACAAACGAGCCTGTCGTTTTCAGGCTCACTGAGTACATCCCGGCACTCCAATTCTCAGTATTGAGCTTAATTTGATTTCCAACAGGATTCATCACCGAAGTAAAAACAATCTTTCCCAAGGCATCCGAAATCACCACATTCACTTGCTCGTTTGTCGAAGTCTGAATAGTTAAATTATCGGAAACAGGATTCGGATAAACACTTATTTGATCATCTAATTTAATTTCATGCGTTCCTGATGTGAGCGGCATCACGACAAATTGCCCCATCATGCCATCGTCTTCGTGCATGAGAATGTGGCAATGATACATGTAGCTCATCGTACTGTCGGCATAATCTTCGAACTTAGTAATGAAACGTACGGTTTCCATTGGCGCGAGCATTACTACATCTTTATAACCGCTTTCCTCCGGACTAGGAGAAACACCATCGCGATCCAACACAAAAAACTCCATATCATGAAGGTGGAACGGATGCGCAACCATGGTTTGATTGGTGATCGACCAAATCTCTACATTGTCGAGCGGGATTCTGTAATCGATGCGATTCATATCGAAGAGCTGACCGTTAAAGTAAAATGGCCCGTCCATCGACATCATGTTTTGTGCGGTGATAAGAATGTTTCTTGTTTCAACGGCTTCTGCTTCCGTCCAAGGAGTATACGAAACAAGTGTAGATGGAACAGTTGTAATCGCATCAACTGTTTGCGCAATTACATTTAACTGAAGAATATTAAAATCAATTCCGTTAATCGGACTATACATTGTGGAATCCATTCCCGGCATTGGAATACCGCCCTGAACACCGGATGGTAATTCAGAAGCATAACTCATCAGATAAAGTTGCTGACCTTGCATATTGTTTACATCGAGTAAAATTTCGGCACGCTCACCGGGCGAAAGACGAATTCGATTTACATAAACAGGAGCATGGAGCAAACCTCCGTCGTTACCGATCACATAAAAGTATTGATTGGCAAAGAAGCCGAAATTAAAATTTCTTTCCTGCGAACCATTCAATAAACGAAACCTGACAAGTTGTGCCGGAATTTCGAGCATGGGATTTTGTGTTCCATTCACAAGAATTAAACTATCGTTCATTCCTCTCCATAATATCTGATTATTGCTGTCCAATTGCTGTGTCTGAACAACAATCGGGAAATCATCGACACCATATTTACGAGGCAATGGCAATGCAGCTTCAGCACTATCACGAACAATAATAAACCCGGCAGCACCACGCATTGCTTGTTGTCCCGTTTTCATGTGAGTATGCGGATGATACCAAAATGTAGATGCATTATTTTTTACTTCAAACATTGGCGACCATGTATCGCCGGAAAGAACAACAGTATGCGGACCACCATCAGCCATTGCAGGCACGTGTACACCATGCCAGTGAACCGTTGTGGTATCGGATAATGTATTGGTAACATTCATCGTTACCATATCACCCTTCTGCAAAATCAATGTAGGACCCAGATAAGGATATTGATTGAATGCATTTGTAAATGTTTTTACACCCGGGAGAAATTGTACGCTATCAGGATGCATCGTCAAATTGAAAACAGTTCCGCTCAGTGTATCCGGAATTGGAATTGCATTTTGTGCCGATACTTTTAGTACGGAAAGAAGAATAAGTATGAAGGTAATTTTTTTCATGATGAATGCTTTCACTCAATTGTAGGAGATAAAAAAAGGAGAACTTTTGGTTCTCCTTTTTACATTATTGTTTAATGATATTCTTTGAGATCGTCTTATTGTTCTGCTTGACTTGAATAATGTATGAGCCCTTTGCAAGATCTGCAATATCGACATCAGTCGTCATTCCGGTTCCAAGATGCTCAATCGTCTTCACAATTTCTCCCTGAAAATTAATAATTTTCAGAGTTGCATTCTTGTCCTTGGTGTCATTCACACGAACAGAAATTTTCGTGGTAGCCGGATTTGGTGAAACATCAAATCCGAGCGGTGCAGGTGCCGGAGCAATTCCTGCAACAACGCCGCTGAATGCAAGTTCATCAACGTACAGATAACTGTTAGCTGTTGCCGTAGCACCATTTGCCTGACTGGCTGAAAGAACGATAACACAAGTATCCGGATCGTTTCCATTCAGATAGTTTACAGGCAATGTAAAAGTTGCCCAACTCATTGCCATGCCACCGAGTGCTTCGTATAAAGTAGCAACTGTATCACGAGTGCCAAGTGTATTATCCCAGTGCGTCAATGCAACAGCGATAAATCCCTGATCCGCGCCCGATGCCATGTACTGCCATTTGCCCGTTAAACTTTGTGGGCGACCGGAAATTGGAAATCCTGAATTCGGAAGAAATGTTGTTTGATCGATCGTGCCACAAACTGCAACACCGGGAACACAACCGACACCGATTGCATTTTTTGAAATCAATTTAATATAAGCTGTTCCTACTGATCCGGGCGTTCCTTTCAAACAAGTATATACACCAAGCGGGCTTGACATATCGTTTAGGCAAGACCACTGATTTGGATTGTTGTAAGATCCCATGCTTGTCCAGTTTTCAAAACCATTGTTTGGAATTGCTTGTCCGAACGAAGCTATGAAGGAAATTAAAATAAGCACTACTGAATAGACGATTCTTTTCATTTTGAATGGATATGATTTTTAGGAAGTCTTTTGTTGACGCAGAGTTACAAAAGTACCAAAGAAAGTATTCACCATTCTTAAATAATTCTCAACAATTGGATTTTAAAAAGAAATTTCGAGGCAAAATTGAAATTTTAACAAAACCATTACAAAGCGTACGCTCTCCAATTAGCCGGAAACCACTGAGACCTGGCTATTTTCCATTAAAAAAGGAAGGAGGAAATTTGAAACAGCTTTATCTGAAGAGCGCAAAACCCGATATCATAAATGCTATCGGGTTGTAAATTCCTTATCGTACAAGAGCAACTTTGCGCACAAAATATCTACCATCTGTCGCTTTAGCAATCAGATGATAAATCCCGGCTGAAAGCAAATCGATGTTTATATAAGAAGTCCCGGTTGAAAATTCTCCCTGAAATACTAATCTTCCGGTCATATCGACAAGTTGAACTCGAACACCGGTTCCACATTCGTTTAACAACTCAAATGAACCGGCCGTAGGTGAAAAAGCAAATTGAATTCCTTCCGGCAAAATAGAATCATGGATACCGTTTACCTCTCCAACTTTCGGATGACAAGAAGCCAAATCATTCATTGAAATATTCATTGGAATCGATGTCCCCAGTGCAGCAGTAGTCCCGGAAATTATTACAGGAAACAACTGATTATTCGTCGTACCCTGTCCAACATACAATGTATCATTTAAAAACATCATTCCAAAAATCGTCGTCAGATGATTGAGTGTTGTGCTGAAGCTATTAATTATAGTTCCTGCCGGATTAATTACTGTAAGCTCGGTGGTATTACCAATTGATGTACCTCTGAAGAAATACACATTTCCAACACTATCAATTGCCATATCCGCAACCGAAAAAACCAATGACGTATCGGTAAAGATCGGCGTGAGTGTACCGTTAGCATTCAGTCGCGAAATTCTCTGATCATTCACCTGACTTGGTGTACCTGAATGTTGAAAATATACAAATGTTCCATAGCCTGCCGAATTATGATAGAGCAGAGAATCGGTCAGAACATAAACCCATGCAGAACCCGTCCATCGTAAAATTCCCTTTGGCATGGAACTTAAAAAACTTGTCGAATAAAAAGTCCGGTTGGATGAGTTTTGAGTAATATCATTTGCATATGCAACACTGGCCAGTTGCGATACAGAAGGAACGGCAATCAGTCCGTGATCGATAATTGTACCACCTGAAGCATCCAGTTCCAACTCATGCAAGCCTGAACCGATACTTCCATAAAAATAATTTTGCTGACAAGAGAAGTCAGAAGCAATTTGAGCAAAGGATGTAAGCGTCAAAGATGCTAACACAAAAGTGAGCAGGGCTAATTTTTTCATCGATTAATTTTTCCGTATCCAAAGCTAAGGAATCCTATCAGAATTAAAAATCTATTAATTACCTGCTTTCACCTCTATTCTCTAAGCGTTTTCAAAAAAAACGGCGACTCACTTTTAAAAAACGTTACCAACTTCCGAATGTGAATTGAATTATTTTCAGCCCGACTTTCAGCTTTGCCAAATCTCTTTATATTTACCCTGGATGCAATATTTCCACGCTACTTCAGAATGCACAACATGACTTTCCGTGAAAAGTTCATATTCGATCTGAAATGTCTTCCTACTATACATCTCTAAAATAAAATAAACTAAACCTAAACTATGAATTACTCTACTCTTCGTAAACCACTTGGTTTATTAGTCGTGCTGTGCATTTTATTCAGCGCAGGAAAGTCTTTCGGACAGGAAAGTCTTCGTCCTTTCATCTTGGGTGAGAAAGGAAAAACTCAAACAGTTGCACGTCTTGCTCCAACTCAACAGGTGCAGTTCAATCTGAGTCAGATGCATGACATTTTAGGTCTCGATCAGGAAGCAGATGTTCAATTGATCCGTGAAGAGAGCGATAATCTCGGTGTTAATTACCGATTCCGTGAATTGATTCACGGCATTCCGGTTGAAAACACGATGTACATTATCCAGACAAAAAACAATTTAATTACTTCATTGAGCGGCGACATCATTCTCGACACAGATCCAATGATGGAGCAGCGTACAGCTGCACATTTGAGCAACGCTGATGCTATTCAATCAGCTCTTTCAACAGTGAATGCAAGTCGCTATGCATGGGAAGACGTAGAAATGGAAAAGCAATTGCAGGAACAAAATCACGATTTGTCGGCTAGTAATCGCCCGACAGCAGAACTCGTTTGGTACACGCCGGGCGAATCGCTTGATGCTCGTGATTTGCGCTTAGCATACAAAGTGATTGTTTACGCGCTCGAGCCACTCAGTCGTCAGGCTATTTTCGTTGACGCAACAAACGGATCTATTCTCGGTCGTCGTGATATGCTTTACTTCACCGATGCTACCGGAACTGCTGCAACAGCTTATAGCGGAACACAAACAATTCACAGCGACTTAAACGGTGCGACGTATCGTCTTCGCGATATCACAAAAGGAAATGGCGTTATCACTCTTCACGGCGAAACAAGTTCACACGCTGATTATACAAGCACTACTGCAAATTGGAGCTATACAACGAATGACAAGTATGCATTGGATGCACACTTTGGTGTTTCATCGACTTACGCATTCTATCAGGCAAATTTCGGTCGTAACAGTATCAACAATGCCGGATTTGCATTGACTAGTTATGTGAATGAAACTGCAACGGTAAACAATGCATACTGGGACGGCGCAACGATGCACTTCGGTGTTCGTTCAGGAACAAGTGCAGGTATCGTTGGTATTGATGTAACAGGACACGAGCTACACACGGATTAACACAATACACATCGAATCTGAATTACAGCAGTGAATCGGGTGCTATCAATGAAAGTATGAGTGACATTTTCGGGAAGGCCGTTCAGTTCTGGGCAAAGCCAACCGACATCAACTGGCTTTTGAGTAATGATATGAACTGGGCAATTCGTAACATGGCGAATCCAAAACAATATGGTCAGCCGAATTGCTATCAGGGAGTAAACTGGTATACAGGAACAGCGGATAATGGCGGCGTGCATACAAATAGCGGAGTAGGTAATTTCTTCTATTACTTACTTGTAAATGGCGGCGCAGCTACGAACGATAAAGGAAATGCATACACTGTAACAGGTTTAGGTTTAACCGTAGCGAATGCGATCATCTATCGTTCCGAAACAACATATTTAACTCCAACTTCAAACTATGCAGCATGGAGAACAGCGTGTATCAATGCTGCCACTGATTTATACGGAGCAGGTTCAACACAAGTGGCTCAGGTGCAAAATGCCTGGTATGCCGTAGGAGTTGGAACAGCAGCAGGTGGCGGTGGTGGAACAACTTGTTCGGCTCCGACAGGACTTACATCGGTAAGTATCACAAATACAACGGCAACAATTTCATGGGGAAATACAGGTGCGGTAAGTTATAATCTCCAGTGGAAAGCAAGCAGTGCTGCAAGCTGGACTACAGTAAGCGGATTAACTACTACATCTTATGCGCTGAGCGGATTAGTAACATGCACAGGATATCAATTCCAGGTGCAAGGAGTTTGTTCGACCGGAACAAGTGCATACAGCACAGCAGCTTCATTCTCAACCACAGGTTGTACAACTACATATTGTACATCAAAAGGAAATAACTCGACTTACGAATACATTAATCGTATCGCTTTAGGAACGATTAACAATACGAGCGGTAACAATGCAGGTTATGGTAACTACACAGCATTAAGTACGAATTTAGCGGGAAGCACTGCCGCTACGATCACGATGGTTCCGGGATTTGCAAGCACAACTTACAGAGAATACTGGACGGTTTATATTGATTACAATAAGAACGGAGTATTCACTGATGCCGGCGAAAAAGTAGCAACAGGAAACGGAACAGGAACGGTAACAGCCACATTCACAGTTCCGGCTTCTGCATTGAATGGTGCAACACGTATGCGCGTACAGATGAAATACGCGAGTGCTGCGACTAATTCATGTACAACATTTACTTATGGTGAAGTAGAAGATTACACGGTAAACATCACCGGTAATGCAGCATTCACGATCAACGGAACATCGAATGCGGAAATTTCTTCTGATGTTTTATATCCGAATCCTGTAAACGATCGTTTGCACCTGAGCTTTAATTCTTCTTCAGAAGGAAAAGTGGTGGTTTCGGTTTACAATGTAACAGGACAGTGGATGAAGAGTGCGGAATATCGCATGACAGAAGGAAGTAATGATTTCGATATGTCGACGGTAGAATTCCCTGCAGGATTATATCTCTTAAAAGTTAGCGGAGATGTTAATCAGACTTATCGCTTTATGATTGCCAAGTAAATTGATCAAGTGATAAAAGCAAAAAGCCGGTCAGGAAACTGACCGGCTTTTTTTGTGATCAGTTAGACGGTTATCACAGGGATCGCAGATCCCAAAAAAAGCCGGGGAGTCAGTACATGAACCACCACAATACCAGACTCAGACTCCCCAAACTTTTAGACCCACTTTATAAAATAACACTCTAGTATTTCTCCGGCTTATTAAGCTTGTTTAGCAAACTGGATTTCGGCGTTGATTTTTACTTCTTCGCTAACGAGAACACCACCTGTTTCAAGGGCAGCATTCCAGTTCAATCCCCAGTCTTTACGATTAATTTTTCCGCTTAAAGAGAAGCCTGCCTTTTCATTTCCCCAAGGATCTTTATTGATACCACCCATTTCAACTTCGAAGCTCACTTCTTTCGTAATTCCTTTAATTGTCAAATTACCTTTCAGTTGATAATTTGAATTATCGTGTTTAGTAACGGCAGTACTCGTGAAAACGATTTCTTTGTGATTTTCCACGTCGAAGAAATCAGGGCTTTTTAAGTGGCCATCGCGACTATCTTCGTTAGTAAATACCGAAGCAGCATCGATAACGGCTTTAACCGTTGCCTTACTGAAATCAGCTCCGTCAGAAGTAACTTCCGCCATAAATTTTCTGAATTCACCTTTTACGTTAGTAATCATCAGGTGCTTTACCTTGAACAGGATTTCACTGTGCGTTGGGTCGAGGACCCAGTTGGTTGTTGACATTGTATGTAAGTTGTAAGTAGTAAGTAGTAAGTAGTAAGTTGACTATTTGTTAGGTGCATGGATTGAGTGTAAGTCGACTTACTACTTACGACTTACTACTTACCAACCTAACGGATGCAAAGATGCACCAATGCCACCCCACATTCCATTCACATAGGTTAACAAATCACCGCCGAGAAAGTTTTATTTCTTTTTAGTGATTTCTTTGCGGATTCGGCTTAGGGATTGGGGTTTGATGCCGAGATAGGAGGCGATCAGGTACTGGGGGATTCGTTGGAGAAAATCGGGGTATTGCTTAGAAAAAAGTTCGTATCGCTTATCAGCATCTTCGCTATTTGTTTTGGCCAGGCGATATTGGAGAGCCACATAGGCATTTTGAATGAGTATTCGGAAAAAACGATCGAGCACCGGGCAGGAGTCGCAAGCCTTTTGAAAGTTCTCTTTATTTAACACTAAGACACGAGAGTTCTCCAACATTTCAATCGTATAAATAGATTCACGACCGGAGTAAAAACTGTAGAGATCCGAAATCCAGTAACCTTCGAGTGCAAATTGGATGACATGCTTATCGCCCTTCTTATCTGTTATATAAGAATATGCCGACCCTTCGAGAATAAAATAGATGTAATTGCATTGTCCGCCTTCTTCGGTGAGGCAGGATTTTTTGTCGAACGATTTTTCGAACAGCAGAGAAGAAAACTTTTCAAAGTCAGCATCAGAAATTTTGGTTCCGATCGTTTTCTCAATATTGGCCCGAAGCAAAGTGTTCATTAGATGAATCAAAGGTACGTATACTTTGAATCATCAGCAATCAGTGTCTAAACACAAAACCGATTACCGTGCGCCCTCCGCAACAAACTTCATCACCGCATCTTTTATCTGATCACGAACACGACGAGTAGCAGCAAGTTTTTCTTCCTGCGTTCCGGAAAAAGCTGAAGGATCATCAAATCCCCAATGGATTTTCTTGTGAACGCCCGGGAAAATCGGACAACGAGCAGCATTAGCTTCGTCGCATACGGTAAAGACGTAATTATAAAGTTTACCTTCTTTAAAAAACTCAAAAACGCTTTTCGTTTTATTTCCGGAGATATCAATTCCCTCCTCTTTCATTACTTCAACAGCGAGCGGATTTAAATTTCCGGCTTCGAGACCGGCACTTTCCACAAAATATTTGTCACCGCCATATTTTTTCAAAAAGGCTTCAGCCATCTGGCTACGAGCGGAGTTGTGGATGCAGAGGAAGAGGACTTTTGGTTGGTGTCATTGGGCGGGTTGCGGGTTACGGGTTGCGAGTTGCGAGTTGCGAGGGACTACGAAGAAAACAGCTGCAAAATAATACGCCACAATCTTCAATATTCAATCTTCAATATTCAATATTCTATCTTCAATCTTCAATAACAATCAGCAACACCCACCGCCAGGCGTACAGCAAGCTGCTTCCGGTGTGAGCGACTTTAGGTCTACTTTTCTTTTTTCTTCGGGAATTCCGCAATGATCATCGGCCAGACAATTGGTGAATTTCGGAGTGAGTACAAATTTGTTGTTCTGAAAATCGATGCCGAATTTCCCGATCGTTCCTGACTGATATTCTACTTCGATATCGAGATCTTCGTTTTGAAATAATTTTTCTGACTTGGCGATAATTCCCAAAAGTTTAGAAGGAGAAAGACGGTGATCAGTATCTCCTGCAACCCATAATTGGAAATTGATATGCTTTTCGGTGCGGATTACTCCTCCGCAATCGATAAAATTCTTCGTTGCCAGTCCGGCTTCGGTAATATGGAAGTGAGCAGGAATAAATCCTCCTTCGGGAGTTTGAATAGCTAGTTCATATAATGACTGAAGGGCATTTTTGAATTCAGATATTTTCATGACTGATTTTTTAGCAACAATTAGATTTTTTCTTTTCGATTTTGACTGAAATTGCATCGAAGTAATTCCGAAGCTTGTCGATTGCTTTTTCGTCGATACAATAACAAATAGCATTTCCTTCTATGCTTCCTTTAATAATGCCGGCCGATTTAAGTTCTTTCAAATGCTGAGAAATTGTCGGCTGTGCTAGCGGAAGTTCATTCACGATATCACCGCAAATACATGCATCAACTTTTAGGAGATACTCCACAATAGCAATACGTGCCGGATGCCCTAAGGCTTTTGCCATCACAGCAATTGCGTTTTGTTTGTCGGTAAAATGTTCGGTTTTAGTGATACCCATTTCTTATAACTATATTGCAATATTACGATGAAGATTAACGAAGAGCAAGTGCTTATTCAAAATTCTTTTTTGAGTTGCAACATGCTTAAAAACAATAGCATACGAGGGAAATGAAGCACAATGTTCTCATAGTGTTTCACCTCCCGGCTTTTAAAAAATCGGTAAAAGTCGATTTGAGATTATGCTTGCTTTCCTGTTAAGGTTTAAAAATCACCACATCATAATTATAGGTGCTGAGTGGTGCAGAACCAACATTTGTGATGATCACATTATATGTGAGATCGGATGTAGAACTTAAATTCACTCCGGTAGGTTCCCAGACAATCGTATTATCGCCATAGCCGTTAGCATTATTTGAAATAACATTCACCGGCACAACAACACCGCCCGGCCCGGTCATACTCACATTTGCCGAAGCGAAATTTGCTCCCGGAATTCCAAACGACCAACGAGCAAATACAAGAGGCGCGGGGACGTATCCTTTAGGAGGATAAGCGATGTAATCGGGAACAACAGAATTTGTATCATTTGAAGCAACATATAAAGCCATTGAATTATTGGTAGCACCATAGCTGAAACTTTGTTTGCGGGAATGTAAAATCCAACGACGATGTCCTACCATCTCATTTCCTGTTCCGAAGTCATTAATAAAGCCTGTGATAGATGCAGTGCCTGCAAATCCCAGGGCAATATTACTCGAAGAAGCACCCAAAGCACCTAATGAAGTGTAACAAGTCCATGTCGTAGGTGGATAGTGATTCAATTGATTATTCGCCGTCATCATCAGAGCTGTTTCTTGTTCCTGAGAGTACAAAGAAGCATCGAGCGTACACTCATCATTTAATCCAACCATTCTCCGAAAATAATTGATACGCTTAATCACCGCCGTATTCATAGCAGCCGAACACAATCCGGCCGTACAACTTGCCGTACTTCCTGTCCAGCCGGTACTGGTTACCGCCGTCCCAAGGTAGTTCGCATTATAGTCGTTCAACGCCACTTCTCTTGCCGTCGGATTTGAATTGCCGTCAGAAGGAGTCGTCTCGTCTTTCTTGCAGGAGCTTATCGAAAGGCCAGCAATGAATAGTAAAATGGTAATTGCGTGTGTGTATTTTTTCATCGTCATATTTTGGTTCTGAATGCAAGATAGGCGACATGGCAAACGACTTTTTGACTGAATTGAGGAATAAACTAACACTCAAACCGACAAAACTTAAATGAGAAAACGCCTATTTCACACACGGAATTAGGCTTAAAACACGCGTCGGGCGCAGGTTTTGACGCTTCCGGAAACCGGCGAAAAACAGGACTTTTTGGGTAAAAATTCCGGGGCTTCCGTAGTTTCCACAATTAAATCGACAAAAGGGCTGTTTTTAAGCAAAAAACGGCCTTTTAAAAAACTGTAAGAACATGGATTTTTTTGCTAACTTTTTTCATTTCTACTTGATCTGACGAGTAGAATAGTGTTATTTTGCAGTCACACACGATTACAGTCCGCCACAGGCTGTTTTACTTTTTGAAATCCACCTGAGTGTAATAAGGCCCCCACACGTCGTATTACAATCAACTATAAATTCAATACTCTCTCTCAATCAAACCGAAGATTTACGGTGCGTAGCTGTTTTTGCAGTTTTGCATACGTAGGGTTCGTATTTATTATTCACATCACTAACAATAGAATTATTATAACTCACTTACACATCATGAAAAATTTACTCGTGTTATTTGCAGTTTGCTTATTTACCTCACTCACACCAATGAGTGCACAGCAATTGCAGATGTCGGACTTCGTTCTCTTCGGAGGTAACGGAGCCAATCCGGGATGTACAGTACCCACTTCTCCCGGTTACGGAGTTCAACTTGGTTCGTCTTCTACCGTTAACGGTGGAGGTTCAATCGGTAGCTACGTAATGGTCAAATCGCTTGGTACGACAAACGTTACCGGAAATATCTATTCCAACGGTACAGTTACCCTTAGTAACAACAACAGGGTTACCGGAAAGATCGCCGCAGCCAACTTAACGAATGCGAGCGGAACAATTTTTTCTGCCGGTACCGGAGCAAATTTCGGTGGCAATATTGATGTTAAGGGAAAAATTGTAATCGGTGGCGGTACAGTTAGCGGTCAGGTAACTCACCCAAGCGGTACTACTTACAGTGGTCCAACTCCCGCAGGTGGTAATATGGTAGGAACACCTACTCTTCCAACACTTCCGGCATTGCCCGCAGTTACTACTTTCCCTGCAGGTGGATCAACGAACATTTCAAGCACAACGAGCATCGGTCCGGGATCATACAACAAAATAATGTTGAATGGTAACAAAACTGTTACGCTTGCCGGTCCCGGTGTTTATGTTTTCAATTCAATTAAAAACTCCGGATCCAACTTCAATAAGCTAGTATTCGATTTTCAGAATAATGCTACGGGAGCATTCTATATCTACGTTCATGGTGACGTTGATTTCAATAAGCTGAATGTTGACTTGATCAATGGCGGATCTGCTTCCAGAATTTACACCGAAGTACATGGTAACGGTTCAGGTAACAGTTCATCTTTCTCATGGATTCTTGGTAACGGTACAAACAGCGGTCGTAACTCAGAATGGTACGGTACGGTTTACGCACCTTATGCAGCCATCTGTGTAAGCAGCGGTACTTGTACATCAAATATCACAGGTGCTTTATGGAGCGGTACGCAGGTAAACGTACTGTGCGGTTCAATCATCGTTTATTCTCCTTTTATCCAGTGTACAAATCCAAGTGCAAATGCAGGTGTCGATAAAGTTCTGAACTGCTCAACTACTTCTGTTCAGCTTTCAGGAACAGGCAGTGCAGGTATGACATATAGCTGGACAGTATCAAACGGTGGAAACATCACAAGCGGCGGAGCAACACTCACACCAACTGTGAATGCAGCCGGTACATATATTTTGAAGGTTACAAATCCAAATGGCGGTTGTTCTTCAACCGATACAGTTGTTGTTACTTCAAACACATTATCTCCTGATGCAAACGCAGGAAATGATGCAGTTTTAAATTGCTCAGTTACTTCATTACAACTTTCAGGATCGTCTGCTACTGCAGGTGCTACGTACAGCTGGACTCCAACTAATGGTGGTAACATCACAGGAGGTGGAAACACTCTTTCTCCTAGCATTGATGCTGCAGGTACATACACACTTACCGTTACAAATCCGGCAAATGGTTGTTCTACCTCTGATGTCGTTTCTGTAACTTCAAACACGACAGCACCTGATGCTGACGCAGGAAATACCGCAACATTAAACTGTGTTGTTTCTCAGGTAACTCTTCAAGGAAGTTCATCAACTGCAGGAGCTCAATTCAGCTGGAGCGGTGGCAACATCCTTTCTGATGGAAGCACCGATCATCCTACAGTTGATGCTGCAGTAACATATACATTGACAGTTACTGATCCATCGAATGGTTGTACATCGTCAGATCAGACAAGTGTTAATTCAGATCTTACAGCTCCTTCTGTTGATGCAGGCTTCGATGCTACACTTACATGTTCTGCAACGCAAGTTGCTCTTCACGGAAGCTCAGCAACTCCAAATGCACAATTTAGCTGGACAGGTGGAAATATTTTAACGAATGCTGCCGTTGCAGGAATCGATGTTGACTTAGCAGCCGCTTACACATTAACTGTTACAGACCCTTCAAACGGTTGTACAGCATCTGATGTAGCAGACGTATTCCTCAACAATACAATTCCTTCAGTAAACGCAGGTGCCGATGTGGCAACTGATTGCAATAATCCTGATGCATATTTCACGGCAACAACTTCAGCTGTAAATCCACAGTTTGCATGGTCGACTTACGGAAAAGGTTTCATCGTCGATGGCGCTTTATCTCAGACTGTTCATGCAAACAACGGTGGTAATTACATCGTTTTAGTAACAGATCTTTCAAATGGCTGTTCAGCAAAAGACACAGCTTACGTTAACTTCACACCATGTATCTACCCTGGTTACCCACCACCGGATAGCGGAAAGACTCGTGACCTTATCGGTTCAGAGTTGAATTCTCTTTTCCACAATTTCGGTGCAGTGAACGATACGGCCGGAAGCATCTTCATGCTCAATCAGGATAGCGTGTACATTGAGGTAATTGCACTTCAAGGTCAGTATTCGACATTGCTTGCATTATTGCTTCAGCAGGATTACGGTATGACGGATACTGTTGACAATGGACCAAACACATTGATCATTACCGGTAAATTCCCGATTGCAAATCTTATTCGTCTCGACAGTCTTCCGAATCTGATCGACTACTGTCGTCCGGTATTCCCTCCTATCGTAACTGCCGGTTTAACAACAACAGCAGGTGATCATGCACTTTCGGCAGACTTTGCTCGTAATGGATACAAAGTAGAAGGTGAAGGAGTAAAAATTGGTGTTATTTCAAATAGCTACAATACTATATCCGGTAATCCGGCTCAAACCGACGTTGTGAATGGCGACCTACCCGGAACAGGAAATCCAAACGGATTGAATTCTGCAGTTCATGTATTGAAAGAGTATCCATACGGTCGTCAGAGTGATGAAGGACGTGCGATGCTTCAGATCGTTCATGACATTGCTCCAAAAGCAGATTTAGCATTCCGCACTGGATTTATCAGCGCAGGTGATTTTGCACAAGGTATTCGTCAGTTAAAACAAGATGGCTGTAATGTTATCGTTGATGACGTAACCTATATCACTGAGCCATTCTTCGACGACGGTGTTGTTTCAAAAGCTGTCGATGAAGTAAAAAATCAAGGTGTAACTTATTTCACTGCTGCAGGTAACTACGGTAAGAAATCATACGAATCAAACTTCAATGCTCATGTTGCTCCACCGGCAGTACCGGGTATGGCACACGACTTTGGTGGTGGCGATATCTTCCAGTCTCTTTCTTTGACACCGGGAACATATACAATCGTTCTCCAGTGGCAAGATTCAATTTATTCATTAGGTCAGACACAAACAGGTACATCAAACGACTTGGATATTTATCTGACTAATGATAACGGACAAACACTTTTCGGATTCAACCGTGATAACACCGGTGGTGATCCATTGGAAGTGTTGCCATTTACAGTAACGCAAAACACAACTACTAATATCTTGGTAACACGTGAGAATGGTAGCGGTGGAGTTCGTTTCAAATACGTGGTGTTCCGTGGAGAACTTACAATTAACGAGCACGTAAACGGAAATTCAACTATCGTAGGTCAGGCAAATGCTGCCGGCGCTATTACAGTGGGAGCCGTATTATATTCAAACACTCCTGCTTTCGGTGTTAATCCTCCGACAGTAGCGACATTCTCTTCAGTAGGTGGAACACCGGTAAATGGTGTTGTTCGTCCGAAACCTGATTTCTGTGCACCGAATGGTGGTAACACTACAGTAAACATGGGCGGTCCGAATATCGACGGTGATGCATTCTTCAACTTCTTCGGAACATCGGCAGCAGCTCCTCACGCAGCAGCCGTAGCCGGATTGTTGATTGAGGCGAAAAAGAAATTCTACAACGAAGTTCTTTCTCCGGATCAGGTTCGTTCTATCATGAGCAGTACAGCTTTGGATATGGGCTCACCGGGTTTTGATGATTCAACAGGTCACGGTTTTGTTCGTGCCGACGAAGCAATGGCAACATTCGCTGCGCCGACTCCGGAAATTACAAGCCTCAATTTACCGACTCCGACAACTACTCCGGGCTTACAATCGTTCACTGTAAATGTTGGCGGTAACTATTTGAATCAGCAATCAGTGATCTTGTTCCGTGGCGTTCCGCTTCCTACAACAATCCTGAACTCTTCAACTGCTGAAGCATTTATTCCGACATTTACAGGTAACCCTCCGATTCAGGTTTACACTCCTCCGATTACTCCGGCAGGAACTGACGGTGGTTACTCTGATTCATTATTCTTCTTTACTCCGGTTAAGAAGGCTATCAAAGTTATTGCAGACAACAAGTCGAAGAAATTCGGTGAAGAATTGCCTGCTTTCACAGCTACTGTGTTAGTCGACAATCAACCATTGGCTTCTTCAGGCTTAACATTGACTGATATCGGACTGGATCAAATTCTCTACACAAGCTCAGCTACAAGCTCAAGCAATGTAGCATTGTACTTCATCCACCCTTCGATGACAGCACTCGATCCTGCAAACGCCCACGACATTGCTTTAATGGAACAATACACTTACACATTTGTGGATGGTTTATTGTCTGTTGAAAAAATGCCGCTTGTGATTACACCGCAAGACCAAACAGTTACTTATGGTGATGCGTTAGACCCGATTCAATTCGATTACAACTTCGACAATTCAAATATCAATCCGTCTGATCTGCCTGCATTCGTCAATGCAATTCAAACAGAACACTCATCAAATCTGAGCGACGCACTTGGCTTACTCGACGACAAACGTTTGGTAAACGGTCGTGCTATTGTGAATGCAGATCTTGCAAGCATGAGCTTCCTCGTAAGCGGTCGTGCAATTGTTAACGGTCGTGCGATTGTAAATGGTCGTGCGATTGTGAATGGTGTTGAAACGAACGCAGGTACTTCAACAGTTGTTGATCTTGCCAACGAATCAATCTTTAACTATCAACTTGACTCAGCAGTTACGACGTTGGTAAATGGTCGCGCTATTGTGAATGGTCGCGCCATTGTAAACGGTCGTGCAATTGTAAACGGTCGTGCCATCGTAAACGGTCGCGCTATTGTAAATGGTGAAACAGTTAACGATACAACAAACGAAAATCTCGTTGTCATCCTCGACGACGCCGATGTAAACGCTCCTGCTGATGATTCACTGACTGATTACAAGTCTATCAATCTCGTTTCAGGTTTAGAAGAAGGTGAACACGCAATTGTTCCGGGCGCATATTTGTCCGACAACTTCGACATCTCTTACAATCTTGGTAAACTCACTGTAATACCTGCAACTCTTACAGTAAAAGCTCACGATGCATCTTCTGTTTATGGAACAGATCCTTCATTCGATGCTACGGTAAGCGGCTTCCAGTATGAAGATAACTTAGCGAACACTATTTCTGGCGACGCTACTTATTCTCTGCTTGATGCCTCTAGCAACTCTGTACCTACTACACAAGTTCCGGCCGGTACGTTTACGATTGTGCCTTCTGATCTTCAGTTTGTGAAGAATCCACCGAACTATACAGTTGTATACGAAAACGGAAATCTCACAATGGATAAAGCAGATTTAGATGTTACGGCCGACGATCAGGTTAAAGTTTACGGAGAAAATAATCCGGCTCTGACAATCTCTTACAACGGATTCAAATTCCAGGATGATGCAAACGCGATTACCGTTCCGTCTATCAGCACAAGCGCTGATGCAAATTCAGGTGCAGGTGATTATGCAATTACCCTTTCAGGTGGAATTGCCGATAACTACAATTTGATTCTCCACAATGGCAACTTGCATGTTGGCAAAGCAACGATTACAGCGAAAGCCGATAATAAGCAACGTCAGTATGGAAGTCAGAATCCGGCATTCAATATCATTTATTCTTCATTTGTGGGTAACGACGATGCTTCAACTGCATTCTCGACTTTACCAACTGCTAGCACTTCAGCTACGCAATTGTCGAATGTTGGAACATATGATATCGTGGTTTCAGGTGGAAGTTCAAACAACTACATCATCGTTCCGGAAAATGGAACACTGACGATCACGAAAGCACCATTGACGGCAAAAGCAGATAATCAAACGAAAGTATTTGGTTCAGCGAATCCGGCCCTTACAATTTCATACACCGGATTCTTGAATCAGGATAATGCGTCTTCTATCGTTCCACCTACTGCTTCAACAACAGCTACAGGTCTATCAGCAGTTGGCTCATATCCTATTACACTGAGCGGCGGTTCTTCAGACAATTACACATTGACATTGACAAACGGAACACTCACGATTACAAAAGCAACAATTGTTTGTACGGCAAATGATAAGTCGATGAACAAAGGTGCTTCGTATCCTACGTACACTTCCACAATTACAGGATTTGTACAGGGCGCCAACAACACTGTTGTAAGCGGACCAACTTACACGATTACTCCGGGTTGTTCAGGTGCTGCAGGTGTTTACACAATTACTCCTTCTTGTCTCGTATTGTCGAATACAGCCAACTATAATGTGACTTATGTAACAGGTAAGCTTTACATCAATCCAAAAGGGACAGGTGCACAAAAGATTGTTGCATCAGTTACTTGTATTGATTCACTTATCGGTGACCCATCAGGTTACAAATATGTAGCACACTTCAAATACACAAATTCGAACGCTACAGCATTGATGGTTCCTGTTGGTACAAACAACAGCTTAACTTCTACCGGAGCATTCAGTGGAACACAAGCTATCGTATTCAATAGCGGAACAGGCACATTTGATGTGAAGTTTACATCAGGAACAATCACTTGGACGATCAAGACTTACCAGGGAAGTACACTTACTACTTCTACGGCTTCTGCAAGTCCGAGTACATTACGTTGTTCAACCGCTCGTTTCTCCGGATTAGCTTCAACACCTGAAGAAGAATCGACAGAAGAGTTCAATGTATATCCGAATCCGGTTCTTGACCGTGTGAACATCGAATCATCTGAGCGCATCATTTCTGCTCAGGATGTAATCATCACCGATGTTACCGGTAAAGTATTCCAGACAAATGCTATCTACACTCAAAGCGAAAATGGCATCCAACTCGATCTTTCAGCGATGAAACCGGGCGCATACTTCATCCGCGTTCAGACTGAAAATTCGTTCAGAGTGTTCAATGTGATTAAGCAATAATATTATCTCGTCTAACCGAAGACAAAGGAAGGGTCGCTCGAAAGGGTGGCCCTTTTTTAGTAAGTTGTAAGTAGTAAGTTGCCTTATTGTATAGTTATGTTTTTCTACCACAAGGACACGAGGATTGTGAGAATCACGAGAGCCTTGTGATCCTCACAAACCTCGTGTCCTTGTGGTAAAAAAGAGCCCCCAGTACTTACTACTTACTACTTACTGAATAAAATTCCTCCCCACCCCCTGCCAACTTATCCCTTTTTTAGTATTTTCCATCCGGTTTTCGACCCCACATATATGAAAACACGGCTAAGTAGTATTTTCCTTTTTCTATTAATTCTGTCGGCGCCTGCGTTTGCGGGGAAGATTGACAGTCTGACAAAAATTATCAGCACAGCTTCGGAAGATACGGCTAAGGTTAGCTTGCTGAATCAGCTGAGCAAATCTTACTTCGCTACCGACCCGGATAAGGCAATTGAGATTGGAAAAGAAGCACAGGCACTTGCCGAAAAACTCAAGTACAAACCGGCATTAGCTATCGCTTTGAAGCAAATTGGGATTGGTTATTACATGCAGGGGAAATATCTCGAAACACTCGATTATTGGGAGCAATCGCTTCAAGTGTTCGAGGAGCTTGATGATAAAAATGGTCAGTCAAACATTTTAAATAATATCGGTTCCGTTTATTACGATCAGCTCGATTTCGAAAAAGCGCTTGATCACTATTTGCAGGCATTGCGACTTGCAGAGTTGACTCGTGAAAAACTGAGAATGGCCAGCGTTATTGGAAATATCGGTAACGTATATGCGAACAAAGAAAAGCGTACAACCTGGGATAAAGCCATCGAATATTACAAAAGCGGATTGAATATCGGCATTGAGTTAAAAACCAACAGTGCTCTCAAATGCCCGCCGGAGGATGCTAATCAGATTATCGGAACAATGACGGTAGGGATCGGCGAGGTTTACATGAATAAAGGTGATTACAAATCGGCACTCGATTACTTTGAACAATCGCTCAAAGTGTACGAAGGCACCGAAGCTGCTCCTTATTCGCTGAACGATATCGGTAAGATTTACACTCTGCAAAATCAGCCGGAGAAAGCAATCGAGTATCATCAGAAAGCATATGATCAGGCTATAAGCATGGACTTACAGCTCGACATGGCTCAATCGCTTATTGGACTTGCAAAAGCTAAAGAAGTGCAAGGCAATTTAAAAGAAGCTGTGAAAAATTATCTCGATGCAGAGAAAATTTCTGCCGAAGTAGGTTTTCAGGATGAGTTGAAATTCTCGTACGAAGGTTTGGCAAAGAGCTATTCAAAAATACCTGACTATCAAAAGGCTTTCAAATATCAGAGCTTATTATCGACGTTAAAAGACAGCTTGTACAATATTGCCACGGATAAGAAAGTTGCCAGTCTCCAATTTGACTTCGACATTAGTAAGAAACAAGGACAGATCGATTTGCTCACGAAAGATCAGGCCCTGAAAGAAGCTGACTTGCGTCGACAAAAAATTATCAAGAATGCAACGATTGGCGGATTAGCTGTTGTCTTGCTTTTCTTACTAGTAGTTTTCCGTCAAAAAGAAAAAGATTACTGAAGAGAAAAAACGCAGCGACGAATTATTGCTAAACATCTTGCCGGAAGAAACTGCCGAAGAGTTGAAAGCAACAGGCACTGCAAAAGCAAAGAGCTTCGATATGGTAACGGTGATGTTCACCGACTTCAAAAACTTTACACAGGCGAGCGAGAAATTGACGCCGGAAGAATTGGTGCATGAAATCAATTACTGTTATAGCGAGTTTGATAAGATCATCACGAAGTACAATATCGAAAAGATAAAAACCATCGGCGACAGTTATATGTGCGCCGGCGGATTACCGGTGACCAATGCGACGCATCCGGAAGATGTAATCAAGGCAGGTTTGGAAATGCAGGATTTCATTATTCGTCACAAAGAAGAACGAATCAAATTAGATCAGCCGTACTTTGATTTACGACTGGGAGTTCACACAGGTCCGGTCGTTGCCGGAATTGTCGGCATCAAAAAATTCGCGTACGACATCTGGGGCGACACGGTAAATACGGCGTCACGAATGGAAAGCAGCGGAGCAATCGGCAAAGTAAACATATCAGGAACGACGTATGAAATTGTGAAAGATAAATTCATCTTTACTCATCGCGGGAAGATTGAGGCGAAGAATAAGGGGCAGATAGATATGTATTTTGTGGAGGGGATTGCGTAGAGACTTGTTTCCCGCGGAAAGCGCAGAAATTAGTAGAAATCGCAGAATGACTTGTGGTCTTCTTGTGGACCTTGTGAACTTGTGGTGAAAAAATTTCCCACGGAAAGCACGGAAAAAATTAGCTCACCAGCTTCCTAACCTTCTCCAAATGCTCCTGCTTCTTCTCCTCACGCGTACTCAAAGCAGTCTTCGTAAAGTAGTGATGCGAGGTAAGGAAATTAATTTGCAGACGATTCCACTCCTGCTCTTTTGAAACAACACCTCTTATTTGTAATTCTCTGAAAAGCTTTCCTCCGATTTCAAAAAAGTCGTCGCGGCCAAGATAGTCGAGGTCGGCATCGCAGATGATTTCTTCCATCTTACCTGCCGGCTTGTGCGGATATTTTGTCGCGCGAATCATTCCGCAGATTTTCGCCACTTCAAATTTTTCGAAGCCGAAGCCGGGCAATTCCTTCTCTGCCATGTCGCAGCCATACTCTTCATGATTCTTCGGATCGATAATAAATCCGGAATCATGATACAGAACTGCTACGCGTAACAATTCCATTTCGTCCTCAGACAAACCCTCTGCTGCACCAATACGTTCAGCTGCACTCAATACATCGAGCACGTGATCGTATCCGTGATAATATAATTTCTCCGACAATCCATTGCGGAGTTTTTCAAGCGCAAATATTTTGACTTTTTCGTAGCGACTCATTGGGGTACTCACTAAAAAATTGTTTTCAGATTTAGTTTCCTGTTGCATTGCGAATGATTTTCTCACGCAAAATTTCATGCGTGAAAGGTTTCATCATATAATCGTTCATTCCGACCTCCGTACACTTATCGATCTCTTCTTTGGTAACATTCGCCGTCATCGCACAGATTCGAACACTTCTTTTAGGTTCGGAGAGAGAACTTCGGATCTGACGCGTTGCCTCGTAGCCATCCATTTCCGGCATTTGAATATCCATGAAGAGGAAAGCGTAATCATCCTTTTGAAGCATCTCAATGGCAACTTTTCCATTCTCAGCGACGTCGACCTGAATATCAGGGAAGATGTCGTTGATCGTATCGACAGCCACCATTTGATTGAACTGATTATCTTCAACCAATAGAATCTTCTTTCCTTTTAACGAAGCGACATCGTCGAAATTGTCGAGCTTCTCCTCTGCCGGCTTATCCGTTTTCTTGTAATCGATGATGAAATAAAATTCCGATCCTTCACCGACGACGCTATTTACTTTCAATTCGCCTCCGTGCATTTCGACGAGCTGCTTGGAGATGGTAAGGCCTAATCCTGTACCGCCGAACTTACGAGTCGTATCCGACGAAGCCTGACCGAAGCTTTCGAAAATCGTATCGATTTTATCGGCCGGGATTCCGATTCCTGAGTCGTGCACACCGACGCGAATAGAGTAAGTATCGCCAACAACTTTATCGACGCCAACGGTAATTTTCACTCCGCCTTTTCGGTAAACTTAATGGCATTACCGGCGAGATTCATGATCACCTGAGTGATACGCGTTTCATCGCCCATTACAAATTCAGGAACATCGGGAGAAATAATTTCCTCCATAGCAATCCCTTTCTCCTCTGCTTTCAGACTGAGAATGGTTTGAATATTTTTTATCGCAGCAACAAAAGGAAACGGAACTTTTTCCAATTCCATTTTTCCTGATTCAATTTTTGCGAGATCGAGGATGTCGTTAATAATGACGAGCAAATTGGCACCGCTCTTTTTAATAACACCGAGATATTTTTCCTGCAATTCGTTAAGCGGTGATTTGAGCAACAAATTCGTAAGACCGACAATGGCATTCATCGGCGTCCGAATTTCATGACTCATATTTGCGAGGAACTGCTGACGAAATTTTTGAGTTTCGATCAGATTGTCGCGCGTCACTTCGAGCTCGGCATTGGTAGCACGTAATTCGGCAGTACGCTCGTTCACCAGATCTTCGAGTTTTTGTTCGCGGGCATGAGCTTCTTTTAAGGCAAGCTCATTGGACGCGCGAAGACGTTGGTGATTGATCGTAAAAATATTGAAGACAAGGCCGGGATGCAGAATCGCCAGCTTGTAGAAAATTTCTCTTTTGATTTCGAGAACCGTCAGATCCGTAAGTGCGACAATCGTAGCCGTTGCCGAAGCATTAGCCAGGAAGCTTTCGCCGAGGATACTGAGTGAGCCGAGTCGGGCCAGAAGGACATGTTCGTTATAAATACCCACTTCCCCTTCGCTTACGATGATGAGGGCGGCCGGAACGGAGCCCTTTTCTATCAAAATATCGCCGGTTTTGTAGGTTTTTACCTCCGATTGGCCCAAAATATCATTTACAACCTTTTCCTCCAGATTCAGAAAGAGGTTCGAGGTTTTGATAGCAGGATTTAATGCAGGCATGTGATGTGGTGGGTTTTCGGGCATTATTTTACCGAGACTCAGAAATTACGAAATAGTTGTATCAGTGTCCTTTCGGGACAAAGCGTTTTTTCTAATTAATATTCGGGTATGAAATGCCATTGCAATATAAAAGATTCTTTCGAAAGGCAGAAGTCGAAATGGTGTAAAAAACAAACGCCCCGTGCGTTGCGGGGCGCCTGATCAACAGGGGTTATTTTTAACGTCTCAAGGTATCCTATGGGTATAGGAAAGTTAAACTTAACCCGCTTAACACGAAAACAAACTATTTTTATACTTAGAATCGTCCGTAAAAAACTGACGCCTAAACTACATGATCACTTTTATTTTGTCGCTGACAGAAGTCAACTTAATTACGAATAATTACCTTTTGATGAAGAATTTTTTGACCGAGACTCAGACGCAGAGTGTATACACCTGCTGCCACATTATCCATCTCAACTGTATTCGATCCTTTGTCGGTTACTACATCAAAAGAATTAACTATACTACCAACTGCATTCAACAGTTCAACTTTTGCTTCTACATTGCCAAATGATTTAAACGCAACTTTGAAACTACCTGAAGAAGGGTTCGGAAAGATAGTAATTTCTTCACTCGAAAGTTCATTTTCAGAAATACCTACCATTACATTCAATAAATTGACACTACTTTGACAACCGTAGCTATTTGTCGCAACGACAACATAGTCGCCATTCTGTGTTACGACATATGAGGCATCCGTTGCTCCCGGAATGAGATTGGAATTGTAGTACCACTCATAGCTTGCAAATCCTTGTGTAGCATTGAGGCTATCTCCAACATGAGCGACAGTCAACGCAGGCAGTGGATTGATATGAATATATTCAGGTTGATACAGAGTATCGACTCCTGCAGCATTAGTGACCATGAGAGTTACATCGTAATCGCCGGCATTCGGATAGCAGACAGTCGGATTAGGCAACGGACTCGATGCAGGTGAGCCACCCGGGAAGTACCATTGATAGCTTGCTCCTGTTTGCGGAGCGGCGTTAAACGATACACACGTATTCGCACAAACTACCGGGTTCCCTGAAGCAAACAATGCATTTGGCAATTGTTGATCGGTGAAAGTAGTGATAGTAGTATTCGTTACGATCGGATCGTTGTAATCGAAAACGATGTAAGAAGTATTTGTCACCACTGTCGGGTCAGGCAAATTAGGCAAAGGGTTTATCCTGTATTGAACAAAACCATGGCTACCCGGTTCATCCGTTGTACTATCAGGCAACATGATATGATTGAATGAAAAGCGCAATGCACCTGATGGAGTGTATTGAGTAGTTACAGGATCGCTGCTGCCGATAATTTCGAGCGTATTCAAGTCCATGTTAGCATCAATCGTATCGTAGATTGACACATCGTAGGCCGTATCATTTCCTGTGTTCTGGAAGTTAATTGTGTACGACAATTGATTATCCATTGGTGTCGGATTACCGACAGCGGTACGATAAGGGAAAACCATTTTCTCATTCGGATCATAAGAGCAACGAACAACCGTTGCAAACGAATCAGCATACATTGTAAGAAGATTTCCGGAATTATCGCGTAAGCTATCGATCACAGAATACCATACAAACTGACCGGCTGATGGATTGCCAAAATAAACATAAGGATTTCCCACGGTGAAAGATTGACCCGGAGCTATGTTATTGTAATACCAGATGAGTGTATCGCCAAGATTAACATCAGGCGCAGGCGAAGAACTTATAAATCCTAAATTCGAAGAAAGCAAGAGAGAAATGCTTCCGAATGCTGTATCGTTTCCATTATTTCTCAGAGTAACAGATGTATAACCCGTGCTGTTACACCTCATTCTATCATGAAAGACAAGTAACTCCTGCTTATATAATACCTGTGCGGTGAAAGCTCCGAAATCCAGATTCGATTGCGATGGAGGGACAGTCACATTATAAGAAACTGGAGAAGACGTTTGACTATAGGAGAAAGCCGGCAGATATGAAACATTATACGTTGCCGAATCTACTGCAAGACCGTAATTTCCATTCTGGTCACTCAAAGAAATATTTCCGCCGGGGTTTACAACAATCCGATGATTGGCCAAGCCTTGTTCATTAATATCTTTTATACCATCCTGATTTGCGTCGAAGTAGATTTGCCCGGTAATCGTTCCGGCATCACCATTGATTGTGAAGGCTCCATATTGTGGATCATCCGAATAAGTCCAGCCATTAAAAGGATCCCAATAGTAATTCTTGACATGTACATCATAAAGACCTGTTGGAGCATTTAACGGGATGGAAAATGTTGCCCATAGAGAGTCGGCAAAAGTAAAGAGCGTATAATTCCAGTCTGCATAAATTACAGTAGCGCCCTGTTGGAGATAAATATCCTGATTTCCTGTTGGACCACTACCAATAGCTAAATATCCGGCCGATGTAGTAATAGTTGTATTGATGTGCTGGCCTTTGTATCCGAAATTCGGAGTGATGGATTGACTTGTCGCATCGAAAACAACCTGGCTGAGAAGGAATAAGATTAGTAATAGTTTTTTCATAGCTATAACATTGAAATTACATAACACTGTTTTGGGCAATGTTAAATAAATACCGGAATACAAGATATAAAATATGCAATCCTTGCTCTAAATATTACTTAACATTGAGGTAATCGGGTAAAATATAGCCGTGAACCAAATGTTTTAGCAACAAGTTTGACTCACGACTTTTTCTAAAAAACAGAACGAATAACCATCATTATTGAACCAATACCTTTCTGATCACACTTCCGTTTTGCGTACTTAACTTAAGTGAATAGACTCCTGCAGAAATTCCATTTATATCAAGAGTGCTTTTTTCTGATACCGGATTAAATTGATCTGAGTAAACAAGTTGACCGACTGAATTCAACAGCTGAACATCCACAACACTATTTGTTTTCGACAAGTATTGAACCCGGAAACTTCCATTCGAAGGATTCGGGAAAACAGACACAGTACTTCCATCGGCAAACACATTTGAAATTCCGGTTACCACATTGAGCAAGCTCACACTGCTTTGACATCCGAAGCTATTTGTGACGAGCAAAGTATAGTCGCCGTCTTGTGTCGCTAAAATTGAAGAAGTTCCTACTCCGATCAGAGTAGCGAAATAATACCACTGATAAAAACCAAATCCAGGAGTTGCAATCAAGCTATCACCAACCTGGTTAACCTGAACGTTTGGCGAAGGATTGACAGATGCATAATTTGGTTGAACAAGAGTATCGGAGCCGAGCGCATTCGTAGCAATTAAAGTAACATCGAAAGAGCCATCGTTGAAATAACAAACTGACGGATTAGGAAGATTCGAAGTAGCCGGACTTCCACCCTGGAAGATCCATTGATACGTTGTTCCGCTTTGCGTTGTTGCTGAATAATTGATACAGCTATTGGCACAAACACTGTTTACGTTTGAATTCAGTGAGGCAACAGGTATTGCAAATTTGTAAGCGTGTTAAGCGATGTATTTGTAACAATCGGGTCATTCAGGTCGAATACGATGTGAGCTGTATTAGTAATAGGAGTCGGATCAGGCAAAGAAGCGAGTCCTCGAATTCGATAATTCACAAAACCATGGCTGCCCGGTTCGTCGATGTTTGAATCAGGGAGAAGAATATTACTGAAAATAAATTGTGTTTCTCCATTCATTCCCATTTGAACATGGAGAGGATCGCTGCTTCCTAAAATTTCCAATGTATTTAAATCAAGGTCGGCATCTAATGTATCGTAGATTGTAACATTGAAAGCCGTATCTGTTCCCGTATTCTGGAAGTTGATAGTATAGTTCAGATATTCATTCATTCCGTATAATGCGGAGCACCAATTCCAACCGGAGCAACATCTTTCTCATTCGGATCGCAAGAACACGAAATAATAAAACTCCACGGAACGGAATAAGCCACAACAAAATTTCCTAAAACATCTTTCACTGAATCAGTCACAGTGTACCAAACACTTTGTCCTGCGGCAGGATCCTGAAATACTATCCAGTTTGTAGAACTTGTATTTCCGACACCAAAAGACTGATTGGTTTGAAGCGTACTATAATTCCAAATGAGAGTATCACCACTTATAATATCCGGCATTGGTATAGAAGAGACGAATGGAAGATTCGACGAATGAACAATAGACACACTTCCCTGCGATGGCATCGTCCCGTTATTCACTGTAGAGAAATAAGTATAGCCATGGGTTAAACAACGCAGAGGATGATTCATACACTTAATGTATGGCCATACAAAGAAGCAAAGGAATATGTACCAAAATCATTTCCGGTCGAATTCGGAGGAACGCTTGCAGAATACGTATTCGGCAGACTCGTTTGAGCAAATCCGGAAGGTGGCAGATAAGTGAGAGTGTACGTTCCGGTATCCACATCAATCTGATAATTTCCGGCGGAATCGGTAAAGCCAATTATTCCTAATGGACTCAGTTGAACACGATGATTCGCCATTCCCGGTTCACCCACATCTTTGCTTCCGTTTTGATTCGCATCGAAATAAACATTCCCGGAAACCGATCCGGCATTAAAACCCTGAATTAGGAAACCATTCGTGAGTATATTATCAATAGAGAGACCTGACCACGGCTGATAAGTGAGAACGTGCACATCGTAAAATCCCGTTGCCGTATTCGAAGGAATATTAAACAGACAATAAAGAGAGTCCGTCGGGAGATTATAAGGCCAGCTATTATACATGTAGATGTTGACAGCCGGATCAAAAGAAGGATCACAATAAATAATGTTCGCTCCTTGTTGGAGGTAAATATCCTGATATCCGTACGGCCCGCTGCCATTAGATTATTCCCCAATTCGAAGTAATAGTTGACGTCAACGATTGTCCTCGAAAACCATTATTTGGTCTTATGGAAGCCACTTGTGCAAATGATAGATGGCCTAATAAAATAAAAAACAGAGCGAGTAGTTTTCGGTTCATGAGAGAGTTTATTAGAGAGAAAGAACAATCGAAATTACTTTTTAATCGGTTCCAATTTCAAAATGTTCAGGTTATTTGGCTAACAGTTGCGTAGAGCCGATGACGATGAAGAAATTGGGGGTGAAGG
>JADKIH010000026.1 GCA_016721305.1 Bacteroidota bacterium
AGAACTAGGCCTGACAATATGCCAAGCAATTTGTTTCATCTCCATATTCCTGAAATAGTTATCAAATTCCTAATATCGGCCCAAGATTAAACGCTGCCTATTTTTAACATTAAAACCAATAATTTCCTAACATGTTTTCCAAAATTGTCGCAGTGGACTTGCTAACTGAGTGCAAATCTAACTTTTCGTGGTTATGTAGGTGTACATCTGGTAGTTTTACTTACTCTCGTGCCCCCAGTAAGCTTTGAATGCCTCAAATCAGTCCCGTGTTCCAATAAATGTGCCGCCAAAAAACTGACGTAACGTATGCACCGGAGACTTTTTCTTGATTCCGGTCTTCTCTCTTCACTGCTGCCCGTACTATATTTGAATGCTTCTTGCCAAGTATTGCTCCCGGCATTCCTCAAAAAGCCAAACCTTCGGTTTGTATTTCTTGAAGAGTCCGTAATACTTCCAACAATTTCTTAGAGAGTATTGAATATCGGTCCTTCTGCCCTTTCGCTTGCTCTATGCATGTTGCATTCGCCCGTGAATCTATATCCTTCACCTTTACGTTAACAAGTTCCGATAGCGCATTCCGGATGAATAAGCTAACATCATAATCGCACGATGCTTGATATTATCTGTCCGCTTTTAACAAGTCCGAAATTTCTTTCTCATTTAAAACCGTAGGCAGCGTTCGTTCTTTTCGTGGCCGCTCTACCGTGTACACATTTCGCTCACCTTTCAAAACGTGCTAATAATAAAATTTAATCGCATTGATTGCCTGGTTCTGATATGATGTTGAAACCTTTCGCTCCATAACGAGATAGCGTAGAAAATCAATTATCTTTCTTTCTTCAATATCGGATAAAACTTCTCCTTTGTAATAATTGATGAATTCCTCAAACGCTCCTTTGTAGGTTTTGATCGTACTTTCACTGTATCTTAGCTCGCAATTTTAATATGTACTCCTCCGGACACCGTTCATAGTGTTCTCCTGCAGCCCATGGCTTACGACTGCTTCAAATCAGCAACAGCTTGCTCTTCATAGATCAGTTTTAATGCAAAGCCGCTGAAAATGTTTTTTATCTCATGAAGGTATTTTTCGGAATATGGAACGCTCCACCATTTGTATTTCGTACTCAACTGTGAAAGGGTACAGTTTTAATATATCGCGTGTTCTTTATTGAATCCGAAATACAATTTTAATCGTCCGGAGCTTGTTTTTATTACCAGAAGCTCGTCTTTTCCGATAATTCTATTTTCTGTTGATCCCGTATCAAATTCAATTTCTTCCCGAACGGAAATCTCTTTTATTCGGCCCGAAAATAATTTTTCAGGGATCAAGATTACCCGGATAGTTTGGCAAGACCCAACAGTAATTCTTTATCCCAACGACTGTAACGCAGAGAGATCAAAAGCGACTGTCGTTCTCATTCTTTGGAGTTTACTTTATCCGTCGACCATTCACCTGAATAAACACATTTGCATTTTTAGATTCAAAAACTTCTTTTGTGATTTCAGGAATAATTATTCCGCTTTCCTGACCTTTTTTTGAGCTTGATTGTTATTGGGATATTCTAAATCAGGAAAAGCTCTTTGTTAGTATCTTTTAAACGCTTTTGAATAGGAATAAGCCAGGCATTCATCGTAATGACTCATTTTAATCCGTTGATCTGTCTCAATGTGTTGATCCGATGTATCGTAAACGAAGTCCAGCTTTTCTTCTCCTGTTTGTAAATTATTTTGAGGCTTTCATTTTCCTGTGTATTGAATTTAACAGAAAAATGGTGAATTTAAAAGTGAATTAAAACCCGCATTTATTAGGGGAAAGGTTTAATGTTCAAGGTTCAAAGTTTATCGTTCAAGGTTCAGGTTCAAAGTTCAAAGTTCAATGACTGTGTGTACGAAGCCGTTGAACTTTGAACCTTGAACTTTGAACCTTGAACACCCCCAAACACAGAAACCGATCACCGACCAACCGTTCACCGTTCACCAAAAATCCTACCTTCGCCTCGGAAAATCCCCAAAATGAGCAAATTCTCATCGCCGGTCTCGGCAACATAGGAGAAGAATACAGCTTCACCCGACATAATATCGGATTTGAAGTGGCGGATGCATTGGCGAAGTCGTTGCAGAAAGAGGACGATAAATTGGTGAAGCTTTTTAGCAGCGATAAGCTGGCGACTATTCATCAGACGAAATTTAAGGGGAAGCAAATCGTCATCATCAAACCGACGACGTATATGAATCTTAGCGGCAAGGCTGTAAACTACTGGATGCAGGCCGAGAAAATTCCGATTGAACATTTGCTCGTTGTCACTGACGATATTGCTCTTCCGTTTGGAACTTTACGCATGAAGAAAAAAGGCAGCGATGGCGGACACAACGGACTGGCCGACATTGCCGAAACACTTAACACGACCGATTACAACCGCCTCCGCTTCGGCGTCGGCAGCGACTTTGCAAAAGGTAAGCAAGTAGATTACGTTTTGGGAAAATGGACAAAAGAGCAGGAAGCGGTATTAGCAGAACGGATCGAGAAAGCAGTAGAGATGGTGAAGAGCCTTGTTTCAATCGGAGTTGATCGGACAATGTCGCTGTACAACAACAAGTAGGCGGTTTGGGGTGCGGGTTGCGGGTTGCGAAGGCGACTTACAGACTACTTTGTACTTTCAAGCATGTCTTGGCTTACAAACTGTTGCGGGCTTCGACAAGCTCAGCCAACGCGTTGCGATGGCTGCTAACCAAGCACTTAAAACTTCCACCTACACTTCCACTTGCACTCTGCTCCGGTCTAATTCCTTGAAAAAGTGAATAATGGCAAAAGGCAAAGGCGTTTTTATCGCCAATTCGTTACAAATGAAGCAGGCCGTCCCGCAACTCCGCAACCCCCCCCCTTCCCAACCCACACTCGCTAAACCCCCGCAACTCGCAACCCGCAACCCGCAACCCGAAAAACTTGCTTAAAAGAAGAATTCTTCGTTCCTTTGGTACAACAAATCTCATCAAATGAAAAGAATCTTTACATTACTATTTATCGTTACTGCTTTCTTCGCTACTTCACAGGCACAACAAACTGTGTTCTGCGAAACATGGACAGGTTACGACGCAACAACAGCTGCGACGGATTACAATGGTTGGAGTTTAAGTTACTTCAGTGGTTTTAGTTTCTATACCAGCACACAAAGTTCAGGTCCGAGCGGTCCTAATTCATACAAGTTCGGAGTTGATAGCGCAACTGCAATTACACCAAACATATTAGGTGCTGATCAAATCAGCTTCTGGATGAAGGGTAACGCAGCTACCGGCGGTACTCTTGCAAATGGCGCGTTTTACGTTTACGAAACAAGCGACGGAATAAATTATACTTTGCTCGATATGATCACTTCGATTCCTACTACTGCAGCTACTAAAACGTATGCATTACAAGCGGGAACAACGAACGTAAAATTCTTCTACGACAAAGATTCAGGTAACGTCGCTTTCGATGATTTCTGTGCAACAATCGTGAATGGAATTTCTGATGTTGCAAAACCATTCTCTTTCTCTGCATATCCAAACCCTTCACGCGGAACAGTGAATCTGAACATCGCAGCAGGTAAAACAGCAACGGTGGTTATCGCCAATATGCTCGGTTCAGAACTGAAACACTTTACTTTGAAGTCAAATGAACTTACTTCAACACTCGACCTTTCAGATTTAAATGAAGGCGTGTATATGATTAAAGTGAAAAGCGATGCCGGCGAAGCTACACAACGCCTGATCATCCGACGATAAACATCGACACATAAAACTATAAAGCCTCCGGAGAGATTCTTCGGAGGCTTTTTTCGTTTGTTCAAGGTTCAAAGTTCAAAGTTCAAGGTTCAAAGTTCAAGGTTCAATGTTTTCATGCTTTCTACAAACCGCGAAAGTTCATCTGGAGACAAAACAATCTGGAATTATAGCTGAATTGAATTTCGCTTTCGCCAATCTTATTCGCCGCAACTTTGAACTTTGAACCTTGAACTTTGAACTTTGAACAAACTTAAAGTTTCCGTAGTGCCGTGTTGACATCGACCTTCTCGCGAAGGATCCGCTGCACTTCATCAATCGAAATTCTCTCCTGCGCCATCGTATCACGGTCGCGGATGGTGACGGTGTTGTCTTCGAGAGTTTGGTGATCTACGGTGATGCAATACGGTGTACCGATAGCATCCTGGCGACGGTAACGTTTACCGATTGAATCTTTTTCTTCTGATGTAACGATGAAATCAAATTTCAATTTATCGAAAATCTCTGATGCTTTTTCCGGCAAGCCGTCTTTCTTCATCAGAGGAAGAATCGCACATTTAATCGGAGCTAAGAAAGGAGGAATGCGTAGAACTACGCGCTCTGAGCCGTCTTCCAATTTTTCTTCTACGTACGACTGCGACATGATCGCAAGGAACATTCGGTCGAGACCGATGGATGTTTCTACGACGTACGGAATGTAGTTTTCATTCAGTTCCGGATCGAAGTACTGTTGTTTCTTTCCGCTGAACTCTTCGTGATTACGTAAATCGAAATCAGAACGTGAGTGAATTCCTTCGAGCTCTTTGAAGCCGAATGGGAATTCGAATTCGATATCACATGCAGCTTTTGCATAATGCGCGAGCTTCAGGTGATCGTGGAAACGTTGTTTATTGAGAGGGAAACCGAGTGATCGGTGCCATGTCATTCGTTTTTCTTTCCAATGCGTGTACCATTCGTCTTCCGTTCCCGGACGAACGAAGAATTGCATTTCCATCTGCTCAAATTCACGCATACGGAAGATGAACTGACGAGCAACGATTTCGTTACGGAATGCTTTTCCTGTTTGCGCAATACCAAACGGAATTTTCATTCGTCCTGTTTTCTGAACGTTGAGGAAGTTCACGAAAATTCCCTGCGCTGTTTCCGGACGGAGATAAATTGTGCTCGACTCTTCGCTTACAGATCCCAGCTGCGTATTGAACATTAAGTTGAACTGACGAACATCCGTCCAGTTGCGTGTTCCGCTGATCGGACAAACGATTTCCAGATCGAGAATGATTTGTTTTACTTCAACCAAATCGTTTGCTTCGAGCGCTGCTTTGAAACGCGTATTGATGGCATCGATCTTTTGCTGATATTCCATCACACGCGGATTCGTGCTACGATATTGTTCTTCATTGAACGACTCACCGAAACGTTGGCGAGCTTTTTCTACTTCCTTCGTAATCTTTGCATCGATTTTCGCGACATGATCTTCGATGAGCACATCGGCGCGGTAACGCTTTTTAGAATCTTTGTTATCGACGAGCGGATCATTGAACGCATCGACGTGACCGGAAGCTTTCAGGTAGTAGGATGCATAAAAAATCGCCGCATCGATGCCGACGATGTTGTCGTGCATCTGCACCATCGATTTCCACCAATACTCGCGGATGTTCTTCTTCAGCTCCACCCCATTTTGACCGTAGTCATAAACAGCGCTGAGACCGTCATAAATTTCACTCGATTGAAAAATGAACCCGTATTCTTTAGAATGGGAAATGATGTTTTTGAAGAGATCTTCGGTAGTGTTACTTGCCATGGCGGCAAAAGTAGGAAATTTTTGCGGGTTGCGTTGCGGGTTGCGGGTTGCGGGGCGAAACTTAAACCATCCACTTCCATGGCCACATCGGCTTATCTTATTACTGATTACAAAGGTACGGGGTGCGGGTTACGGGTTACGGGTTGCGATTCGTAACTCGCAACCCGCAACTCGCAACCCGCAACCCGCAACCCGTAACCCGCAACCTGCAACCCGCAACCTGCAACCAAAAAAGTACACCCCTCCGCCTCCCAATTCCCCCGCTTTTCGTACTTTCACCCCCATGATCGCCATCGGAAATACCCTCATCTCAGAAGACATATTTGAAAAGAACTTTGTTTGCGACCTGAATGCCTGTAAGGGCGCTTGTTGCGTGAAAGGAGACTACGGAGCGCCGTTGGAAGACGACGAGCTGGCTATTTTGGATTCGATTTACGATAAGGTGAAGCCGTATCTGACTGAAAGCGGGATTAAGGCCATTGAAAAGCAAGGAAAGTACATTCGTTACGAGCGCAAAGAATGGGTAACACCGCTTGCGAAAGGCAAAGAATGCGCCTATACCATTTTCGACGACGGCGTTGCTAAATGCGGCATTGAAAAAGCTTATTACGAAGGCAAAGTAGATTGGAAGAAACCGATTAGTTGTCACCTCTACCCTATTCGTATTACCAAGCAAAAGAATGGTTACGACGCTATCAATTATGATCGCTGGAACATTTGTAATCCCGCATGCAAGCTTGGCGAATCACTGAAAGTTCCGGTTTTTAAATTTTTGAAAGAATCACTCACCCGTAAATACGGTGAGGCATGGTACAAGGAGTTAACTATTGCAGGGGATTTGCTGGAAGAGAAGAATGCTGTGAAGGCAGCGAAGAAGGCGGCGAAGTAGTCTTTAGTCTTTAGTCTTTAGCCTTTAGTCTTTAGTTCGAAGGCGTGATTGGTTTTTCATCTAGACTTTGCGTTATCCTTATTTGTCTTAAAACAACAGGAAACGCAGACTAAAAAACAAGACTAAGCAGTCCTACGGAGCTTTCTCTAAACGCATTTCTGCTTTTCTACAAACAGGATGCTCCTACGGAGCAGAACGAAACAATCGATAATTCCATCTTTGAAGAAGCATACTAATGCCATGCTTCGAAGAGCAGAGCCCCGTTAGGGGCAATCTGTTTGTAGGGATGTCAAATGGCATGGCCTAAAGCTCCGTAGGAGCGACCTGAAGTAAACCGGGAATGATCCCGTGAACGATTATGAAATTAGCGATAATCAACGGAAGCACCTCGCAACTCGTAACTCGTAACTCGCAACTCGCAACCCTTTCCTTTAGCAGATAGTGATCAGAGAGTGGAAGTGGATGTGTATGTGGAAGTTTTAAGTTTCGCTTCGCAACCCGCAACGCGCAACGCGCAACTCGCAACCCGTAACTCGCAACTCGCAACTCGCAACTCGCAACCCGCAACCCGTAACTCGTAACTCGTAACTCGTAACTCGTAACCCGCGTGCGAGTTTGAGTAGCAGTGCGAGTGGACAGAAATAAAAAACCCTCCTGCAGTCATAACACCAGGAGGGTTTGTACAATGTACAAAAGCAATAATTATCTTATGAGCCGCAGGCTTCGCAAGCTTCAGGATTGTCGAGCGAGCAGGCCATTTGTGCAAAGGCTTCTTCTTTATCAACAACCGGAGCAAGTGCTTCTGCGTTTTCCGTATTTGGTTTCTTGAGATAGCTTTGATCAACCGTAAACTTGATTGCATCGGCAGCAGATTTCGTACGGAGATAGTACATACCTGTTTTCAATCCTTTCTTCCATGCGTAGAAGTGCATTGAAGTCAGTTTGGCGAAATTCGCATCCTGAATAAAGAGATTGAGCGACTGGCTCTGACAGATGTATGCTCCGCGATCGGCAGCCATATCAATCACTGCGCGTTGTTTGATTTCCCAAACTGTCTTGTAGATTTCTTTCAAGTCAGCCGGAATTTCAGGAATGTCCTGAACCGAACCGTTAGCTGCGATGATTTTATTTTTCATCGAATCGTTCCACAAACCTAATTTCACAAGATCTTTCAACAGGTGCTTATTCACGATTGGGAATTCACCGCTGAGTACACGACGAGAATAGATATTCGATGTGTATGGTTCGAAACATTCGTTGTTTCCTAAGATCTGCGATGTAGATGCAGTTGGCATTGGTGCAAGGAGGAGCGAGTTACGAACGCCGTATTTTTTCACTTCATCTTTCAACACATCCCACTCCCAACGATTTGATGGAGTAACATTCCACATATCGTATTGGAAGATGCCCTGAGAAACCGGAGAACCTTCATACGTTTCGTAAGGACCGTCTTTTTTCGAGAGGTCTTTCGAAGCCGTCATCGCAGCGTAGTAAATCGTTTCGTGAATTTCTTTATTCAACTCACGAGCTTCATCACTGTCGAATGGCATACGCATTAAGATAAATGCATCTGCTAATCCCTGCACACCAATACCGATTGGGCGGTGACGCATATTGCTCTTCTTTGCTGCTTCGACAGGATAGTAATTTACATCGATCACCTTGTTGAGGTTCTTTGTAATTACGTAAGTGATATCGAATAAGCGCTGGTGATCGAATTGTCCGTTCGTTACGAAGCGAGGCAATGCAATCGAAGCAAGATTACAAACAGCGATTTCATCGGCTGAAGTGTATTCCATGATCTCCGTACAGAGGTTTGAGCTCTTAATCGTACCGAGATTTTTCTGATTGCTCTTTTCGTTACATGCATCTTTGTAAAGCATGTAAGGTGTTCCTGTTTCGATTTGCGATTCGAGAATTGCAAACCACAATTCCTGTGCTTTAACGACACGACGAGCGCGGCCATCTTGTTCGTATTGCAGATACAAGTCACGGAATTTTTGTCCGTATGTATCGCAAAGACCCGGAGCTTCGTTCGGGCAGAACAGACTCCATTCGCCATCGGCTTCAACTCTTTCCATGAATAAATCAGAGATCCACAGAGCGTAGAATAAATCACGCGCACGCAATTCTTCTTTACCGTGATTCTTTTTCAATTCGAGGAAGTCGAAAATATCGGCATGCCAAGGTTCGAGATAAATCGCAAATGAACCTTTGCGTTTTCCGCCGCCCTGATCAACGTAACGAGCTGTATCATTGAACACACGCAACATCGGAACGATACCGTTCGATGTACCGTTAGTGCCGCGGATATAAGAACCCGTAGCGCGAACGTTGTGAATGCTCAGACCAATACCACCGGCAGACTGAGAAATCTTCGCGCAATTTTTCAGCGTGTTGTAGATTCCTTCGATGCTGTCGTCTTCCATCTGAAGAAGGAAGCAAGAACTCAATTGTGGTTTTGGAGTACCGGCATTGAATAATGTAGGAGTCGCATGCGTGAACCAGCGTTCGCTCATGAGATTGTACGTTTCAATAACCGATTCGATATCGTGTTTGTGAATACCGACAGCCACGCGCATGATAAGATGCTGCGGACGCTCGGCCACTTTACCGTTTAATTTGAGGAGATAAGATTTCTCCAATGTTTTGAATCCGAAATAATCGTATCCGAAATCACGATCGTAGATGATCGTTGAATCGAGGATATCGCGATTGTTCCAGATGATTTCAAACACATCATCAGCCAACAACGGAGCTTTTTTGCCGTTATTCGGATCGATGTATTCGTACAAGTCCTTCATCGTTTCGCTGAACGATTTCTTGGTGTTCTTGTGCAAGTTGCTCACTGCAATACGTGCAGCTAACAAAGCGTAGTCAGGATGACGAGTCGTCATCGACGCTGCGATTTCAGCAGCCAGACTATCGAGCTGAGAAGTAGTTACGCCATCGTAAATACCTTCAATGACTTTCTGAGCTACAGCAAAAGTGTCGACATGCTCCGACAGGCTGTAAGCCAGTTTTTGGATACGAGCTGTTACTTTGTCGAATTTCACAGCTTCTTTTCTTCCGTCTCTTTTTAGTACAAACATGAAAAATGTGGTGTTTAGGTGGTTTTAAAAATTAGCTAATTAGCTAATTATTTTATGGCTTCGACAATGATACTCTTCCTCTTTTCCAGCAGCGCCAGATCCGGCATTTTGCCTTCACCGACTTGTTTCTCGCTAACCTGAGAGAAGCCGGCTTCGGAGATGATTCGGATCAGTGCAGGCACATCGTACATATATCGATGGTGACTGAATGAATCCTGCAGATCTTCGTACGGTTCGGTAACGAATACCTGCATTGGAGCGATATTGCCATTTTCGAACTGCTGAATGGCGAGTTTCATTTTTTCTACTTCGCTAGCCAGAGAAGGAACGAGAATTCTGACAACGCCACCCGGTTGTAATACGCGGTGAGCTTCTGTCATCAGATATCGAGCTGAATCGTAGGTAAGATGCTCTACGAAATGACTCGAGAAAACATTCGGAATAGAATTATCGCGAAAAGGAATTCCGTAAAACAGATTGTGATGAATCACTTTACCCATTTTTACTTCGCGATAGAATTCGCTGAACGATTGTTTTCTGCTTCTCCTTGAAAACGGGAAGGCCATTCGCAGTATAAACTGCGGAAGATTCACAAAGTAAATTGTGATACCTCCGCTGATACCGATCCACCGTGGCGGATTATCGGTACTGCTGCCTAAGTTAATTCCGACATACTTACTCTTGTCGAAATCATACTTCCTGTTTTTCTTCATCAGCAGAAGAAATGAATTCAATGTATCACTCAAAAGAAATCGGAAAAATATTCCGCAAGTAGAACGGAACGATCTTTTCTCGACGATTTTATGAGTGTTTGATTGGGTCAAGATGCTTTCTGCTGAAGTGGTAGGCGGGGTGGTTGTTAAAGAACGCTAATTGGTAAGTTGTAAGTAGTAAGTAGTAAGTAGTAAGTAGTAAGTAGTAAGTAGTAAGTAGTAAGTAGTAAGTAGTAAGTTGACTTATACTTAGGCATCCGTGTCCGGATTCGGCATCAATAGTAAGTCAACTTACTACTTACTATTTACAACTTACCATTCAATAGTAAGTCAAATTACTACTTACTACTTACTACTTACCAGCTAGAAATCCTCATCCAGCTTAAACAAATTCTCCTCCTTCTGCTGACCCACGGAAGCTTTTTTGTATTCGCTTACGCGTTTTTCGAAGAAGTTTGTTTTACCCTGGAGCGAAATCATTTCCATGAAGTCGAACGGATTTGTGCTATTGTAAATTTTGTCGCAGCCCAAAGAAACGAGCAAGCGATCGGCAACGAATTCGATATACTGACACATCAGTTTCGCATTCATTCCGATGAGGGAAACAGGTAATGAATCGGTAACGAATTCATGCTCGCATTCAACGGCGTTGCGGATGATTGCGGTAACCTGTTCTTTCGGTAATTTATTTTCAAGCATTCCGTAGAGTAAGCAGGCGAAATCGCAATGCATACCCTCGTCACGGCTGATGAATTCGTTAGAAGTACTCAGACCCGGCATGAGTCCGCGTTTTTTAAGCCAGAAGATCGAGCAGAAAGATCCGGAGAAGAAGATTCCTTCCACGGCAGCAAAAGCAACCAGACGCTCAGCAAACGAACCTTCCTGAATCCAGCGAAGAGCCCATTCAGCTTTCTTCGTTACGCAAGGAACTGTTTCGATTGCTTTTAAGAGGTATGTCTTTTCGTTCGGGTCTTTAATATAGGTGTCGATCAGGAGAGAGTACATTTCAGAGTGAATGTTCTCCATCATGATTTGGAAACCATAGAAGCAGCGAGCTTCCGGCAATTGAACTTCACGCATGAAGTTAATAGCCAGGTTTTCGTTCACGATACCATCGCTGGCAGCAAAGAATGCCAAAACGTGCTTTACAAAGTGGCGTTCGTCATTAGAGAGACGATCCCAGTCTTTCTGATCAGCAGAAAGGTCAATTTCCTCAGCTGTCCAGAAGCTCTGTTCAGATCTCTTATACATTTCCCAAATTTTCGGGTATTTGATCGGGAACAGTACAAATCTGTCTTTATTCTCTTCCAGCAGTATTTCTTTCTTCATATTAAAAAGGGGTATTTTGAGGTATTTTAGGTTTGATTAGAGGTGACGATTTCCAGTCTCTCCAATTTCGCAAAAAGCTTAGCTTTTTTTGAATTCGAAGAAATGTTTTTGAATTAGCGTTAAAACTTTCTGAATTATCGGTTTTTGAAAATTCCGATCACTGAACAAAAATTCTTTTTTTAAAATTGATACGCAAGAAGTATTCTTCTTTTTTATTGACAATTATACACCGACTTCTGTGCAAAAATCTATAACCCCCTCGGAAAGCCTTGCCAGTAAAGGCTTTCAGGCGTTTTGAACAATTTTTGTTCGTAACTCTGTCTTGCAGAATCAGTATTCGTCGTAAGGTGTTTTTTGTGAAAATTTTTCGTGTTGATTATCAGTTTACTCTTCGAATAAATTAGCTGATTTGTTGATTAGCTAATTTGCTAATGAAAAAAAACAGTATAACTCAGGTCGTAAAAACCACTTATAATAAATTAATATTCTGAAACGAATTTACTCTCTCCAATTAGCTAATCAGCTGATCAGCTAATTAGCTAATTGAAGTAGAAGAAAGCAGCTATTTCACATGCCCCCAATTCTCCCCCGACTTAATCCGGTAGAGTTGCATTTCGCTGATCCCGAAATGAGCGGCAATATCCTTCATGAGGCGACGACGGTCTTTGGCGGTGATCATTTGTTTGATCTGACGCACTTTGGCAGCCGTGAGCTTATGGCCTTTGGCGCGCGTACGTTCGCGGTACGATTTAACACCCGGACTGCCCTGTTGGTGTTTTTCCATTTCTTCCTTCGTTGCCCAACGAAGGTTCTTGGCTTTGTTATTCAGCTTGTTATAATCCTGGTGGATCACAAACGTCTTATTTTTTCCGCCTTTTGAACAAAATACTCAGCTACTAGTTTATGGATATAGAACTGATGATCAGTCGTTCCAACCTTGATCTTCAGGGCCGGATATCCATTTACCATCGTGCCTTTCAGCACTTTACATTCGGTAATCTTTTCCCTGAAACTGCATACTCGACCTGAGCTGGAGATGCCGTAGCGGGTTCTTTGTTTACGGGCATTGATCTTAATCTCCTTCCATTCGTCGGATTTTGAATTGTTCGTCATATTGTTGGGGTTTGTTGGGTATTAGCTCGCAACTGTTGGAGGAAGACGAGCGATTGATTATTAAGTGCAATTGTTGGGGTGCAGGAGTATGATAAATAATCTTTGAAATACCACTCGTGGCATATACATTTGTCTCCGATTCAACAAAAACACTGTTTGTTGCTTCGAATGTCTGTTTTACCCAAGTGTCATTATTCAAGATCATAATTAAAATCAATATGGTTGAGTCACTCAAAATGTTTTATACCAGTGTAGGAAGAAAGCTGGTTATGGCCCTTACGGGATTATTTCTCTTTGTCTTCCTTCTGGAGCACTTATATGGTAATTTGTTACTCTATAAGCTGGATGTCGGCAAGGCTTTCGAAGAATACTCTGCCTTCATGGCCGGCAATTTAATAATTCGCGCGGTAGAATATGGCCTCTTCGGAGGAATCATTATCCACATTCTCGACGCATTATTTATAACTCTGGCCAATCGTAAGGCTCGCCCGATCGGCTACGCAGTTAGCCATCAGTCTAAAAACAGCACCTGGTACTCCCGCAATATGGGCCTTACCGGTTCAATTATCCTGTTTTTCCTGATTATCCACCTTCGTACGTTTTTCTTCCCACATCGTTTCGGTCACCCTGAAACTACAATGGCTTACGACGTAGCGAATGCCTTCCAGACAAGCTGGTATGCGGCTCTTTACCTGGTGTCGATGGTACTTCTGGGTTCACACTTAAACCATGGTATCCAGTCGGCTTTCCACACTCTCGGACGCAACGATATGAAGTACAGAAAGACTCTCAAATCGGTAGGAACCATTTTGGCTCTTATTATAATGATAGGCTTTGCTTCCTTCCCGATTGTTTTCTATTTCGATCTCTTCGGAGCTGCAACGAATATTTTGGCTAACTAATCTTCCTCAATTAGCGCTTCTCAGAAGGTCAGCGCTAAGAAACAAAAAATTATGAGCAAATTAAACTCAAAAATTCCCGAAGGCTCTCTCGAGCGTAAATGGACTCAGTACAAATCGACGGTTCGTCTGGTGAATCCTGCCAACAAACGTCGTATCGAAATCCTGGTAATCGGTTCAGGTTTGGCCGGTGGAGCTGCTGCAGCTTCTCTTGCTGAAATGGGATATAGCGTAAAATGTTTCGCATTCCAGGATAGTCCACGCCGTGCGCATAGTATCGCTGCACAGGGTGGTATCAATGCCGCAAAGAACTATGCAAACGATGGCGACAGCGTATATCGTTTGTTCTATGATACAGTAAAAGGTGGCGACTACCGTGCGCGTGAAGCAAACGTTTATCGTCTCGCCGAAATTTCAAATGCCATCATCGATCAGTGCGTGGCGCAAGGTGTTCCTTTCGCTCGTGAATATGGCGGCTTGCTCGACAATCGTTCGTTCGGTGGTGTACAGGTTTCCCGTACATTCTATGCACGCGGTCAAACAGGACAACAGTTGTTGCTCGGTGCTTACAGTTCGATGGCGCGTCAGATTTACAAAGGCAATCTGAAAATGTACAACCGCCACGAGATGGTTGAGCTCGTAAAAATCGATGGCAAAGCTCGTGGTATCATTGCACGTGATTTAGTTACCGGAAAACTCGAACGTCATTTCGGACACGCTGTTGTTTTAGCAACCGGCGGCTACGGAAACGTATTCTATCTTTCAACAAATGCCATGGGCAGTAATGGTACTGCTATCTGGAAAGCATACAAACAAGGAGCCTTCTTCGGAAACCCTTGCTTTACACAAATTCACCCGACATGTATTCCGGTTTCCGGCGACTATCAATCGAAGCTTACGCTGATGAGTGAAAGTCTCCGTAACGACGGACGCGTGTGGGTTCCGAAAGGAAAAGCAGACAAGCGCAAAGCCGAAGAAATTCCTGACGAAGAAAGAGATTACTATCTCGAACGTCGTTATCCGGCTTTCGGAAATCTTGTTCCGCGCGACGTGGCTTCACGTGCAGCGAAACAAGTATGCGACGAAGGTCGCGGTGTTGGACCGTCAGGACTTGCCGTGTATCTCGACTTCCGTGATTCGATCAAACGTTTAGGTCGTCATGTAATTCAAGAACGTTACGGTAACCTTTTCGAGATGTACGAAAAAATTACCGGCGACGATCCGTACAATACACCAATGAGAATTTATCCGGCAGTTCACTATACAATGGGCGGACTGTGGGTTGATTATAATCTGATGACAACTATTCCGGGCTTATACGCTTTGGGAGAATGTAACTTCAGTGATCACGGAGCAAATCGTTTGGGAGCTTCTGCGTTGATGCAAGGTTTGGCCGATGGTTACTTCGTAATTCCGTATACAATCGGCGATTACTTAGCCGACGAAATTCGTAATCCTGCTACAGCAACTACGCATCCTGCATTCGAAGAAGCCGAAGCGAAAGTAAAAGAGCGCATCGAGAAATTGATGAATGTAAAAGGAAATCAAACCGTAGAAGATCTTCACAAGAAATTAGGAAAGATCATGTGGGACTACTGCGGAATGGCACGTAACGAAGAAGGTTTGAAAAAAGCCCTCGGTATGATTCGCGAGTTGAAGAAAGAATTCTGGAGCGATGTAAAAATTCCGGGAGAAATCAACGACTACAATAACGAATTAGACAAAGCAGGACGTGTTGCCGACTTCATCGAATTAGGTGAGCTGATGATTAACGATGCATTGATGCGCCGCGAATCATGTGGCGGTCACTTCCGCGAAGAATCGCAAACCGAAGAAGGCGAAGCAAAACGTGATGATGAGAATTTCAGTTTTGTTGCTGCTTGGGAGTTTGCCGGTGACGGTTCTGACCCTGTCTTAAATAAAGAACCTCTAACGTTTGATGTTGTTCATCCAACACAGCGATCTTACAAATAGGTTGCAGCTGATGCTTAAAACTACCCCCATAACACGCACTAGATTGGTGAACGATTATTTTTACAAGAAATTACAATACTTCAGAGGGAGCTTGACATACTTGCAAAGATGATGAAATCACTGATGAAAGCGATTAAAGCATCAGACCAAACATCTAAGCAACCAAGACCAAAAACAACCCAACTAAGTATGCAACCAGTATCAACTAAACAAGATCACGGCAGAGACGATCAATCTGAAACTGAAAATTTGGCGCCAAAAAAACGGAACAACAGCCGGCCGTTTTGAAATATACGACATGCCCGGTGTAAACACCCACATGTCATTCTTAGAGATGCTCGACGTATTAAACGATCGTCTTGTTCGCGATGGAAAAGAGCCGATTGCATTTGATCACGATTGTCGCGAAGGTATTTGCGGTATGTGTTCGATGTTTATCAACGGTCGTGCGCACGGACCATTGACAGGAACAACAACTTGTCAGTTGCACATGCGTTTCTTCAACGACGGCGAAACAGTTACAATCGAACCATGGAGAGCAGCTGCTTTTCCGGTGATCAAAGACTTAGTTGTTGATCGCACAGGTTTCGAAAAAATTATGCAGGCCGGTGGTTACGTTTCTGTGAATACAGGAAATGCACCGGATGCAAACAGTATTCCGATTGAGAAAGCAAAATCAGACGAAGCATTCGATGCAGCCGCATGTATCGGTTGCGGTGCTTGTGTAGCATCTTGCAAAAATGCATCAGCGATGTTATTCCTCTCTGCGAAAGTTTCTCAGCTCGCACTTTTACCTCAAGGAGAGCCTGAGCGCCGCGAACGCGTTCTCAATATGGTGAAAACTCACGACGAAGCCGGCTTTGGTAACTGTACAAACACAGGCGCCTGCGAAGCTGAATGTCCGAAAGGAATTTCGATCACGCATATTGCGAGATTGAATCGCGAGTATTTGAGAGCGAGCCTTACGAAATAAAGTCAAAAGCTAAAATTTCCCTGTGGAAAAAAAGAGGGCTTTTCTTTTATTAACACAACTCTTCACGACCGGAGGGTCTCACAATTGTATTAGTGAACTAAAACTCAAGCTCCACGACTCGGAAGAGTCGAACCTACTTGTTAGAATCCACGAAAGTTACGAACCAAAAAACAGCTCTACTTTTCCCTCTTAAAAAAGTCCTTCCCGAAAAACAAGGTGGGCGCGCTACCGAGTCGGCGGGCCTCCTTTTCCTCCAATTGCGGACCCCCGGCTGCATTGGAAGTACTTCAACAGAAAAATCTATTTCAATTTTTATGAATGATCTCACCATTGTTCCGGCCAACAAAAACGGAAGTGCATCGACTTGTCAGCTCTGTAATTTGTTGTTAGAACAATGCAACTAGTACGAATCAAAAAACTGCAAATTCAGAAGCATTTCTGCGATCTCTGAAATTTCCGCGCATTCTGCGGGAAACAAATTCCGGCACATTTCTTCACCCAACCCTCACCCAAATGAGGCGAAACCCGCTACAAATCAGCTTTTTATTCCCATTTCTTTTTCTATATTTGAAACCCTCCCGAAATCGCTTTTTGATGACAAATAAAAAAACGATTTCTGCTTACTTGAGGCATTAACCTGAATCTCAATCTAACCTAAACTATGACTAAACGTCTAACTACCGTTTTCGCCGTGATGTTTTTCTGCATCACGCAAATCTTCGCTCAGAGTACTGCAGGATCTCTTGCAAATGATTCTTACCGAACAACAATTCAAAATTATCTTTCTAAAAATCAGGAAGCATTAAAGCTCAGTGCCGACGACATCAAAGACTGGACAATCAGCGATGCGTACACGAGCAACCGAACACAGACGTCTTACATTTATGTTCAACAACAAGTAAATGGAATTTCCATTTTCAATGGCGTTAGTTCGGCTTCTGTAAAAGGCGGCGAAGTAAAATCGTTTGCAAAACGTTTGATTACAAATGCGGCAACAAACGTAAACGCAACTACACCTTCTCTTTCTCCTTCGGTTGCTATTCGTACTGCGGCTGCACATTTAAATTTATCGGTTACAGAAACTCCGAAGCTTCTCAGCCACGATAAAGCAAAAAATTTCTACACATATTCTAAAGCCGGAATTTCCCTCAACAACATTACGGCTGAACTTGTTTATCTTCCTGTAAAAGGAAAATTGAAACTCGCTTGGAATGTTGTTATCCGCATGACAACAGAAAGTCACTGGTGGAATATCCGCATCGATGCGTTAACGGGTGAATTCATGGAAAAGAACGACTGGACAGTTCATTGTGATTTTGGTCCGGGAGTTCCGACACCGGCATCTGCTCTTGCTTCTGCACCTGTTGCTCAGCAATCGGCTCCTTCTGTTTCAACATCAAACAGCGTAGTTCCTCAATATCGCGTTTATCCTTTCCCGTTAGAAGCACCATCGTTCGGCGCTTCTTCATTACGCAATGATCCTTCCGATGCAACTGCATCACCTTTTGGCTGGCACGACACCGACGGAATCATTGGTGCCGAATACACAATCACTCGCGGAAATAATGTGCATGCATACGATGATATCGCAAATCAGGATCAACCGGGAACTTCACCCGACGGAACTTCAAATCTCATTTTCGATTATCCGATCAACTTCAATACACAGCCGGTAAATTATCTGGATGCTTCAAACACAAATTTATTCTACGTGAACAATATGATGCACGACATCATGTATCACTACGGATTCGATGAGGCCGGAGGAAACTATCAGGAAAATAATTATGGAAATGGCGGATTAGGTGCCGATTATGTTCACGCCGAATGTCAGGATGGTGGCGGAACAAACAATGCCAACTTCTCTTCACCGCCGGATGGACAAAATGGCTGGATGCAAATGTATCTCTGGTCAGCAAGTGCATCATCAACATTTACGGTAAACAGTCCCGGTTCTATCGCAGGTTCATATGCTGTCGTAGGTGCAGCTTTTGGTCCGGGCGTTACTTCAACGATCACTGCCGATTTAGCTTTAGTTGACGATGGTGCAGCTCCAACATCCGACGGTTGCTCTGCCTTAGTAAATGGCGCAGCAGTCAGTGGAAAAATTGCTGTTATCGATCGTGGTACATGTAATTTCGTCGACAAAGTTTTATCAGCTCAAAATGCAAATGCAGTAGCAGCAATCGTAATCAATAACGTTGCAGGTGCTCCATTCGCTATGTCGGATAACGGCAGTGGCGGTTCAGTTACAATTCCTGCAGTCATGATTTCTCAAGCCGATGGTACTTTGCTTAAAGCAACGATGGCTTCTCAAACCGTAAACGGAACATTAGCTCCTCCTGCCACAGGCGGATTTGATATCGATGGTTCGCTCGACAATGGCGTTGTTACACACGAATATGGCCATGGTATTTCTGTTCGTCTTACAGGCGGACCAAGCAATGCAAATTGTCTTGACAATGGCGAACAAGCCGGAGAAGGCTGGAGCGATTACTTTGCATTGCTCATGACACTTGAGCCGAGCGACTTGGGAACAAATTCAAGAGGAATTGGAACATATGCCTTAGGCGAATCTACTTCAGGTGCAGGTATTCGTCGTTACCCATATTCAACCAATATGGCAATCAATCCGCAGACTTATGGTGATCTTGCTACAAGTCCGGAAGTTCACGATATCGGTGAAATATGGTGTCAGGTATTATGGGATATGACATGGAATCTGATTGATCAAGCCGGATTGGATACAAATTGGATCAGTGGAACAGGCGGAAACAATATTGCATTGAATCTCGTGATGGAAGGAATGAAATTGCAACCATGCAGTCCCGGTTTCCTCGATGGACGTGATGCAATTCTTCAGGCCGACGATAATCTCTATGGCGGAATTCACAAATGTCTGATCTGGGAATCATTTGCACGACGTGGTATGGGCTATGGTGCCGACCAGGGAAGTTCACAAACAGCAGGCGACGAGACGGAAGATTTTTCAATTCCTCCATTCTGTCAAAATCCTACTTCTGCTCCAACTGCAGATTTTATTGCCGACGTAACTTCTACATGCTACGGTGTTGTTCACTTCACAGATATGTCGACCGACATACCTCAAAGCTGGGCATGGGACTTCGGCGATGGCGGATCATCTACTCTGCAAAACCCGACTCATACATACACTACAGCAGGTACATTCACTGTAACGTTAACGGTAACCAATACTATCGGCAACGACGTGATGGTTAAATCATCTTACATCAGCATCATCATCGATGCAGCTCCTACTGTTAGCGGCGATACACTCATCTGTTCAGGTGATGCGACATTGTTGACTGCAAACGTTTCAATAGGTAATGATGCCGAATGGTATGACGTTACAAACACATTACTTGCAACGGGAACAACGTACACTACTCCGAATATTTTTGCCAACACAACTTACAACGTACGTCAGATCACTCCGACAACACTTCAAAATGTGGGTCCGGTAAATGCAACATTCGGTGCCGGTGGTTACCACAACACTTCATTCGAAGGACGCGAATTATTTACAACGCTTGCTCCTCTTCGTCTGAAATCAGTTTGGGTCGATGCATCAGGAACGGCAGATCGTACATTTAATCTCTACAATGGAAATGGAAGTTTAATTACTTCTAAAACTGTAAACGTTGTAAATGGCCAGGGCCGTGTTGATCTTAATTTCGACATTCCTTCTATCGGCGATTATCAATTAGGTGTTACGGCAGGATCTAATCTGTATCGTAATAATGCAGGCGCAAACTATCCGTACACATTAGCAGGATTGGTAACGATTACTTCATCAAACTCAACAACTAATCAGCTTACATATTACTACTATTGCTACGACTGGCAAGTTCAGGAATTGCCATGTACAAGCGCACCGGCAGTTGTAAACGTAACCGTTTCTTCAGCTGCAGCCTCTCAGTTTACATACAGCGCAACCGGACTTGATGTTCAATTTACCGACGCATCAACAGGAAGCATTACAGGTTACCTGTGGGATTTCGGCGACGGAGGTACTTCTACATCTCAATCACCTCAGCACACATTTGCTGCTAACGGAACATACACAGTGAGTTTGTTGATTACGACGGCCGACGGTTGCCAGATTTCATCAACTCAATTCCTTACTGTTACCGATGTAGGAGTTTCAGAATTAATGGCGAGCGGTATTGAGATCACAGGAAAAGGCAACGACATCTCGATTCATTTCGAAACAGCTCCGAGCGATGCTCATATTCGTATCACTGATGCTTTAGGACAAATAGTCGTGAACGAAGTATTCAGCAAAGGAACGCTCTTCACAACATCGCTTGACAAGATTGCTTCATCGTATGTGATGATTACGGTTCAGATGGATGACAAATCTATCTCGAAGAAGTACTTCATACGACACTAATCGAAGTATCAGAAAAAGAGAAAGGCCGGTTTTAAAAAGACCGGCCTTTTTATTTAGCACTAGTAAATATTTTACCACGAGAGCACGAGTGGCACGAGGAATCACGAGAGTTCTTCTTGTGATTCCTCGTGCCACTCGTGCTCTCGTGGTAAATTCACACCCTACCCCAAAAACCCCCACCAAGGAAGCAGATTTTCCCGTAACTTTACCCCAATTAAATCCTCGCTTTTCACTCTAGCCATAGCCCTTTTGCTGGCAGCTTGTTCTCCGAAAAAAACTACTCCCATTACCATGACTATCGATCCGCACACCTACGCTCACCCGGCAGAAGCCGTTGTTAAACATCTATCGCTTAATCTGCATGTCGACATGGAAAAGCACATCCTGTCAGGTTCGGCAAAAATAGATTTTCAACGAAGCGACGGAGCAACACAAATTATTCTCGATGCTCACGACTTAAGCATTCAAAAAGTAACTGAAAATAACGACACAAATTCTTTGGCCTTCAAATTAGGCGAAGACTTAAAATATCTTGGTCAATCATTAACGATTGATCTTTTGCCAACAACAAAATCTGTCACCATCCATTATTCGACCAGTCCGAATGCGCTGGCATTGCAATGGCTGACAGCTGAACAGACCGAAGGAAAAACAGCTCTTTTCCTCTTCATTCAATCGTAAGCAATTTTAGCACGCACATGGGTACCGATTCAAGACAGTCCGGGCATTCGATTTACATATGACGCAACGGTTTGCTGTTCCAAAAAATCTCATGGCTGTGATGAGTGCAGAAAACCCTGTAGCAAAAAATGCTGAAGGCGTATATCATTTCAAAATGTCGAAACCAATTCCTGCCTATCTGCTTGCATTGGCCGTAGGCGATTTTGTTTTCAAAGCACTTGATAATCGTTCCGGCGTCTATGCAGAACCTGCAGCAATCGAAAAAGCAGCATGGGAATTCGCCGACATGCCGAAGATGATCACATCTGCCGAAAATCTTTACGGACCGTATGCATGGGGACGATACGATGTAATCGTGCTGCCTCCAAGCTTCCCGTTCGGTGGCATGGAAAATCCGATGCTCACCTTTGCGACGCCTACTATTATTGCAGGCGATCGTTCACTTACCACACTTGTTGCTCACGAATTAGCTCACTCGTGGAGCGGAAATTTAGTGACCAATGCAACATGGAATGACTTCTGGATGAACGAAGGCTTTACGGTTTATTTTGAAACCCGCATCATGGAAGCGCTGTATGGAAAAGATTACGCAGACATGCAATCGCTACTCGGCTTCGAAGATTTAAAAGCAACAATTGAAGAATTGGGCGATACTAGCATCGACACCAAATTAAAATTAGATTTAAAAGATCGCGATCCGGACGATGGAATGAATTCGATTGCCTATGAAAAAGGACATTTCTTATTGCTACTTATTGAGCAAACCATTGGTCGAGAAAAATTCGATACGTTTTTGAAAGGCTATTTTTCAAGACATGCATTTGGTACAATTACTACGGAAGAATTTTTAAAAGAATATCATTCTGAGATAACTCATAACGACACAGCCATCGAAAATAAAATTCGTATCGACGATTGGGTTTACAAAGTAGGCTTACCGGATAATTGTCCGAAAATTACTTCTGAAAAATTCAATGCCGTCAATGTGCAAATTGAAAAATGGAAATCTGGTACACCGGCAAGTCAGCTTGAAACGAAAAACTATTCGACCTACGAATGGCTTCGCTTCCTTGGAAATCTTCCGACATCAATGAGCCTTGAGCAGATGAAATCTTTGGATGATGCATTCCATTTTACAAATTCCGGCAACAGAGAAATTCAGTTTGCATGGATGCTGCATTGCATTCGAAACAAGTACACCATTGCTAATCCTGCTATTCGCGCCTTCCTAAACGTTGTAGGTCGTCGTAAATTCGTCAAACCACTTTATGCCGAAATGTTAAAATCACCGGAAGGAAAAACAATGGCCAAAGAAATCTTCGCCACTTCAAAAATGAATTATCACGCCATAACCCGCGAAACCATCGAAGCAATGTTAAAATAGAACATTAGTTTCTGCGTATTCTGCGAAATTTCCGCGACATCTGCGGGAAACAATCAAACCTCATTCAGCCTCTGAATTTCATCAAGACCTTTACATCTAACACACATCTCAATCTCATGAAAAAACTCAGTCTGCTTTTCGTTCTATTTATTACAATTAGTACAGCAAGAGCTCAGGATTACAACAATGGAATTGGTCTCCGTCTTGGCGGAATCAGTTCAGGAATAACATTCAAACATTTTATGAATAGCGATGCCGCACTGGAAGGAATTCTCGGTTGGGGCCGCCATGCCATATTCATTACAGGTTTGTATGAAAAACATGCTGCATTTGGCAATGCACAAGGCTTGTACTGGTTTTACGGTGGCGGTGCTCATATCGGATTTTACAACGACGATTATGGCTATGCTTACTTCCGTTATTACAAAAAGAAGAATGTAGTTTACGTCAACGAAAACTACCACCAAAGCAATATCTCTCTCGGAGGTGATTTCATTCTCGGTCTCGAATACAAATTTGATGGCGCTCCTCTAACACTTGGATTAGATGTAAAACCGGTCATTGATATCGTCCCCGGCTTTTACGGATATTTTGACGGAGCCTTTACTGTACGTTTCACATTCTAAAATTTCTATGATTACGATTCGCCCTGCCACTCGCAACGACCAGCAAGCCATTCTCGACATCTACAACGAAGCTGTACAAAATACGACAGCCACGTTCGACACAACAGAAAGAACAATGGAAAAGCAGCTTGAATGGTTTGACAAACACAAAGCCAACCATCCAGTTCTTGTGTCGGAAGAAAATGGTATTATCACCGGCTGGGCCTCGCTAAGTCCATGGAGTGATCGCTGCGCATATGAAACGACGGTTGAAGTTTCCGTTTACATTCATCACGAGCATCGCGGAAAAGGAATCGGTAGTCAGTTGCTGGAAGTAATAACGCAAGAAGGGAAAAAGGTAAAAAACCACACCATAATTTCGCGTATCACATCGGAAAACAAATCAAGCATTCACATTCACGAAAAAATCGGCTACAAGAGTATTGGGACGATGAGAGAAGTGGGTGTTAAGTTTGGGAGACTGTTGGATGTGCATATGATGCAGTTCCTTTTTCATTGAAGATTGAATATTGACCGAGCTCTGTAGGCGCCGTAATAGCGAATACTCTCCGCCACGTAAGTCAATATTCAATCTTCAATTTTCAATAGTAAACAGTCTACCAGTATGCCGGCAAGAAAGAATAATCCTTCCCATACTCTAGCATCTGCCCGATCAACGTCTTCGGATATTCGATTTTTACGTCGCGCATGACACCGTTTTCCATGACAGGAACTAATTTCGGTTGAATGAAGCCCATGTATGGAGCGATATTCAGTTTTTCAAAACGCTCGAGTACCTCTTTTAGTAGAGCTTGATCGACTTTTACTCCGTAAGTTTCAACAAGATTTTTTCCGGCTTTGAAATCGCCTTCTGATTTGATTCGTTGAATTTCGCGCAGCAACATTCCGAAGAGATTTCTTAATTTTTGGTAATCGTTGATCACGAAATACGTTTTACCGTCTTTTACTACCTTTTCAATAACGCGATCTCTTTCTCCCATTTTATAGGCCCACATTGAAATTAACTGTCGATTACGCATGTGTGCTTCTTCTAAGTTCTTTCCCGGTTCGATACGTTGCAATTGTGCCATCAAACCATTTAAGATGTAAGCATCATATTGCGCCATCCCAACTTCAGTACTTTGGAGAAACGCCAATATCGACGAGCTTCTTATCCATCGTATAATATAGACCTACCAAATCAGCTCGGCCTCTTCCAATACACCTGCATAATTCTTCAATGTAGTTTCAAATGGCTTTACACCTTTACTAATCTTTCCGGAAGCATGGCCAATTACTTCATGCATATCGACATGTAAGTCGGCAGCAAGTGCTCCGTACTTCCGTGCTCTATCTTTTATTTCCTGATTATAACCGAATTCATCAATCATCGGGCTTTTTGCCTTATAGATATTATAGGCTTCAATGATATTGCTCAATGATACTGACTTCGACCCAAAGTTCTCTCTAACCCATTCGTTGTTCGGTAAATTGATACCAATTGCAGTCGCAGGAGCGCCATCTCCACCTTCATTAATCACGGTGATTACCTTTGCAGAAATTCCAACCACATTAGCTTTTTTATGAGCCGGAAGAATTGGAGAGTTATCTTCAAACCATTGCGCTTGATGAGAAATTGCTGCTATTCTCTTCGTCGCCTCAAAATCCTTCATTGAAACTACGGCTTCAAAAGAAGATTTTCTTTGCATTGCATCCTGATATACTTCTATAAAACCATTCACATTATCGATAGTAGAAATAGAATCACCAACCCAGGAAATGCTATACTTATCGAAGTCAGCAGGATTTCCACTCTTATAAAAGGCAATCAATTCATCAATTGTTTTTTTCTGAAGATCATTCTCTGCCACAGCAGAAGCCTTTTCCAACCATCCGATAATTTTTTGAATAGCCGGTCCATACATTCCATCAGCTTTCCAAACGAGTTCCTTAAGTTGTCCGTTCTCTTTAACGAGCTTCGTATTGAATCCGATTTGTGAATGATTCGACGTATCCGCTTTTGTCAGTTTATCATAATAATCTTCTGCTTCTTTCTGGCTTACGCCATCGTAAAAATTATTGCAGCTTGCCGCAATAACGTCCCTTGCAGAAAGATCAACACCCTTAGCTTCAAACGCCGGATCAAAAATCACCGGTTTCATTTTCGCAAGGAATTCATCAACCGGCTTTCCATTCAATGGCAAAGCCGCCTGATCACTATTTTTCACCAATTGTGTGAAGTACTCGAAAGAACATTCAGGAACCATCTTGTCGGCAGAATAGTGATGGTGATTCCCATTTGCAAAGAAAAAGCGATTACAATAAGTGATAAACTGATCCCACTCTGCTCCTTTTTTATCGCCATTGTATGTACTCAAAATTGCTTCGAGAGTTTTACGAATTGCAAGTCCGTAACGATATTTTTGGTCATAATAAATATCTCTTCCGCATAAGCCTGCTTGAGAAAGATAATACGCTAATTCCTTCTGCTTCGGTGTCAGCTTGTCGAAGTCGTGAACATTGTAGCGCAAAACCTGAATGTCCGCAAATCGATCGGCTATGTAATCGAATGGAAGAGTATCCGTCTTTTGTGCTTCGGCCGATGTCGCTTTCTGATCACCGGAATTACAGGCAGCAATTGCAAGCGCTCCCCCGATGAGAAGGGTGTAAATAATTTTCATGAGATTGGTTTTTACTATATCGTAATTGGTAGGTTATTTTATTCCGTATTTAGTTTGATACTTATTGTAGAGTTGCTTTTGTACGTTATCCAGATTTATTTCTTTACCGCCAATAAAGGCCGTCTCTACATTTTGTGTTCTCATATCAAGAGCATCACCTGAAGAGATAAATAATGTTGCGTCCTTTCCTACTTCCAGCGACCCTGCTGTCTGGTCAATGCCTAAAATCGTTGCAGCATTCATTGTAAGGGCCATGACAGCTTCTTCCTGCGTCAATCCGAATCCAACTCCTGTGCCGGCCATAAATCCGAGATTACGCGATTGCCACGAGCTCTCTATGCTAACCGTGTAAAGTATGCCTGCTTTTTGAAGAATGGATGGCATCTTGTATGGCAATGCTACATCATCGTCTTCACGCGAAGGCAATGAATGAGTGCGTCCTAAAATAACGGCAACACTATTTGCCTTCAGAACATCGGTAATCAAATATGAATCTGCTCCGCCGACAATGACAAGCTTCAACGCCATGCGCTTTGCCATATCTACTGCACTAACGATCTCTTTCACATAATCGCAATGAACATATAGCTTTTTGCTTCCGTCAAACAATCCACGCATCGCATCGAACTTGAGATTCTTTTCCTGTGGTGCTGAATTCGCACAATAGGCTTTTGCCTCGCGGAAAAATAACTCAAGGTCACTGATGTTCCTTTGAATTTTTTGTCGTTGCACGTCTTCCGGTTCGGCACGTGGCGATTTCACTACATACATACGCGGCCAATTCACGTGAATGCCATCATCGGCTTTGTAAGTTGCATCTTCCCAATTCCATCCGTCCAATTGCATGACAGAAGATTGTCCGGAAATAATTCCACCCTGCGGAACGACTTGCTCAAGTAAAACACCGTTGCTTCTGACTGTCGGGATAATTTTCGAGTCAGTATTGTATGCAATTACACTGCGAACATTTGGATTCATCTCCCCTACTTCATAATTATCGGACATCGATCGAATCATATCTATTTCCGTCAAGCCCAAGCTCGAATTGCAATCGATAAATCCCGGATAAATCTGCTTCCCGCCGGCATCAATCACTTTCGAATATGCTGAACGATTAATACGAATTGTTTTAGCATCGGCCACGAGAGTCAATTTGCCATTCTCAAAGCCGATAGCTGAATTCTCGATGACACGACCATTGCCCAAATGAGCTGTCGCATTCATGATAAGCACTCGACCGGTATCCAATTTCGCAGGAGCAGGGTTTTGAGCCTGCGCCTGAATTGCTGTAATGAGTATAATAGAAGTGACAATATCTTTTTCATGTTGTGATCGGATCTGGATGGATTAACGGATAAAAATAAATTCTGACTCATCGCAATGCTTGATCTCAGTTGCCTTCATCGCAGGCTTTGAGCACCTTCGCCTTGTTTTTCGCATCAGTCATTTTTTGCGACCAATCGTGCGCTTTCATCGCTAATCTCTTTTGCATTTGAGCATCGCGAGTCAGATCGAAGTATTTTATTCCATCTACAAATGTGTAAACCGGACGAGCATAAATCGAAAGCGGATTGTCGTTCCATAAAACTAAGTCAGCATCTTTGCCGGCTTTGATACTACCAACTTTATCATCGATCCGAAGCATCTTCGCCGGATTAAGAGTAACAAATTTCCATGCATCCACTTCCGGAACATTTCCGTACTTCACGGCTTTCGCAGCTTCCTGATTTAATCGGCGAGCCATTTCAGGATCATCACTATTGTAAGAAACATTAATTCCGACCTTATACATGATCGCACCATTGTACGGAATTGCCTCGTACACTTCATACTTATATGCCCACCAGTCGCTAAAAGAAGATGCCCCGCGAACACCATGAGCTTTCATTTTATCGGCAACTTTATATCCTTCGAGAATGTGAGTGAAAGTATTCACTTTAAACCCAAACGTATCGGCCACATGCATGAGCATATTGATTTCACCCTGTTCAGCTATGACAGGTAATGAAACGCTTGCTGTCCAGAATTTCTGATAATGCATCCAATTCCAGATCACGACGAGGAGCCATGCTTCCTGCTTTCTTTCCATCGGAGTTATACTTCTTCCAGGCAAGCGAATATTCTTTTGCACGGGTGAAGTAATCCATATAAACCTGCTCAACTCCCATGCGCGTTTGCGGGAAACGCAAAACCTGCTTATCGCCCCAATGACTTTGCTTTACGTTTTCACCCAAAGCAAATTTGATAAAGCCCGGCCATCCTTCAAACTTCAACTTCTCCGGTGATGATCCCCAGCGTAACTTGATTAATTGCGTTTGTCCACCGATTGCATTTGCACTTCCATGCAATAAATGCGAGCAGGTTACACCGCCGGCTAACTGGCGGTAAATTTGAACATCATCTGCATCCACCACATCGCCAATTCTTACTTCCGCGCTCGAAGATTGTGTGCCTTCGTTTACGTCATCAGAAATTGCAATATGCGAATGTTCATCGATGATTCCCGATGTTAAATGCTTTCCTGTTCCGTCGATTTCTTCCGTACCTGCAGGAACTTTTAACGACTTACCGATTTGTGATATCTTTCCTCCGCTTACATAGACATCGGTATTTTGTAAAATGCCGTCTTGCTCATTTGTCCATACTGTAGCATTACGAACGACAAAATTACTTGCCTTCGGAAGTTCTTTAAAACCGTAAGCTATGTTCGGATAGTAAACCGCTCCGCGATTAGTATCTTTTTTCGATGAATCGGTTTTAGCAACCGGAGCCGTGTACGATGAATCCATCTTCGCCGACCATTTTCCCCACTGCCCATTCGGAAGAAGAACATTACCGCTCCAATTCCCGTCGTTCATATTTCCTGTGAGACGATAAACGCCCTTGCCTTCTTTCTTCAACTCAAATTGAATGGAGAGAATTTGTCCCTGACGATTGAGAGACGCCTTAACTGCCGATGTGTCTTCGTAAACCGAAGTCTCATTTGAAGAAAGATCAGCTCCGGAAATCATCATTCGTATTGCTTTGCGCTCACCAATCTTGAGTGAGTAGTTTCCTCGAATGTCAGGCGCTGAAAAATCGGAGAACTGATAACGCTTGCCCTTTATCCAATTTTCAAAAATCGAATTGTCTTTATCGAAAAGCGATTTTGATGTAATCAAAAAATTCGCCAGCATACCTTTTTTCAAAGCTCCGGCCTGATCATCGATTTTCAATAACGACGCAGGTGTGCTTGTAAGTGATTTCAAAGCATCGGCTTCACTTAGTCCATTGTCGATGGCTTTGCGTAAGTTCTTCCAAAAATCAGATTTGTTCTTAAGATCCGATGTTGTAATGGCGAATGGAATTTTTGCCGAAGCTACCATTGATGGATTTGCCGGCGCCAATTCCCATTCTTTCATTTGACGCAGAGAAATATTCATCACATCATATGCGTCGGAGAAATCATAGGCTTCGGGATAATTCAGCGGAAGAATGAGCGGACAAGCAGCTTCGCTTAGTTCATTGAGTCGTTCATACTCATTTCCTCCGCCCTTAACGATAAAATTCATTCCGAACTCTTTTCCAATTTTTGCAACACGCAAATCGTTTTGCTTATCGTTCGCTTCGAAAATTTGCGGGAGCGATTTTTCTTTATTGATTGCGTCGAGAGAAATATTGAATTCCTTCTTTGTATCCGCCGTCTTCATACCATTTCGCATCGTAGAAAGACTGACGAATGAGAGCAATGCTACCCATCAGCGACGACGGATAATCTTGTGTCGAAGAACCTTTATCGAAAGAGTAATTTGCCGCAGCACGGTCGCGGATGATTAAATCATTTTCACGTCCGTCGCCGAGGAGAATAACAGTAGAAGTTCCGCGAAGGATTCCGTCGCGCATAATAGAGTTGACCGTACCAAATCCCATTCGTCGCATTTCATCGGCTTTTTTTGTGTCGACAACAATATTCTTATGCGCTTCATATTCGGAACGAACGGCCTGATTCCAGTCGTACGCGCCTTTTGTATTCGAAATAAATTGAGGATAGCGATCGAAGTCGGTCTGACGTTTTACTTCCGGCATTCCATAGTCAGTGAACATATCGATGAGCGACGGATAGATATGCTTGCCTTTGAGATCAAACACAACGGCATCGGCAGGAATTGAAAGTCCCTTTGCTACATCCACTACCTTACCATCGCGAACGATTAAAGTAGCCGAGTCGATCGTAGTCTGATAATCGACATGCACTTTGGCGTTTGCGAAAACGTAAGTAGTATGTCGTGGATCGGTAGTGCCGTTTACCGGAAAAGTTTCCTGTGCGTGTAGCAGGAAAGATGATTGAATGAATACGGCAACGAGCAGTAGTTTTCTGATCATATTAGAGGATATAGGAGGAGACGAATTTAGATATTTTAAGAAATAGCGGAAGTGGTTTAACTTTTTCTTAGGTTAAATGTGGGAGGTGTTTCCCGCAGATATCGCAGAAATTAGCAGAAATCAAGTAAGGTAGTGTTTCCCGCAGATAACGCAGAAATTAGCAGAAATCGAGCAAGGTGGTGTTTCCCGCAGATATCGCAGAAATTAGCAGAAATCGCAGAAAACTCTTATGCTCTTCTTGTGATTCCTTGTGGCACTTGTGAGCTTGTGGTAAAATCACCACATCGTAACCCGCAACTCGCAACCCGCCTACACATTCGGATACCTCGCCATATGTATCTTCCTAACTTCCTCAGTCAATAGCTGACGCAATTCGTCGATATTTACCTTTTGAAGGCTGAGATGAAGACACACTGACCGTCGATGCGATTCAACCAGCTACGGCGGAGTTCTTCGAGAGAGATATTTTCTCTGGTTTCAGGAGTTAAGTCGTCGGCTTCTTTTTCGACCCATTGATAGGCGTCGATTTTATTGAAAACGATGATGCTCTTTTTATCACCCGCTCCGATATCAACGAGAGTTTGATTAACGACGTGCAACTGATCTTCGAAATTCGGATGTGAAATATCGACGACGTGCAGAAGAATATCGGCTTCGCGCACTTCATCGAGCGTCGATTTGAACGACTCGATCAGATCGTGCGGGAGCTTACGGATGAAACCAACGGTATCTGAAAGGAGAAAAGGAATATTGTCGTAGACAATTTTTCGTACCGTCGTATCGAGCGTAGCGAACAATTTATTTTCGGCAAACACATCGCTTTTGCTCAAAAGATTCATGAGCGTCGACTTGCCGACGTTTGTATATCCGACGAGAGCAACGCGAACTAATTCGCCTCGTTGTTTACGTTGTGTTTGAGATTGCTTTTCAAAATCGCGCAGTTTGCCCTTGAGTTTCGCGAGCTTGTCTTTGATGACACGACGATCGGTTTCAATTTCCGATTCACCCGGACCACGCATACCGATACCTCCGCGTTGCTTCTCCAAGTGAGTCCACATACGCGTAAGTCGTGGCAGCAAGTATTGATATTGCGCCAATTCAACCTGAGCCTTCGCCTGAGCCGTACGGGCACGATTGGCAAAAATGTCGAGGATAAGATTATTGCGGTCGAGCACGCGGCATTCTAAAGCCTGTTCGATATTACGAATTTGCGATCCGCTAAGTTCGTCGTCGAAGATGGCAATAGAGACATTATTCGCCTTGATGAAATCGTGAATCTGCTGCAGCTTACCGCTACCTATAAAAGTTTTCGAATCGGGGTGATCGAGTTTCTGTGTGAAGCGCTGCAACGTAACAGCGCCGGCAGTTTCAGCCAGGAAAGCAAGCTCATCGAGATACTCCGTCACTTGTTGTTCGCTCTGATTTTTGGAAATAATTCCGACCAGAACAGCTGACTCCTTTTGATTAACCGGCACTACAATACTTTTACCCACGCTCTTGATTCAAATGATTTACTAATGAGCTGTTGTATCAGCCGGAGCAACTTTCAGGCTTTGCACAAATTGAGCAACGGAAGAAATTTCTTCTTCAGTTAACACGGCAGAATAACCCGGCATTTTGCCTTTGCTTCCATCGCGTACCATTTGCTGAATATCGTCGTATCCAAAAACAGAGATCGAAAGATCTTTGGCATTACGATATAATTTCTTGCCATCGGCACCATGGCAGAAGCCACAGTTCTGATGATATACTAAAGCACCCTGAGCAAATTTCGGATCAGCACCTTCGTTGTTCAGTTCAACTTTTGCTTTGATGAATGGTTTGTTACGACTTGCTTCTGCGAGACCGTAAGCACCGATGATAAGCAGAAGAGAAACAAGAGCCAGGCCGTAACGCATTTTCTTAAATCCGATTACTGCGAGAGGAATGCTCACCACAACTAATACGAGCTTAATTATATGCAATGTCTTGATACCGCCAAGCATTACAAACAGCCAGATACCCGTAACGAGGAATAACGTACTGATGATCATTTCCGGCACTTTGGTGATGCGGCTATATTTTTCCAGCATGGGCTTGCTGGTAAATAGTAAGATTGTTTTGATCACATATGTGAGCAGAAAAAGCATTACAGAGATGCTGTGAATGCGGACAAGTAGGTTTGAATCCATAGAGGTAAATTTCGTCCAAAAATAGAAAAGATATCGTTTACAATGACAATCATCATCACTTTCATCACAATTGTTTCAACGATTGAAATCGTCGGTGTTGAGCGGGAATAGCCTATTAGGCACAAAAAAAGGCAGAGCTGTGAAAAGCCCTGCCTGAATAATCTTTTGGAACAAACAGTTCCGGATATTGTTTAGCGATTTACCGAAAAATGTCGCGAGCTGATAGTCGCACCATTTCCTGATAAACGAAGGATATAAGATCCTGAAGGAAGTGTTGAAATATCGATTCTTTCCTTAGATGTCGGCATTGTAGCTTCCATTGCCAATCGACCGTTTGCGTCGTAAACCGCATAGCTCATTTTCATAGCTGATTTCAGCTCAGCGTCGATAGTTATATAGTCTTGTGCCGGATTTGGATATACTTCGAAACGTTTGATTTGATCAGCCATTTCATCGATTCCAACGAATCCGAAGAAATTAAGAGAGTCTACAACGAGTTCGCTTCCGACAGCTACTGTAGCGCCATTCAGACCTTCACGAGAAGATTGCATGAGGATAAGGCATGTATCGGGGCGATTAACGAAATCACGATAAACGAGAGGAACTACAAACTGAGTGTAGCTTGCAGCGCTCGATAGCGTCATGACACCGGCAGCGATGGTGTCGCGATTAGCGCCATTTCTGAGGAGAAGGAATACACTTACAAGGGCGCTGTCAGAAGCACCTGCCGGAGCGTATTTGTATTGGCCTGAGAAGAATTTTGAACGAGCTGTATCAGCCATTCCACCGTTGAAGATGAAAGACGCTCCTACTTGTTGAACGATACCATTAGTAGCAATCGCAGGTCCTTTGATCGGGAAGCCGAGATAAGTGATTTGAGAGCTCGTCAAGTGCAAAGAATAAGTTCCGTCGAATGGATCGTTACCTTTTGTTGCAGAGTTACCTCCTGCATTCGCAAGAGTAATACTGTCGGTAGTTGTCCAACCGGTCGGATATTCACCGGCGCCAACACCCGGAACAGCATAACCTGTCCAGTCTTCAAAACTTGCATTAGAAATTGTCTGAGCAAATCCGATCATCGAAACGAAGATCAGTGCGAGAGAAGTAAAGATTGTTTTTTTCATTTATGGATGAGTTTGGCTAGGAGTTATCAGGCGGAATTGCCGTCGTGAACGGTTCTCAAAAATAGGAAAAAAAGCCCTTATACTATTGGTCTAAAACTAAAAAAGCATCCCTTTTGAGGATGCTTTTGAAAATATCGTTACAGTCTTAGCCGGCAATAAGGACTTTTAGCTTAGTTCCGACTTTAAGTTCGTTCGACTGAAGGTTGTTTAATTGCTTAAGTTGTTCAACTGTGATGCCCTGGTAACGTTGAGCAATTTTCCAGAGTGTATCGCCGGGAGCGACAGTGTGGAATACCACTTTTTCGCCAACGGTTTTTTCAACCTGAGTTACTTGCTTGTCAGTCTGAGCTGAATCTTTTGAATCTGGTTTAGAAGCGAGAGTCTGATTCCCATTCGCATCGGAATTCTGAGCCAGCTTTTCTGATTTCTTTTTATCGGCTACATATACCGTTAGACGTTGACCGGCTACCAGCTTAGTGCTGCGAAGGTGATTCCATTTTTTCAATTCCGCTACCGAACAAGAATAACGATTTGCAATTGTTTGCAAATGCTCGCCACGTTTTACTTTGTGAATCTTGCGAACGTCGCCCCCGTTATTGTTATCGCCAAGATCATTCGCCGCCATCAACGCCGATGCATCCGCATCTTCCGGTTTAAAAACAGAAGAAAGATTAGCGATGTACGAATTGATTTTGTTAGCAGGTAAACGAACCGGCATTTGTTCATCGGCATCAGGAACGACACCGCGTTTGTAAACCGGATTCAGGTACGTGAGTAATTCAATTGGAGTATTCGTTGCGTCGGCAATTGATTTCAGAGAAACCTTTTGATCGACGAGAACAGTATCAGCCTGGAAGTATGAAAGCACCGGTTGAACAGCAGTTAAGTTATGTTCGGCCGGATACGACATCAGATAAGTTACAGCGATAAAAGCAGGAACGTATCCGCGAGTTTCTTTAGGAAGATAAGGAGCGATTTCCCAGAATGTATGTTTACCTCCGCTGCGAGCGATGGCACGATTCACATTACCCGGACCGCAATTGTAGGCAGCGATAACGAGTAACCAATCGTTGTAAATAGCATACATATCTTTGAAATACTGACAAGCAGCAAGTGTTGCTTTTTCCGGATCACGACGTTCGTCGATCATCGAATTAATTTTCAGATTGTAAAGCTTACCTGTTCCGAGCATGAATTGCCAGAGACCTGTAGCACCAACGCGAGAAACAGCTGTTGGATTCAATGCACTTTCAACGATAGAGAGATATTTGAACTCAAGAGGCAAACCTTGTTGATCAAGAATTTGCTCATACATTGGAAAGTAAAAATTAGAGAGACCCATTACACGCTCTGTAAGTCCGCGTTTTCTCACGGCATACATATCGATGTATTCTTTTACCTGACTGTTATAGCAAAGAGGAATCGGAGTTTGAATTTTCTCCATGCGTTTTTGATAGATGTCGGCAGAGTATGTCGGCACATCATTCGGCATGAAAGTATTTCCCTGATGAGAGTAGATCGATGTACTGTTCAGACGTTGAACATAAGTCAGATTTACCAGGCTGTCGAGCGTAGCAGAGATCGGGTCAACGTCCGTTGGAATGGCCGTTGCCTCCTCGTTGATGAGCTGAGCAGATGCAGGAGTATAAAAAGAAAACACCATTGCAGTCAGCAATGATGCGGATAGTAATAGCTTGGAAATTGTCTTCATCGTCTAAGTCCCTCGTTTTTCAGTAATTTTCGTCGTTTCTACATAAGTAGTCAGGAGATCAATTTGGTGTGCAAAGATATGATTCTTCGTTGATTGTGCATTAATAATACGCCGCATCCCGAATATGTTTACAGCTAATTGCCTGAGCTTCTTACAGTTCGCACTTTGTGCTTTTCAGGGATTAATCTAACGTACAGAAAGGGTGCTGTTTTAGGGCAAAAATCAAAAGGCTGGAGGAATTTGAAATTTAGAATTATGAAGTATGAAGGGTTTACCACAAGGGCACAAGGGCACAAGTAAACCACGAGGGCTTTCTGCGATTTCTGCTAATTTCTGCGATATCTGCGCGAAATCCTATCCTAGTCCTAAATGGTGCGAGCGTCAGTAGCAGTCCGAGTGAGCAGGTTCGCAACCCGCAACCCGCAACTCGCAACCCGCAACCCGCAACCCGCAACCCGCAACCCGCAACTCGCAACCCGTAACCCGTAACCCGCAACCCGCAACCCGCAACCCCCTTTTGGCTTTTGATTTATGCCTTTTGACTTGGTTTCCCCCCCCCATTAGCCCAAATAAATGGACATCCGCCCCACATCGCGGTACATTTGACTTGTCTATACCAATAATCATGTTGCGCTGCTGTTAAGCAACATCTCTCGTCAAAAAAACCATGCTGAATTTGAGCCGGTGCCGTCGTGCCGGCTGACTAAAACGCGAAAGCAATGGAAACTGCTTTGCTTGGACTTGAACTGTCCGAAGTAATAAACAGACTGAAAGAAATGTTGATCCGTCAGGGCTTTATGGTGCAAACCATGATGACCGGTAATCCCGTAATTGTTGCATACCGTGAAGGTGGCTGGTTTCGGAAGCCTAAACAGCTGGTTCTTGAGATCAGCAGTTTGCAGAATAATGTTACCCGTATCGATATCACGGCCATTATCGCAAACAAGAAAGACAGTCATCAGGCTGAAGAAGTCGTAGCCGAAAATTTCGCCACCGACATTTATCAAAACTTTAAAACGCTAGTGCATGCACATGGGATTAGATGAACTAACACCGCATCTGAATAAGATCGCAACTCTGTATTTGAAAAACAATAAACGAAAAGTGGGGTGGCTGATGATAGACAACTATATCCGCCATCAGGAACGCGATGACAGTATTATCTACTTCATAAGTGTGCAGAACGGAAAAAAAATGCTGAGCGAATTGGAAAGGCAAGACCATCAGGCACTGGAGCCATTCCGCGAAGAAATACCTCTCGAGCTGATTGAGCGAATACGAAGTTCGAAGTAATTACGCCTTCTTCTCTTCGTCTTTCTGTACTCCGTCTTTTGCGTCCTTGAATTCTTTAATTCCCTTGCCCAAACCGCGTGCTAAATCAGGTATGCGCTTGGCACCAAAAAGAAGGAGGATGATAACAAGAACCAAAAAGATTTCTCCGCCACCAAGGCCGCCGAGGAATCCGAGTAATATTGATGAGATCATTTTGATTGGTATTATTGGCATTGATACTGCGTCAAAGGTAGAGAAAAGCACCGATTAAAGATACTTTTTTTAATATTCAAAAACCAACAAATGAGCGTATAAACAGGGTTTATACTGTCTTTTGTCGATTTTTATTTACTTTCTATCGTCGTGAAGCGATCCAGTTTTCCGGATCCATCTTATTACTGCCACGCCATATTTCGAGGTGCAATTCGGTCTTTCCGTCGTCTTCGCTGGTCTGAACCAGTCCGATAGGTTGCTTCGTAATCACCTTATCGCCGGCCTTTACATACACTTGTTCGAGATTCGAATAGAGCGTAAAGTATTCGCCATGCTGAACCAGTACGGCGTATTTATCTACAACTAATAAGACGCGAAGAACCTTACCGTCGAAGATCGATCGGGCTTTGGCGCCTCGATTGGCATTGATGTCGATTCCGTTATTGTTCACCACCACATCTCGCCAAACAGGATGTGCATGTCGGCCGAACGAACTGCTAATCATTCCCTGTTCTACCGGCCAAGGCAAATGGCCACGATTACTTTCGAAGTCGCTGCTCAGCTTAATTGATTCGGGTGTATTGGCAAGCACCGAGGATGAATTAGAGGCATCGATTTTCCGAGGACTGGCATTGGCCGTAGTGGTATTGTTCGAGCGTTTCTTGGAAGCAACGCGAGCCGACTCAATTTCGCGTCGAATGATATCTTCGATGCGGTTAGCCAGCACCTGTTCCTGACGCAATTTCTCACGCAACTCTCCGCGAAGTTTCTTCTCTTTCGACGTGAGATTATTGAGCATATTCACCTGCTCTTTCTTCTCATTGTCAAGCTGACGTTTTTCAATTTGCTGCGACGTGAGTAATTGCTTTTTGTCTTGCTGAATGTCGACAAGCTTTGCCTTCTTCCCGTTCAGCGTGTCTTGCATAACAGCAATCGACTCGCGCTGACGCATGCGATAATCGCTGAGAGCACGTAAGTATTTAATCCTTTTGAAAGCCTGATTAAAATTCGCCGATGAAAAGATGAACATGATTTTCGAAAACGACGACTGATTCTTGTAGGCGTAATACAGCATTTGTCCGTATTGAGCCTTGAGATCCGAAACCCGCTTGTTGAGCGAGTCGATATTATTGCTCACATATCCCAATTCCTGGTCGACGGCATGCAATTCGGTATGAATCGTCGAAATCAGTTCCTGGCGGTAGGTGATTTTCTTATTCAGCATCACCAGCTGATTGATCGATGCCGACTTGCTTTTCTTCGTTTGATTAAGAAGCTGATTCGTCGTTTCAATCTCTTTATGAATCTGATTTTTCTTCTTCTCCAGATCCTTCTTAGACTGCGCAAAAATCTGATTACCAACACTTAAAGCCATCCAAAACAAAACCACCAAAAAAAGCAAAACTGCTTTCCCCGGATGGAAATGCTTAAAAATAGAAGGCTTTCTGACCGAAAACATGGTATTCTGGTTAGTACGACGAGGTTATTTTTAACGGGCGGGGGTGGGGAAAGGTTGTGTGAGTTGGCAAATTATTTCTTAGTGTAATTAGTTGATTCGTTAATTAGTTGATTCGTTAATTTTCTCGTCTAAAGAAGCAAGTTCTATGATCTCAAGGAAGAATTTTGGCCGCAATGAAACAGGAAAGCAAAATGCTGTGTACGAATTAACTAAATAAAGTACCTTCGCCCCTCACAATCAAGTATGACTCCCGACTTCAGCAATTCCGATACTTTCCGAGGACTTTATGGCCGTTATTATAACATGGTGTTGCAACTGGTGAAGTATAATCATGGTACGGAAGAAGAGGCGCTGGAGGTTATTCAGGAAGCGTTAATTCTTCTTTTTGAAAATGTGCGCGACGGGAAGTTTGGGAAGGATAATTCGGAAAAGACGTGGATCTATTCGTATGCCCGTAGTCAATGGCTGAAACGTCTTCGTACTCGCGGGAAGGAAATTCACTTTCATGATGCGGAAGATTATGTCGAAGTAAAAGAGGAGTTTGACGAAGATGCGCGAAAAGAAATGCTTCGCTCAGATGAGTACATTAAAAAACTCGATAATAACTCGGCGAAGCTTTTAGTCGATACTTACTATAAACGAATCAATCCTTCGGCCGACAAAGTGATTACTTTTTCTGCTCTGGAGAGTCTGAAAAATATTGTCTTTGATAAAAATGAATCGACGCTTGGTCCGGATGATATTCGTTTGATCGATCTCTACCTCCGCTACGAATTAAGCGGTAAAGAATTAGCCGACTTTCAGAATCATGTAAAAGCGGATGATGCGTATGGTTCCAAAGTACGCGAATATGTGAAAGCTCTTTTTGCCATCGAAGCGATGGGAAGAAGGGAAATAAGTTTATTACTTCGCAGCATTCATGCTGACTTATCGGCAGCCGACGGATTTGAGAAATACGATCCGCTTTTTGAATATGTTGTTAAAAAGCAAAAGTTGAGTCGGGGGTATACGCAGATTATTGTGTTGTTTTTGATTCTGGCAGGTGCTTCGACGTATATGTATTTGAATGGTTATTTTGTAAAAGCGAATCTTCCGAAAATTTTTAGAGCGAAGGATACTTCGAATGAAATTTTTAATGCGCCACAGGCGGTGTTTGATACTTTTCGGAATAGTAGGAATGAGATTGATAGTATTGTGGTGCGGCGTGATACGTTTGGGGTGACGTTAGGGAGGTAGATTGTTTCCCGGGGTTTTTTTGTTTCCCGCAGTATTTTTTGTTTCCCGCAGATAGCGCAGATTTCGCAGATTTCGCAGAAAACCTTGTGGTTATCTTGTGCCCTTGTGTTCTTGTGGTGAAAAAAAGCTGTGGAGAATTCCGAAGCCTTTTGGCTTTTGGTTTTGACTTGCTATTTTGGTTCGTACTTATCAGGAACGGAAAAGGCATCTGCAGTGAATCCAGATTAGTTGCGCGATTGTAATCGATTTTCATAATCGTCGGGGCGGCCGAGGAGGAGATGGTTACTACCAGATTCGACGGGAAAGATAACCGCTTACATCGATGAAATTTTTGTACGATGCTTCTACCCAACGGTCGCGCTTGTTGTCGGTGATGCGGGATTTGGCGATACGGTAATTTCCGTCGATCCAGAAATCCTGTACTACTGCCACGTTCGGATCTTTTTCTTCGGCAGAGCGACGAGCCTGACGTTTGTTGAGCGAACTCAAAATCACATACGGCTCTTCTTCGTAAAGCGAACGCAATTTTTCATTCTTCAGATATTGAAAATAATTTCCGACAACGACGGCTTGAATCATATCGTAATTCACATTCGTCTTTAGCATGTCTTCAAAGTATCCGAAGTCGCGACGCATAACGGTTTTGTGAACGCGATCGAGAACGATGACACTGTCGCGGGTTACATAAAGTCGCGCTGCTTCGATACCAAGCAGCGGAGTGATTGAATCCAAATGGCAGTGTCGTACTTAATGCGGAGATTAATATCAAAGCTCTTCGTATCGCCGGTTTTGTCGGTGTAATCGACGTTGGCTTTTGCGGAGAAATAATTGAAAAGAAATTCGTGCTTGATAACGCTGTCAAAAATCTGAATAACTTCTTCGCCTTTCAATTTTACCTGCGCAGAAGGCGACTCAACAATTTTCTTACTCGTTTTACACGAATAAAAAAATACGCTGAACAATAAAAAGAGTGCGGTGATAGAAAACGGAATTCCGGCACGCGAAGCACCAATGCTGGTAGTAGTCTTATTCATCCGGAATTATTCAAAAATCTTTTTCTCCAGAATTTTCTTCTCTAAAATTCCGATCCGCCCTCACCTGCTGCTTTTGCTTTTGCCAGTATTCGAGCGCTTTCAAATTATCACCCATTCTGAAGAGTACATCACCGTAATGCTCAAGAACGGTTGCACTGCTGTCGCTTCCGTTCGACAAAGCTTTTTCGATCCAGATTTTTGCGTCTGAATATTTGCCTTGTTTGTACATAATCCATCCGTATGTATCCTGATAAGAAGCCGAAGTCGGTTCGAGCTCGTTCGATGAGCGCGACATACGTTCAGCTTTCTCCAGTTCTTCACCGCGAACAGATAAGTAGTATGCGTAGTTATTTAAAACAGTTGCGTCTTTTGGATTTATCTCGAGAGCTTTGTCGTAATTCTCATCGCTCTTCGGATAATTCTTCATTTCATTATAAGCATCACCCAGACTTGCGTAGAACTGACTTTCGAGGCCTTTGTTATCGACGACCATTTTTACACCGCTATTCAATGTACTAACGGCATCAATATACTTTTTCAGCTGGATATAAGCCATTCCGGTAAAGAAGTAAGCACCCGGTTGATCAGGAAATAACGACATAGCCTCTTCGCCGTCAACTTTCAGCGTATCCCAATCTGACAATTGCGCATCAGTCAATAAAATTGAATAGTAAACGGAAAACTCTCTGGATCCTAACGAACGAGCCTTGCGGTATTCATCTCTTGCCTGAGCCGTCTTTTTATCTTTCGTAAGAAAGTCGGCATAAACGGCATGAGCATTAGGCTCACTCGGATGCGTTTCGGTAAGAAGCTTGCCCATTTCCAAAGCTTGCTCAAGCAATTCAGGGTGTAAGTCAACTAAAGAATAGTATGAACCGAGGATGCTGATCTTTGTATCGATATCAAGCTCCTTATTTGTGAAAGCTTTCTTAAGTTCGGCTACAGATTTTTCTTTTTCGCCCGTTGTACGATAGAAATCCGCGAGCGAAAGATGTACGTAAGGATTTTCAGGATCTACTTCGAGAATTTTATTGAATGTTTCGAGCGCTTTATCATTTTGTCCCATCGATTGATAAACTTCGGCCAGCATTCCGTATGCCTGCGCATCGGTGCGATCGAGTTCGATAAGCTTTTTTAACTCTTCAACTGCTTTGTCACTTTTGTTCAATCGCTGATAGATGCGCGACTTCTGCATTCCCACTTCGCGATTGGCGCCGATTTTAGCTTCGAGCTTGTCGTACACTTTAATAGCGTCGGCCGGTTTTTCAGCATACATCAATGCTGTTGCCCATTCATAGTAAAACTCCGTACGATCAGGAAAATCATTTACCAATTGCTCGAGTACTTCGGCTGATTCAACATACTTTCTGTTTTTCTGAAGGATGTCGGAATAGCTGAGTGCATACCACGAATTTTTCGTGTCGAGCTGGTAAGCAGTTTTTGCAAAGTACAATGCATCGGCATAACGCTTTTGCTCCGAATAAATATTAGCGAGCTCATAGTAAGAAGCCGCATTAGTCGGATCCTTACGAATCACTTCCGAAAAAAGTCCGGCTGCATTATCCAGATTACCCAGAATTTTTTCCTTGTTCGCATTAAAGAAAACATTCGTGACTTCCGCTTGCTGTACTTCCGTCAGTCCCGATTTTTTCGTGGACGACGATACACTCTTGCTGCCTTTACAGCCGGCTAAAAGAGCAGTTGCCAGGATCAGATAATAGATTCTCTTCATTCGTTTCGGGCTGATGCCGTTAAAATTATTTATACTTCAATCTATTGATGCGTCGAGTAATCACTCAGACTTAACTGTTCAGGAGAATTCGAATAGTCGGCATAATTTCCGATCATCGAATTATCGATTACACTATTTTTTATTTTCGAATTTGTCTGAACGATTGAATTCGAAATTACCGATGCTTCTACTTTACATCCTTCGCCCAAAGATACGTGCGGACCAACGATGCAATTTTTCAGAACAACGTTTTCACCGATAAAGCAAGGTTCGATGATGAGAGCATTTTCTTTCTTCACCGATTTTGCAATCATGGAAGTCGCGCTATTCATTTCGAGTACACGCTTATTCGTATAAACCGTAGCGTCTTTATTTCCGCAATCGAGCCACTCATCCACTTTACCCGGAACGAAACGCGTTCCTTTCGATTTCATATTTTCGAGAGCATTCGTCAATTGATACTCACCTTTTTCTTTGATGTTGTTATCGATCAGATGCTGCATTTCCTTGCGCAGGTATTCACCATCTTTGAAATAGTAAATTCCGATAATCGCAAGATCCGAAACAAACTCTTGTGGTTTTTCAACGAAGTCGGTAATCACACCTTCACCATTTACTTTCACCACACCGAACATACGCGGATCTTCAATTTTATTTACCCAGATAACACCATCCTGTTTGTCGTCGATTTTAAAATCGGCGCGGAAAAGAGTATCAGCAAAAGCAACGATCACCTTGCCTTTTAACGCACTTTGAGCGCATAATATTGCATGAGCCGTACCGAGAGGTTCATCCTGATAATGGATAGTACCTTTCGCGCCCAATTTTTCAGCAATGCCTACCAGTTGTTTTTCCACTTCTGCACCGAAATCACCGATTACGAAAGCAATTTCTTCTACTTTTTCGGAGCAAACTTTAGTGATGTCTTCAACCAGCCACTGAACAATAGGTTTTCCTGCGACCGGAATTAAAGGTTTTGGTACTGTAAGCGTGTGCGGCCTCATGCGTTTTCCCATGCCGGCCATTGGTGTAAGTTGTAAGTTGACTTGGGGTTGGTAATTAGAAATTGGGAATTAGTAATTAGTTTGGGTAAGTTGTAAGTAGTAAGTAGTAAGTAGTAAGTTGACTTGGGGGTGGGCGGTTGGGCTTATTGGGATGTTGGTTGTTTTTTGTCGTAACCCGCAACCCGTAACTCGCAACTCGCAACTCGCAACCCGTCTCACTTCCCTGTGGACCCGAAACCGCCGGCACCTCTCTCGGTCTCGGCTAGTTCGGTTGTGATTTCCCAGGTAGCTTGAGCGTGTTGGGCGATGACTAGTTGGGCAATTCGTTCGCCGTCGTTCACAACGAATTCTTCGTTGGAAAGATTCACCAGGATGACTTTTATTTCCACCGCGATAATCGGCGTCGACGGTACCGGGCGAGTTGAGCACGGTAATTCCTTTTTTGGCCGCCAGTCCGGAGCGTGGACGAACCTGCGCTTCGAAGCCAACGGGTATTTCCATGAACAAACCGGTTGGAATCATGGCTCGTTCGAGTGGTTTGAGAGTAATCGGTTGTTCGAGATATGCCCGGAGATCCATTCCTGCTGCATGAGCAGTTTCGTAAGAAGGAAGCGGGTGATTTGATTTATTGATGATTCGAATTTTCATCGGCAAAAATTTAAGTCAATCCCGATAGTATCAGGAAGCGCGAAGGTAACCATTTTTCTTCCTGAACTGCACCCAGGCCAGGCCTATGTAGATGAAGAGAAAGACTCCATTCACGATGCCTGAAACCAAGCCGTGGAGGCCGAGTTGCGCATGAATGAAGTCGCTCAGCAACCAGATTCCGACGGCCAATCCGATGAAGTAGAAAAACGGCACCAGTTCGTAAGGAACCGGATAGTGTTTTTTACCAAGGAAGTATGAAATGACCATCATCGAAGCATAGCAAATCAGCGTCGTCCATGCCGCTCCCATATAACCCATTTTCGGAATCAGAAGGAAATTGAACAGCAGTGTGATTGCCGCACCGATAACGGAAATCCATGCACCCCAAACAGTTTTGCCTGTAAGCTTGTACCAGATCGATTGATTGTAGTACACGCCAAGACAAAGATTCGCCATCAGAAGTATCGGAACAACTTTTAATCCGCTACGGAAATGTTCTCCGATAAAATATTGTACAATATTGAGATACAACATGATGCCGAGGAAAATAAACGAGCAAACGAGCACGAACCAGTTCATGATCGTCGCATATGTTGCCTGCGGATTTTCCTTTGTCGAATGACTGAAGAAAAACGGTTCGGCAGCGTAGCGGAAAGTCTGATTGAAGAGCGTCATCAGAATCGACAATTTATAGCAGGCACCATAGACACCGAGTTGCGACATCGCATCGGCCTTGTCGGTGATGAGAATTGGAATGAGAATGCGGTCGAAAGTTTCGTTAATCATTCCGGCCAGTCCGGCGATCATAAGAGGAAACGCATAGACGATCATATTTTTCCAAAGCGAAGAATCGAATTCGAACTTCACGCCGAAGATTTCCGGAATAAGAAGTAAGAGCGTGATGAAGCTCGCCAATAAGTTAGAGACAAACACATAACCCACGCCGAACGAAGGATCGTACATCCAATCCAACCACGAAGGCAAGCCATGCTTCGCCATCGACGGGAGAAGGATGAGGAAGAAAAGATTGAGACCGATATTAATTCCAATATTGACCAATCGCAATGTTGCAAAACGCTTCGCCCGATTTTCCTGACGAAGCTTTGCAAAAGGCAGCGCCGTGATGGCATCGAAGGCTAGAATTCCTCCGAAGAGAGCGATGTAAATCGGATAAAATTGCGAGCCCGTTCCACCTTCAAAACCAATCATGCCGGAAAGTGGCGAAGCAAAGAGCACAATCGTCAGTCCTAAAATTACCGACGATGTAAGAATGCTCAGCAGACCCGACGAATACACTTTCGGATTTCCTTTTTCCGTGTGGAAATACCGGAAGTACGCTGTGTCGAGCCCGAACACGAAGAGCAGATTCAGAAAGGCGATATAAGAGTAGAGCTGAGTAACGACGCCGTATTCACCCGTATCGAATACGCGCGTGTAGAGCGGAACCAGCAGATAGTTTAATAAGCGGCCGACGATGCTGCTTAATCCATAGATGGCAGTTTGTCGGGCTAATTTTTTTACTGAACTCAAAGTGATGGAATAATTGGATACAAAAGTGCGGATTCGGGAGGCAGATCGGGGGAAGTGGGGTTTTATTTATCAAGGGGTAGACGTGGAAAAGACGCTATTTGTTTCCCGCAGAATGCGCAGAAATAACGCTGAAATCGCTGAAACTCCTTGTGGTCTTCTTGTGGCTTTGTGTGCTTGTGGTGAAAAGAGAATTTGTGTTTCCCACGGAAAGCACGGAAATACACACGGAAAGCACGGAAAACCTTGTGGTCTTCTTGTGGCTTTGTGTGCTTGTGGTGAAAAGACAATTTGTGTTTCCCGCAGATGACGCAGAAATTTCGCAGAGAGTCGCAGAAGTGCCGGTGGTTCCACCACACAAGGTGGCAGGCTCCAGTCACGGAAAACCTTGTGGTCTTCTTGTGCAACTTGTGTTCTCGTGGTAAAATTTTTCCTTCATCATCATCGTTCTCATTTTTTCGAAGCATTTATGGAATACTGAACATCGCATCTCTAAAGTCTCAAATCGGCTCAGCCAAAATATGAACAACCTGCTCAAACAACTCCTCCTGGCAACTATGATTGTTGCCATCGCATCCTGTCATCGTGCAGACGACAAAAAAGAAAATAATTATTCGAAAAGAACTCCCGAGGCTGCAGCCGGCGAGGCTCCGCCGCCACCGCCTGATGCGGCTGATTACCCACTTTCGGCAAATGCTACTCTCAAAGACGAGAATACGATTTCCTCTTCTGCTGCAAGAGTAGATGAAAAGGACAAGAAGCATAAATTCATTCGAACAGCCGACCTCCGATTCAAAGTAAAGAATGTTGAGAGTGCAACTTATAAGATAGAAGATATTACTAAGGGTTTCGAAGGTTTTGTAACAAATACAACACTCAGTAGTAGCATTGAAAATAAAACAACAATTAAAATCAGCGAAGATTCCTCTCTTGAAACAACGTACTACAATGTTGAGAATACAATGACGCTCCGTGTTCCGAACACAAAGCTCGATACGATGCTGAAGACCTTTACAGGGCTGATTGAATTCCTCGACTACCGAACCATCAAAGCCGATGATGTAGCATTACAACTTTTGGCAAACGATCTCACTCAACGTCGGGCTTATGGTTACGATGATCGTCTGAGAAAATCGATTGATGGCAAGGGCAAAAAGCTAAACGAAATCGTTCGTGCCGAAGAAAATCTAAATGCTAATCATGAATCATCCGACGAAGCCCGCCTTGCCAATCTGCGATTGAATGAACAAATCAGTTACAGCACAATCAATCTAACCATTTACCAACGCCAATCAATCAAACGCGAAGTAGCAGCGAATGAACTAAACATCAATGCCTACAAACCTTCATTCGGAAGTCAGCTGGCAGATGCATTCAAGATCGGAATTGATTTGTTGAAGAGCTTCCTAATTTTCCTTGCAGAAATCTGGTGGATAATCGCTATAGGCATCGTAGTGCTGGTAATTGTTCGTAGGAAAAAGTAGAATCAGAGATAAATTCATTTTAAAAACTTATCTTCGCTTCTCTTCCTCTCCTTTATGAAAAAGACATTACCCCTACTTCTCCTTCTGATGTACATAACATCATTTGCGCAAAAGAAAGTTTTGTTCATCGGCAACAGTTACACCGGCGTGAACGATTTACCCGGCTTAGTTTACAATGTTGCTTTGGCAAATGGCGATACGATCGTTTATGATTCTTACTCACCGGGAGGTTATACGTTTGAGTTGCATTCAACCGACATAAATGCGATTAACAAAATAAATTCCAACAGCTGGGATTTTGTAGTCCTTCAGGAGCAAAGTCAGCGGCCGTCGTTTCCTCCGTCTCAAGTGCAAACAGAAGTGTATCCATTTGCCATTACTTTGGATAGTACGATCCATGCCAATAACGCCTGTACACAAACCGTTTTTTACATGACATGGGGAAGGAAATATGGCGATCAATCTAATTGCCCTTCTTATCCTCCGTTGTGTACCTACGCAGGAATGCAAGAACGCCTTCGCGAGAGTTATCTTGAAATGGGAGATCTTACACACGCGAGAGTATCACCTGTCGGAGTATCATTTCAAAATTCAATTGCTGCCGATAGTACATTAGAATTGTATCAATCAGATTTTAGCCACCCAAGTGTGGCAGGTTCTTATCTGGCTGCATGTACGTTTTATTCAACGCTCTTCAAGAAGAGTACTGTTGGCACATCGTACACTGCAGGCTTAGCTCCTGCTGTTGCTACGTATTTACAGAATATCGCCACGCACACGGTTTTGGACAGTTTAGAAACATGGAAGATTGGCGTGTACGAACCGAATGCAGCATTTACCTATGTTCCAAACGGATTAAGTGCGCAATTTACAACAGATAGCATTTACAGCAACTCACACCAGTGGAGTTTTGGAGGAAGCACACCATCGCCATCATTCACATTTGCAACCGGAGGAGATTTTTCGGTTACGCACATTGCTTGTGATGCTTGTCGTTGCGATACAAGTACGCAATTAGTACACATCTCCTCTATCGGAATTGACGAAGCAGAATTTGTCGGAGTCAGCATTTTTCCGAATCCGACGAAAGACGAAATCGTAATTACCGATAAGCAGAATGAAATTGTGCAAATAGAATTGTATGATGCACAAGGAAAACTCATTCAAAAAATCACACCTTCATCGAAAGAACGATATGTAATTGCGGCGCCACACGAAGCCGGTGTTTACATCTTAAAGTTGTTGAATGCAGAAGGTGTTAAGAGTGTGAAGAGGATTGTGGTTGAGTGATTTAGAGAAAGGGGATTTGCTTCGATTCAATCATGGAACATATTTCAACAAGATCCCTGCGGGATGAACACGCTCTTTTTATTTTTATATTTTTGTGTGTTCAATTCAATCGCTTCTTTTCGATTTCGAGCAGCTTGATGATTGACGAAAGTATATTCGGAAAAACTGTTTTGTTCAGCTTATAAAAATAGTCTGAAGCTCCTACGCGAAGTGTTTCAACGGCAATCTCAACATTGTCCTGGCCGGAAACCATGATGACGAGTGCAAAAGGATTTACTTTCTTGATTTCTTTTAGAACAGTTAACCCATCCGGTCCGTCGACGTTCGAGAAATCGTAATCAAGAATGATGATACGAGTATCGGTTGCTTTATAATCTTCCAGAAAATGTCGTCCGTTCAAGTACATATCCGTTTTCATATTCATCTCTGAACGCAGGAACTCGCTGAGCATGGCACTGAAAGCAACATCGTCGTCAATCAAAACGATGGAGGGCTTTGCATTATCTTCAGCAACTTCTTTGAGCTTAACTTTTTCGTCGAAAATATTGATCATACAGGTGACTTGTGGGGATTAAGGGGGTTGGGTGTGCCTTCGTTATCGTTATCGTAACGATAACGATAACGAAGGCTCAGGCTCGGCGGTTAAAAATACTTCGCGTAGGCGAGCCAAACTAAGATTGCAAAGATAGCTCCTCCGACGATTCCCGTAAGCATATATTCGCGTTGCGATCTTTTCAATCGTTGCAGCTCATTAATTTTAAGAATTGAAGCCAGCACACTTGTGTACGTACTTTGATTTCCTTTGATAAAATAATCGAGAGCACCACGACGAAGTGTTTCGAGTGATATGGCCATATTATCCTGTGCAGAGAGCATAATAACAGGAATGTTTTTATCGCGTTTCCGAATTTCTTCGAGCACACCCATACCATCGTATTTGGAGAGCGGACCGAAATCATAGTCGAGCACTACAAGACGATTATCTCCTTCTTTAAATACTTCAAGAAATTTCTCTCCGCTCTCATACATTTCGATTTTCTTAATATTCATCGACGTGAGATAGTCACGCATCGTCTCTTTGAAAAACGGATCATCGTCTACAAGCGTAACTGTAAAGCTCGTTGTATCCGACTCAGCTGATTCTGCCTGAAGAAGCAGGAAAGTTAGATCGTACATGGTGGTGGAATTTTGCGTCGGGAAGATAAGGAATTCTTTGAACTCAAAATTGAAAATTGAAGATTGAAGATTGTCCGCTCCGAAGAGACTATTTTGGATTAAACAATCCGTATTGAACGTCAAACCTAGAACCTTGAACTTTGAACCTTAAACTTTGAACCTTGAACTTTGAACTTTGAACCACCTACTTCAAAACCTCGAAAGATCGAAACCACGAAACCGGCACTTCTGAAATCTCCCCACGCTCAACACGGGCGCGGGAAGGGCCACGTTGGCACCATTGGATAAATTCCGTAAGCGATTGCTCCTCCCCTTCCGCGACAACTTCGACGGAGCCATCAGGTAAATTGCGAACCGTGCCTTTGATATTCAATTCGCGTGCGCGTTCCTGCGTATGCTTTCGAAAGAAGACACCTTGTACGAGGCCGTGGATGATGAGTTTGGTGGAGTTCATGGGTTGTAAAAATTTAGAATTAAGAATTATGAATTCAGAATGGTTGCAATTTACTAGCTGATTCGCAAATTCATAATTCTAAATTATGAATTATGAATTAATTATAAATGAGCCGAAAATCCAACTTATTCATCATCTTCCGATAGTTCTTTTTCAGATCACGGTCAACGGCTTTGATGTCTTTGTACTCCTGAAATTTCTGCATGAGGAGCATATCGAAAACAGAGCTTTCTAAAAAGTCGATATCTGTTCGGAAGCCGCAGACACAGAGTGCCTGTGTGGTTTCCAGGAATTGTTTGATTCTTCTCTCGTCGGTATCGAGTGTACTGCAACTTCCGAAGTGAATAATTTTATTGACGCACGAGCCATTCAAAATTTCGGCGAGTTCTTGCAAGGCAAGATCTTCGTCACCGATTTCAATCGTCTCCGGTTGTCCGTGAAATGCGAGATAGCAGATGGAATAATTTTTATACCTCCGCTGTTTCCATTGAGAGAGATAGTAAATCAAGTTTTCTTTCGTCCCGCAAGTCTTGTGTATATAGTCGATATTACAATTCGTCTTCAAAAATTCCAATGCAGCTCCCACCGACGACTTCTTGCGAAGGTCTTTCTCCCAATCTCCTTCGAGACAGAAGACGTGTTTGGTGAAGTCTTTGGCGATGCGCATTTTGGTTCAATTAGCTAATTAGCTGATTAGCTAATTTGACTATGGTTAGGGGTTAGTAAAACACTTTCAGGTTATTAGAATTTCCGACGGTAGGATCTGCTACAATTAGCTAATTAGCTAATTAGCCAATTGCCAAAGCTGACAAGTCCACCCCGCCACTAAAAACCGGCAGAGAGTATAACAAACGTAATTCAGTAAACAGAGAGGGCTAGCGGAAATTCGCTTTTCGTTTATTCAAAAATGCGTCGACTCCTTCTTTGAAATCAGGGGTGCCGAAGCAGTTTCCGAATTCTTCGACTTCGAAAGAGAAGCCGTCGACTCCGTCGGTGTAGTATGCGTCGACACATTTAACGATGCCGGCGATTGCGCGTGGGCCTTTGGTAGCGATCTTATTGATCAGTTCCTTGGCTTTATCTAAAAGTTGATCGGGAGTAGTAACGTAATTAACGAGTCCGAGAGTGAGTGCTTCATTCGCACCAATCATATCGGCCGTCATGAGCAGTTCCATCGCTTTACTTTTTCCGATGAGCTGCACCAGTCGTTGTGTGCCGGCATAGCCGGGAATCAGTCCGAGATTAACTTCGGGCTGACCAAATTTTGCATTGTCGGAAGCAACGCGCAAGTGACAACTCATTGCCAGCTCGCAACCTCCGCCAAGAGCGAAACCATTTACGGCCGCAACAATCGGCTTCGAACATAATTCAAGCGACTTAAAAACTTTTTGTCCGTCGCCGCTCAATTTCTTTGCTTCCTCGTTTGTATAAGAAGCAAATTCCGAAATATCAGCACCGGCAACAAAAGCCTTCGCTCCGCTTCCTGTGAGGATAATTCCGTACACATCTTTATTTTTTCCGCCTCAGCCACAGCACGTCCGATTTCCTGAATCGTATCATAATTCAACGCGTTCAGTTTATCCGGACGGTTAACGGTGATGGTGCAGATGTTGGAGGTTATTTGGGAGAGGATGTTGGTGTACATGGTTGGTTGTTTCATTCTGGTTTTTTGATAATGAACAAACTTACTTACTTGTAAGCTGCTGCTTCAATTAGCTAATTAGCTAATTAGCTAATTGGCAGATCGGCGCCGTTCCACTTCCTTTCGCACGTAGTCGATAATGACCGACGTATCCGTTCCCGGAGGGAAGAGTTTTCCGCAGCCGAGGTCTTCGAGTTTTTGTACGTCGGCAACGGGGATGATGCCTCCGCCGGTGAGGAGAACATTTTGCATCGATTTTTCTTTCATCAGATTAATGATTTTCGGAAAAACCGTCATGTGTGCGCCGGAAAGGATGCTGACTCCGATGACGTCGACGTCTTCCTGTAAGGCAGCGTTAACGACCATCTCGGGTGTCTGGCGAAGACCGGTGTAGATGACTTCCATACCGGCATCCCGGAGGAACGATGCGATGACTTTAGCTCCACGATCGTGACCATCCAGTCCTACTTTCGCAACTAATACGCGAATCGGGCGACTCATATCTTGTGTTGATTTTGCGGTGAATTTACTCGATTTGGAAGCAATCTGCGCTTCTTATATGCAGGATATTCGTCAGGAATTCATCCTCACTCACATACCTTATTTCTTATACAAATATACGAATCCTCCCGCTTTTTCAGGCTAACGGAAGGTCGATAAAGAAGCTCGTCCCGGAATTGTAAGTGCTTGTAAACCAAACTTTACCACCGGCCTGATCGACTAAATTATAGACCATTGCGAGGCCAAGGCCCATTCCGCTCGATTTTGTCGTAAAGTTCGGTTTGAAGATTTTTTCCCTTTGATCTTCAGGAATTCCGATGCCGTTGTCGGCGATTTCGATACGAATTGAGTTGGCATGGCGGCTGATCACGACTGCAATACGACCCGACTTGTTATCCGGAATGGCCTGCATGGCATTTCGTAAAATGTTTGAGAAAATTCGATTGAGTTGATCTTTATCTGCCAGAACAAATAAGTCGGAATTCTTTTCTTCGAAACTGACTTCGAGAGTCGGAATCTCGCGATACAGATCAACGAGTGGTTTCAGAACTTCGGCAGGTTGTATGCGAACAGGAACTGATTGTGGCATTCGCGCAAAATCGCTGAACGCTGTCGCAATATTTGCAAGCGTATCGATTTGCTGAATGAGTGTACCCGAAATGCGATCAACAAATTCTTTGTCGTTACCGCCTTTATCTATCAGCGTTCTTTGCAAATGCTGAACCGATAATTTCATTGGCGTAAGCGGATTTTTGATTTCATGCGCTACTTGTCGTGCCATTTCCCGCCATGCAGTCTCTCGTTCACTTTGTGCGAGCTTACTTGCACTCAAAGCAAGTTCGTCGATCATTCGATTGTATTCTTTCACCAGCTCGCCGATTTCGTCTTTGCGACTATACTGAATTTGTTCATTCGTTGTACCGAGACGCAATCCGGCCATTCTCTCCTGAATGAGCAATAACGGCTGAGTGATACGCGATGAAATAATGACAGTCAAAAGAACAGCAACTGCTAAGAGGAAAACATAAATATTAAGTAACGCCGATAAGAAACCGGAAACTTCTTTATTCAATTCATTTTGCTTTTCAAAATATGGAAGTCCGAGATACGCTTTTATTTCTCCGTTAGCATTGGTAATCGGAGCATAACCCGAAACGTATTTCAACTTTCCGGCATTTTCCGGATGAATGTATTGAGTCAAACCTTTTTCCCGAATTTCAAAAAAGGCTTCAGGATTCATTCGTGACGAAATAATGTTTTCGTTGTAGATTTTCGGTTGAGAAGAAAATATCAATTCGCCGTTTTCATTGAAGACGTTGAAATCGATATTCGTATTATTCACGAAGCGAGTGAGAATCGATTCTAAAACACGACTACTGTCATTGTCAAGATACGGCAAGGCATTTTCACTCACTGTAAACCAAAGTGCATTCACCTGATCCGAAATACTCTTACGCTGATCGGCTTCGTATTTTTTATCGATGTAATAAACCGTTCCTGCTCCAACGAGCACAAAAGAAAGTACAACGACAGAAACAACAGAAATCTGAATTCGTCGGGTGAGATTCCATGTATAAGTCGAATCAGAAGCAAAGAGAACGGAGAGAATAAAAATGAGCAACGTGAGCAATCCGCACAAAGCAAGCATCCACGAAAACAGGGTGAGCAATGAAAATAACGTTTGCTCCGGATGACTTACAACGATAATTGATGTCGGCGATAAATGATAAATCAGATGATTGTACCCGTTCAGACTCAATTGCGAGAACTCGCTTTTGGCATCTCTGAAATCTTTGTCAGTTAACGCATATGTATAATTACCGAATTCGTAGATGAGCGATTGATTGCTGTAACGAGCAATCGAATAATCGCCCGACGAAAGATTTTCATTATTCTGTCCGCTTAAAAACAATTCAGGAAAGCCTTCGGCCGATTGTAAAAAGCGCGCACTGAGCAGAACGACCATCGTAGTCGGAACAGCTTTTGCTTTTTGAAGAGTATAAAAAGCGATATACGACGAACGACCATTTTCATTATTCAAAAAGTAAAGTCCGTCGCTGAAAGTCGGCTTTCCTTGTGATGCCAGTGATTGAAAATCGGCCAGAGATTTTCCGTTACCGCTTGAATCCGGATAAAAAATATAGACGCTTGATTCGAATCGTGCGAGATATCCGGAGAAATAGCGCTGACTGAGAATCGATGAAATTTTATCGTGATTGAGATCAACATTTGCCGACAATGAAGCAATTTCTGCATCGTCGATAATTTTCTTGCGCGCTTCTTCGAGCAGATACTCGGCAACATGATCTTGGCGTACTTCGACTTTTTGTGCCAGAAGTTTTCGTGACTCAATTTCCTTTTGGTTATTCAGTCTGTACAAACTTCCTGACGAATATACTGCGCAGAAAAAAACAGCGAACCAGATATGAATACTATTTACCCGATAGTTAAACGAGAATCGCAAAGCGGCAGCCAATGAAATAAGAAAAGTAATGAGCAAGATGGCAATTGCCATGAACGCCCAAATGCTAAACCCATCGAGCTCGAGCGGCTTGCTTACGTCGAACGAGATTTGAGAATTCACGATCAGACTCGTCATCAGAAGATGAGTGGATAAAGCCAATAGAGCTAGGATCGGATAAAACCAAAATTTTCCGGAGGCCGGACTCTTCTCCGTTTTAATATTTCGATAAATACTAAATGCGACGATGAGGAAAAACGCCACATTAATCAGAAAGTCTCCGAGCGAATTAAAGTAAAATGACGATGCGTATAAGCGCGGACTGAATAATTCGAGACGATATAGTTCTTCAGGAAACTTAAATAAAATCGTAAGCGTTCTTACACCCCAAATAAATACCAGAAAAACCATTCCTTTCGAAAATGATTTCGCCAAAAAGAAATTTGAAAGAACATAAATACCAATAAAGGCAAATATCAGTGCAAATAAGTACAGCCATTTTCCCGACAACTCACTCTCACCGGTCGAATAATCATACGACAACTTTAGAGTCGATTTCTGATCAGGTGCTGAAAAAGAAAGATTGCCGGATGTGTCCGGGTGAAAAGCCGAATTAAGTCCGAGTGCCGGATTAAATTCATTCACCAGATATTTATTTTCGTAATCGTAATTATGTTTAAGAAGAATGAGTCCGAAGAATTGCCTCTCACCGGCACGCTTTTCATAAAAAACGAAATCGCCGTTTGGAAGCGAAACCAATTCACCGTTATGTAAATTATTGAAAGACGAAAGATCAACTACAGGTTCATTATCCGACCAATAAATTATTTGCCCTTTATCCGCCACATAAAAACTGAATCCCGATTTCTCCAGTCCGCTGTGTAAAAAGTACGAGTGAAATTCTTCATCCGATTTAAACGCAGCAACCTTTTCGAGCGACGCCGACATTTGTTGTCCGAGCGACATTAATTTTTCCTGTGCCGATTGAACAACGGCATCCGGTCTGGCATTGGTTCGATGTTGCAAAAATTCCGCAATCCCGGCCAGAGAAGCAGATAAAAGAAGGAAGAGAATGGCAAGCCGGGAGGGTTGTCGCATGGTAGGGTAACGTCTTGGTCGGGTTGAATTTAGAATTATGAATTCAGAATTATGAATTCTAAATTTTGAATTTATAATTTAGAATTATGAATTCCCAAGGGCCTTTTCAACAACCACAGGAAAGTACTTATATTCCAATTCATGTATTTTAGTTGCAAGAGATTCCGGCGTATCGGTTTTATCGATAGCACAGGCAGCCTGAAAGATAATACTTCCTTCGTCGAATTTTTCGTTTACGTGGTGAACAGTGATTCCGGAGATGAGAGATCCTGATTCGATGACGGCCTGATGGACACGACTTCCATAGAAACCCTTGCCACCAAACTGAGGCAACAGTGCGGGATGAATATTGACGATACGACCGTGATAAGCACGAATAAGATTTTCGGGTACCAACAAGAGGAATCCTGCCAGTACGACGAAGTCGATTTGTTCATCGCGCAGCATCTTCTCCACCCCGGCCGGATCAGAAAAGTCGGCCTTTTTACAAACTTTCACAGGGATCGCCAAACGGTGAGCTCTTTCGATGACACCGGCCGTTGGGTTATTCGTAATGATGAGAGCCACGCGGGCGATATCACCGGTTTCGAAATGCAGGGCAATTTGTTCGGCATTGGAGCCCGAACCCGAAGCAAGTATGGCGAGACGTTTCATGAGAGAACAAAAATACATTCGATAAAACAGCTATGAAACCTGCACTTTAGCAATAGCATCATAGTTTTCAACATATAAATTTTCTTAGAGTAATTTTTTATTACTTTACGCACCGGGGAAACAAGTTTATTTTATTCATATCCCCTTGATTTTGAGACTCTGAAACACCTCGCATAAGAAATAAAACACAAAGATATATGTCATTAAATCCCATCTTCCAGTACTTCGTTCCAAAAGACCGTAAATTCTTTCCTTTGTTTGAGCAATCATCAGCCAATTTGGTAGAAATATCGAAAGTATTGGTTGAGGTAATGACAGCTCCGTCGCTCGAAAAACGCAAGGCATTGATTCGCCAAATTGAAAAGTTGGAGCACGTGGGAGATGAGATTACTCACACTATTTTCCAAGAAGTAAGTACGACATTTATTACACCATTCGATCGTGAAGATATTCAGCAATTAGCGAGTGCATTGGATGATATTATCGACTATATCCATGGTTCTGCAAAGCGAATCGAATTATACAAAGTGGAGAACATTCATCCTGCAATGGTGAAGTTGGCTGATTTGATTTTAGAGTCAGCAGTAGAGATCAATGCGGCAGTTAGCAGCTTACGAAGTATGAAGAACATCATCAAAACTCGTGAAGCTTTGGTAAAGATCAACAGTCTGGAAAATCATGCCGACGACATATTCGACAATGCTGTAGCGCGTTTGTTTGAAGATGAAAAAGATGCTATTCAAATCATTAAAATAAAGGAAGTTTTATCGGCACTTGAAACTGCGACAGATAAATGTGAAGATGTGGCCAATGTGTTAGAATCAATCATCATCAAGCAAGCTTAAACAGGCTAATCTCAACTTCAACAGTCAAAAGTTCCATCAGGTATGACCATCCTAATAATTGTAGTTGTTCTTGCCATTTTATTCGACTTCATCAATGGATTCCATGATGCGGCCAATTCAATTGCAACCGTTGTTTCCACAAAAGTATTATCACCCTTCAAAGCAGTTCTTTGGGCAGCGTTTTTCAACGCCGTTGTACTTGTATTGTGTCAGAACAAATGGCTCGGATTTGAATTTAAGGTAGCCGATGCAGTTGCAAAAATTGTACGTACCGAAGCTATCGACTTGTATGTAATCCTGGCCGGACTTATTGCCGCAATTGCTTGGAACTTACTTACATGGTGGTTGGGAATTCCTTCGTCATCTTCTCACACACTAATGGGAGGTTTTGCCGGAGCAGCTATCGCAAAAGCAGGATTTGGTGTATTGGCTGATATTGGAAAACTATATCAAACCGTTGCCTTTATTTTCCTGGCTCCATTAATCGGACTAATTCTATCGTACATACTTACCGTCATTATTTTGCATCTATGCAAACGATCGAATCCCTCGCGCGCCGATAAATGGTTTCGAAAATTGCAGTTGGTTTCATCGGCACTTTTCAGTTTAGGCCATGGTAGTAACGACGCTCAAAAAGTAATGGGAATTATTGCTGCTGCATTATTGGTTTACAAAACTCAGGTTTTAGGAATTCCGAAAGACGTTTCCGTTACCGGATGGAATAATGTGGTAGCAATTATGGATACCCACGGCAAGCAAAAAATCACTCACATCCCTACCTGGGTCGAAGTATCATGCTTCATGGCTATTGGTATCGGTACATTGAGCGGTGGTTGGAGAATCATCAAAACGATGGGTACAAAAATCACTAAAGTAACTCCATTAGAAGGTGTTAGCGCTGAAACAGCCGGTGCGATTACCTTATATGCCACTCAAGCTTTAGGAATTCCGGTTTCTACAACTCATACAATCACAGGTGCTATCGTTGGTGTTGGATTATCGAAGCGACTTTCAGCTGTTCGATGGGGTGTTACCATCAATTTATTCTGGGCCTGGATTCTCACAATTCCGGTATCTGCCCTGCTCGCGGCACTGATATTCACCATTATTCGGGCATTCATAGGTTAAGAATCTGTAAAATAGGCGAAATTTGAGAAAAACGATTGTTTTCGGATTTTGATATTCGCCTGAATAAATTTTACTTTGCAACTCATTATAAAAACCAATCACAAAAAAGATTAATCATGTCAGACATTTCAGCAAAAGTTAAAGCGATCATCATTGACAAATTAGGCGTTGATGAAAAAGAAGTTACTCCTGAAGCAAGCTTCACTAATGATTTGGGAGCAGATTCTCTCGATACAGTAGAGCTGATCATGGAATTTGAAAAAGAATTCAATATCGCTATTCCGGACGACCAGGCTGAAAAAATTGCCACGGTAGGACAGGCAATCGATTATATCGAGAAAAACGCTAAATAATTTCAAAAGACAAGCATGACCGTCATTACTGTCGGTCATGCTCGTTCTTTCAGCAGGTTTAGCCCGCCGCTGAAATTTTTAACCTAAATTCCAGCATAGGAATGCAACTGAAACGAGTCGTAGTTACTGGCCTTGGAGCATTGACTCCACTAGGTAATTCTCCACAAGATTTTTGGACAGGATTGATCAATGGCGTGAGCGGGGCTGACCTGATCACGAAATTCGACGCGTCTAAATTCAAGACTAAATTCGCTTGTGAGTTAAAAGGATTCGACCCTAACGATCATTTCGAACGCAAAGAGGGGCGAAAACTCGATTCATTTTCCCAATACGCTTTAGTAGTAGCCGATCAGGCCATCAAAGACTGCGGTATTGATCTTGAAAAAGTCAATCACGACCGCGTAGGAGTTATTTGGGGTTCGGGTATCGGCGGACTTAAAACATTTCAGGATGAAGTGTCGGCTTTCGCTCGTGGCGATGGTACTCCGCGCTTCAACCCATTCTTTATTCCGAAGATGATTGCCGACATCGCTTCGGGACATATTTCGATCCGCTACGGTTTCCGCGGACCGAACTTTACAACGGTATCAGCCTGTGCTTCTTCAACGAATGCGATTAACGACGCATTCACATACATCCGTCTCGGTCGTGCATCTATGATGATCACCGGAGGTTCGGAAGCAACGGTTAATGAAACTTGCGTAGGCGGATTCAACGCTTTGCAAGCACTTTCACTTCGCAATGATGATCCTAAAACAGCTTCTCGTCCGTTCGATTTAAACCGCGATGGTTTTGTAATGGGCGAAGGAGCCGGTTGTTTAATACTCGAAGAACTCGAGCACGCAAAAGCACGCGGTGCGAAAATCTACGCCGAAATCGTCGGTGGTGGTATGTCGGCCGATGCTTATCACATGACGGCTCCGCATCCTGACGGATTAGGTGCTGCCAATGTTATGCGCGCTGCATTGGAAGATGCAGAAATGACAACAGCCGATATCGATTATATCAACGTACACGGAACATCGACTCCGATCGGAGATCCACAGGAAATCAAAGCCATTCAAACGGTGTTTGGAGAAGATGCGTACAGATTGAACATCAGTTCAACGAAATCAATGACAGGACACTTACTTGGAGCTGCCGGCGCGATTGAATCGATTGCCAGTATCCTTGCTGTTGTGAATGGCATTATTCCTCCGACTATCAATCACTTCACCGACGATCCGGCTTTTGATCCAAAGCTGAATCTCACCTTTAATGTTGCGCAGAAACGCGAAGTTCGCGCTGCACTGAGCAACACCTTCGGATTCGGTGGACACAATGCTTCTGTGATTTTCAAAAAATACGCCTGATCAGCGATCCCCTAATAAGACTTCGGCTTGAGTGTCTTTACTTCACTAAAATTCCTTTTCACTAAAGACAAGAAATTCGCGCTTTCGCTGCGGAATCTGTTGGGTTTTACCCCAAGCAATCTGTCTGTTTACCATCTTGCCTTTCGTCATCGTTCTACTGCCTCTGAGCATCCAAGCGGAGTAAAGCTCAGCAACGAACGTCTCGAATACTTAGGCGACGCCGTTCTCGGTGCCATCATTGCCGAATTACTTTTCAAAAAATTTCCGTTCCGCGAAGAAGGCTTTCTCACTGAGATGAGAAGTAAAATCGTAAATCGCGAACACCTCAATAAGCTCGCCGTTAAATTAGGCATCGATCAGTTCATGATTCATTCGATCGATCCGGCAGCGAAAAATCGTTCGGCCTACGGTGATGCATTCGAAGCACTCGTTGGAGCTGTTTATATCGATCAGGGTTATAACACCACACGCAAACTCATTCTCGGACGCTTTCTGAAACATCACGTCGATTTAGAGGAGATAGAGATGCAGGATAAAAATTTCAAGAGTAAACTCATCAACTGGGGACAACGCGAGCGCAAAGCCGTAGAATTCGAACTCATCGACGAAGTAGAAAATGGTGGTAAGAAATTATTACGCGTGCGTGTGCTCGTAGAAGGTGTAGAAAAAGCCCGCGGCGAAGACTACTCCAAAAAACGCGCCGAGCAGATTGCGGCGGAGAAGGTGTGTGCGGAGTTGCGGTTAGTCGATTAGTTGAATTGACGATTAGCTAATTAGCTAATTTGACGATTAGCTAATGTTGCTCCTAACAAACAGTGCAAAGTAGAACACGCTATCTTTACCCTAACAGCCCCATCAGCTACAGCTAACACCAACTAACTAATTTGTTTATTTAATTGCTAATTTGCTAATTGCTAATTTGACGATTAGCTAATGTTGCTCCAAACAAACAGTAAAAAGTAGAACACGCTATCTTTACCCTAACAGCCCCATCAGCTAATCAACAAATCAGCTAATTAGCTAATTGCACCAAATGGCCAAAACCGTCCTAAAACTCTCCAACGACGATAACTACGACTTCGTTCTCTTTGGCATCGTTTGTCAGAAGAAGGATTATCGTTTGTGCAGGGAGATTAATTTGAAGTTAGGGTTGGTGTTGGAGCGGAAAGAAGATTACGCAGTTTTTAATAATAAGCGAATGGAAGATCATTCGTTTTCCTTTTTTGAATTTGTGAACGACGATGAGGATCGTTACAATCTCATTTCAAATCGTTGTCAGAAAGGATTGCTTTTGCCGGAACAAAATCAGCTCGACTATCTTTTTGTTATCCGCCCGGAAAAAGTGCGAATCGACGACAGTGCTTTGTTGGCGGAGTTGAAACAGATTTCGATTGTGTTGGGGGTTTTTAAGCTGGATCCGGCTAAGCTAAAATCTAAGGAGAACCTAATTTTCTAATGTTTTTTTAAACACTAAGACACTTAGGTGCTAAGAAGTGCCCGGGGGCTTAGTGTAAATTTTACACTTAGAGGCCATTTTAAATAAAATTGAAACCATTTGCCGGATTTCACATATGAAAGAACTATTAATTTTATAGGATAACTCACGAATCACCAATCGAATTGTTAAATTTACCCTTCGGAAAAAAATATACCGAAGATCTGCAAAAGAAAATGAACAATATTCCATATAACAAAACCAAAATTGTAGCGACGATAGGACCGGCATCATCGTCATTTGAAGTGCTAAAAAATTTAATGACGGCCGGCGTTGATGTTTGTCGACTCAATCTTTCTCACGGCGACGACAGCGTTCATGCCGGAGTCATCAAGACGATTCGTCAGCTTAATGAAGAGAAAAGCTTCCACACATCGATTCTTGTCGATTTACAAGGTCCGAAGCTTCGTATCGGTGAAGTAGAGAATAATTCTATTTTTCTGGAAAATGGCTCTGAAGTGATTTTCTCCATGCATGAGTGCGTGGGAACATCAAAGAAGCTTTACATGAACTATCAGGATTTTGCGAAAGACGTAGCGATCGACGATAAGATTTTGATTGACGACGGAAAAATTGTGTTGAATGTAACGGCAACGAATCGCAAAGACGAAGTACATGCCGTTGTAGAGAGCGGAGGAAAATTATCGGGCCGAAAAGGAGTGAATCTTCCGAAAACCAAAATTTCACTTCCGAGTCTGACACCAAAAGATCTGCATGACCTTGAATTTGCATTAGAGCAAAATGTCGACTGGATTGGTTTGTCTTTTGTTCGAAACGCAGCCGACATCATTGATTTAAAGAGCGTATTAAAAAAGCAGGTCGTCGTTGTCGCGTCATTGCTAAAATCGAAAAACCTGAAGCACTGGTAGAAATAGACGCCATCATCCGCGAAACAGATGCATTGATGGTAGCCCGTGGAGACTTAGGAGTAGAATTGCCAATGGAAGAAGTTCCGCTCATTCAGAAAATGCTGGTGAAAAAATGCATTCAGGCAACTAAGCCCGTCATTATTGCAACACAAATGATGGAGAGTATGATTACAAACTATACTCCTACCCGTGCCGAAGTAAACGACGTAGCCAATTCCGTGATCGACGGAGCCGATGCAGTGATGTTAAGCGGAGAAACTTCTGTTGGCTTATATCCTGTCCGCGTCGTAGAACACATGCGAATGATTATTTCGAAAGTTGAAGCGAAAGGATATCATTATAATCGTCAGTATCCCCCTGATAAAAACAGCAGTACTTATATTTCCGATTCTGTTTGTTACAATGCATGTGAAATGGCATCACAGGTTGGCGCTAATGCAATTGTCGGCATGACACGTTCAGGCTACACTGCATACAAAGTTGCCGCTCAGCGTCCGAATACCGATATTTTCATTTTTACCGATCGTCGTGAAATGTTGAATGTACTGAGTCTGGTCTGGGGCTGTCGCGGCTTCTATTACGACAAACACGAAACCACCGACGTTACGATTCAGGATTTACAGGATATTTTGAAGAAGGAAGGCCTGGTAAAGGAGAATGATATTATTATCAATCTGACATCCATTCCGCTCAGCGATCAGGGGCGGACGAATATGATTAAGTTGGGGCGGGTGAAGTAATGGGGGTATAGGTTGGCTTGAAGTAGTTGCGGGTTGCGAGTTGCGGGTTGCTAAGGCTATTTAGAAACTGCTTTTTTGATTTCTTGGGTTGGGGTACTAACAGGTAGTTGCGGGTTGCGAGTTGCGGGTTGCGAAGGCGACTTACACATCACGTTAGTCATCCTTCTACTGAATCATACACAGCCTGTTAAGGGTTGTGAGCTGTAACTCACACAACTCACACTTACACTTACTCTACTCACACTTTCACTCACACTAAAACGTAACCTTGGGGTTGCATTTTTGCGTTTAAGACAAGTCTATTTCGAGCAGAAATCGCAGAAAGTAGCAGATATACGCAGAAGAACAGAGTGGATGTGGAAGTGTAAGTGGAGGTTTTAAGTACTCCGCAACCCGCAACTCGCAACTCGCAACCCGTAACTCGCAACCCGTAACCCGCAACCCGCAACCCGCAACCCGCAACCCGCAACTCGCAACCCGCAACCCGCCCTATGGCCCTAAACATTCCCCTCCTCAAAGAAATCTGTGAAACAGCCGGAGCTCCCGGATTTGAGCAACGTATTCGTGAAATCGTTTTGCGTGAAGTTCGTCCGTTGGCGGATGAAGTGAGCGTAGACAATATGGGAAACGTCACTGTTCTCAAAAAAGGAAAAGAGCGCAAGCGCGTGATGATTGCAGCGCACATGGATGAGATTGGATTCATGGTGACGCACATCGACGACAATGGCTTTCTTCGTTTCCATACACTCGGCGGATTTGATCCGAAAACGCTCACTGCACAACGTGTGATTGTTCATGGGAAAAAAGATTTAATCGGCGTAATGGGCTCTAAGCCGATTCACATTATGTCGGCTGAGGAAAGAAATAAAGTTCCGCAAATTCACGACTACTTTATTGATCTCGGCATGCCGAAATCGGAAGTTGTGAAATACATCAAAGTTGGTGATCCTATTACCCGTCAGCGTGAATTGATACAGATGGGCGATTGCGTGAATTGCAAGTCGATCGACAATCGCGTTTCGGTTTTCATTCTGATCGAAACACTTCGCATATTGAAAAAAAGTCCGTACGATGTTTACGCCGTATTCACCGTTCAGGAAGAAGTTGGTATTCGCGGTGCAAACGTAGCAGCTCACATGATTGAACCTGATTTTGGTTTTGGATTGGACACAACGATTGCTTTTGACGTACCGGGATCGCAGCCACACGAACGAGTTACTTCATTGGGAGGCGGAGCCGGTATTAAGATCATGGATTCGTCGACAATTTGCGACTATCGCATGGTAAATTTCATGAAGGCAACGGCCGACAAATACAAGATCAAATGGCAGCCGGAAATTTTGCAAGCCGGAGGAACCGATACAGCCGGAATTCAGCGCATGGGAAAGAGTGGAAGTATAGCAGGAGCTATCAGCATTCCGACACGACATATTCATCAGGTTATTGAAATGGCCAATACAAAAGATATCGAAGCGTGTATCAAATTGCTTACTTCATGTCTTCAGGATTTGAATAAATTTAAATGGGACTTCCCTTCAGGTAATTAAGCATTTCATACGCCGGTTCACTCGTAATTTCACTTATCGGAATCCGCCTTTAGTCCGAAATTCAAATTGCTTGGTTATTGGCGGAATTCACTGTCTTTTCAGCACCTATTTAAGGCAATTAGCCAAAATTTAACATTTTTGAATGCCAAAAAAGGCTATTTTTGGAATCAGGCCACGTGCACTTTTTTAAATTATTTATATGAAGGTTATCAGTGAGTTTATCAAACCCACCAGGGCATTTTACGATACTGTCCATGATGGTATTTTATTATCAAATCTTTCCGGTCAAATTTGTTATGCAAATCAATCTGCCTGCAAATTATTGGCAACACCTGAAAACGAAATCGTAATTAAAAAAAACATCAGCGATATCTTTCACAATGCCGGTGATTTCACAGAAGTGATGTTAAAAATTGCAATTCATCAAAGTCTGGTGAGTGACAAAGTTTGCAAAACAAAAACCGGTGAAGCTAGATTGCTAACACTATGCTTCAGTTTGCTGAATATTCCTCAGAGTGATCCTATCGGATTGCAAATCACGCTTCGCAATCCGGAAACAAGTCCCGACAATGCTCCTGAATATTTTAAGAAGCACAGCTCAATGCTGCATGCGTTGAATTTTCAGCAAAGAGAAGTTGTATTCATTTCGGACCTTCGAAAAAAAAATAATGTCTTTTGTTCTCAATCATTAGAAAATATTTTGGGCTGGTCCACAAAAGAGTTCCTCGAAGGTGGTTGGGGCTTTGTGATGTCGATTACACATCCGGATGATACGGAAATAGTCGTGAATACATTTATCGAGGCTCTTGAATTACGAACGAAAGAAAAATTTGTTCATGATCAAACGCCGATAATCTACGAATACCGAAAGCGACACAAGAATGGAAGCTGGCGTTGGGTTCACTGCGAGTGTATGATACTGGAGCGCGATGCCAAAAAAGACATCCTCTATCTGATTACCTTCATGAAAGATGTTACTGCCGAGAAAACAGGTATTCAGAAACAGTCGACAACGAATTTGAATACACTTATCGAGTCACAGTTCTCGAAAAACAATTCATCAACTGCGCCAAAAGAACTATTGAACGTACATCTCTCTGCGCGAGAGAAAGAAATTCTCAAATTGGTGAAAGCCGGATTATCCACAAAAGAAATTTCAGATATTTTATTGATCGGCATTGCTTCAGTAAACACTTATCGTAAAAATCTGATGAAGAAAATGAATGCCAAAAACACGGCAGAACTCGTTCAAAAATCATTTGATCTCGAATTAGAGTAGTCGTCACCTTTCATGACTCCATTACAAGATTATATTTACTCATTGCAGGCCGTACTTAAAACTTCGGTCGATAGAATATTTCTATCGACTCCTGCAGGGAAATTTATTTGCGCCAACGAATCATTTTGTAAGTATGTAAGCTATAGCGACACCGATATCAAGAAGAAAAGCGTTGAAGACGTTTTCGGAAAAACAAACTGGAAATTAATTAAAAAGGAGCTAGCCTCAAATTTTTCGCTGGAACAATCAGTTAAAATTTTAAAATCAAAAGAAAAAAGTTCGAAAATATTTGCCTTCAATTTAATACTCGAGGGCGTACATGAGGCCATAGTATTTGTATTGCCGGTTATTTCGAAAGAAGACCTGGCATTGATGAAAAAATACAGGAACGATAATTTTGTAAAAGCTTTAAATAGCAGGACAGACTCCGCCTGGTTTTTGGCCGATGTTTTTAGAGGCAAGTATTTATTTACAAGCGATGGCTACTTCCGATTGTTTGGTTGGCCCGGTGAATATTTCAAAACCGGGGGAGGCGCCTTTTTCCTTTCGCTTATCCATCCTGCCGATGTTAAAGTATTGATGGATCACTATGGCGAATGGCTGATTATGAAAAACAAACTTGGCTTGCTATACGATTCCGTTTCATTTACACATACATTAAGAATGAAGAATTCGAATGGCGAGTATATGGCCATCGAAACAGAAGCAAATGTCGTGCAGCGAAATTCAGCTAACGAAACACTTTTGCTGATGGGCTCTTATGCTCAGATTCCGGAATCGCTTCTCTCCAAGGGAAGCGAAGCAGAAACCTTCGGCAACATCCGCCTGATTGATGGCAAATCGTACATCGATATAGATCACGTAAGAGATCTCGGATTAAAACTCACTTCTTCCACTTCAGAAAATAAATTCAAAAATCTTTCATCAAGAGAATCAGAAATTTTAAAACTTATCATCGACGGCCACTCCTCCGAAGAAATTTGCGAAAAACTATTCATCAGCATCCACACCGTAAACATGCACCGAAAACAAGTCCTCAAGAAATTGAGGGCGAAGAATTTGGCGGAGTTGATTAGGATTTACTATACGGCTTCGTAGTCTGTAAGTAGTAAGTTGTAAGTAGTAAGTTGACTTGCTGTTTGCTACTTACTACTTACCAAAGCAGTAAGTCAACTTACTACTTACTACTTACTACTTACATTTTACAACTTACCAAAACAGTAAGTCAACTTACTACTTACTACTTACAATTTACCAAACTCCAAGTCAACTTACTACTTACTACTTACTTCTTTCTACTTACTCCTTTCTACAATGAAGCCCCTCCACACCTTCCTCCAAAACCTCTCGACTCTTTTAAACAAAGTACCGGAGTCGATTCTCATTACTGATGAGCGGCATCGGATTGTGTTTGTGAACAAATTATTTTCGGCATTTAGTGGGTTTGAGTATGAGTTACTGATTGGGAAATCGGCATCATTTATTTTCGACAAGGAAGGCGTAGCTAAGATTAACAGTCAGCTTCGAAATTCGTTCATTGAGGAATTATCCTTACCCTTTAATTTTTCGGGCAACAGGAAAAGAACTTTAAACACATTGTGCTTTGATTTAATGATAAGCGACGATTTCACCGGACGCATCATTATTGTTGAGCCGTCGAAGGAAGGCATCTTTCAGCAAGAACCGGATCAATTACACGACAGCATTCTTCGCGTGATGAATTCACGGAAAGATGCGGTTTGGTATATGACAGATGTACCAACCGGAAAAAATTTCTATACGAGCGAATCGGTGAAAGAAGTAATCGGATGGGAAGCCTCGCATTTCAATTTAGGAGGTTACGGATTTTTCTTTTCGATTATGCATCCCGACGATCATGCCGATTACAGAGATCGCCATTTGGAATGGATTTTATTGAACAACACACTCGGTCCCATCTTCGAGCATGTTCCATTTTCAAAAACCGTTCGCTTGAAAGGAATGAATGGCAAGTACAAATTTTTCATGTCGAAGCGAACGTACTTGATCACACGACTAAAGGAAAAGTCAAAACAGAATTCGGATCGTTTCAGAAATTGAATCGTGATGCCGGTGAAGAACGCTTACAAGGCATGCCGGTGAATCACATTCGCATGATCGACGGAAAAGTTTTTGTGGAAGTAGATTATCTGAAAGATTTAAAACGTCAGCACACACAAAGCAAATCGATTGATGCATTTAAAGTACTTACGACACGCGAAAAAGAAGTGATGCAATTAATAGCTGAAACACTTTCTTCTAAAGCCATATCGGACAAACTCGATTTAAGCATTCATACTGTTAATCTTCATCGGAAACAGATAATGAAGAAGCTCCGGGCGAAAAATCTGGCCGAATTGATCAAAATTTACTACCAAAGCCGCTAAAAATGGCATTTGTAGCAACAATTACCCAAAAACACCATAAAAATCGGGAAGAATTACGCTACTACTAGTAATAGGAGGGCCTAAAGGCTTTAACCATCTTTGTCAGAGCTTTTCACACTAGTTCAATTTTTCTCTACCCTTTTTTAGAAAAACCCGAGGGACGCAGCCTTCGGGTTTTCATTTTTTTAGGCCTTTTTCCGTGTTTCCCGCAGAATTCGCAGAAATTAGCAGAAATCGCAGAAAAGCTCCGAAATTTTCAATTGGCATCATTTACCCGAGTCGGCTTCTGAATTTTGAATTTTAAATTCTGAATTCCCCTCCCCTCTCCCCATCGCCCAATCTCCGCCATTCGTCGGTAATTCGGCGCCGTTTACCAAACAAGATTGTCATGGCCTGCGTGTGAGCGTACTTTTGAATCATCAATAACAAATGACCCACCACACAATGACAACTATCGAAATACAAGACTTCATCCACGTGTACAGCATGTTTTCTTTCACTGACGGAAGAAAAGAACCGGGAATCCTGATCAACAAATACAATCTGAACAAAGCAGAAGTAGAATACTTCTTCATCCCTCAGGTTCACATGCAGACATACAAGAATGCATTCGATCGTTACGACAAAGAAACATGTAATCGACTCGCGCAGCATGTAGAGGTATCGAGTATCCTCAACATCCGTCCGGTTTCATTAAGCGATTACAAAATTATCATGGAACTTCTCGCCGAACGCAATCAACGTTTGAGCGCACAATAAAAAAGATTCTTCTTCATTGGTGTGGAAGGCTCATCCGGGGGGGTGGGCCTTCTTGCGTTACGGACGCAGCCCGCTTAGTTCCGATTAGCTGATTAGCTGATTAGCTAATGACCTTCACAAAGCACTTGGTCATACCGAACTACATAATATTTAATAGAATTTAACGCTCAAATTTGTAGTGTAGTTGGTAGAACGCTACTTACACTCACCACTTACACCCCATCAGCTAATTAGCTAATTAGCTAATTGTCTAATTAGCGCCCCTCTGCCGCCACAGCTCATTAAACGACTTCGCCGCCACCTGAGGCAAGTTGCGTCTATCACCCCATTTACTTTTGAAAAAGTTCCGCAGCATAAAATTCTTCATCGTTGAACCACCGCCGTTCATGAGTTTTCTTGAGAGCATAGCTTTTTTCCAGACGGTCCAGATGAATTTTTCGGAGAAAGGGCTGAGGCCTTGATTGACGGAATCGCGGCGATTGAAAAGTAGTTGTTTGTGAATTTCGATTTTGACCGGACATACTTCTGTACATTTTCCGCAGAGAGAAGAAGCAAAGCTTAAGTGTTTGAACTCTTCCATTCCCTGATAATGCGGAGTGATGATAGAGCCGATTGGTCCGCTGTACGTTGCTCCGTAAGAGTGACCTCCTACTCCTTTGTAGATCGGACACGCATTCAAACATGCACCGCAACGAATGCAGGATAATGCTTGTCGTTGCTCTTGCTGTGCGAGTAAGTTTGTGCGACCGTTATCGAGGAGAATAACATACATCTCTTCCGGTCCGTCGATTTCTCCCTCCTGGCGCGGGCCGGTGGAGATTGAATTGTATACAGTGATATTTTGTCCCGTACCGTGCGTTGCTAAAAGCGGCCAGAACAAATCGAGATCCGTTAAGCTTGGAATAATTTTTTCGATACCAGCAATCGCAACCTGCACACGCGGAAACGAAATCGACATGAGCGCGTTTCCTTCGTTTTCTGTCACGCATACTCCGCCCGTATCGGCAATCAAAAAGTTAGCGCCCGTAATACCGACATCCGCCTTCTGATATTTCTCACGCAGTTTACCACGAACGAAAGCCGTAATTTCTTTCGGCGTACTTGCGAGAGGAAGATTATATTTTTCGTTAAACGTTTTCGCAACATCTTCTTTCGAAAGATGCATGGCCGGTGTCACGATATGATACGGATGTTCGTTACGCAGCTGAACGATGAATTCACCAAGATCCGTTTCGAGCGATTCGATTCCTTCGGCCGTGAGTGCATCGTTGACATGAATTTCTTCCGTCGTCATCGACTTCGCTTTCACCACCACCCGAGCCTTCGCATTTTTCATGATGCGCATTAATTCGGCGATCGCTTCATCGGCATCTTGCGCCCAGATAACTTTTCCTCCGCGCTTTGTAAAATTCGCTTCGAATTCCGTGAGATACTTATCCAGATTTTCCGTCACGCGCCACTTCAATGTAGAAGCACGTTCGCGCGCCAGTTCCAGATCAGCAAACTGATCCTTCCCCTCTACAACTTTTTTGTCGTACTGAGAAATATTAAACGCAAGCTTCCGTCGGTGTTCAGGATTGAAAACCTTGGTTTCGGCGTCGAGGAGGAATTGTTCGGATTGGATTGACATTCGGTTTGTTCAATGTTCAAAGTTCAACGTTCAAAGTTCAACGTTCAAAGTTCAAGGTTCAACGTTCAACGTTCGAGGTTCAACTTTTAAGGGTGCCGACAAAGTTAATCATTCTAGTGCAAAGGCACGATATTCAAAGTTCAACGTTTAATGTTCTACAAGGTCGTCTCTAAAAAGCATCGAAACATTGAACTTTGAACATTGAACTTTGAACAAAATCCCCTCTAAAAAGCCCCGAAACATTGAACTTTGAACCTTGAACTAAACCTCCTGCGTGCGCAGCAAATCATCAAGCGTTTCGCGGCGTCGTACAAGTCGTGGCTGGCCGTTTTCGATGAGTACTTCTGCAGGTCGGAGACGGGAATTGTAATTATTCGACATCGAATACCCATAAGCCCCCGCGTTCAGAATCGCCAAAATATCGCCCTCGCGGACTTCGGAAAGCTTTCTGTCCCAGCCAAATGTGTCAGTTTCACAGATATAGCCGACGACGGTATAGATCCGTTGTTTGCCCGACGGATTGCTCAGATTGATGATATGATGATAGGCATCGTAGAACATCGGTCGGATCAGGTGATTTTGTCCCGAGTCGACGCCGGCGAAGACTGTCGCCATCGAAGTTTTGACCGTATTCACTTTTACCAAAAGCACACCCGCTTCGCTCACCAGGAATTTTCCCGGCTCGAACCACAGTTGAAGTTTCCGGCCGTACTCTTTGCAGAAGCCATTGAAGAGCGACACAAATTGATTCGCCAGTTCTTCGATATCGGTCGTATAGTCGCCCTCTTTGTAAGCCACTTTGAACCCGCTGCCGAAGTCGATAAATTCCAATTCCGGAAACGAGCGTGCCGCTTCGAACATCAGTTCCGCCACCTGAATAAAAACCGAGCTATCTAAAATCTCCGAGCCCGTATGAATATGCAATCCGTTCACACGAATCTTGCAAGTAGAAACAATGCGAGTTACATGTCGCAGCTGATGAATCGAAATCCCAAACTTCGAATCGATATGACCCGTCTGAATATGCGAATTCCCCCCTGCAAAAATATGGGGATTCAACCGAATGCAACACGGCACCCGATTCTCATACTCATGTCCAAACTGTTCGAGAATAGAAATGTTATCGATATTAATCACCAGCCCCAACTCCACCGCCTTCTTAATCTCCTCAAACGAAACCGAGTTCGGCGTAAACAAAATCTCCCCGGCCTTATACCCCGCCTTCAACCCAATCATCGCCTCCTCAATCGACACCACATCCAATCCCGCCCCCAGAGAGCGAACATATTTCATCACCTCCAGATTTGTATTTGCCTTGCAAGCGTATTTGATCTTTAAGTCAACGCCCTTGAAAGCATTCGTCAACCGCTCGTACTGGCGCTTGATGGTTTCGGCGTGGTAGACGTATAGCGGGGAGCCGAAGGATTTGGTTAATTCTTCGGGGTTTAGGGTTTTGAGGATGGGGTAGGATTCTTCGAAATGCATGGGAATAAAGATACATGTTCACTATGATTAGGAGAACTGTGCTAAGAAAATCATATCAGATGACAATTGTGAATTAAATCATTTGCAATTTACTTTGGAAATTTCGCACTAGTTGGATACATTCACCCTGTTAAAAAATACTATTTTGCTGCTTAAGTAAACATTAATGACTTTTGATCTCCCCCTTTTAGCTTTAATATTTTAAATTAAGTAACTCACATAATGAAATAACAACTCAATTGCTACATGATGAAAAAAGAGGCTATTTTAGATATTATTACCCTTTGCAACGAAATGGTTTCCGGAAAATCCAACGGTACTTTAACGGCTAAAACCTATACGGAATTGTTTAGACCATCCTTGGATAAATTTGAACAACAATATGCATTAAGTCCAAATTTATATTTGCAAAAAGTCCTTAAAGAAATATTCACCAAACAAAACCTATCCCAAAAAAGCTCAAATTTAAATGTAAAGAACTTTGGATTCTGGGGTAGATCAATTTACAACTATACCTGGACTTGCATTTTCTACAATTTCAACCAAGGAGAAATTCCGGCATCATATTCTCCTCAACTTTACATCCTAGTTAATAAAGAAGGAATAAAATTTGGCTTTTGCTATGGGCATCACGTTCAAAATTCGAGCAGCTTAGTTCGCAAAGCAACTGAATCTTCTTCAATTCAATTGTTAGCCAAAAGTTTGAAAGACGATCCAAATCTATATTTCCTAAATACTACCAAAGATGAAATTACTGCCAGGCCAGAAAAACTTTTTGGAGTTGAAGAGAGAATTGAAGTTAATTCGAATGACGCACTCGTGAACAACTGGTCAAACAACAGCCTTCTAATTAAAGAATTCAAATCAGGTGAAATCCCCGAAAACATTGAAGAAATAATCAATTCTACCATTACGAATTTACTACCGTTTTTCTTATCGATTCTTCCGGTCGACTATGATCAAAAGAAATTGGCAGAATCCAAGGCACTTGTTATTAAAGATTTTAATACGGAAGAAATAGCAAGAGATTTCGATACTTCGAACTTCTTTTTAAATAAAATATATATTGAAAAATTTGCTTCCTCACTACTCACTAAACCATTTGTTATTTTGACCGGACTTTCTGGTTCAGGAAAAACAAAACTCGCTCAAGCATTCGCCAAATGGATTTGTGAAAATGATAGTCAGTATTGCATAGTACCTGTAGGAGCCGACTGGACTAATCGAGAACCATTGCTTGGATTTCCAAATGCTCTGGACAAGAACGAGTATGTGAAACCAGATAATCGTGCTCTTGATCTCATACTTTTAGCAGATAAAGATCAAAGCAATCCTTATTTTCTCATTCTTGATGAAATGAATTTAAGTCACGTTGAGCGGTACTTTGCCGATTTTTTAAGTGTGATGGAATCAAAAGAAAGTATTTCGCTTCATAGTGGCGATGCAGAAACAACAAAAGTTCCTAATCAGATAAAATTTCCAAACAATCTATTCATTATCGGCACGGTAAACATAGACGAAACGACTTATATGTTTAGCCCGAAAGTCCTTGACAGAGCAAATGTGATAGAATTTCGAATTACGAAGACAGAAATGGGAGAGTATTTATCCAAATCATCTGAACTAAATATGGAAGAACTTAATGGGAAAGGTGCTGGAGCTGCAGGAAGTTTTTTAGAACTTGCTCGTGACAAAAGTATCATGCCTAGCGACTCAGTAAATATCAATTCAGCTCTTCTGTCATTTTTCACTGAATTAAAGAAAAGCGGAGCTGAATTTGGATATCGTAGCGCTTCTGAAATTATGCGTTTTGCCGCTGTAATAAATAAATTAGAAATCAGTTGGGATACCAATGCGATTATCGATGCCGCAATCATGCAAAAGCTTTTACCAAAAGTCCATGGCTCACAACGCAAGTTAGACGGTGTTCTAAAAGCCCTTGGAAAGCTTTGCCTGGCCGACGATCAAAAAATTGAAGATTATTTGATTAATGGAAACGAAATCAATTTTGAAGATCGCGAGAAGATTAAATACCCTATTTCATTTGAGAAAATAATTCGAATGTATCATAATCTTCAAAGCAACGGGTTTACAAGTTATGCTGAAGCATAATAAATATGGAAATTTTTAAGCCTGAAAGTAAATTAAACATTCCTCTTGTCATTGATGGTAAAGAGGTATGTATTTCATTGTCTTCAGAGAGCAACTCAGAATCCCTGTTTTCGTGCCAGAGCCCCATTGAAAATTATGAATCTCCCTATCAAATTGTAGAAGGCTTCAGCTATGAATATATGGTTCCTGATGACTATTGTCTTGAGGCAAGTGAAAATGTATTTCCTTTCAGGACAAATAAAAATGGTGGAAGGATTTTACCAAACACCGATGTCGGTACGCTATCTATTAAAGTCATCAATTTAGCAAGCAGTTCATTTGGGATAATCAATATAGAGGTAAGGTCAATTAAAACCGATTATAGAACTGAGTACCAATACATGCTGAAGGATATTGCTGAGAAATCCGTCGATTTATTGCTACACCATAGTTCTCCTGCTTCACAATATTTCGCAGTTGATACACATTCAGACGCTAAAACTCTATATCAAAGATTTGCATTTATTAAATCAATAATTGAAACAGAGGAATTCAAGAATTCAATCAATAAGATCACAAGCTCACCGGTAACTAAATGGAAGGAAACAGAAGTTGTACAGGATATCAGAAATGTAAAAAGACTTCGCGGTTCAGCCTTAAGGCAACTTGCGAGTGAAAATAATAGAATACGTCTCCCAGAGGGCCACCCTCTGGAAAAATCATTAGGCTCAATCCCATCACGAATCCGAGTAAATCACAAATCAGAAACTGTCGATACACCTGAAAATCAATTTGTAAAGCATGCACTGATAACTTTTGAAAATTTCTGCGAAAACATTCGATCGAAGGTTGAACCAACAAGTAGATTATCAAAAGAAGCAGGAGCTTTAGCAAATAAGCTGGAACAATTTCTTAATCACTCAACTTTCAGAGAAATCTCTAAGCCTTCCCTCCTGCCACTCAACAGCCCAATTCTGCAACGCAAAGAAGGTTATCGTGAAGTTTTACGAGTTTGGCTAATGTTTGACCTTGCAGCAAAACTCATCTGGAAAGGCGGAGATGATGTGTATAGTGCAAACAAACGAAATGTTGCAGTTCTCTATGAATATTGGTTGTTTTTCAAACTACTTGAAATAGTTCGTGATATTTTAAAATAGATCCTTCTGATCTTAAAGAGTTAATAGATGATACTAAAGATGGATTAGGTCTACAGTTAAAACAAGGGAAACACCTCCTGATCAGAGGTATTTATGATAGCGGTACGAGAAAATTAAATATTCAATTCAGCTACAATCGAACCTTTTCAAGTCAGAAAAACTATCAAAAGTCAGGAAGCTGGACCAAAAACATGAGACCTGACTACACTTTGTCTATCTGGCCCGGAGAAATAAATCAAGACTCTGCAGAGGAGCAAGAGTTAATTGTTCATCTCCATTTTGACGCTAAGTATAAAGTTGACAATATTCTAGAGCTTTTAGGTAACATCAAATATGAAGATCAGTCCGAAGAGGAAATAAACTCTGAACTTTCTAAAGAGGAAATAGAACAAAACACTGGCACTTTCAAACGCGTTGATCTTTTAAAAATGCATGCTTACAAAGATGCTATCAAAAGAACCGCGGGGGCATACATTCTTTACCCTGGCGAATCTAGTCCTATGTCATCATTTAAACCAGGTTTTCATGAACTACTTCCAGGTTTAGGGGCGTTCGCAATTAAACCATCAGAATCCAATGATGGAAGCTCTGCCCTCAAAAAATTTATAATTGACGTTGTTTCACATTTTATGGACCGAACTTCGCAACGCGAAAAACTTTCACTTAAAACATGGCAAACGTTCAAGGAGAAAAAGGAAAGCCCTTTAGAGGTGAAATTACCAGAAACTATTGGTGATAACAGGGAATTAATACCAGATGAAACTTATGTCCTAGTAGGATACTATCACGAAGAAAATTGGAATTGGATAAACACACGACACAAATACAATACAAGAACAGGAGACGAAAACACATTCATTAATTTAAAAGTTGGCGAAGTAAAAGCGAAGTTTATCCTTCTATATAAAACACCGACATCGTTCCGCTCCCCAACCCCAAAGAAAACCTGGAAGATTTTCTAGTTTGGTTCCTGACTCATTATCAGTCCGACGATCGCATTGCTTATCTCGACGATTTGTATAAATTATTGCACAACGAATTTTCAAATGAAGAAGATCGATTAAAGTTTGTTGATCAAAGAGACGATACAATCGAGATTCAAGATGAGATTGATTTAATTGAGAAGGAACTTGAAGCAGAGGCTTATGAAAACTTCTATCATCTTTTGAGAACGGATAGAATTGAAATTGTGGGCCAATCGTAATGGCGAGTTCTCGGAATTCTATTGTTGTGACCTTAGAGCGATATTGGCTCAATTTGCAAAGCGCAATATTCTCATGATTTACAATTGATTATAAAATCCGAGGGGCTTCGGACAACTCATATGTTATTGTTTTTCAGACACTTCTCAAAGATCGCAAATTGTGACCTTTGAGAAAATCCACTTCAAAACGCACAAGTGTCACCAATCGATTTAAACTCTTACCAGCAAGAAATAATTTGAGCCAGTTTAAGAATTAAGAACAAGTTCTCCTATTATAATGGTTGTGTAACCGGTTCCTTCTCGTGATTTTTGCTCACATAAAATTCGATCTTTTGATCTGATCGATCTCTATCCTACTCCGGAAGACAAAGCAGCTGCATTGCTGGAAAGTATCGTAATCAATCACCCATTTGTTGATGGAAATAAGAGAATGGGGTATGTGCTTATGCGTTTACTATTGCTTAAATACGGAAAGGATATCAACGCAAGCATGGATGAAAAATATGAAATTGTGATCAGTGTTGCTTCCGGTAATTCTTCAATAGAAGAGATTAAATCATGGGTTAAACAACATTGTAAATAATTGTCGATTTTGCACGGTTAAGAAGCGTTTCTGCGATCTCTGCGCGAAACATTTTAAGCTTAGTTTCCGTGTCTTTCCGTGATAATTTCCGTGGGGAAAAAAAATTATACCACTAAGAGACACTAAGGCACTAAGAATCCTTCCTCTTATACACCGGCACAGTACTACAAGGCTCCCCAAACATAATGCTCTTCACCACCGGCTGCAACAACGCCGTAAGCGACGCATACACCGAAACAGGAATCGGCTTGTTCGAACATCCTTTAATCACGATGCGTTGATCGCGATACGCTTCCACATCGAGCTTCGATAAAATTTCGTCGAAGATTTTTTCTTCTAAAGTGTTGAGATCGCCGAAGACGATTTTTTTGGCGAAGGGTTCAAGCTTGGAAAAGATGAGCATGTATGACCATGCGGGAATGATGGCATCGGCGGAACAGGTTACGGCGACGTATTTGTTTTGGTATTGGGACCAGTCGTGATTCTTGAGGTACTCGCGGAAATCTTTTTCTTTAAGGATGAGTTCCTGGAAGAGCCAGGGTTTGTAATCGAATTGCACGCGCTCGCCTTCGGGGTAGTGGTCTTCGAGGTTGAAGGTGATTAGGCCGGAGTTGGCTACTTTGTTATCGATCATTGGCTTTGTTTGTTTCCTGCAGAATGTGGTTTGTTTGTTTCCCGCAGAAGACGCGGAAATTTCGCAGAAAGCGCAGAAACTAGGTTTAGAATTTTATTAGTCTGAATTGGACCGGCAGGTTTCTGAATTTTGAATTCTAAATTCTGAATTCCCTCTCACCACATACCTAGTTCGAGCTTCGCCTCCTCGCTCATCATGTCTTTCTCCCATGGGGGATTGAAAGTGATTTCTACTTTGGCGTTGTTGACGTCGGGCATTAGTTTTAATTTGTTTTCGACTTCGACGGGGAGGGTTTCGGCGACGGGACAGGCGGGACTGGTGAGCGTCATTTTTACGTAGACGTCGTTGCCGGGCTCTTCACGAATTTCGTAGATGAGTCCGAGCTCCCAGATGTCGACGGGAATTTCCGGGTCGTAGCAGGTCTTGAGTGTTTCTATCACTCGATCGCGAAATGGTTTTACCGGATGTTGTTCCGCGTTTGTCGTTGGTGTTGTTGCTTCTGTCATTCTCTATACCTATTGCTTCGAATTCATTCCTACTGCATAGAGCTTCATTTGTTTTATCATCGACGATAATCCATTCGCTCTTGTCACCGCAATATGCTGTCGTAAACCGATCGTGTCGATAAACGCAAGCGGTGCGTTCACCACTTCTGCCGCCGGTTGTCCGGAAAGTACTTTGATGAGCAATGCAATTTCTCCTTTTACAAAAGTTGAATCGCTGTCGGCTTCAAAATATACTAATCCGTCTTTCGCATATGCATGGAGCCAGACACTGCTCTGACATCCTTTGATTTTATTTTCGTCTAACTTGTACTTATCATCCAGCGGTGGCAACTTCTGCCCGATCTCGATGATGTATTGGTACTTCTCTTCCCACTCGTCGAAGAGTTCGAAATCTTCTATAATTTCCTTTTCTAAGTCAAGAACCGACATAGTAACTTATTTTAATAATTTAATAGCCTTCTTCACACCTTCAATGAGTGCATGAACTTCTTCAATCGTATTGTAAAACATAAACGATGCGCGAATCGTTCCGGGAATACAGAATTGCTGCATTACGGGTGCTGTGCAATGTTGTCCGGTGCGAACTGCAATTCCCATTGTGTCGAGATACATTCCCGCATCCATGGCGTTAACGTTATCGATAACGAAGGATACGACGCTGGCTTTATTTGATGCTGTACCGATTAATCGTACTCCCGGAATTTCTGCAAGCAAACGAGAACATTCCGTCATCAAGTAATGTTCGTATTCGAATGCTGCATTGCGGTCGATCGATTTGTAATAATCGACAGCCGTACCTAGTGCAATCACGTCGGCAATATTCGGTGTGCCGGCTTCGAACTTGAACGGAATTTCGTTGTATGTCGTTTTCTCGAAGCTGACCGAACTGATCATCTCGCCTCCGCCCTGATATGGCGGCATGTCTTCGAGTTGTTTTTCTTTTCCGTATAAAATTCCTACGCCGGTCGGACCTAACATCTTGTGGCCGGAGAAAGCGAGGAAATCGCAATCGAGATCTTGTACGTCGATTACAGTGTGAACGATGCCTTGTGCAGCATCAACGAGAACAGGAATATTTTTAGCATGAGCCAGACGAATCATTTCTTTCACCGGATTAACGGTACCAAGCGAATTCGATGTATGAACGATGCTTACAATTTTTGTCTTCGAAGAAAGTAACGATGCATATTCGTCGAGGCTGATTTCGCCTCTGTCATTCATCGGAATTACTTTCAAAACAGCTTTGCGCTCTTCGCAAATCATTTGCCATGGAACGATATTGCTGTGATGTTCCATTGCCGAGATCAATACTTCATCGCCTGCATTCAGGTTTTTTCTTCCGAATGAAGAAGCAACGAGATTGATTGCTTCCGTTGTACCGCGAACAAAAACGATTTCACGTTCAGAAGCGGCATTGATGAATTCCTGCACTTTCACGCGCACATCATCAAATTCCTGAGAAGCTTTTTGGCTGAGATAATGCACACCGCGATGAATGTTGGCATTCAGCGATGAGTAGTAATCAACGAGCTTCTGAATAACCACTTGCGGTTTCTGACTGCTCGCTGCATTATCTAAATAGACTAACGGCTTGCCATGTGCCTTCGTTGACAAGATGGGGAAATTTCGGCGAATTTCTTCCACGTTGAATTCGGCAATGCCCTTTTCCGTCAGAGTCGTTTTTTCCATTATGATTGTCCCTTCAACAGTTTAGCGTCGATGAGCTCTATTAATTTTGAACGAACTGATTCGTTCGAGATTCTATTCAATACATCTTCTGCAAATGCAACCGTAAGGAATGCACGAGCAGTGTCGGCACCGATTCCACGAGAACGCAAATAAAACAACGCTTCCGCATCGAGTTGTCCGGTTGTTGCTCCATGACTGCATTTCACATCATCGGCAAAGATTTCCAATTGTGGCTTTGTATTCATTGAAGCGCCGTCCGACATCAGTAAATTTTTGTTCGACTGATACGCATTTGTCTTCTGCGCATCCTGGCGAACAAAGATTTTTCCGTTGAACACACCTTTTGAATTTCCATCGAGAACGCCTTTGTATAATTCGTTGCTCAGGCAATTTGGTTTAGCGTGATCAACAAGCGTGTGATTGTCGATAAGCGTATCGCCATCGCCAACATAAAGCCCGTTCAAATTCGAAGTGATATTCTCTCCGTTCAAAACGATGTGCAAATTGTTACGAACGAGCTTTCCGCCGTAAGTAATCGTATGAATGTCGAAGTAAGATGCAGTGTCCTGCACAACTTCGGTATGGCTGATATGTGTAGTGGCAGTATTCTCAGATTGAATTTTTGTCCATTCAACCTTTGCATTGTAACCGACAACGATTTCCGTAACCGAATCGATGAAAACCGCATCTTTCAAATTACGTGAATGAAAACTTTCGATCACATTCACTTTTGCAAATTTATCGGCTACTAAAAGATTACGAGGGAACGTCATCATCTTATTCTCTCCACCATTCAAGTAGAGAAGATGAATGGGGAGTATTACATTCAACATTTGGTCCGACATGAATGAACGCACCATCGAGCAAATGAGCAGTATTCAAAGCAATCATCGCCTCACCGGAAACATTGGCATGTTTAGCCAAATGTTCGTGAACAGCAGGATGATCGAAATGATTGGCGATATTTCCGATTAAAACGCCTTGTGGCAAATTCGTTGAAGAAAGTGCTTTGTTCAATTTGCCGTTTTCAAAAACAAAAAGCAAAGCATCCGGGCCGCAAAGCATATGTCGAACGACTTCGTCCTTTGTGAGAGTATGCTTTCCGGAAAACGGAGCAAATGTAGAATTCGTCAGTTCGGCGAGTGAAGTGTATTTCCATTCCTCATTGCGAGTTGTAGGAACACCCATCTCTTCGAAACGAGCAAGCGCACCGCTGCGAATCGACTTTATTGCGTCGCTTCCGGTGTTTTTATATGTAGCAGTATTCGCTGTTAAATACTCAGGAACACTTTGTATTAATGTTGACATGATTTCAATTACGCTTTTACTCCGTCTACTTCATCTTTGATCCAATCGTATCCCTTTTCCTCTAACTCGAGAGCAAGTTCCTTCGTACCCGACTTCACAATCTTACCCTTATAAAGCACGTGTACAAAATCCGGAACAATATAATCGAGCAAACGTTGGTAGTGAGTAATGACGATAAACGAACGTTCTTTTGAACGAAGCGCATTCACGCCATTGGCAACAATTCGAAGCGCATCGATATCGAGACCTGAATCTGTTTCGTCAAGAACAGCGAGTGTTGGTTCGAGCATGGCCATTTGAAAAACTTCGTTACGCTTTTTCTCACCACCGCTGAAACCTTCGTTAACGGAACGCTGCGTCATTGCTTTGTCCATTTCGACGAGCTTCATTTTCTCTTTCATGATGACGAGAAAATCTTTTGAGTCGAGAGGTGCGAGTCCTTTTGACTTGCGCACTTCGTTAACGGCTGTTTTTAGGAAGTTGGCGTTTGTAACGCCTTGAATTTCTACAGGATATTGGAATGCTAAGAACAAGCCTTTTCTTGCACGATCTTCAGGAGACATTGCAAGCATATCTTCTCCATTGAATAAAACTTCGCCACCTGTTACTTCGTACTCTTCTCTTCCTGCCAAAACAGATGCTAAGGTACTTTTACCGGAACCGTTAGGTCCCATGATTGCATGAACTTCTCCGGGCTTAACGTTTAGATTAATTCCTTGAAGAATTTCTTTCTCTTCTACTCTACTTTTTAAATTCTTTATAGTTAACATATTTATTAGTTCAATGTTCAAGTTCAGCGCGGATTCAATGTTCAATGTTTTGGGGTGATTTAAAATATTTTTTTTACCACTACCAGTCCTACACTAAGGCACGGTTTAAGTTCAGCGGTAGTTTGTAAAATGCGAAACTTTGAACTTTGAACATTGAACCTTGAACGAATTATCCGACAGAACCTTCGAGGGAGATTGCGAGTAGCTTTTGGGCTTCGACCGCAAATTCCATCGGCAACTGATTAAACACTTCTTTACAATACCCATTTACAATTAATCCTACGGCATCTTCGGTGGAGATACCACGTTGATTGCAATAGAATATTTGATCTTCGCCGACTTTTGAAGTTGTGGCTTCGTGTTCGACGGTGGCGGTGCGATTGTTTACTTCGAGGTATGGGAAAGTATCGCGCCACATTTATCGCCTAGCAAGAATGAATCGCACTGAGAGAAATTTCGTGCGTTTGTTGCTTTGGGGAGAAATGCGAACAAGTCCGCGATATGAGTTATTACTGTGACCTCCGGAAATACCTTTAGAGATAATCGTGCTCTTTGTATTTTTTCCGAGGTGAATCATTTTTGTTCCTGTGTCGGCTTGCTGGTAATTGTTTGTTACGGCAACGCTGTAAAATTCTCCGACAGAATTATCGCCTTTCAAAATCACGCTCGGATATTTCCAAGTGATAGAAGAACCCGTTTCCACTTGCGTCCAGGAGATCTTTGCATTATTACCTGCGCAGATACCGCGCTTCGTAACGAAATTGTAAATACCGCCTTTACCATTTTTGTCGCCGGGATACCAGTTTTGCACCGTACTGTATTTTACCTGCGCATCGGTGTGAGCGTAAATTTCTACAACAGCTGCGTGCAATTGATTTTCGTCGCGCATCGGAGCGGTACAACCTTCGAGATAAGAAACGAAAGAACCTTCATCGGCAACGATGAGCGTGCGTTCGAATTGTCCGGTACCTGCAGAGTTGATACGGAAGTACGTCGACAATTCCATCGGGCAACGAACGCCTTTTGGAATGTAGCAGAACGAACCATCGCTGAACACAGCAGAGTTAAGAGCGGCGTAAAAATTATCGGTATGCGGCACAACAGAGCCGAGATACTTTTTAATTAATTCAGGATGCTCCTGAACAGCTTCGCTGAATGACGAAAAGATAATTCCGAGTTCGGCTAATGATTCACGGAAAGTTGTTTTAACAGAAACGCTATCGATAACGGCATCGACGGCAACACCTGCTAAACGTTTTTGTTCTTCGAGAGAAATTCCCAATTTGTCAAACGTTGCCTTGATTTCCGGATCCAGTTCATCGAGACTATTCAGAACGATTTGTTTTTTCGGAGCAGAGTAATAGATGATATCCTGAAAATCGATGACCGGATAATGAACATTCGGCCATTTCGGTTCCGTCATAGTTTGCCAGTGACGAAATGCACGCAAGCGCCATTCGAGCAACCATTCAGGTTCATTCTTTTTTGCAGAAATAAAACGAAAACCCCATTTGTATTCGGAGTTGGCGACGTCGTTGATTAGCTTTGAATCTTCTGTCATTTGGTTGATTAGCTGATTAGCTAATTAGCTGATTAGCTAATAAATTTTAGTTAATTAAATTAATTTACTTAATTTATTCGTCTCTGTTTACCAATCTGCATCGCCTTCATCAGCTAATTAGCTAATTAGCAAATCAACTAATTGAAATGCCTTCGCACTTACAGCAGGAAAGGCTTATTAAGATTGATTCTAAACAGAAAAACAGGGCAAAAAAAAATCACACAGAGAAGCTCTCTCCGCAACCGCAAGTACGAGACGCATTTGGGTTGTTGAAGGAGAAACCTTTACCATTGAGACCATCGGTGAAATCGAGTTCGGTGCCGATGAGGTAGAGGAAACTTTTCTTGTCGCAAACTATTTTGATGCCTTTGTCTTCGAAGACTTTGTCGTCGGGAAGTTGTTGTGAATCGAACTCCAGTTTATAAGTGAGTCCGGAACAACCGCCGCCTTCCACTCCGACGCGGATGAATGCTTCGGCGGGACGACTTTCTTTGCTCATTAATTCGATCGCTTTTGTTTTAGCGCGTTCGGTTACTGTTATCATTTGTTTCTTCCTAATAATCAGCCACAAAGATAGACTAAAGAGCTAGTCTTTCCAAAGTGAGTGCAGTGATTTTAGAAGGAAAAACAAGGGGAAATGGGGAAAGTTTTGATTTACAGTAGATTCTTTGTCGAGTGCGGTGGTGTGCTTTCCTGCGGATTAAGCAGATTGAGCAGAATGGGGCTTCTTGTTTCCCGCAGATCTCGCAGATTGAGCAGATTACGCAGATTAAGCAGATTGAGCAGAATGGGGCTTCTTGTTTCCCGCAGATCTCGCAGATTGAGCAGATTGAGCAGAATGGGGCTTCTTGTTTCCCGCAGATCTCGCAGATTGAGCAGATTACGCAGATTATGCAGATTGAGCAGAATGGGGCTTCTTGTTTCCCGCAGATCTCGCAGATTGAGCAGATTACGCAGATTATGCAGATCGGGCAGAATGGGCGGTTTGACATTGCCTATTTTTCGCAGAAAGCGCTGAAATTCGAAGAAAATCGAAGAAGGTGTTGAAAGATTTGATGCTTCTAACGATAAATAAGAATAATGTAGGAATTCTATTTGGAAAATTTGAGGGCGCCTCAAAACATCAATAGCTGTTCAAATTCATCCTTAAAAATGTGGCAGCCCGTCTTTTGGCTTTTGACTTTTAGCTTTTGATTTTAATTCAGAAGCCGGGCCCTCCGGACAGGAAGTGACCGCTGCCCGGGTCCGGAGGTTTGGTGCCGGCTTTTTCAATTGGCTGATTTGAAATTAGCAAATTCGAATGAGTGAAAATGTGCAAATGTGGGTGAGGTAGAGAACAAAAAAATTTAAGTGGGTTGTAGACGAAGTTTCGAATTGATTTGGGTCAGAATTAACACTCCGCCGTATCCACCTCTCCCCATTTTCACATTTGCTAATTTGCGAATATGCTAATTTGCTAATTGGTGTTACCGGCCAACGCGATGCTTCTCCACATTCTTCCCGCGGAAAGCGAAAACGAATTCGCCGTCGGTGGTGATGTCGAGGCCTTCGCCGAATTCGCCGCCACCGCCTTTGCCTTTGGATTTGAGAGTGCCGATGATTTCTCCGGTTTTGAGATCGACGGCTGCGATCGTATTGCTGCTATTGGTTTCTTTTCGGAGGAAGAAATTCTTTCCTACCTGATGGAAGCTTGTAACTCCGCGGAATTTATCGGTGTTGTACACTTTACTTCCGTCTTTCTTGCTGTATGCAGCCATACCATTATCACATACGAGAGCAACATTGTCGCCATTATCAAATGCCCACATTGTTTTTCCAACTTTTCCTTTTGCATGATCTACGTTTATTTTCATTTCACCTGATTGAACATCGAAGCCATAAAACTCATCGCCGCTTCCTGCGAAAACGATTCCGTCGCCGAAGACGAGATTAGAAATACGCTTGTCGAATTTTTCTGAACGCCATGCAATTTTTCCGTTCGCCGGATCGAGTGCCATGATGCCGTAGCTTCCGAGGAAGATCCACTCATTATTATAGTATGTTACATTTACACTTCCCGACTGACCTGATTCAGTTTGTTCTCAACTGTTTGCTGGTTAACCAAGCCTCCAATTTGACAAATCAACTTTCCATTGCTTAGATGAATGTGAGGAAGCGCATCAGCCTTTTGTAATTTTTTCGGATTCCCAAATTTTATTTCCTGTTTCGACATCATACTTCGCAATAAATTTGTTCTTGATTTTATTGCTGCCGAGAACCAGATATACTTCTTTGTCTGTAAAAAGTGGATCAGCAATGGCGTGATAAATTCCGCCCTTTACCACTCGCCCCCCATGAGGGCCACGATTGAAAAAGCCTGTCTTCGCTTGTTCATCTGTTTCATAAACAGCGCTCCAGATTGGCTGTCCGTTCTTATAATCGAAAACCTGCAAGCCATCGAGTTGAAGAAACACTTTGTCCCCATTGACAAATATTTTTACAAGCGAGCGACGAGTAACAGCTTCTTTTTCCACAAAGCCCTTGAACGTAGTATTCCAGATAATCTCACCCGTCTTCGCGTTAATTCGCACCAAGTTGATTTTGAACCCGCTGAATAAAGCTGCGAGTCCGGTTGGTTTGTAATTCACCATGAGCAGTTCTTTTGCATCGGCGAAATACATATAACCACCAATCGATCCTTTGAACTTATCCGTTTCCCAGATTTTTTCACCGGTACGTGCATTGATAAGAACCGTTGAATTTTTCAGAGAAAAGAAAAACGCGTCCAGATCTTCGATGTATTCGATATTTTCTTCGGTGAGATCCTGATACTTGTCGGTTGTCCACATGGCAGTACCTTTTTTAATATCGACAACGGTGATTTTATCCTTACCGATTTTTTTGTCGAATAAAAAAAGCAGATTAGCTCCCCAATACACATTCTGAATCTCAGCCGTTTTTACGCCCTCCTTATTGGTGAGCTCTTTGTACTTCGTTGACCAAAGCACTTTAGCAGATTCATCGAGCAGAGTACACTGATCTTCATCGGTTCCCATAATCATTGAGCCGTCGCCATTGCTGACCGAAAGAACGGTAGCGCGATTATCGAATTTTCCTTCCCAAACAGTTGGAAGTTCTTCCTGAGCAAAAGTGCTTCCGGAAATTAATGCTCCAAGGAGCAATACGCAGATTTGTTTTTTCATTGTGGGTATGTTGCTATTGTATAGTAAATGTGTGAACGATTTTTATCCGATCGCCCTTCTTCATCCGGAATGAAAAGATGTGTTTCTTCAAAAGATCACTAAACGCATTAAAGAAGGCGATGCTATTGGTAGAGTTATCCTGATTAAAAACCGTTTCGATTTTACCATTACCCCGAAACGCCGAGTGCTACGGTAATCGATCCTTTGATTTCAGGAAAATGATGATCTTTAAATTTGAAATACGTGTCGCTTAAAATCCATTGATCGAGATCGCTGTGAACAGCAGTTTCAATTTCACTTGAATTGGTAAGGAGCGGATCTTTAGAAGCAAATCCGGATTGCGTTCCAAGGAACAAAAGCAGGAAGAGCACCTGAATAGCGACAAATCGTAGGGTAAACATGGCAGCGGGTATTAGGGTCGGTGCAAAAATGCGATGAGTTGGCCTCGGTTACAATCCCGTGCAGGGTAAAGTATCTACCCACCAGTACGTACCCAACGTTAGCTGATTAGCTGATTAGCTAATTAGCTAATGGGGCCGCATCCGAGGATTCAGCAGTTGGGCATTTAGTGGGCGGCGGTAATCCGATTAGCTGATTAGCTGATGGAGCGGTATTTAAGAATTCAGCAGTTTCTCATCTTCCAAGCCGCCATTAGCTAATTAGCTAATCAGCTAATTAGCTAATTCCAAGGGTTGCGAAAATCAGCCACCAATGCGTATCTTCGCGGCCTATGACATTGAAAGAGAAAATCCACGCACATTGCATTATGCTGGTTGAGGAGAAGATTCGTCAACAGAAACTTCAATTGAAGGACCTGGTGGATGATGCAGAGAATGATTCGAAGAGTTCGGCCGGCGATAAGCACGAAACGGCGCGGGCGATGATGCAATTGGAACAGGAGAAGATAAACAACCAATTGAATGAAACGCTTTTCATTAAATCGATACTTGAACAAATCAATATTGAACCGACCTTAGATCAGGTAGTAGCCGGAAGTTTTGGTAAAGACAAACAAAGGATACCTTTATATAAGCGTTGCTTTGGGCAAAATTGAAATCGACGGAAAAACTTTTCTTGCCCTTTCCCCGAAATCACCTTTGGGAATGAAATTGATCGGGAAGAAGAAGAAGGAAACGGTGGATATGAATAATGTGAAATATACGATTGAGGAGATTCACTAATTCGTGATCGGCTATTGTTAGTCTGTAGGCCTTAGTCTTTAATCTGTAGTCTTTAGTTTTTAGTCTTTAGTTTTTTCCTACAAATTTGAAAACACTCTCATCGATCAGGTGAAACAAATATTCGCACCCTGTCATTAGTTCGGAACTATAGACTAAAAACTAAAGACTAAATACTAATCAAGGTAGCCGCGCTCACGTGCCCACTTCAGCAGACCCACAACACCCTTCGTTTCTGTTTTGCGGAAAATATTCTTTCGGTGTGTTTCAACCTGCGCTCCACTGATGAAAAGTTGTTCCGCAATTTGAAGGTTACTTAATTCTTTATTGATCAATCGTACTATTTCCAATTCGCGTGTAGTAAGCTCGGGCTCGTTGGATTTTGATTTGCGTTCGTTGTCGGAAATGGCGCGCATCATTTCGGCGCTGATTTCGTCGCTGAAATACATTCCGCCACCGGCAATTTTTTTCAGAGCAGAAATAAGTTCATCCTTACCTGTATTTTTCAAAATGTATCCGTCGGCACCGGCATCGAGCATATCGTGAATCATCTGACGGTCGCCGTGCATCGATAAAGCCAGAATTTTAATTGCGGGGAATTTAGCACTGTTTTTACTAACTCAACACCCGACATCTCGGCATATTGATATCGGTAAGAAGCACGTTTGGCTGAGTAGCTTCAAGCAGATTCCAATGCATGACCGGCACTGGTGGATTCCCCAACAATTTCGAAATCGCTTTCAGAACTCAAAAGAGCACGAATTCCATCGAGGAGCATTTGGTGGTCGTCGACCAGGTAGAGTTTTATTTTCATTGTATGTTTTCCCGCAGACATTGCAAAATATGTTCTGAATTCTAAATTCAAATTGGTATTTCGATATTAACCGTCGTTCCCTTACCTACTGTTGAATCGAAGTTAACCGTTCCGTTGAGATAAGCGATGCGCGACTGAATATTTTTCAAGCCGATTCCATTGAAATCTTTTACATGAGAAGTATCAAATCCTACTCCATTATCTTCAACCATAAGAACAATTTCTTCTTCGTGGCGAAGAAGTTGAATATTGACTTCGCTCGCTTTACTGTGGCGGATAATATTGCTTACGATTTCCTGAATTACGCGATAGAGCACGGTTTCAAGTGTGCTTTCTAATCGTTCATCCAATCCGATAACTTCCAGATTGAATTTAAGTCCCGGACTATTTAATTTGTCGATAAACTCGTGCAGCGCTTTCGACAATCCCGATTTGATGAGGGCATTCGGCATCATTGCATGAGAAACGTTTCTGACCTCTCGAACAGACTCGTCGACTAAGCTCAAACTATTTTCAATTAATTTTCTCTCCTCCCCTGTTTGGCCTGCCAGCTTATTATCAAGATTCGACAGATTCATTTTTGCCGCCGAAAGCATTTGTCCGATGCCGTCATGCAAATCTTTTTGCGATACGCATACGCTCACGCTCTGCATCGATTACTTCGCGTGAAACGCAATTTCGTTCTTCGAGCAAAGCCTTATTCATCATTTCACCCTGAATGGCTTTGTTACGAGAATAAAACAAATAGCCTACAATAATGATGAGAAAGATAGCGCCAAACAAAACATATTGCTGCACATGACTTCGCTGAAGTTCCAGATCCTTGATACTGTTTTCCCGAGCAAGGAGCTTATTTTCATTATCCTTTTTTCCCGTCTCAAACACCGTTTGCAATTCGGCAATCTTATGCGAACTCGATTCGTTTAACAATGAGTCGTTGTACAAAAAATACTTTTCATGTGCTTCGTATGCCTTTTTGAAATCATTCTTTTTGAAATAGGCTTTTGATTTTATTTCGTACGCATTTCGAATGTGCAATTTAGTTCCAATCTCTATTGCAATTTCCAATGCACTATCGGCATACAAAATAGCTTTGTCGGCCTCATTAGCTGTCAGATAAAGTCCGGCGATATTATTATACTGATCAGCGACGGCCTCTGCATTTCCTAGTGAACTGAAGATGTCGAGTGCACCGAGATAATTATTGATCGCCTCCTTGTCGCGGTCCTGAGCTAACATACAATCGCCCAATCCGGCAAAACACATGGCGATCGCCTCATTGTTCCTGACGACTCCGCTATTTTTTCGCATCGAAATAATACTTTTCAGCAAGCTTATATTGCTTTTTATTGAAGTAAACATTTTCCTATGTTACAAGCACCTCGCAAATTGCTCGGGCTCAGTAGCATCTTTTTGAATCGTGAGATAGCGGTTAAAATAAAAAAGTGCCTGATCGAAATTCTTCATCGCCAGATAAACATCTCCTACATTCACATAACCCTCGGCGATATTTCTTTTCGTGCCAAACTTTTCTTCAATTCGCAGTGACTGCAAAAAATAATCGAGGGCACTTTCGTAATTTCCTTTGTACAGTTGAACAGTTCCTAAATCATGCAGAGCAGCAGCGACACCTGTTGTATCACCTTGTGAAGAACGTAGTGCTCTACATTGCTCATAATTGATAACGGCCGAGTCGTAATTCCCGGTCATTGAATAATAAACACCTTTCAGAATAAATCCTTTGAAATTCCCCGATTAAAATTAATTCGCAGTGATTGTCGAAGAGCACTATCGGCTAATTGAATCGAGCAGGTTCATATCCGACGTCCGGTATTGCCACGAAATATCGTTGAGCAGCATAATCTTTACCGTATCGACTTTCTCATGCGAATAAGCAATAAAGACTGTCGATCAGTTTTTGATCTTGCGCCAGAAAATGTGAAAACTAGAAGTAAGGAGGAATAGGAGAATTACCCGTTCCAATTGGGTAAAAATAGGAAATCTACGTGGGATTTGAAATTATTATTTTACCACTAAGACACTAAGGCACTAAGGGTGTTAGTTGATGATGAAGCGTTTTGTAGATGAGCCGGCTTTAACGAAGTATACTCCGGCGGGCACATTGGAAATATCCAATTTAACTTCCTGACCTCTACTAGCTGAGAGTATCACCCGTCCGGTGATGTCGCAAATTGTGAATGATTTTGCGATTTCTGAGAAGCGAATCGTCATTTGTGAATGAGCAGGATTTGGATAAATATCTATCCTTCCATTGTAAGATGAAATTTCATTAATACCCACCGGACAATTTTCTTTTGCAAAAGTAGTCGACGGAAGTACCTGAAAGTTTCCGGTACCATTTGGACAACGTCCCATAGAGACATCGTTTGCCTGTGGTCCGAAAGTAAGACTGTCGAGAACGTTTCCGTTCAAGTCGCTTAGCATGAGCTCCTCGCCTGTCCCTGCCAATTTAAAATTGGTGTGGATGTACGATGAAGTGGTATTCTTTTCATCGGCCCAGATAATCAGATATCCGTTTGCCTGAATGATTGTATTCTCAGGGAAAGCGAATTTAGTCGGATTGGTGTAATCGTCGGTCAAGTATAAACCGAATAAACTGAGATCAGTATTTGTTGTATTATAAAATTCGATCCAGTCTTCATTATTTCCATTCTCACTAGTCGTATCGTTTTGATTAACGGCTAAGAATTCATTGATGACAACTTGTCCGTTAGTAGCAACAGGAACATTCGCTGTTACATGATAGAATTCGTGCTCGGCCCGTTCCGGAGAAAACATTCCTGCATCAGTATTCTCTGCATAGATATAGTGGTACAATTGAGCCGCATCCATAGTAACTGAAACACCATAAACACCATCACCTGCGGACCCATCGCCATGTGTACCATCGTCGAACATAGGAATACGGGTGAAGTGCAAATCATTGTCGTATCGATAGCCGAGATAAACTCCAAGTCCTGCATTTGCTATAGTTGCCGTGATGTAAATTGTGCTCCCGATGTTAGGAAAAGTGTCACTAACAACGATGTTTGAAATAGCAGGCCAGGTGTAATTATATTCTGTTGTCCCAAGAATATAGAGACTACGCGCAGAACAAAGATTATTTATTCCCGGAACAGTATAACTTCCAACAGCGATGTCGGTCGTCAAACTATTTTGATATTGAGTATCGGTAAAAAACTTATTTGTATCGGCGGCAACGTATGGATTAATAATTCCTTGCAAATAATTAGCATTTGTGCTGTAGCCATTTGTTACAAAAAACTCATTGGTGATTGTTCGGGCGTGAGCATAATACATTCGCTTGAATTGCGCATTATTGAAAATGTTGTTGAGCAAAGGCCAGTAAGGATCGGTTGAGTGAGCGTTCAATGGAAATTGCGTCATGGCCGTAACGTTGAGCGAACCCATTCCCGTTGCGCCTCCGCCGGCGAATGGGAATCCGCCGAGCGACATGTTTAGATCCCACACAACCGGATTAAACAAGCCCTCGTTATCGCGGTAGAGATAATAGTTTTGACAGAACGCACCGCTCAGAAGCTATCGAGATTCACCATTACATTATTAAAGGCAGCATCCATGCTACGCGATCGATGTCGATGACCGAGGACAAAGAAGAAGGCGTATTCGTTACTGTATCGCATAAGTTCACATTTCATTCCAGCCGTAAGCCGATTTTCAGCTCATAATAATTTTGATACGATGTAGAATCCGTATTGATATACTTGAGATTACATTTTGTAGTTGGCCCGGGATTACCTATTGGATTACATTTAATAAACGTGTTTTGTGTTGAGAGAAATTTCGCAGAAATAAATTTCTTATCGACGCTTTCCACATTCGAATACAAACCGATATACACACCATTGATAAAAACCTCCGCAAAACCGGATTGCGGACAATCCATATAGTTTCGAAGAACATTATAGGAAAGAACTTCGCGAATCATAGAAGGATCGGCATAGCCATTTCCCAATTTGATATTTGTAAAACCGTTGTACGATTGATTTTTAAATTCATCGAGTGAAATGTGCAACGGATTTTTGACGTACGTGGAATCATACGAGCTGTTTCCTTTATACTTCACTCCTACGCTATCGAATTGCGTTCCATTAATGAGAACCATCGTTGCCATAATAGAAGTATCTGTTCCAATTTTAGCCGTATCCATTTGATAATCCCAATTCGGCTGATCGAAGAAAATTTCTATACGCTGAATAGTAGTATAGTCATAAAGAAATTGAGCTGTTGCCGTTATCGAGCAAATGCTCAACAACAGTAACAGCCCTGAGATGCGTTTGATCATGATAATATGCCTTTACTAATATTGGTACTCGGTTTAATGAGATTGGATCCGTTCAAGAGACCCCATTCATTCTTTACTAATTAATCTGAATGATATTACCCGAATATCAATTTTGTCTGAAGTAGCTTTTCACCTGAGTAATTTTTGACTGAAATAAAATAAACTCCTTTCGACAAATCACCTCTATCGATCGTCAATTTACTTCCTGTGAAACCATTGTATGAACGAACAATTTTTCCTGATTGATCGATGATGTTAATTTGAACCGGAGCAACGGCGTGTTCGAATTCGATTGTTGTAGCTTCTGCAGCAGGAATAGGATACAATGAGTAAGCGATTTTAGGAGTATACTCATTGATACCGATAGCACACAATCCGCATCCTGAAAAACAATAAGCCATCATCACGCTATCTTTGGTGACGTCAACAAAACGATTACCATTGGATGCACAAGTGCCCGGAACCGTTTCAGTAGCGCCGGAAGTATTTCCATTGTAGAATTTGTATTCGTACGTTCCTGCAGGCATATAGCTGATCACTTCGTAAATTCCCGGAGTGAAAGAATACATATAAGTAGTTGCCGGATTATTGCCCTGGAAGTCGCCGGCCAAATGTACACCAGCAGGATCAACAGAAGGCAGATTTTGCATATCAACTAATGAGCGAAGAAGAAATAAGTTTGCCGGAGCGTTTGCGGCGAAAACGATATTTCTGCAAACGTAGTATCGTCGCCCAATGAGTCGACATACAACCAACGATTATCGTCGAAGTTGTAACCGACACGTGATTCAATCGGAACGAATTCAGCTTCATAAAACTGATCACCATTCAGAAATTTATATTCATAAAGTCTGAAAGCAGGTAAGTCTACAACGATACTGTAAATATTTGTATCGGCACTTTCCTGATAGAGAGAGGTTGAATCCGAAACCCAATCATTCTGTAATCCTATTTCAGTTTGGAAATCACCGGAGATATGCATTCCGGTTACATTGATCACAATTCCCGTCATGTCAACAGCAAACTTCACTTTTTTCGCCGACGCTTGCAGAGCGCACACCAGCATCAACATACCAATTACTAACTTTTTCATTCCCGTCTATATTTAAATTTTATCGTACAATATTAATCTTTTTGATAGACACATGTCCGGCAGTTTGAATACGAACCATGTATAATCCATTTGCAACTGAAGATAAGTCAATTTCCGTTGCGTTTTTTGTTTCAGAAACAATACGGCCCTTCATATCTGTTGTTGTCGTAAGCACGATCGCATCTGAAGAAACACCACCGATGCGAATAATTCTGTAGAAGGATTCGGGAAAATAGAAAGCGATTTGCTGAACGCATCGTTCGATATACCCGTTGTGATGTAGATGTAAGGACAGAGAGTGCTGGAGCGACAACCATTTTGATCGATGATTTGCACTTCATAATTTCCGTCGTGCGGTGGATTGTACGACTGATTTGTTGCGCCATAATAGGTACGCCGTTATCATACCATTGATAGAGATAAACCGGCATCTGAAGTAAGTGTGCCGCCATTTTGAGTGATTGCCGGAGTCGGAGGCATGGTGCACTGATATAGCAAGCCGAATAATGATGCGCTTGGGGAACATTACCCGAAAGTGTTACAGAAAAAGAGTCGTTCCGTTTGAGTCGACTTACCATAAATTGTTCCGGCTGTTGCCATAGCTACGAGCATATTTCCATTCGGCAATTGTTCTGAACTTGCCATATTAGAGCTGTGCCCGTTACACGTATGGCGAAGTGAATAAGACGTTGGCTGATAAGCGGTGCCGGACGAATAAGTGTAATTATATCCGTCGTATGAGAGGGAATTACAAAATCGACAGCAGATTGATTGTTGGAGACACCATTGTTATTGAATGCAACCAAACTATTTGCACGTGGACAATCTTGCGGAACCCAATGCGCGTCGTGAACAACATTCAACATTTGCAAACCTGAGGCATCGTAAGAAATCGGATTTCCCCAACGATACAAAAAATCGCCACCATGTCCCGAGTTACCACCACTGTGAGAAGCAGCTTCTGCAGTAGTTGTGCTATGATCGATTACAAAAATCTGATTGAGATTGTGTGAGCTGAAAACGATTTGATCGAGAACCGGATTGTAATCAATTCCATTCATGTGCAACCAGTCCGATTACCATCGCGGCTGTACCAAATTTTCTGTCTGGTAATTGTTGTTTAATAATCACGGATGGTCTATAATTAGTGTTTTGAAAATTATCTTTGTTGAATCGATATTTTTGAACAAGATGATCCATACATGCCATTCCCAAGCGATGTTACCACCATTTAATCCACTCGGTTAACTTCACAATTTTATCGGAGCCACATCACATGCAGTACAGAAGCAACGTTATAATACCTCCCGAAGCGGTTTCCAATTCATATGAAATCAAAGTACGTTTCCGTTTGGCATTAGGCAAATATCATAGTACGCATACCGTACGATGGTTGAAAGGTACACGCGAATTCCCACAAATGACGCCGTTACCACGTACCTTCTTGCACTCGACCGGTGAATTCCTCCTCGGAAAAAGTTTCCCGCGTTCGAGACGCTACGAATCAATTTCCCCGGGCTGAATACGCTATAACCCGTTCCGCCGTTAAGATTTGACCAGTTATAGCCAAGTTGTTCCATTTGTGTCGATTAGCACTGCTCCGGGCTATTTTGGAGACTATATAATGTATATCCGTCCATTT